>NZ_JAGXCY010000039.1 GCF_018310695.1 Paenibacillus sp. Marseille-Q4541 | reverse complement strand
CATAACAAGTGTAAATATAGAAGATAATTTAAATTTTTTCATGAATAATCACCTCATACTATTATTTTGGCTAATACTAAAATAAATATAATATTTTTACATATATAGGATTAGGAAATCCTGTTTTCCTTGCTGTTGCAAGAATTTCCTATGATGAAACTAAGTATGATAGAACCTTCTTCCTACCGGAAGTATACGCAAATTTTGTTGCCATCAATGGTCTGGACCGGAATATCCATATCGTAAATTTCTCTTAGCACCGCCGTATCGATGATTTCATCGGTAGTTCCTTCTTTAACGATCTTGCCATGCTTTAGGGCTACGATGTAATCCGAGTAACAGGACGCAAAGTTAATGTCGTGGATGACGATGACTACTGTCTTTCCTAGTTCATCTGCCAGCTTCCTTAACACTTTCATAATCTGAACGGAGTGTTTCATATCCAGATTGTTCAATGGCTCATCTAGCAAAATGTAATCTGTGTTCTGAGCGATAACCATGGCGATGAAAGCGCGCTGATTCTGCCCTCCACTTAGTTGATCCAAGTATTTATCCTGCATATCTTGAAGTTCCATATACTCGATTGCTTCATCAACATAAGCCCAGTCTTCTTTGGTCAGCTTGCCTTGAGAATAAGGGAACCGGCCAAAACTAACCAGATCACGAATCGTCAGCCTTACGTTGATGTGGTTTGATTGCTTCAATATGGCAATTTTCTTTGCGAGATCGCCACTTTTCGTATTGAATACATCCAGTCCATCAATGAAGATTTCACCGTGATCTTTGCTAATGAGTCTACTTACCATAGACAACAAGGTACTTTTACCCGCACCGTTCGGTCCGATAAAAGAAGTGATTTTCCCCTTCTGGATGCTGGCGGATACATTCTCCACCACATACTTGTTCCCGTATAGTTTGGATACCTCTTTCACATCTATCACGATTTGTTCTCCTTAAGTAACAGATAAATAAAGTACACACCGCCGACAAAGTTAATGATGACACTCAGTGTTGTTGCAAAAGTAAAGACTCTCTCAACAATCATCTGCCCTCCTACGAGTGCAATAATGCTGATTAGCATCGCAGCAGGAATCATCAGCTTGTGCTGATAAGTTTTAAACATTTGATACGTTACATTCACGACCAGCAATCCTAGAAAAGTAATAGGACCTACAAGTGCTGTAGAGATAGAGACGAGAATAACCACAATAATCAGCATTCGTCTTACAATCAGATTATAAGGAACGCCGAGATTCACCGCGTGTTCACGTCCTAGCGACATGACGTCCATATACTTGCTGAATCTTGAGAAATAAATACCGATAATCGCAAAAGCAATGATTGATACGATAACAAGATCCGTATTGACGTTATTGAAGCTGGCAAACATCCGATCTTGCACAATCAAGAACTCATTCGGGTCCATAATGACCTGCATAAAGGTCGACATGCTCTGGAATAAGGTTCCCATGACAAGACCAATCAGTAGCAAGAAGAATAAATTTCGTCCTTCCCGCTTGAACAGCAGTCTATACAGAACCCCTGCAAACATCACCATCAGACCTACAGAAATAATGAAATTTACATTTTTGCTGAAAGAAGAAATCTGTGCTGATCCAAATACAAAAATAATAAAAGTTTGGATGAGCATATACAGTGAATCCAGTCCCAGCACACTTGGAGTCAAAATTCGGTTATTCGTAACGGTCTGAAATATCATGGATGAAAAAGCAATGGCGCTTCCCGTTAAAATGATGGCTAGAATTTTCATAGCCCTTCTAGGAAGTACATAGCGCCAGCTACTGCCTAAATCAACAAAGACAAAGATGCCAATAAGTGCAACAGCGACAGCAGCGAGTAGAGCAATCTTGGTCTTGTTATTCATAGGCCTTTCTCCTCATCAGCAAGAAAATAAAGATGATACTGCCGAGCACACCAACCGTTAAGCCGATCGGTATCTCATACGGGTAAATGATCACCCGTCCAAGGATGTCACAGATCAGAACGAATATGGCACCCACGAGCGCAGTGTGAGAGAGACTTTTCTTGAGATTATCCCCCATATACATACTAACGATGTTTGGAATAATTAGACCGAGAAAAGGGATCATACCCGCTGTCAAAATAACGACAGAAGTAACCATCGCAACAATGACAAGACCGAGATTTACAATCCACTTATAGTTAAGACCGAGATTAACAGAAAATTCTTCTCCCATACCAGCTACCGTAAACTTGTTCGCGTAAAAGTAAGCGACGATGACTAGCGGTATACTGATATAGATGAGTTCATATTGGCCGGAAATAATCATTGAGAAATCTCCTTGCAGCCAAGAGGAAATATTCTGGATCAGATCATGTTTGTATGCAAAGAATGTAGTGATTGATCCGACAATATTACCAAACATGATGCCCACGAGTGGAATGAAAATGGAATCTCTGAATTTAACTCTCTCTAGTATCTTCGTAAATATAAACGTCCCTGCAAGCGCAAACACAAAAGCAACAATCATCTTCACAAGCGGGGAGGCGGTAGCAAATAGCAACATAGATACCAAAATCCCGAGCCTTGCTGAATCTTCTGTACCTGCCGTTGTTGGAGATACAAATTTGTTCCGTGTAATCTGCTGCATAATGAGTCCGCAGATGCTCATGCTGATCCCAGCGATAAGTAGGCTTGCGAGCCGTGGCAACCGGCTTTCCAGCAGAATCTGCTTCTGACTGTCATCCAGGTTTAATAAGTGCCATGGCTGAATATCCTTTACTCCGATAAAAACGGAAAGAAGGGACAAAATGATAAGTAGTGTAAATAAGTATCGCTTCTTCATAACCGTTCCTTCCTCTTCCCCGTCAATTTAGGAGGATAGGATAGCTACATTCATTCCGTAAAGAAGGGTGTAGCATTATGTAGATAGATGGAATTATTTGACTCAGATAATGATATTCATTATCATTTAGGCACATGTTACATTTTATCATTCCGTTCTCATCTGTCAACCTTTTATAAAATAAAGCAAGCAAAAAAAGAAGATCAATCCCGTCGATTGACCTTCTTTTACTTTAATTCATTAATTATTTACTGATGGGTTGACCTGTAAATGCTTGAACATGTAACGGAGCAGTCAAATACTTTGGAGCTTTAGCAACGAACGCCTGAAAATGGCTACTTGCATTGTGAGCCCCTACTGCTTCTTGATCTTTCCACTGTTCAACCATGAGATACGTGTCATCCTGGTTCGTATCCTTAAGGAGCTTATACGAGATATTCCCTTCTTCCGCGCAGGAAGCCTCAATAAGTTCTTGTACGGATTCCAGAAATTCTGCCTCTACTTCACGGTTTACTTTCATTTCTGCATGAATAATAATCATCGCCATAACCTTACTTCCACTCCGCAATACGGTCAATAGGAAGACGAGTTGTCATACGTGCTTCTTTAGCGGCTTTACCTACTGAGATGAGCATAACCGGTACATAACGTTCTTTCTCCATACCAAATGCTTCTGCAATTCTGGATTTGTCATATCCACCAATTGGGTTTGTATCATATCCACGAGCACGAGCAGCAAGCATCAGCTGCATGGATACCAAACCGCTGTCAATAAGAATCATTTCGCGGAATGCTTGTGCCGGAATACGTCCGAATAGATCGGTATAATTAGCCATCATCTGATCTTTAATCTCTTGCGGCAAATAGCCTTTTGCCACAGCAGTACCCATAATTTCGTCAGCATTATCAAATGCGTTCATATCTGCGAATACTGCAATGACTGCAGAAGAAGTAGTAACTTGTGTTTTGTTGCCTGGTGCAAGCTCTTCGAGAGTTGCTTTACCTTCTGGGCTATCAACGACAAGAAATCTCCAAGGCTGAAGATTAACGGATGACGGTGCCAAAGTCGCTTCTTCCAAAATTTCAGTCATTTCCTCACGGCTGATTTTGACCGAAGGGTCGTACATACGCACAGAGCGGCGGGAAGTAATAATTTCTTTATAATCATTGTTTAGGGAAGTTACAGTCATAATATTCTCTCCTTATATCTCTATAGTTAATTGGTCTTACTTGGTTCTTTCATTAGTTGAATCTGACTGTTCAGCTTCCGTAGAGTTTGAACAAACTCTAGTCGTTCTGATTCAGTGAGGTCTACCTGCAGTTTCTCCATAAATCGATCTTTCTCTGCTTTAAACATCGCTAATTTACTTTCGCCCTCTTCGGTTAGCTGAACTAACGTAATCCGGTTGTCGTTCTCACATCTAGTTCGCAGAAGCATTCCTTCCGCTTCCAACTGCTGAACATGACGAGTCACCGCAGCCGGATCAATAGACACTGCTTTCTGCAGATCCGACTGGCTAATTTGGCCACCCTTCAGTTTACAAAGGAGTTCCAGCCGATTGGGACTAACTCCAGCACATCGTTCGAACCGGGTCGCAATATGCTTGTTCAAATGCATTAGCAAGTAAAGCAGGTCTTCTGTATGGCATGTAGAGATGATAAAGACCTCCTTCAATTCATTGACGCATCAATGGTTGATGGGTCAATCATATACCTTTATTTTCAGAAAATCAAGTCCTTTTACAGAAAAAGACCAACGAAGTTTCCGTTCAGGGAACCTCATCGGTCTTTTCAGACAATTGTAATTGCATGATTTTCTTTTAGAAATTCAATCTACTTAAACTTAATTAAACTTAATAATAAGGCGCCATCATAAGGTAAACAATAACACCTGTAAAGCTTACATATAACCAGATAGGCATCGTCCAGCGAGCAATTTTCCGGTGTTTTGCTACCTGCATTGTCCAGCCCCAAACTAGTGAGAAGAGCGCAAGCGGAACTATAACAGCCGCTAAAAAGCTATGCGTAATCAGAATGGTGAAGTAAACAGGACGAATAAAGCCCTCTCCTCCAAACTTAGCTGTCTCTGGGGAAATGTAGTGGAAAGTAAGGTACGTGACCAAAAACAATAAGGTTGAAGTAAACGCCGCAATGACGAATCGCTTATGGATCTTAATGTTTTTCTTCATAATAGCCACAAGAGCTGCCACCAAAAAGATAAAGGTAAAGCTGTTCAGTACGGCATTAATCCGTGGAAGCACAGTATAATCAAACTGTACTTCACCGTTATAACCTACCGGTGCAAAAAAGAGCAGCAATATAATAACATTAGCAATCAATGACACCGTAATAATAATTCCCGCAAAATTCTTTTTACTTGTCGGGACGTAGTCACTTTCTTTAATACCGTTGCTCATAACCAGCGTAATCCTCCTCTATAGGTAAATACTAACTACAATTATAGACTTCATATTCCCTAATTGTTAAGTGACAACACTCTGAACAATATTAAGACCATTTAATGTATGGTCTCTTTATCACACTAAATTTATACATATTTTGATTTTATTTGTATGAATTTTTTGATCCAAAACAATTAACCTTTTCAACTGTTACAAAAAAGGGTACAATAAAAATAGAAACGTTAATTACATCACAAATACATATATTGTTCACAGGAGGAGTCTGGCACCAAGGCCCCCTTCTGTCTATCTTTAGGCTTATTTACGGGGACCTTGCGTAAATAGGCTTTTTTTGTGTGTTCATGCATGAAGAGTGCCTCACTGAGGGCAATATAAACCTACTTTGAAAGGGGAACAACGATGGAATTTATTTTTATTTTACACCTTGTGCTCATTCTTATTTTCACAAAAATTGCAGGTCATTTGTCAGTCAAACTGGGGCAGCCTTCTGTTCTAGGTGAATTAATTGCGGGGGTTATTTTGGGGCCTGCTATTCTAGGCTGGGTACAACAAACTTCCTTTATACATGAATTCGCTGAAATTGGCGTGCTTGTCTTGATGTTTATTGCGGGGCTGGAAACAGATCTAGAACAGCTTCGTAAGAACTGGAAAGCCGCTTTTGCTGTTGCCGTAGGAGGCGTTATTCTTCCGTTCTTTGGAGGATATGGAGCAGCCTTGAGTTTCGGAATGGAGAATCATCATGCACTCTTCTTCGGACTTCTATTCTGTGCTACTTCGGTAAGTATCTCCGTACAGACGCTGAAGGAAATGAACAAACTTAGCTCTCGTGAAGGTACGACCATTTTAGGCGCAGCTGTTGTCGATGATATTCTTGTTGTCGTCTTGCTTGCGGTCATGATGAGTGTTCTTGGAACAAGTGGAGAAAGTGTAAGTATTGGTTCCCTTATTGGGAAGAAAGTACTTTTCTTTGGGGTTATCATCGCAGCTTCCATCTGGGTAGTGCCTGTGCTAATGAAATGGTTTGCGAAATTGAAAGTGTCGGAAACGGTTATTTCCGGCGGAATCATTATCGCCCTTGCCTTTTCTTATTTTGCCGAATGGATGGGTATAGCGGGGATCATCGGTGCTTTTGCAGCAGGTATCGCGATTTCGCAAACACCATACAAGCATACGGTTGAAACGAAACTTGAGCCGATTGCATACAGTTTATTTGTACCCGTATTTTTTGTAAGTATTGGACTCAACGTAGATTTTGAAGGGGTAGGGTCCCAAATCGGATTCATTATTGTAATCAGTATTGTTGCCATCTTGACCAAACTACTGGGTGGTGCGCTTGGTGCTCGTCTGACTGGTTTCAGCAGGCATTCGTCCTACTCGATCGGTACAGGTATGATTTCTCGAGGAGAAGTTGCACTAATCATCGCAGGTACTGGACTTGGTGCAGGATTACTTGATCCAGAATACTATACCTCTGTTATCATTATGGTCATTGTCACTACACTAGTAACACCGCCACTATTGAAAATCATGTTCTCAAACAAATATGAATCGAAACTGGAGAAATCCAACTAGGTATTTATAGAACAAAAAAACAGGCGAACGCATCCTGCAAAATAACGAGGATGCATAAGCCTGTTTTTTTTTATGTTTGTGTTACCGGATATACTGTATCGTCATCTACCTATATTAGCGTGAGATAGATCATTATTCGTCCGTATACTGTTCGTACTCCGAATTCAGTTTTGCGTCCTTGCAATGCGCTGAACCGCATGAAGAGTAGAAAACCTGGACACGGTTTGTTTCCTGCACACCGAGCTCACTATAACAGTCCCGACACAAAATCACACCCAGCGGAATAGAGCCCTTGTAATTCTCCACCTGCGTAAACCTCCTCTTCTTTCGTCTCCTTTCCATATATAGTAAGCGTTATCAAGTTTTATGACTCAAAATACAATGATAATGTAAATAAAAAAATGAACCGCTCGGCCCTAATACGGCTAAGCGGTTTTTAAGTGAAAGGAAATTTAGCTTTTTTTACTTCTCTTTGTCCGGCATAACACAGGAATCATCTGTGCAAAGCGCATCGTCTGTCCCCCCGAAGACTTTCAATGGCTGAGATTCCGACCATGCCTGCGTTAATGCATCCGTAAATACTTGAAGAGGCTGAGCGCCGGAAATTCCATATTTTCGGTCGATCACAAAGAATGGAACTCCCTGAATACCTAGCTCTGCCCCTTCCTTTTCATCCCTGCGTACTTCCTCCGCATAGGCAGAACCTGCCACAACTTCTTGTGCCTGTAGCGCATCAATTCCAACCTCTTCTGCCAAACGAACTAACACTTCTGGACTACCCACATGTTCGCCGTCCTCAAAATAAGCAGAAAACAGTCGCTCTGTTATTTCCTTTGCCTTACCCTGCTCAGCTGCATAATGAGTCAAACGATGGGCATCAAAGGAATTTGTCGGTTTAACGACGTCAAAATTGTAGTTCAATCCGACAGTACGAGCTTGCGCTACGACATTTTCTGTCATCGATTTTGCTTCTTGGACAGACATACCATATTTTTGTGCAAGACTGTCGTAAGTCGTCAGATCGGTATCTCTAGCTTCGTTCGGATTCAGTTCAAAGCTTCGATAGATTACTTCCACGTTATCCTTGTTAGGGAATAACTCCAGCGCTTCTTCGAAGCGACGTTTTCCAATATAGCAAAAAGGACACATATAGTCCGACCAAATTTCGATTTTCATCATATACCTCCCAAAATATTGTTACTTACTTATTGTAACTGGTATTACTTACGTGATCATATCACAGATTCTGAGGAAGTACAAAAAAACGCCTTTTCGTTAATTCATTTCGTGAACAAAATGATTTATCCCCTAAATGATAGAGATCATTAGATACTAAAATATAGTCACTATAAAAACATAGTTAACCATAATCACCAACTGTAAATTAATGCAATAAAATAAAAATACATCCTTAGCTTGTAAGCGAATCCTCCTGATCTGCCGATAATATCTTTGGATTTCATATCAAAAAGGAGGATTCATTCTGACATGTCTTTCTACCCTTATGTAAAACGTACTGCCTTTATTGTAAGTACAGCACTTTTCGTTTCATTGGCTCTTCCCGCCTCATTCATTTCTGTATTGCCTTTCCAAGCAAAGGCAGCAGCAGCAGCCCAAGAAGTTCAATTGACCTATCCAGCTTCATCGGTCACGCTTACCATGGACAAACGACTCCCTCTAGAAGCAAAGCTTAAACGATCAGAGCAAGTTCGCATCGCCTACACTTCTGGCAATACCAACATTGTAAAAGTGAATGCCAACGGGGTAATTATCCCGATTTCTAAAGGTACAACGAACATCAACATGACCGTTACTACTCCCGGTTACAAAGGAAAACTTTCTATCCCTGTGACCGTCAAGAAAACTTCTTCTACTGCTAAACCGGTATATGCCGCAAAAAAAGTGAAAGCTGCAGGCAAAACGTTTACAGTACAAACTGTCACTTTACCTAAAGGAATGCCTGTTACTGCCGGACTTGCGAGTGGCCGTGTTGGTGCAACGCAGTCCTTGTCCTCTGTTGTAAGCAAATATCAAGCACAAGCTGCCTTAAACGGGACTTACTTTGAAGCTTACGGCGGTGTACCCGACCCATATGGCATGATTATCAGTGACGGGACCTTAGAACATATCGGAAACAGCGGTACCTCGATTGGTTTTAAATGGGATGGATCAGCGGTAATGGATACGCTGCGTGTAAGACTGCTCGGGACGGTAAGAGAGGGTCAGGGTCGCGCACAAAATTGGTACGCTTATTTTGTTAACAGAACACCTACAAAAGGAAAAACATCAGCAGTAATGTATACTCCTAAACGTGGAAATAGCGTCGGATTTGCCTATGGAACGGCAGTAACTGTCCGCAAGGATATCGTTACAAAGGTAGCCAAAAATACGAATGCCACCATTCCAAAAGACGGATATGTGCTTGTATTTACGGGGACGGAAGAAAAGATGGCAGACAAATTCAAGACAGGAGCCTATGTAGACTACAACATTACATATAATACCGAATCAGGGAAAAAGATCGATTGGGACGATGTACACACTGCAATAGGAGCAGGACCAAGACTTGTAACCAATGGGAAACTAAGTGTAAATCCAGCAAGTGAAGGTTTCAGCAGTTCCAAAATCCTCACGGACAGTGGGGCTCGAAGTGGGATTGCGATTAAGAAGGATGGATCAATCATGCTCGCCACGGTATCTGGCGCCACGATAAAACAGTGGGGAAGTATTATGGTAGAGCTTGGAGCATACCAAGCTATGAATATGGATGGCGGAGCCTCATCCGGGTTGTATGCAAATGGGCGGACCATTACTTCACCAGGCAGACTGATAAGTAATGGACTTGTATTTGGCAATTCTCTAGTCTGGTAAACAGATGATATAAATACCTGCGCCTCTTACCACCGTAAGAGGCTCTTTTTAATGTATCGCAGATCCATAGTCTGTAATATCTACTTCTAAATCATAAGTAATCGGAGCTGTACTGAATACCTCATCCCAATGATCCTTCACCCGGTTCCATACCTTGGGATGATCTATACGGAGCTGATTTCCAAACTCGACTACATCCACACGATATTTATTTTGCAGTTTATATAATGTCTCATCAATTTGCTTTTGGCATTGCTTTTTAAATAAAGTTGTTAGCTTATTCATATAATCCTCATCTACTAAACGATCTGGTTCACTCCAATCTTCCATAATTTCTCCTGTTGTCCTCATACTTACATGAAAAGATATTTTATCCCCTTCTACTTTAGGGGTGATGACACTGTCAGCCGATTTTACCTCGTATACGATCGACTGCCCATTTTCAGGATCATAGGTTTTGAGCACTCCGCCTTTTGCTGTCCCGGAGATGTAAGAAATACTTTCTAAATCCGTTTGATTAAGCTGACCGATCCACTGATTGGCTTCTCCCTTGAAAATAGCTGCACCAGAAAATTTAATTTCATTCTCAGCCGTTATTACATTTTGTAGAATAAAACTTCTTTTAGACTGCATGTATGCTTCTAACCTGCTAAGGCTAACCGGTGGAAGAATCCGATTGGTTCGATGTCGATTATTCACGAGTCCTTTTAAATTTAGAGCAGGAATCTCTCCGGGCTGACTAGAGCTCAACACGTCCATAGCCTTTTCCTGACTGATTAGTATAAGTGCACTTGGGCGTATATCGTTATCACGCAGAAAAAAGTCTAATATTTTTTCCAAACCATATTTTTCACATAAAGCACGTGAAACCACAACGACCTTGAGATGATGTCCAATAATTGGCCGGTCTCTTCTTAAGGAAAATTGACGAAAGATTTGAAATATTGAATCGCCTGTTAACTTCTCATTAAAAAAGGTCTCAGGAGTTTGGCTGCCTGTATTTTGTGATTGATCAGACCTGCCATAAACGCCAGGAACAACTTGAACCGTAGCGGTGAGAATATTTTTCTTTGGATAATGTCCACCTAGCATGTTCACTTCTTTTTCAAATTTCGTCTCGTCAGCTACATCGATACCTATTCCGAGATAGGCCCTCAGGTCTTCGATTTCCCTGCTGCTCCAGCAAGCTGTTGTAAGAAAAAGCATTGTCAGAATGACAAAAACTTTTACAATATGGATTAATTTAAGCTGGATATGCTTCATTTTGGCTTGACTCCTTTCTTACGCAACACACTTACGATCAGAAGAAGTAGAGGAATTCCCCCAAACAATACTAATGAACAATTGCCCAAGAAATCACCCATAGAAAAAACGGTATTCACATCCTTTGGCAACATCATGATGATATAGTTTATGGGCAAAAGAATTAGTAAAAACAAAGTTAATTTTCCTTTAAACAATTGGGCAAGTCCCAAGGATGCAGCATAGTGTGTAATCGTAAAAGTAGCAAACATCTGCATAATCCAGATCACTAACAGCAAAGATTCAAATCTCTCGAATAATAAACCCTGCATTTCGAAGCTCCGCATTAAGTCCAAAGTTGGCCATGTTCTAGATATAACTCCGTCTACGGAAAGACCTCCAATTACCATGACTAAAGTAAGAAGGTAGACTCCAAGTGGTACACATGTCCCCAGTATAAGTGCCTTGTTTCCTTTACTCGGCTTATTCATAAATGCCAACAATACTAATAGGATTTCATACCCTGCATAAGATAAAAAAGAAGGCTTAATCCCCTTCAAAACTGGCATCACCCCTGAACCGAGTACAGGTCTTAAATTGTCAAATTCAAATACTTTTAAACTAAGCAAAATGATGATGACAAAAATGATGAGGGTAATGGGAAGTATGACCTCAAAAAGTCTTGCCATAGAGTTAATTCCCCCATTCATTAGGTAAAACCCAATCCACATAAAGACCATAATAATGGCCCACATCGGTGTACCTTCAAGAAGATAGAGGCTGGTTACCTCAGCCATCACCCTCGTTTCAAAAGCAGAAATAACAAGAAAATACCCGATAACTGTAATTACAAGAGGAAAAGCAATCCACTTGCCTACAATTTCCCTTGTGAATTCAAAAAAGGTTCTACCGGGAAAACGCCGACCTAAATGTACGATAATTAAACCGGCGAGGATAACCAGCACTGCTGCGACAATTACCGAGATCCATACATCAGGTGTCCTAGCGGCTTGAGCTGTCGTCCGAGGAAGGGTAAGTACTCCTGCACCCAGCATATAGCTAATGATGATAACTGCTGCCTGAACTGTTGATATTTCATCTTTTGGATGATTACTCATTAGACTTCCTCCCCTCCACAGTCATCACAACCTAAGCTCGATCTTTATCTTTATTCTTAAAAATGGTCGGTCTTTGTTTCATCAATTGGAGAGGTGCCCTTACGAAGAAATCCTTCCAGTCACTTAATTTATACGGAATAAGTGGTGTAGCATAAGGCACACCGAAGCTCTTTAACCGAACGAGATGGCTGCAAAGCAGTAGGAAAAACATAATGACGCCATATAGGCCAAATAAAGCTGCACTGATCATGGCCAGAAATCTCAGAAAACGTAGTGTTATGCCTGCACTGTACATAGGGATCGTAAAGGAAGAAATTGCCGTTACCGCCACGATGATAACTAGAAAAGGACTAACAATACCTGCTCTAACAGCAGCATCTCCAATAATAAGGCCCCCTACAATTCCCATAGCAGGTCCAATTGGCTTAGGTAAACGAATGCCTGCTTCTCGCAAAATTTCAAGTGCCACTTCCATAATTAATGCTTCAATAATAGAAGGAAACGGAACGCCTTGTCTGGTCTTAATAATCGAAAGCGCAAGTTTCGTTGGAATTAGCCCAGGATGAAATGAAATAAACGAAATATATAAGGCTGGGGCAAGTAAAGCAAGAAGTGCAGCTCCAAAACGAAGCAGCCGAATGGAACTACCTCCTATCCATCTTTCGTAATAATCTTCTGGAGATTGTAAAAGCATGCTAAATGTAACAGGAAGTATAAGCGCGAAGGGGGTTCCTTCCAGCAATATAGCTACCCGTCCTTCAAGCAATGCACTCATGACACGGTCGGGACGTTCCGTATTCTGAACCTGTTGAAAAGGACTCATCCAGTCATCTTCAATTAGCTGCTCAATGTAACCTGACTCAAGAACATCATCAATATGAATTCTGCTGATACGTCTCTCTACCTCAGTGACAAGCATCGGATCCACGATATCCTGCATATAGGCAATCACCATTTTTTTCTTGGTTCTTTCGCCTATTTCATGACCTGAAAAAAAGAGACTATTATTTTTCCCTTGGATTCGAAGTAGGCCCATATTTTCACTCAGTTTCTCAGTGAATCCGATACGTGGACCTCTTAGTAAAGCTTCTGATAACGGCTCTTCGACAGTACGCGATACCCCACTAGGTGCCTGAACTAAAAAAGCCCCTTTGACGCCATCCACAATTAATGCAGTATGCCCGACAAGAATATTTTCTGTTAGTTCATCTATTAAGCGGCTTTCCAGTAATTCTGTTGTCAGCAGCAGATACTCTTCGAGATATACCTTAAGAGAGTGACCTGAATGAAGGAACCGCTCTTTTTCCTCTTGCTTCACACCTTCCATCATTAAAGGATTAAGGATATTCATATGGAGTTGCTTCAAGTCGGTAAGACCTTCAACATAAATAACAGCGGCTTGATAGTGAAATCCTTGGATCATAAATTCCCTACTTTTCACATCCGCATTTTTACCGATTGCTGCTCGAATCAATGCCATATCTGCCACGTATTGTCCTGTAAGTTCACTAGAAGCTACATTGGAGCTAGTATTAGTAATAGAAGATTGCTTCTTCCTTTTTGCAGGAAAGGAATGTACCCAAGCATTGATCCTTCCGAATCCTTTCATCAGCAAGATTGGAACCAACAGAACGATGAAAGACTGTAGTATAATGTTTAAATTCATAAGATTAGATATATTTAGATGCCACAAAACAGTTTCACCTCCAGTAAAAACATGATGTAGTTTCTGGTGTATTGTTTCCCCAACTCTTCAAAAACATTCCTGTTACAGTAAGGAGATCCTAATACGGCAAAAAAACCGATAGACTTATGTCTGTCGGCTTTTCTTAATACAAGAGTTTTATTCCGGATCATCAAGTGTTCACAGGATGAAATTATTGCAGCAGAGCATCAATAGAGTAAGCACCTGCGCCAGTAAAGGCGATTCCAATGAACACAGCCATTAGAATAACATTCAGCTCTACCCCATTCGCTGTCGCCCAGAAACCGTTTGGTCCATGCACCTTGATCATCGCTACCACCATCGTAAGCGCGAGAAGTACAGCAACAATCGGAGTGAAGAGTCCTGCCGCAAAAGCAAGCCCGCCTACTAACTCAACCAGTCCTGCCATAACTGCTGCTGCTACCCCAGGTTTAATTCCGATGGACTCCATCCATCCTCCTGTACCTTTCGGTCCGTACCCACCAAACCATCCAAATAATTTCTGTGCACCGTGTGCTGCAAAAATAAATCCAACCACCAAGCGAATTATTAGTAATCCTGTTCCTACCATTTTATCATTCCCCTTTTCTTTTTCGTTCAAGTTTGTATATTGATCAACATTTTCAGAATCATTTTATCTTAATACTGAGATATTAATTCAAAAAAAGATCCTTTCCTGTTGATTGTTACTGTTCAAATGATCCCTTTTTACAAGTATTCCGGCTCTGCACGGAGGGGTAACTAATAGAGAGTAGCTACATGTTTTGAGCGGATAAACCGAGCTTCTTTAGCAAATACATTGCCTCTGCCTTTTCTTCTTGGGTAAGTCCTGTCATCATAGATGCAATCACTTTCTGATGAGCTGGAAAGATATCCTGAAACAACTCTTTTCCCTGTTCTGTAATCTCCGCATAGGTAACTCTGCGATCGCTCGGACAAGCAACCCTTTGAAGCAGCTCTTTATTCTCAAGCTTATCAGCGGTATATGTAATCCCTCCACTTGTAATCAGCAGTTTCTCACCCATTTGCTGCATGGGAAATTTCCCTTTATGATACAAAAGCTCCAGCATAGCAAATTCGGTTTCCGATAATCCATGTTTCTTCATATCCTTCACAGCTTGTTCCATGATTACTTTATAAGCTTTGGAGAGAATGACGAACAATTTCAGCGATAATGAATCGTTAGTCATAACCTTCATCCCTCTCAAATAATTTATCTTAATTTTAAGATATTAATAATATACATGCCTTCATCAAGAAACGCAACACTCTTACTAAAAAACAAAAAAAGAAGAAGCACATTAGCTTCTTCTAACTTTACACTTAATATCCTTGTTATTCTCGCCAGTCGCCCTTATAACGCTCGATTAAGCAGGTCCATAATGTGGACTGCCTCCATCTGATCCTCCATCCCTGCCCGCAATATCCCCTGCTTCATCTGAAGTAAACATCCCGGATTTGCCGTGACAATGAGATGAGCCTTCGTTTTTTCTACTTCTTTCATTTTATCATCGAGAATATCCATGGACATGTCATAGTTCGTTATATTATAAATTCCTGCTGAACCGCAGCACTGATCCGCTCCGTTCATCTCTATGTACTCTATGCCCGGAATCTGGCCAATTAGTTGTCTTGGCTGCGTCCTTATCCCCTGTCCATGTGCTAAATGACATGAATCCTGATAAGTTACGCGGACGGGCAAAGATTTAGTAAACTCAAGTGGAGGAAGCTCGGCAAGCAGTTCATTGACATCCCTTGTTTTGGCGGTAAATTCCATAGCTCGCTCGTGCCATTCGGGGTCGTTCTTAAACCAGTGGTCATATTCTTTCAGTGCAGCACCGCAGCCGCCAGCATTATTTACAATCAGATCAACGCCTGCTCTTTCAAAGGCTTCTATATTTCGTTTGGCAAGGTCAATCGCTCCATCCATTTCTCCTGAATGGGCATGTAGCGCCCCGCAGCAAGCTTGGTTCTCAGCGAAGACAACATCGCATCCTGCTTTGGTAAGCAGTTTAGCCGTTACTTGATTCGTTTCAAAAAACATGACGTCCATAATACATCCACTGAAGAAACCTACCGTTACCTTTGTTTCCTGCTCCGCTTTCATCCGGGGCAGTCGTTTCTTCCTAGCGATAGGAGAAGCTACTTGGTCTACAGCTTGCTGCATTTCCGCCATTTCACGTGGCAGGATACGAATGAGTCCTGTTATGTCAGCAATCCGCTGAAGACCTACAGCCTGTGCAGCCCAAAGCACATTCCCCAGTACCTTGATACGTCCTGTGTTTGGAAACAATTCTTTAAAGACAGCTCTTCGTATGATGCCGGGTTTCTTATGGCGCTTCTTGTCCTCTTCGATGACTTCTCTCGCTGTCTCAATTAAACTGCCATACTGGACACCGGCTGGACAAGCTGTTTCACAAGCACGGCATCCAAGGCAGGCATACATATTTTTCTCGAATTCAGGGTCAAGGGGCAACTGTTCATTCGCTACCCCCTTCATGAGTGCGATCCTTCCGCGGGGACTGTACGATTCAAGACCGGTCTGACGAAACGTAGGACAAGCAGGCAGACAGAACCCGCAATGCATACAGTTCAGCAGTTCGTCCTGATCGAACTTTTTAAGCAGGTCCTCATCGTGGATTTGTTCTTTACGTACCCGTGTTCCGCTCATCTCTTCACCACCAATCTCCGACGCTCGCTACCAGCAAACATTTTGCCTGGGTTCATAATATGATTCGGGTCAAAAGCGGCTTTAATCTGCTTCATAAGTTCAATTCCGCCTGCTCCTACTTTTAAATGAAGATAATTCATTTTGGCCAGTCCCACACCATGTTCACCCGTAATGGTACCCCCGAGCTCTATCGCAGATCTGAAAATTTCATCAAAAGCCTGCTCCACCCGTTGCATCTCTTCTTGATCACGTTCATCCGTCATACAAGTAGGGTGGAGATTGCCGTCCCCTGCATGGCCAAAAGTACAGATCCACAAGTGATATTTCTCCGCTACCCGTTCTACTGTCTCTACCATTTCGGCAAGTCTGGACCTCGGTACCGTTGCATCTTCCATAATTGTCGTCGGCTTCGACCTAGATAAAGCAGATAACGCTGCACGTCGTGCGGCCATGAGTTTCGCTCCTTCTGCAAGCGTACTAGCAATCTCAACTCGCTCAGCTCCTTGTTGTCTCGCAATCTCTGCTATTCGCTGAATATCCCGCACCACCGCTTCCTCTTCTCCATCCTGCTCTATAAGCAGCATCGATTTCATCTCCAGAGGCAAGCCCAGCTTAGCGTAATCATCAACGACTTGCATTGTACCTTGATCGAGAAACTCCATAGTCGCTGGGATCACCTTTGCTGCGATAATCTTTTCAACGGTTCTCGCTGCATCGACTAGATTATTGTAATAAGCAACAAGCGTCCGCTTCGTCTCGGGCAATGGCACAAGCTTAACTGTAATTTCCGTGATCACCGCAAGGGTCCCTTCCGAACCGACTAGCAGTCTAGTCATATCGTAACCAGCAACATCCTTTACATTTTTGCCACCGCTTCGCAAAATTTCACCGGATGGTAGTACATATTCAAGACCCATAATATAATCTTTCGTTACTCCATACTTGAGTCCCCTCATCCCGCCGGCACACTGTGCCATGTTACCGCCAATGGTTGAGATACGCATGCTGCCAGGATCAGGTGGATAAAATAACCCTACCGCTTCCACCGCCTCGTGCAAGTCGGCAGTAATGACACCCGGCCCCAAGGTTGCCGTTAGATTCTGTTCATCTATTTCATAGATTTCATTGAACCGATTCATATTTAATACGATTCCGCCTTCGATCGGAATCGTACCTCCTGCAAGATTCGTACCTGACCCTCTCGGTATGATAGGAATTTGATGGGCATTCGCTATTTTTAATATGGCAGATATCTGCTCTGTATTTTGGGGGTTCATTACAGCGTCAGGCATATGTTGGTACAGTGGTGTTGCATCATAAGAATGGACATATCGTTCATTTGGAGAGTCAAGATATGCCCTATCTCCAACAATTTCGATCAGTGCCTTTTTTACGTCGGGTGTAATCCGGGATGTAGCCTTCGTATTTATCAATCGTACCGCCCCTTTTTCCCTAATGTAAAATCTTCCCTTATATCATTGTATATTAGTGATTTGAAAACGTATACATGAAGAGAAAATGACATTGATTCTTTACCAAGAAAGTCCTATATTATTTTTGTGAGTGATTACTCACATTTTAACATTCTAAATAAAGGAGGTGATATCCTTGCCTACGATACACATATCTCATCTCATGAAACAATATGGTTCCCGCGTCATCTTAAGAGATGTATCTCTATCCATCCCCAAAGGACAAATTTATGGCTTTATCGGTCCATCCGGTGCAGGTAAAACGACCCTTGTCAAAATGATGGTTGGCATGGACACACCTGATGCCGGCCAACTGTATGTGCTAGGCGAGCAAATGCCTAATATGTCTGTCCTTAGTAAGATCGGTTACATGGCTCAGTCAGATGCACTCTACCCTGAACTAAGCGGTCTTGAGAACATTCAGTTCTTTACAGAACTCTATTCCCTATCTAAAGCAAGGCAGAAAGAAAGAATTGCATATGCGGCTGAATTGGTTGGGTTAAGCAGCGATCTACAGCGGAAAGTTAGTACTTATTCAGGAGGAATGAAACGAAGACTGTCCCTGGCTATTTCACTCGTCCATGATCCTGAAATTCTCATATTGGATGAACCAACGGTAGGTATCGATCCGAAACTTAGGCAAATCATCTGGCAGGAACTAATTCGTCTAAAGGATGAAAAGCAGAAGACGATCATTGTTACTACACATGTCATGGATGAAGCTCAGCGCTGTGACTGTCTTGCAATGGTTCGTGAAGGCCAAATTCTAGCCGAAGGTGCACCTGATGCACTCAAAACTTCCTATCAAGTTGAAACACTTGAAGAAATATTTTTGCAGACGGGAGGTGTTCATGATGAAAATGTCTAGAATACAAGCCGTCTATAAGCGTATCTGTAAACAGATGCTGCGGGACAAACGTACTCTCGCGATGTTATTCGTCGCACCATTAGTCGTTCTTTCCCTCATGTTTGTATTGCTTGGCGGTGAAGCAGCGAAACCGGACCTCGTCATTAGCGGAGTAGATCAAAAGCTTGCTGAGCTTCTAAGTGAACAAATGAATGTAACTGAAATGGACGCTCCACCTACAAAAGAGAATTTGGCAAATGAAGCAGACGGTGCCCTCTATCAGAAAGATGGTAGTTATGAACTTTTGCTCGTCAATGAAAATCCAACGACATCCCAGCGTCTTGCGATGTTCGTTAAACAGGCGGTGCAGAATTACATTACCCAGCAGCAAATACCTTCAGGAATGAACGGGGGCGAACACACACCCGTTTTGGATCAATTTCTTCACACTACCTATGTATACGGTCAGGAAGATACGGACCTTTTTGACGTCATTAGTCCTATTTTGCTCGGATTCTTCGCATTCTTGTTTGTATTTCTGATCTCTGGGATTGGACTTCTTCGTGAACGAACTACAGGTACACTGGAAAGACTGCTCTCTACCCCTATTCAGCGCAGTGAAGTGGTTATGGGTTATGTCACAGGTTATGGTATCTTTGCCCTGCTGCAGACACTCATCATTGTCTTCTTCTCCATATGGGTATTTGATCTTCAAGTGATTGGATCCATCTGGAACGTACTGCTTGTAAACCTGTTGCTTGCTCTTGTTGCTCTAACACTCGGACTCTTATTATCTACCTTTGCCTCATCTGAATTTCAAATGATTCAGTTCATCCCTCTGGCCATTATTCCGCAAGTATTTTTCACCGGGATTTTCCCGCTGGATGGAATGGCAGATTGGCTTCTGGCGATCGGTCACATTATGCCGATGTATTATGCGTCACATGCACTAAAAGGGATTATGTATCAAGGATTCTCTTTTACGGATATAGGGATCGATGTTTTGATATTGGCTTGTTTTGCAGCGTTGTTCATTTTACTGAATGTATGGGGACTTAAAAAATATCGTAAGTTATAATAGAAGACATGTGTACCTTGTAGTAGAGGAGATTACAGCGTAAATGAACAAATCAACAACAAACCTGCTTGATGAAATGCTCTCCCAAGTGAAACTCTCCAAGAAAACTACAGCAAAAGAACAAAAGATTTTGGAGAATGCAACCTTTCTTTTTGCCAGTAAAGGATATGCCAATACATCGACTAGCGAAATTGCCAAAGCTTCTGGCGTAGCAGAAGCGACGATCTTTCGTCACTACGGCACGAAGGAAAATTTGCTGATTGCTATCGTTATTCCTTTTTTGAAAGAGGCTATCCCTGCTCTGGCAGATGATCTGTTTCAGACAATTGACCCGGAGAATCAGCCTTCTTTTGCTGACTTTCTAAGAGCGCTCATTCATAACCGACTGGAATTCGTCCAGCAAAATAAAGAAATATTCATGGTTTTCATTAAAGAAATAGTGTACCGCGAAGAGATCCGTGAGCAGTTTATCCCTTTTTTCCTGGAGCAAGCAGCTCCACGAATGTATATGGTAATGGATTCTTTTAAAGCCAGAGGACAGCTCAAGGATCTTCCAAACGCTTTGCTCTTGCGAACTATTTTTACAAATATACTCGGTTACTTCTTAACACAGCATATTTTTCATCCTCATCCTGACGTGGATCACACAAAGCAAGAAGTAGATATTTTAGTAGGCACCATTATGCATGGCATCGCTTCTTCCTAACCAAAACAGCCGTCCCCTTATATCAAGGAAACGGCTGTTTTCTTTTTTTATCTCGTAACACCGTTCATACGATCTATATCCTCACCCCGATGCAGCAAATCCTCTGTGTTCAGGAAGAGTAAAAGCTCTTCATTAAATTTAGCCTGTTCATCAAACATCATTGCATGGCCACTTTCCTCAAACTCGATTAGTCTAGAGCCAGCAATAGCCTCATTCGTCAGCCTAGCAAGATCAGGTTCACATATTTTGTCCTTCGCACCTTGAAAAATTACCGTTGGTACGTTGATCTGTTTCAGATCTGGACGCAAATCTTCATCCCGTAACGACTCGGCCGCCTTAATCGTTCCGTGATGCGAAGCTTGATAACAAAGAGATTCCAGCCACATCATCATTTCAGATTTGCTCTTTGTTTTAGTGAATTGAAGTCCAAAATTAGCAAGCATCTTCGGACGATCTTCATACGTGGCGTCAATCAGCTGCTCTGTCAACTCTGCCGGGTCCATTCCATAATCAAAGTCGTCTCGTTTGGTAAACACAGGTGCCGCTGCACCTGCCAATACGAGGCTCGCAACCCCATATCCGTTATGACGGGCCATATACCTTATCGCCACAGCCCCGCCCATGGAGAAGCCGAGAAGTGTGGCATTGGTAATTTTGAGTTCATCAATAACTGCCTTTACATCATCGGCGAGCCGATCATACGAGTAGCTTTCCCATGGAGCATCCGAGTTACCAAATCCGCGGAAATCAATACCGATACAACGGAATCCATTTGCAGGTAGCCGGGAAAATTGATACTCAAACATCTTATGATTCGCAGGCCATCCATGTAGGAAAATAACCGGGGTCCCTTCCCCAATATCTTCTACGTAAATTTTTACGTTTTCTTCAACTTGTACATAACGTCCCATGATTTCTCCTCCTTACAGGAATAAACTTTTATCTTCATTACTGATATTTCTGCGCTCTGTGTCATGAAAATCTCAATGACCTTGTGTGTATATTTAACCTTAGCCCAGTTAATCCAAACGCATCATATAACAAGAAGATGAAGCATTCCCTACGGAATTAGGAGCGGAGAAACCGATAAGCATCAGGCGAAATTCCAGACATGGTCTGTATCGTACTATGATGTTGCTCTTCTCTTCCCAGAATAACAGGACGTTTACGGAACTCTCCTGGTGAACATCCTATCTTTTCTTTAAAGCATTTATGAAAATACGAATACGTACCAAAACCGCAGCTGAATGCGATACTCTCGAGGCTCGCTTCTGTATACTGAATCCGTTCAAGAGCATGCGACATCCGGATTTCACCCGCGTATCCGATGATTGTATAACCAGTCACCTCTTTAAATAGATGTACCGCTCTCGATACACTCAGTCCGGCATGATGAGCCACTTCTTCCACACGGAGAGGACGCAGTGCATGATCGTTAATGTATTGTTTCATTTTGACAACGAGTTCATTACTGCGTAGGGAACCGTGTCCTCGCTTTTGTCCGGAATCCAGTATTAGCTGGTCGATCGTTAGTAAAAATGTACACAGCATATGACCTATGATTTCCTGGTTGTTCCGATTTACCCGGTGTTGTTCGGTACATAGCTGCTGCCACAAATACAGAAGATGATCATCGAGTGGAATCCGCTTTAACGTGTCACGTTCATATCTTGTCCACCATTCATCCACCCAAGTTCCGTCACATAGCAAGAAATAATCGCCGCTTTCCGTTTCTTCCCCCTCTTCCCCCACTCTTAAATGATAAGGTTCCCCTGGACTGTACATGAGAAGATCACCAGGTGCGATTTGTTTCATCTCTCCATGAACAAGAGCATTAGCGAAACCGAGCACCTGAAGCCGAAGCAGATAGAATGGGGGCGGAGTATAGGATGTTTTATATGGATCAGTATGTAGAGAATAGGAACAAGCATGCAGTCTTATATCCATAGAAAAAAATCACCCCTTAGCCAAATAGTTGAGGTTTTCAGTCAAATATCGTATATATTATTACTGTCTTTTTCAAGTATACTATAACCCGATTGACTATCTAATCTAACATCATAGAGGAGTAACTTTGATATCATGATAAAACGACTCATTGGACTATTTTCCATTCCCTCTTATGCCTTGCTCTTTTTGTGTATGTTACTACAGGGAATGGCTATTTCACTCAGCGCACCTTTTCTATCGATTTATTTCACTGAGCAACTCGGAGTATCTGTCGGGGTGTTTGGTATTTTCCTTGCGGTTACTTTAATTGCCGGGATATGGATCAGTTTGCTTATTGGAAAACGCTCTGATCTCGGCTTGAATCGAAAAAGCATTTATCTTGTCTCCACCCTGTGTAATGCCTTGGCTTTTAGCGGATACTTGCTTATTAAAGATTTTACGATCCTATTTATATATATGACCGTGTTCACAGCCTTAGGCGCACCAGGGATGCCCCAATTATTTGCGATTGCTAGAGAAGCCGTGAATGCGAGTCGTTCTACTGATCATGCTTTTGCCAATTCTACCTTGCGCTCTGCCTTCTCGCTTGGTTTTATTACAGGTCCCTTGATCGGTACCCTGCTTCTGGCTGCAGTTGGCTTTAAGGGAATATTCTCAGGAACGATCGGAATCTTCCTCATTGTTGCCTTGCTTGTCTTCTTCTTCCTGAAATCAAATGCTGAGCTGAAGACAAATGCCACTGGAGGAACAGTGCAAAGTATCCGGCTACATCAGAATCAGACGATCTTGCTTCCTTTTCTTATTCTGACACTGCTGTATGTATCCCATTGGATGAGCAACCTCAATACCGCCCTCTTTATTACGAATAATCTAGGAGGGACGACAAGAGATGTCGGTCTTGTCAGCAGTATTTGTGCCGCCTTGGAAATTCCTTTTATGATTATGCTAGGCCTATTAGGCGCAAAGTATAGTAACCGCATCCTGATGATGTGTGGTGCCATTCTGGGAGGAGCTTATTATCTCGTCGTTGTTACCTCAGGCGCCATGTGGCAGCTGCTTGCAGCCCAGATTCTGCTAGCCTTCTTTGTTGCCGTTATCTCAGCTATTGGTATCAGCTATATGCAAGATCTGCTTCCAAGCATGCCTGGATACGCATCCACGCTCTACTCTAATGCATCTACGATTGGCAGACTGGTTGGTAGTCTTGTTGGTGGTGGATTAGCCAGTATTGTAGGGTACCGTTATTCTTTCTTACTCTGTTTCGTACTCGTTACTGTTGCAGCCATCATGCTGGCCGCAAGCGAACGTCACTCCATAAAACAGTCACATAAACTGACGGTATAATACGTTTTTGATTCAAGAACTACTTGATAGCCTAGCTCATTCTCTTCCAAAGTGAAGGAATGGGCTTTTTATGTAATATTTTATATAAAACTTCATATAACAACAAATTTGAAATATAATCATATTATTGAAATAGATAGCCACTTAGCTATTTATTATCAGTAATCAAATTATACATATCGGGGGCGCTATCATTTGCGAACGAACACAAGGATTGTACTCAGTATCATTGGACTTGAATTGTTATTAATGGTCTTTTTCACAGCGAATGGAGCCTACGTCTCCATTACTTCACCTGAGAGCCCTCTGCTTCAGTTTATTGGTGTTGTCCCGCTCGCACTCGGTATTCTGATCTATTTGCTTGTGGGAAACAAATGGAAACACTATTTCTTTACCTCACCCTCTTCATCGAAGAAGGCTCTGCTGTACTCCTTGCCGCTGCTGCTTGTACTCCTCCTCATTGTCACAGGAAATCACGGGCTGAACACTTCCTCTCTACCTGATCTTTTTATCATGCTTGTTATACAGATTCTAGTCATTGGTTTGGTAGAAGAAATGTTCTTCCGTGGCTTTATGCTTAAGCTGCTCCTTCCCAAAGGTTTTCGTATTGCCGTCTTTACGACGAGCTTTCTTTTTGCTATCACCCACTCCCTTCAGCTGATTGGTGGGCAGTCTCTAATTGATACGATTTTTCAGATTATTTATGCATTTATGGTCGGCCTTGTCCTTTCCTTGCTTGTTGTTCATCGTCAATCCATCGTCATTCCTATTCTCTTTCATGGACTGAATAATTTCTTTCAATTTATGGGTAATGCAAAAGGGCCAGCCGTTACTGATTACATCATTATTGTAATTATGCTGGTATATTCCATATACTTATGGCGAAGTATGGCTCAATCAAAAAATCTACCTGTTACCCCAAGCAAAAGTATGTAAACGGTACTTCGTACAAGATTCATAAGGTTAATCTTTCATCAGATGGATTATCTATGGAATTAAATGTGAATAAACATAAAAAAGGAGCAGCTCTTTAATAAGAACTGCTCCTTTCCTTTTCAGCTATACATATACTTAAGCTTCTGCCCTTCCCACAGAGTGAGACGTTACGTCCTCAGGAGCAAGCTGCATCGATTTCGTAGTCATTCTCGCGATAATAAGCCCGAGCGTAGTAATCCCTTCTGCTACCGGGAACGCCAACCAGATGTAGTCACTGCCGAAATAAGTTGGCAAGATCCATAACAGGGGTAGGAACAAAATTAGGCTTCTCGCCAAAATAATAGCCGAGGAAAGTTTGATTTTTTCAATCGCCTGAAAACATTCAGCA
Organism: Paenibacillus sp. Marseille-Q4541; assembly: GCF_018310695.1. Lineage (GTDB taxonomy): Bacteria > Bacillota > Bacilli > Paenibacillales > Paenibacillaceae > Paenibacillus. Next base: position 16,461 of record NZ_JAGXCY010000039.1, on the reverse strand, counting down.
TATACCAGATTAAATCCAAGGAATACATATCCGATAAAGAAAAGAGAAATTCCCTGCTTGGTATAAGCAATGACACTTTCTGAGGTGACTCCGAACAGCGAGATGATCTGCTCTGCCCAGAGCCAGCCTGTCAGCAAAATACCGATTCCGAGTACAATACCTGTACCAAGACCGAGTCTTACAAACTTCTGGAGTCTGCCATACAAATTGGCCCCATGATGGAAACTTACGAGTGGCTGAAGTGCTGCCCCTACTCCAATAAACAGCATGATAAATACAGTGTGTACATAGTTAATTACCGCGTAAGCCGTTACGCCCATCTCACCAACAAAATGCATGAAGGTAATGTTATAAGCAATTACAGTAACCGCAATGGAAGCTTCCACAATAAAGCTAGGTAAACCTATTTGTAGAATATCCCGAATCGTTGTACTCTTGAATCGTAGTGAAGTGAATCTCAGGATACTATCCTTCCGAGCAAAATGAGACAGAAGAACAATAAACCCAATGGCGGTAGAGACAACGGTCCCGTAAGCAGCTCCTTTTACCCCCATATCCATCATAAAAATAAAGATATAGTTAAACACAATATTTAAAATGGCCGTAATCCCAAGCCCGAGCATCGCAAGTTTTGGATTGCCATCGTTACGTATAAAAATACTTAATATATTTTCCATCACATAAATGATACCAAATAACAAAATAATGGATAGATAGTCCTTTACATAAGGGAAAATCTCGTCACTTGCGCCAAAAAGGTAGGCGATCTCCTTCTGCTTCCAAAGCCCAACAATAATGAGCGTACCGACAATGATCATAGCTAGAAAGAAGGATTGGGTAAATATAGACCGCGCCTTTTCTGGCTTATTCTCACCAAGTGCAATCGAATATAGGGTTGCTCCGCCCATGCCAATCCACAGCGAGATCGATAGCAACACCGAAAAGATCGGTACAGCGATATTAATACCTGCGAGCGCTTCTGTTCCAATCCCGTTACTAACAAAGATTCCATCTACGAGTATATTGATCGCCATGAGCAGCATTCCCAGTATGGAAGGTACTAAATAAGAGAAGTATAATTTCTTCGTGTCTTTCGTCCTAAGATCAATGGATGTTTGATCCTGATTATTTATCTGATTTGATTCATTCCTATTTTCATTAAGATTCATATTGTTTGTGTTCGTCATTTTTGTCACCTGTTACCTGTAATCTCATTTTTTTATTTTGTTACCATTCATAAAATGGGGTTCCCCTAATGGTGCATCTATCTTCTAACTCGCTTAATCTACGTAAGTTTCTTCACCATTATTTTCTCTCCCTTTTCATCTCGCTCTCCGTTAAAGCAAAATCCTGCTTTCTCGTACATTCTTATCGCGACGACATTGTCTTCATATACACTTAAGTACACTTGCTCACAGTCATATTCACTTATAAGTTTTTCTATTAAAGCTTCCAACATAACGGTACCAAGTCCCTGTCCCTGATAGGAAGCATCAATTACCAGTCGATCCATCCAGGCTCTGCCTTGCTTCCCTTCTTCCGGGAAAAATCCGTACATAGCAAATCCCACTAATAACTCCCCTAAATAAAGTCCAACCGGTTTGTACATCCTACATACTGCTGCTTCGGCTAAACAGTCTTCCACAGTCTCTATATAGCCAGACTGCGCCTCTTTCACTTGAATCTGTAGGATGTCTTTCTTGTTGTCTTCCGTTACCTCACGCAACGAAATATTCATGATTCCAAATCCCTTCTGTTCCTGTTACCCGTAACTTCTTACGTGGTATAGTTACATCGTAAAGTATCCGGTAACCATATAGTCAAGGAGAATTAATGAGATGAATGATATAGCAAGAAAATATTTCACGACAGGAGAATTCGCTAAACTGTGTAACGTGAAAAAACAGACCCTTTTTCATTATGATGATATTGGACTCCTCTCCCCCGAGATCAAGACGGAGAACGGATATCGTTATTATTCGTACCATCAGTTCGATATTTTTCATGTAATTGAACTATTAAAAGAAGTAGACATGCCCCTAAAGGAAATCAAACGATTCTTCGAGAACAAGACTCCACAAGAATTAATTGATCTCCTTAAGAGCAAGTCACTAGAGATGGAGAAGAAGATACATGATTTGCGACAACTTCAGAAGATTATCGAAACCAAAATCAGCATTACCGAATCGGCACTGTCTGCTGATATTACGAAGATTACAATGACTCATCAAGAAGAAGAACTTTTATTTCTAAGTGAATCTATTTTGGATTGCTCTGATCGGGAATTTTTAAAATCTGTTGCCGTGTTTATTGATTATTTGTATACAAACGAACTCGATACAGGATATCCAATCGGTGCCATGGTAAGCAGGGATAATATCATGAAAGAGGATTATGGAAACTATACTTTTCTATACAATAAAACTGCCAAGCACATGAAAGGTGTTCCCTATCATATCAAACCAAAAGGCAATTATATTGTGGCCTACCACAAAGGTTCTGATGAGCATATTGCACAGACATACCAAAGAATGCAGAGTTATATCCGTGAACATGGCATTCATATAGGAAACTACTCCTATGAGGAGTACATACTGGATGAAATTTCGGTTAGCGGTAATGAAAATTATGTAACGCAGATTATGATTGAAGTGGTTGAAAATGAAGAAGTAAGCAGCTAAGTTTAGCTGCTGTTCAGGGATCACTGTAAGGATGAAAATAAGCCTGCTAGAAATTTTCTCGCAGGCTTTGATCATTTACGAATCCCGCTAACAGTGATCATTAAAATTATTTTGATTGGCAATTACCGATTCAATGATTACTTCTTTAATTATATCTAACGGTAAATCCTCAATTTTTTTAAATCGGATGCATCCTTTTCCTACACTGAGTTTCCCCAGTTTTGCTTTATATTTTTCAAGAACAGGCGTGTTTAGCATGTATAGGCTCATATAATTTTTTTGAGAAGCAAACGCACATAACATCCCATTTAGTTCATAAGCAGGCATTCCATAGTTCATGAGTTCTTTGGCATTCGGAGCATTCTCAAGTATTAATTGTCTGACTATACTTAACGCTTGCCTTCTATTTTCCTCAAGACTGAGCATATACTCGTCTACAGTATTACATTGACTCTGCATTAAAATCTCTCCTATGCCTCTATTTTCGGGAGCACTTAATCGCACATTCACTCTCATGATTTCCTTATCCCAGGAAACCTAGATGTAGATCTGCATCATTCATCTTCACATATCTCTCAAGCCTTGTATATACTCCGTCCTTAGTCTATCCCAATTCTATAAGGCTAAGCTACGTTGTTGGCTGAGAGCATCCCTCTTAACATCATACTTAGATAGAAAATAACATACCCAGCGAATCCCCCTGCCGTATTCAAGAGTAGATCGTCTACATCAAATGTGCCCATGGAGAGCATAAGCTGTAAGCTTTCTAAACATAAACTCAAAGCAAAAGAGATCATCAATACAAGAAATCCGGAACTTACTTTTCTAGATACGATGGATACTAACAACCCAAAAGGAACAAAAATCGAAAAATTCCCTAATAGGTTCACTACATTATGAATCGTTACATGCGCTGCCTGTTTTTTAATGGTTTTCAGTAGAACCAAGTTTGCAGAAGAGTCCAGTTTATTCACAATCATATCGGGATGTTGCAAACTTTTTTGGAGCTGAACTAGTAAATGCCCCATATCAACAGGATGGAACTTGAATAATATAACTTTAAAGATGAAATAAATATACAGAAGCAAGAGAATCCAAATGATATATGACTTAATTTTTCCCAGAATCGGCTGTGTATATATCATTGAGACACCCTCATTATGATACCATCGACATTATTAACTAAGATCTCGTAGTGAGTATCCTCTGGAATGCTTAGCTGCTCGATGAACGGAATACTCGGTAGCAATAATCCGACAAGTCCAAAAAACCACTTCTTCACCTTTCGTTCCTCCTTTATTCTACTTCTCTTAGAATAGAAGAAACTTCTTAAATAAAGAGTGGGGTAAACTTTAAATTTTTCTTAAATTACGCCTTAAGGCGAATACTTTAAGCGACGTAAGAAGACTACTTTCCCCATATCTCCTCTCCTCTCGGCAGCCTTGTTGACCTAATAACCCCAGCTCGCCTTGTCCCCGATATATTATAATCCATCGTTTATTGGGAATTGGGTATTATTAGTCCCTCTGTTTCCACAAAAATCCCCCTAGAATTCATCAGAATTATCAAGGGGGGCCAAATATCTATTCCAAGGAGTACGCTTCAGGTGACCTAATAGGCTTTTTTATCAGACATTTATATGTAACTTTCCTCCATGATAACAATAGTAACTTTCAGCTTTAAGATTTTTAATCTTACTTAGAGACTCTTCCGCCTTTTCCATATCCAAACAAAATTGAGGATTAGCAACTTGCAATTCATGATTTTCATTAACAGCAACATCCCCTGTAATTACACTTTTCAAACTTGGAAAATACAATGAAATATGCCCTGAAGTATGCCCTGGCGTTGCTATTACTCTACATTTATTATCCAAAATCATATCCCCATCTTGTACCTTTTCATCAATAGAAACATGTTTCAAATGGTTTAACTGCTGAACAAACCATCTACCAAATTCAGCTTCATTTCCCTGCATATTTTCTAGCATTTCCTCGGCTTGAACCAATCTCTCTGACTTCATTTCACCACTAATGTATGTAGACTCACACTCGCTAGCGATAATGCGAATCCAAGGATACTTTTCTTTGAAGTCATATACGGAACCTATATGGTCATCATCATAATGAGTAATGATGATATTCTTTAAATCTTTTACTTCAAACCCATTGTTTTCAATTTCACTTTCGATGATTGATATGAAATTTGTATATCCCGTGTCGACCAGAGTTAACTCATTATTCAATACAATTAAGCTAGGATATATGTAGTTTTTTTGTCCATTAAATTCAAATTCAATGGGTAGCTCTACTATCTTCATTTTCATCCTCCATACTTTACTTCTTCGAAATAATTGATAATGGAATATTCCGTATCATTATTATACACAATATCTATTTTTCAATAGAAACATAATCGTTATGCAGAAACAAAAAAACACGAGTGTGAATCGGACAATCGTCCAATTCACACTCGTGTTAAGAATTAATTTTATTGGCATAGGAAACATTTCGTTTCACTAAGCCAGGTTTATTTTAATAATAATAATAATAGTATTATTCCACAGTTACACTCTTCGCCAAGTTACGTGGTTTATCCACATCAAGACCCAGAGCAAGAGATGCATAGTAAGCAAGCAATTGAAGTGGCACCACAGACAATGCTGGAGTCAAGATTGGCAGAGTCTTCGGAATTGCGTACGCTTGGTCAACGGATTTAAGCAATGTCGCTACATGCTCTTCATGAGTGATGACCATAACATCTGCACCACGTGCTTTCACTTCTTTGATGTTGCTAACTGTTTTCTCAAGAACATCTTCTTGAGTAGCCAGTGCAATAACAGGAATACCATCTTCAATCAAAGCAAGTGTTCCGTGCTTCAATTCACCAGCAGCATAAGCCTCAGAGTGAATATAAGAGATCTCTTTCAGCTTCAGGGAACCTTCTTGTGCTACTGCGTAATCTACGCCGCGGCCAATAAAGAACAGGTTCTTGTGCGTAGAGATTTGCTCTGCATAAGCTTTAATCGTTTCTGCTTGATCAAGCATTTTCTCTACTTGCTCAGGCAAAGATTGCATTGCTGCAATGATATTTGCAATCGTCTCTTCCGTTTGTGTTCCGCGAACTTGAGCGAGATACAAGCTAAAGAGTGCAAATGCGATAAGCTGGGAGCTGTATGCTTTGGTAGAAGCAACCGCGATTTCTGGACCAGCCAGTGTTGCAAGTACATCGTTCGCATCACGTGCAATCGAGCTACCTACTACGTTTGTAATCGCCAGTACGTGTGCACCATTTGCTTGTGCTTCACGCAATGCAGCGAGCGTATCTGCTGTTTCACCAGATTGGCTGACAACGATAACGAGCGTGTCAGAGTTTACGATTGGCGAACGGTAACGATACTCGGAAGCTACATCCGTTTCTACCGGGATACGAGCCATTTGCTCAATCATCGTACGTCCAGCGAGACCTGCATGGTAAGCTGTTCCGCAAGCAATGATTTGAATGTTCTTAATATTTTTGATTTGCTCTTCCGTCATATTCAGTTCTGGAAGGACAATCTTTTTATGATCTTCGGAGATCCGGCCGAGCATCGTTTCACGATAAGCTTTTGGCTGTTCGTAAACTTCTTTCAGCATGAAGTGGTCGAATCCGCCTTTTTCTGCTGTCACTGCATCCCAATCGACACGAATCATTTCCCGAGAAATAAAATTTCCTTCGATTGTCATCAATTCGACAGAATCCTGTGTCAGTACTGCCATTTCACCGTCATTCAGGATATACACATTACGAGTATATTCGAGAATAGCAGGAATGTCAGAACCGATAAAGTTTTCACCTTCACCAATACCAATGATGAGCGGGCTTGCTTGACGAACAGCAACCAGTTTATCTGGTTCGTACTCGGTGAGTACTCCAAGTGCAAAAGCACCGCGCATGTACGTAATTGCTTTTTGTACAGCTTTTACGATATCGCCATTGTATTCACGAGCAACTAGGTGAGATATAACTTCTGTATCCGTTTCTGAAGTAAAGTTACATCCTTGGCTAATCAATTCATCTTTCAGTTCCATGTAGTTCTCAATAATTCCGTTATGAACCACAGAGAACTTCAAGCTGTTATCTGTATGTGGATGAGAGTTTTCATCCGAAGGCTTACCATGAGTAGCCCAACGTGTATGTCCAATCCCTGCACTACCTTGCAGCGGTGCTGTTTCCAGCTTCGCTTCCAGATTTGCGAGACGACCAATTGATTTTGTAATTTGAAGACCTTCTGGAGTAAAGACAGCAATCCCCGCAGAGTCATAACCACGGTACTCCAATTTTTTCAGACCTTCCACGAGTACATTTTGCGTATTCTTATTTCCGATATATCCAACGATTCCACACATAGGTAAATTCCTCCGATTGTGAATCATGCAAAGGAGAAATATGCATAGTATGCGAAAATAGGCATGAGGAAATAATTGTCTGATATGCGGGTGACAAACCCTTTACGGTAAGTTACACAGCTGTTTTCATAAGACGTTGTCCCCAAAAATAGTACCTATGCTTCCTAGCTACTTTAGCTAATCCGTATTTATTCTATATTCATGTCACGATGAATGCATATCAAATCTCATGCGGTATTAAGCAATTATGCTCTCCTCGTGCATGTTCCTAATTTTGTATTTTGGTCAATCACCTATCGATTCGTTGTAAAAACAGTCACCTGCTTCTTTTCCGTTCTCGAATTAGCGGTATGGTGGAATACCGGGAGGTCCCCGCCGAACAATCCGAACACCTCCACCTCGTCAACTTGCCCATTGTCCAATTGTTATAACAACAACTGGTTCCGTACGCTGGTACAAGTTCTGGCGCTTTGTAAATCTTAGTAACCTTACGATCCTCACTTTCTATATCTGAATCACACAACTCATTATATGCATCTGATGTAAGTTTTGCAATGGCGCTTTATACCTTACATTAATTTTCATCATTTATACCCATAAAGGGAAGCCTGCGAAACGGTCTTTAGTCTCACAGGCTCATTTTTATTTTCTAGCCATTTAGACAGCAAGTTCCTTCTTCACGACAACAGCGATTTGATCAACAAACTGTTCCAATTCATCACGATCTGGACCTTCTGCCATAACACGAATCAGAGATTCTGTTCCGGATGCTCTTACTAGCACACGTCCGTTATCACCCAGTTTGTTTTCAACAACCGCAATTGCTTCTTCAATGACTTTGTTCCCCTCATACTTGCTCTTGTCTTCAACACGCACGTTGACAAGAACTTGAGGATACTGTTTCATCAGCGATTTGAGTTCACTCAATTTCTTACCGGACTCTTTGATTGTATTCACAAGCTGAATTCCAGTTAACATACCATCACCTGTCGTGTTGTAATCCAGGAAAATGACATGCCCAGACTGCTCTCCACCCAGATTATACCCGCCACGGCGCATTTCTTCCATGACATAGCGATCGCCTACTGCTGTTTTTGCCGTCTTAAGTCCTAATTTTTCCGTTGCTTTATAAAAACCAATATTGCTCATTACAGTAGATACAACTGTTCCATCCTTCAATTTTCCAGCACGGTTCATCGCATCTCCGCAAATGCAAAGAATAAAGTCACCGTCTACTTCTGCCCCTGTTTCATCGATGGCAATAAGACGGTCCGCATCTCCGTCAAAAGCAAGACCAAGATCTGCACCATGACGAAGAACTTCCTCTTTCAATTGTTCCGGATGTGTAGACCCACAATGATCATTGATATTAAGACCTGTTGGTTCAGCCCCAATCGTAATAACTTCCGCACCAAGATCTGCAAACAGTTTAGGAGCAAGCTCATAAGCTGCACCATGTGCACAGTCAAGAACAACCTTCAAGCCGTCAAAACGGGAAGAAACGGTTGTTTTCAAGAAATCAAGGTACTCGAATTTAGCTTGTTCATTCACTGTAAGTGCACCTAAGTTTCCACCTACAGGGCGAGGAAGTTCATCTTCATAAGCATCCATCAATTCTTCAATACGGTTCTCTGTTTCATCAGACAGTTTAAAACCATCTCCACCAAAAAATTTAATACCGTTATCTTCTACCGGATTATGAGAAGCAGAGATCATTACACCAGCATCTGCTTTGAGTGTTCGCGTCAAATAGGCAACTCCTGGTGTCGAAACTACACCAAGACGAATAACATCGGCCCCGATAGACAAGAGACCTGCTACAAGAGCAGACTCCAGCATCAATCCTGAAATCCGAGTATCCATACCAATTACTACTTTCGGGCGCTCTACTCCGCCAGCAAGTACATAACCTCCACAGCGACCAATACTGTACGCCATTTCAGCTGTTAATTCTTTGTTGGCAACACCACGAACACCATCGGTACCAAAATATTTCCCCATTGTTTATACCCCTTTTTGTCATATCATCATTATTAATAATTGGTTTTCATCTCTGCTTGTAAAATAGAAAAAATGCATCATTATGGCTTATACAGTGTTGCTGTATTACGGTGTTACATTTGTTCCCGTTGGACTATCATTTACGTCAGATTCGTTCTCCGTATTTTCGCCATTGTTCCCTTCATTTGACCCTGAATCCGGATCTTCTTCTGTACCTTCCTCAGGAGGTTCATTCCCATCTCCTTCGTCTGGTTTCGTTTCAGGTTGGGTTGGCGGCACAATCGTTTCTTCAGAATTATCTTTGATCTGTATCGTAACTTTAAGATCATCAGCAGAATTTTTTACCGTTACGTAATCAGGTGCTTCCACCTTCAAAGAAACTTCATGACTACCTTCCTTGAGGTTTTTTGCATCCGCAACCAGATTAATGTCACTAACATCGACATTATCCAGCATATCACTCGGACCTGAAATCGTTATGTCCTTCTTTCCGCTCTGGGGGCGAGTTATACTTGCTGTGAAACTTCCCCCAGGTTCCTGAAGTGTTACAGGTACATTGCGAATTACTTTTTCACTAATTGTCGATTCTTCCGATGAAACAACGGTCACACTGAGTTCGACTGAGCTCGGCTCGATTTTCTCAAAACCAGGCGGCGGCGTCAAGTCCACCTTAACTGTCTCTGTTCCGGCTTCCTTAAGTGTGCTAAGGTCCAAAGTCACTCCACTATAGGACTCTATGCCTGCAATAGCTTCTTGGTTCCCGAACAGCGTCACTTCATTCACATTTGCTTCCACTTTAGCTAAAGTAAGACCTTCGGGTAACTGACCCTTATACTGAACTTTAAAAGGCACCTTCGTAAATTGCTCCGAAATCGGAATATCGACAGATACCGTTGCAGGTTCAATTACCGCTCCTTGTATCTCATTTCCATCCAGATCATAGGCTACAAGCTCCACTCTTTTTTCAGATACATTATCAGTAGCCCCATCTACATTGACAGTGCCTTGCACTTTCCCCACGGCAGCAAGCTGGCTATCAGGCAAAGTAACTTTAACCGGTCCGTTTGGCGTAACTACTGGGGTTCCTGCTGCATGTCCTTCAGCTGGCGTACCTGTTGTAATGATATCCACATCGTAATCTTTCGTCGACAGTTCTTCAATCGTTACAGTTATGCTGGATGGCTCCATCGAGACAAATTCCACGCCTTTTGGTACAACATGACTAAGCGGTAATGTCGTTGTACCTGGACTCACATTACTTAAATCAAGTCTTACTTTATATTCGTCGGTAAATACAGAGGTAAGTACAGATCGTTGCCCTCTAACCTGCATTTCGACTTCCGTTTTACTCATGGAAGTTAATACATACTTAGATGTATCAATACCATAAGGTTCGATTTTGACGTTATCAATAGCACGAGGTTCTATCGAAGTGTTCGTTGTAGGTGTCGTTGTAACATCGTTCGAATGAACCATCGCCCACAACAAGACACTGACAGCTAGTGCCAAAATTTTAGCAAAATTGTTATTATTGAACCATTTATCCATTACTGACGTCCCCCCTTCCGTCTCCAGAACGGGTTGCGCTTTTCTTTAAGTGTAGAAGATGGGCGAAGTTCTTCATGCAATTTCGAAATTAATGATTCTTCTTTAATATCTCTTACAACCTGTCCATTAATCGCAAGGGAAATTTGACCTGTTTCTTCAGACACTACAATTGCTACCGCATCAGCAACCTCACTAACACCAATAGCTGCCCGGTGACGTGTTCCTAGCCCCTTACTGATAAAAGGATTCTCCGATAAAGGTAAATAACAAGCAGCTGCCGATATTTGTTTTCCTTGTAAAATAACAGCTCCATCATGAAGCGGTGTATTCGGTATAAAGATGTTAATTAGCAATTCAGAGCTTAAAACAGAGTTCATTTTAATCCCCGATTCGGTGTATTCATTAAGGCCTGTCTCTCTTTCAAATACAATTAAAGCACCAATTTTACGGCGTGAACAATAGTTCACTGCTTTAATTAGTTCATTCGTAAATCTGCTAAACTCTTCATCATCTGCACTTATACGATTAAACCACTTTCCACGTCCGAGTTGCTCCAACGCACGGCGAAGCTCCGGCTGGAAGATAATGAATAGCCCGACCACACTAAAGGTAAAGAACTGATTCATTAGCCATCTCAAAGTGTAGAGGTTGAACCAGGTACTCACTACCCAAATAACGACGAGTAAAAGTATACCTTTAAGCAATTGCACAGCACGCGTACCCCGAACAAGCAGGATTATGTGGTATATAATGTAGCCTACAATTAATATATCTATAATGTCTTTAATGGACTCTTGCCATGTTAAGTCCGCAAAATAGTTCATTCTATTGCCCCCGTTATCCCCTTGTTGAGTAAACGCTAAATAAGTTGTTAGTCATAGTATGTTCTTCTTTATATCTAGGTTATAACGTTAAAGTACAACTTGCAAGCGAGCAACCCTCAAAATACCCATTTATTATAAACTATGCCCTTTTTCTATGAAAAAAAGAGCCCCTCGCAGCCGAGGTGCTCTGGTAATGTTTCTTAAAAAATTGTCATCAACGACTACCAATTCAATACCATCTTAACGATAAGCAACTTCGGACATAATATCTGTTAACTTATACCAAATCCAGTCGAGCGCCTGATCTATGCTCTTGATCTGCCCAGAAACATGTGCGGTAGAAGCTTTCATATTGTAAGAACCATCAATAACGGTCAGATTTCCTTCTAGGTTGCCATATATCTGAGCTGTTCCATTTTCTACGGTTAAATCCCCGTTGATTGACTTTCCTTCTGGAATAATTACATTATTCCCCTCAATTACGATTTGATCCAAGTCACTACCTCTAACAATCAGCTGATCGTTCTGATCCCAGAAGCTAAGAGTACTGGACAACATAACAAACAAAAATACAGCAGCAGCAGTAATTGCAGGGTGTCTCTTCACCCATTTCAGCCAAAGTTGCTGCTTCTTCGGTTGTGGTACAGCACTCATGATCCGATCAGTCAGCTCATTTGAAGCAGACGGGGAATAATGTTTCATCGCAAAAAGTAGCATATCCGTCTGTTCTAACTCTTTAAAAAGCATGCGGCAGTCGGGACATGTCGACAGGTGACTCTCGAGCCCTTCGTTCTGGGCAGCCGATAGTTCATCATCTAAATATTCATGCATTAAAGAGGTGATTTCGTTGCAATCCATATGAGCATATCCTTTCCTCAAGATCTATGAAGTCTCACGTCTATAATAAAACTCGTCTGTGTAACTACGTATTAAACATAAGACTCGCTTTCATTTTATACGCAGTAATGACCGAGATCGTTTCATTAATTTATTCGCTAAAAATAAAAAACGATCTCTAAAGTTTATATTCAAGTTTTTTACGTAAAAACTCACGACCTCTATGTACTCTCGTCTTGATCGTTGTTACCGGCATGTCCAATACATCACTTATCTCCTGAAGAGAAAGATCCTGCAAATACCGCAGTACCATAATGGATTTATACTTAGCTGGCAAAGTTTCTATTGCATCCCGAATAATACGCTGTGTCTCTGATAACAGAGCTTCACTTTCAGGAGTTCGGTCATCACTTGGAAGCATGGCATAGCCATCCGTTCCTTCTTGATCACCAATTTCCGCATCCAGTGAATACGACGGTTTTTTTCTTCTTAGCCTGTCGATACACAAATTAGTAGCAATACGGTAGATCCATGTTGAAAATTTCTGTTCAGGATCATATTTCTCCATATTCCGGTATACCCGCAAAAAAGTTTCCTGTACTATATCTTCTGCTTCGTGCCGATTGTTTAGCATACGATAAGCCAAATGAAACAACTTGTCTTTGTATAACTCCACAATCTCAGCAAAAGCTCGCTGGTCTCCTTTTAGGATGAGTTTAACCAGCCGTTTCTCCAAATTGTCCACCATCTATTCCCCCAGACTTGCTGATGGGTCTTTCGTACCGCCCTGTGTAGCCTGACATACATCATTCAAATCGTAATCTATGTACAGCTAAAAAGCAATCATTTCAACCGGAATCCGTTAAAAACGTCACAAAAAAAACAAAACGAGAGCCTCCTTTGCAAGAGGCCCCCGAATGATGAATAAACTTATAATCTGCATTTTGCTTTGGGTTTACATTCAATCAACCTGTATTCCGAAGCCCCGCAGCAATTCCATTAATAGTAAGAAGTACTTCACGAAGTAACTCAGCATCATCGCCGTCTTGCTCACGTAGCGTACGCAGTTCACTAAGCAACTGTACTTGTAGGTAACTGAGCGGATCTACGTATGGATTCCGCAAACGAATCGACTCTTGAATAACAGGTACATTATCCAGTATTTCCTGCTGTCCGGTTACTTTAAGCAAAAGTTCTTTGGTTAATTTAAATTCTTCTTTAATAAGTCCTGCAATCCGCTTACGCACCTCATCATCTTTAACCATAGCAGTGTACTGCTTCGAGATATTCATATCTGCTTTTGCTACAGCCATTTGCACCGTATCAATCAAGGTGCTAAAGAAAGGATAGTTATGATACATATGTTGCAGAACTTTCAGGTTCTCTTCTTTGTCTTGATAGAAGCTCTGTAAACCCGTACCGGCTGCGTACCAAGCTGGGAAGAGATAACGACTCTGTGTCCATGCAAACACCCAAGGAATCGCACGCAGGTCCTCAAAACGGTCACTGTTCTTACGTTTCGATGGACGGGAACCAATATTAAGTTCTCCAATCTCAGGTAAAGGAGTTGATTCTTTAAAGAAATTAAAGAAATCCTCATCTCGGAAAATTAGATCTTGATATTTCTCAAGTGACACTTCAGAAATCGTCTTAATGATCTGTTTCCATTCTTCTTCCTTCACATCTACTTCTTCCGTACGAGCAGCTGTTGCAGCCGTTAATAAAGCAGAAGTAGCTTGTTCCAGACTACGATAAGCAATACCTTTTAGTGAGTAGCGAGAAGAGATAACCTCTCCTTGCTCAGTAATTTTAATTCCTCCACCAATCGTATGAGGCGGCTGAGCCATGATACTACGATTCAGTGTCATTCCTCCGCGTCCAAGTGCTCCACCACGACCATGGAAAAATTTCAACTTCACTCCATATTGCTCGCTCATTGCCGTAATTTCATTCATTGCGACAAGCAGTTCCCAGTTCGCTGTAACAACTCCGCCGTCTTTATTACTATCGGAGTAACCAAGCATAATTTCTTGCACATCATTTCTTGCAAGAACGCTTCTGCGATATACAGGTAAGTCAAAGAGACGTTTCATAATTTGCGGTGCTGCATGCAGATCATCAATTGTCTCAAATAAAGGTACTGATTGAATCGAGCATACAACTGTGCCATCAGGCTCAGTACGATATAATCCGACTTCTTTGGCAAAGATCATTACTTCGAGCAGATCGCTTGCACCTTGTGTCATACTAATAAGATAACTATTAATACAATTTTGACCGTACTCTTTTTGTGCTCGGTAAATGGTACGATATACTTCCAAGCATTCATGCGTACTCTCACTGTATTTAAAGTGGGATGACGTCAAAGGACGTGGATCATCGAGCAAGCCAGCAAGTAGATTAATTTTATCTTCCTCACTGAGTGCTGAATAATCCTCAACAATATTCATATGAGCTAAGATTTCTTTCATTGCATTCTCATGCTCTTGGCTGTGCTGACGAATATCTAGTGTAGCGGTATGGAATCCGAAAAGTTCTACTTGGCGAATCGTTTTCTTAATATACGTATCTGCAACATAGTCAGCATAATGATGACGCAAGCTACAATCGATCACTTCTAAATCTCGAATTAATTCATCTGCTGAATCATAACGATCTGGTTGACCCGATTTGCTCTCATCTAGGACGTTATTAAGCTTCGTAATCATATAAGCAAGTTTAATACGGTATGGTTCTTTCTCATTACGCCATATATCTGCTTTCTTAATGACAACATGCTTGCGATCCTCTTCAATAGAAGCAATTAATTCATCGGATACATTCACGATGTTCGTACTGAAACTTAAATTCCCCATAAGCTCAATCAAAATTCGTTTATATTCACGAATCGCCAGTTTGCGCTGTACTCGAAGCGTCTCCCAAGTTACATCAGAAGTTACGGACGGATTGCCATCACGGTCTCCACCAATCCAAGATCCAAAACGCAAATAAGTAGGTACATGCCAGCGATGTTCTGGATAGTACTTTTGCAAACAACGCTCAAGTTCTTCATAAACATCAGGTAATACATGGAATAAAGTTTCGTGGAAATAGTACATTCCGTTTCGTACTTCATCAAGTACTGTCGGTTTGCGATCCCGCAATTCGTCCGTTTGCCACAGAGTAATGACTTCGTTCAGTAATTTTTCCCGCAGCTGTTCACGTTCCCGGAGCGTTAGCGTGGGATTATCTAATAGCATGACATCTTCCGATATACGTTTATGTATATCCAGAATAACACGACGCATTGCTTCCGTAGGGTGCGCAGTCATTACAAGCTCAAGTGAAAGAGTGCTTAGAATATCTTGCACATCATTATATCCAAACCCTTTTTCCTTCAAAGTTTGAACAGCCATTTCAATGGATCCTGGCTGAACTGACTCTCCTGCTGATCTTTCATAATCGCGCTTGCGACGAATACGGTGGTTCTGTTCCGCGATGTTCACCAATTGAAAGTAAACCGCAAAAGCTCTTATAACTTGATGACGCTTCTCAGAATCTAGACATTTAATCATGTTTATGAAATCTTGATACAACTCCGGTGTATATTCAGCTCGTAAAGCCTTACTAGTTTCACGAATCTTTTCTACTACATCTAGAAGTTCATTTCCTCCTTGATGGACAAGAACCTCACCGAGTATATTGCCAAGAAACCGCACATCTCGACGCAACAAGTTGTTTGAATTGCTTTTGTTCGCGGTTGCCGTAAGTTCTGTCATGCTTATCCTCCTATCTCCAGCTAATTACAAATTTCACGTAAAAAATGACACCTTCATAACATGATACAATAAAAATCAGTGAAAATCTTTAGTTTTGTGATAGAAAATACAGGTTTTTTGTAACTTTTAATGTAAAATACTGCTTCTTTTATCGAAATACTACAGATTTCCTTGAGCTCATCAATTGTTCTGATCCTTAGTTTTATCCGCTATAAACTATTTAGTGAAGATATTTGTAATTGCATCAATCACAAGTTTAATTTTTAAAACAGTAAACAGTTTATATAATTAAATTAATTGTTCATAAGGCTATAAATATATACAAAAAAAAGCCTAGCTACTACACCAGACTTTAACTTTAATTATTGGAGCGGGTGATGGGAATCGAACCCACGCTATCAGCTTGGAAGGCTGAAGTTCTACC
>NZ_JAGXCY010000038.1 GCF_018310695.1 Paenibacillus sp. Marseille-Q4541 | reverse complement strand
GCTATAGTGTGATCCATAGCAATCATAGCCGCTTAATATAAAATTTTGAGTTGTAATGATTTACATACGATTTTTTCAATATTAATCATGGATATATATTTTGTCAATACCGTTCCATCCTTTCGAAGAATCAGATATAGGAATTTATAGATAAAACGATCCCATTAGGCACGGTAGTTGGTGACCGCTGCACAGCAAATTCCATACCTGGATCACAGGACAGCCATGGGTATAATTACCCTTAAATGTGTACATTTTAGTATAAGATAAATTCTACATACTAATGTTCTGGGATGTGTACATGTGAGATTCCATAAACTTAAATCTCTACGTATGAATAATCAAGATAATAAGAATAAAAGTATACAACAATCTAAATCCATCATTCCTCAAGTTTTCTCCTCTATTTCCGAGAATGTTACATATATCGAGCATTTTTTCCTTCAATCACAGGATTTAATAACTCACCGGTTTATGTTTAAGGAGAAAGAATGTATTCTTTTTTATTTCGAAACCCTTATTGATCAAGACAAACTTGAGCAAAAATTTTTCCGTCCCCTATCCAATAGCACAAACGAAAATAATATAGGCCTGTTCACCTTTGGGCACTTTCCTGATACAACCGACTTAGATCAGATTACCAGAAAATTAATGAACGGCTTTGCAGTGATCTATATCGAGGGAGAAAAGCACGCTTTTTTAATCGATTCAGCTGCAAGTTATGTAAGGAGCACGGATGAGCCTCAAAACGAAAAAATCGTGCGGGGGTCCCATCAGGGGTTTGTGGAAAGTTTAAACGTTAATTTAAACCTTATTCGGAACAAAATTGAGGATCAACACCTGTATATTCAATACATAACCATTGGACAAAAAACCAATACAAAAATTGCGATTGCATATATGAAAGGAATCGCCAATGAGGACGTGGTAAATGAAACGCTAAGAAGATTAGAAAGTATTTCTGTAGATATGCTCTTTAGTTCTGGAACTATAGAGGAATTCCTTGAAGACTCCCCTTCTTCTCCATTTCCTCAAATGTTGAATACGGAACGCCCTGATCGGGTTGGGGCCAATTTAATGGAGGGTAGGATAGCCATTCTTACAGAAGGAACTCCAACGGCACTCATTGTACCCGTTAACTTCTTCTCCTTCTATCAATCTCCTGATGATTATAGCCGATCTTATGCCGGGACTTTCATCCGAGCCATTCGACTATTCAGTTTCATAGTTGCCGTAACATTACCAGCTATCTATATTGCTGTGATCGGCTTTCATTTTGAAATATTACCGTATCAACTCGTCATTACCATTCAAGGATCCATTGAAAAGATTCCTTATCCTCCGTTAATTGAAGCCTTCATCATGGAATTAACCATTGAGTTGATCAGAGAAGCGGGGATCCGACTCCCTTCTGCAATCGGACCGACCATCAGCATTGTCGGAGGTCTGGTCATTGGAGATGCGATTGTAAAAGCAGGATTAGTATCAAATACGATGATTGTGGTCGTCGCAATGACTGCGATTGCCTCCTATGTCGTTCCATCGAACGAAATGAGTTCTTCTATTCGATTATTGAGGTTCCCGATGATGTTTGCAGCTGCAATCTTAGGCTTTGTAGGAATTGTACTGGGACTGATGACTTTATTAATCCATTTGTGTAAATTGGAATCCTTTGGGAGTCCCTATTTCGCACCTATTGCTCCTTTTCGTTGGAGCCATTTGAAGGATGCGATTGTAAGAGTACCCGTATGGCGGATGGCAAACAAATCTTCAGACTCTCGCCCTGAACACATGCAGCAACAATCTGCATCAAGGGAGTGGGAACAAAATGATAAAAAGTGAAAATAAGATTTCTCAATTCCAACTTTTCTTTATCATCATTCAATCTCAAATTGGCATTGGGGTCATATCTTTACCTTATGATGTGTTTAAGATCTCGAACATTGACGCTTGGATTTCAGTGCTTACTGCGGGTCTCTTTATACAGATTGGAATTTGTCTTATCTGGTTACTACATCGGCGATTTCCAGCTCAAACGATATTCGAGATGATGAGTGAAATTGTCGGTAAACCTGTGGCATTTTTATTAAAAATTGGTTATATTATTTATTTTTTCATAACTGCCCTTTTAATCATTTTGCAGTTTGGGCAGAAGGTCAATATTTGGATCCTCCCGCGCACACCGATCTGGTTAGTTCTTATTCTCCTGGTTGCCGTAAGTGTATATTGCGTAAAAGAAAATTTAAGAGTGATGGCTCGTTTTTTTGTTGTGGTGTCGGGCTTGTTGATTGTTTTATTAGCATTTACCCTGATCCTTTTAAAGGATCTTAACTATCTATTTGTTCTTCCGTTAGGAGAAAGCGGCCTACCTAAAATAATAGAAGGGGCGTCACATGCTTCATTTGCTTACCAAGGATTTGATCTATTGTTAGTCGTTCTCCCCTATTGCATGGGACAAAGTACAGGAAAATTGAAAGTTTCCTTAATGGCTAACGGATTCGTCACCCTCTTTTATACCTATATGACCTTTATCGTTCTCGCTTATTTCGGACCTTCGGCAATGAAGTACGTACCAGAACCTATATTGTACATTATGAAATTCAAGTACTTCAAAATTATTGATCGAGTGGATTTGATCTTTTTTTCAATTTGGGTTGTTTGCGTTGCAACTTCGTTTATGATGTACCTTTATTTGGCCTCCAATGGTTTAACCCAACTGTTTCGCAAAAAGAATCATTCCCATTTCGTTTTCTTCGCCGCAGCACTAATGTTTATTTGTGCAATAAGTCTGCCTACGAGCGAAAGAATCATTAGTCTATTTAATAAAGTCACTGGCCTAGCTGGTTATGTATTCATCTTCGTATTACCTTGTATCCTTTGGATTGTGTCCATTATACGGGGTAAAAAAAATATACCTGGAGATGCTCAGTCATGAAGATTTTGAAAATGCTCCTTCTAGCTTGTACGTGTCTCTTCCTTTTATGCGGATGCTGGGATCAAAACTTGCTGAAGGATATAAGAGTTGTGCTGGCAACAGGGGTCGATTTAACACCAGACGGTAAAGTAATAGGTACGAGTACCATTCCTCTCTTTGCATCAGGCGAGGCAGGATCGAGCGTAGAAGGCAGTCAAGTCATATCGGCGCAAGGTGACACTGTAAGGGATACCAGGAATGAACTTGATGATAAAATCTCAAGACGATTTGACAGCTCTAAATTAGTCGTTTTTTTGATGGGAGAAGCATACGCTAAGCAAGACATTTATGCGGGTCTTGACGTATTTTATAGAGATCCGAAGGGCTCGCTTGTAGAAAACATCGCAGTAGTTAAAGGAGAAGCTATTGACCTGCTCAATCTCCAACTAAAAGAGAAAATAAGTATGGGTGAATACCTGGACGGATTATTTGAGAGTGCTCAGGCAAGTACTTTCATCCCACGGCAAACAAGGCCCATGTTCTCTGATTTTTTTGATCCTGGGACCGATATCATATTACCCCTTATTGAACAAAAAGAAAAAGAGGCGCAAATTATTGGATTGGCTTTGTTTAATGGGCGCAAGTACACCGGTCAATATTTAAACCCTCAAGAATCAATGATCTATATGTTGATGGCTGACCGTAAGAGTAAAGAGGCGTGGATTAAAGTTAAAGTCCATGACAACCAAGCGGCTCAGATGGATAATTTCATTTATATCAATGTATTGAAATTAAAACGCGATTTAAAAATAAATGCAAAAAATTCCGATCATATTACCATTGACCTACTATTAAATTTAAAAGTTGAAGTCACGGAGTATGCGAAAGACCATTTAGATTCGACGAAAGTCCTTACTGGCCTGGAGGAGAAAATATCCGAGCAGCTTACCAAACAAGCAAATCATACGATAAAAAAAATGCAAGAAGCACACTCAGATAGCCTAAGTATCGGAAGACAGCTTATCGCCTTCCATCATGATACTTGGGAAAATATCGATTGGAAAGAAGAATACCCGAATGCTAACTTTAAGGCCAAGGTAAATGTTGAAGTCACCAAACATGGGGTTTTTAATTAAGGGTGATGAAAACCTTGAGTGGGACCGTTTCTATGCCATTTGGAATAAAGTATTCGGTCCCAACTCCTCCAATCACTACTACAATTACCCTACCCATTGTCCGCTTCTTCCCAAAAAATAAATAGTAGGGAAATACCCAAGAGCAAGGTTTGAGGTACACTGTGATTATCACGTATATCTATTTTTTTTGCTGTATACTCATTGCGATCACAAATAACTTTTAAAACCATTATTTTGCTGGGTAGCGAATTATAAAGTGAATCATTTGTAAAGGTATGCCTTCTACCCTATTAAAGTTTTCAAAGGTGTGGCAACACACAATAACCTCAACCTGTCCATAACGATATGGCGGGTTGAGGTTATCATGCTTATTCAAAGTAAGTTTATTTAAGTTCATGCAAGAGACTATGTCCAAATTTCGGCATTGTTACATTGAAGTTATCTGCAACCGTTGCTCCAATATCCGAAAATGTCTTACTTACGGGTAGCTCACTTTGCCCAGTGAAACTCTTGCTGTAGATGAGTAAAGGAACATATTCACGGGTATGATCTGTGCCCACATGAGTGGGATCATTACCATGGTCCGCTGTAATCATGAGAAGATCATCTTCACTTAGCTCCGCAAGAACTTCATTTAATCGATCATCAAATTGTTCTAGCGCTTTCCCATACCCGATTGGATCTCTACGATGTCCATAAAGTGCATCAAAGTCAACAAGATTCAAGAAACTAAGTCCTATAAAATCAGTATGAATGGTCTCCATGAGTTTATCCATGCCATCCATGTTAGACACTGTGCGCAAAGACGTAGTGACACCTTCGCCATCATAAATATCTGAGATCTTGCCAATCGCTAGTACATCCAGCCCAGCATCCTTGAGCTCATTCATCACGGTTCTTCCATACGGCTTCAAGGCATAATCATGACGATTCGATGTTCTCTTAAAATTTCCAGACTGTCCGAGGAATGGTCTGGCGATCACTCTTCCTAGCATATACTCCTCACTCAAAGTAATTTCTCTAGCAATTTCACAGATTTGATACAGCTCTTCTAAAGGAACAACCTCTTCATGAGCCGCAATCTGAATCACTGAATCTGCTGAAGTATAGACAATGAGCGCGCCAGTGTTCATATGCTCTTGTCCAAGTTCATCCAGAATAGCCGTACCACTAGCTGGCTTATTCCCAATAACCTTTCGTCCCGTTCTTTGTTCTAATTCGTTAATTAATTCAATTGGAAACCCTTCAGGGAACACCTTGAATGGAACATCGATCCGCAGGCCCATAATCTCCCAGTGTCCTGTCATTGTATCCTTCCCATTCGAAGCTTCTTGCATTTTGGTGAAATAAGCTAAAGGCTGCTCAACTTTGGGTACTCCGAGTATTTGATCAATATGACTTAACCCTAACTTTGATAAAACAGGAACATGTAACCCATTCATTCTTTCCGCAATATGCCGTAATGTATGTGATCCTGCATCACCAAACTTTTCAGCATCTGGAGCTTCACCAATGCCTACAGAATCCATAACGATGACGAAAATCCGCTTAAACCGAGGTGTTTGTTTCATGCTGATACTCCTTCTATAATAGTTGTACTCGACTAAAATACGATCCCGATAATGATGGCGGATAAAACGCTTACAAGTGTAGCGCCATATAGCAATTTCAATCCAAACCGAGCAACCACATTCCCTTGTTTTTCATTCAATCCTTTTACTGCACCCACAATTGTCCCAATGGACCCAAAGTTAGCAAATGAGATTAGAAACACCGAGACGATGGCTGTCGTACGCTCACTAAAACCGTCCTGGATCTTAATGAAGTCAAGCATAGCCACGAACTCATTCGCAACAAGTTTTGTCGCCATGATACTACCTGCATTAACAGCTTCACTCCACGGTACACCCATAACAAAGGCGATCGGTGCAAAGACATAACCTAATGCTTGTTGGAACGAGATACCGAATATTCCAGCGAAGACGCCGTTAATTAAAGCAATTAACCCGACGAAACCAACCAACATGACCCCAACGACGACGGCTACCTTAAAGCCATCCATAATATACTCGCCCAGCATTTCAAAAAACGTCTGTTTTTCTTGTTCCTGAACTTCAACAATATCCTCTTCTGGTTTAACCTCATATGGGTTAATAATGGATGCAATAATAAAGCCGCCAAACAGATTTAGTATTAATGCAGCCACAACATATCTAGGCTCCAGCATCGTCATATAGGAACCAACGATCGACATGGATACCGTCGACATTGCTGATGCACATAATGTATACAGACGCTGTTTAGACAATAATCCGAGTTGGTTTTTCACCGAAATAAACACTTCATTTTGTCCGACAATGGCAGCCGCAACCGCATTGTAGGATTCCAATTTCCCCATACCATTTACTTTACTTAGAACCAGACCAATGTACTTAATAATGAACGGCAAAATTTTGTAATACTGCAGAATCCCGATAAGCGCTGACATAAATACAATGGGCATCAATACATAGAGAAAGAATGTATGGGCCCCTTCATTTGCCATTCCACCAAAAATAAAGTCAATACCTTCATTTGCATATCCCAGCAATGTCGCGAAACTATTGGCAAAGCCCTTAATTAAGAATTCCCCTATACCCGTCTTTAGTAGAAGTAATCCTAAAACAATCTGGACCACAATCATGACAATGATTGGTCGGTATTTAATCTTTTTCTTATCGTTACTTGCAAGCCATGCCAGTATTAGAACAATAATCAGACCAGCAACAGAGATGAGATAATGCATCTTTACCCCTCCAAATTTTTGTTTATTGTTTTAGCTTACTCCGCTGTTTCTCTCTCCACATGAATCCCTGTTCCAGAATAATCGCGAGCAGACTTCCGCATATTAACCCATTATTTAAAATGGCGATCACGATCGGAGATAAATGGATTGTGGCTGATGAAGGGATAAACATTAAACCCACACCCACTAGCAGGGAAACTCCACTAACGATAAAAGTTCGCTCTTCATGAATGACCTTTCTCAATTCCCTCAAGGATATTCCGACCATCTTCACAAAAATAACGAATGTAACAGCATAGCCTATTGGAGCTGGAATGCCGGATATGACATTCATAATTGGCGGAAACAAGGATATAACGATCACTAAGCTGCACCCTATTAAAAACGATCTGCGCTCTCTCATACCTGTCTGTTCAACATATCCCGCTGCTCCCGAAATAGGTACCGAGCCAATCGCCCCTAAAGAGCCGCCAATAAAATGTGTAATCCCGGAAATAAATCCAGCACGCAAATAACGGCGATGATCCGTAGATTGCTTTTGTTTCATCACGGTCTCCATCAACCGGATAGATGCAATCGCATTGGTTATTAACAACAGTGTTAGTAACAACGCCGTAGTAATGGTCCCACCATCAAATCGCGGCCACCCGAATGGAAACATATCCGGTAGATTAACTAGGTTTTCTGCCTGTGAAAAAACCGGTGTATTACAAAAGATGATAAATAATAGCCAACCTAATACTATACTGATGATCACCGAGAATTGGCGAAGTAAAGCAAAGCGGCAGTTCCCTAACCAAAAGGTAATGCAAACCACAATCACGCTAAGCAAGAACACTTTAACATCTAACGTCGTATGGGTAGATGTAATTCCCATCATCCCTTTCATAAAGGAACCGCTTAATTGAAAGATCAATAACAGTAAATATATAAAAGTGATGGTTGGAGTAAATAAACGGGCGATTTTGTCCATTAGCTTAAAGACTGAAATTAGGATAAATAAGACACCGCTAATGATCATTCCTCCACCTAAAGCTTGCAGGGCATCAATGTTAGAAGAATATAATACACCCACTAAACTCGCATAAATGGTAAAAATGCTCCACCATAACCCTGCCGGACCTTCATGAATAGGAAGTTTATGACCCATCAGGCCTTGTAAAAATCCCGCGATTCCCAAAGTAATAATTGTACTCTGGATGAGCCCAGCAGTCTCAATGGGTGTTAAGTTATATAAATCTGCAATAGCAATTGGTGCAGCAATTGCGCCTGCGATCATAAAAATCATCCACTGCAATCCGGACAGAATTACTCTCATTTCTTTCTCACTCTCTTTTCCTAACCCTTTAACCTATAAACTAGTGTCATCAATAACTGTATTAAGAGCTATTTCTACCATTTCATAAAAGGACTGTTCACTCTCTTGATGAGTTAAGTGTTTCTGTGTTAATAATTGACTGCCCACCGTCAAAATAGACAATGCTTTTACACCATATTTTGCGGCTAAAGTATAGAGAGCTGTGCTTTCCATTTCTACCGCTAATACACCAAAGTCCATAAACTTGTGAAGTCGATCCAAGGTTTCACGGTAAAATTCATCAGAATTATAAATGTTGCCAACAAAGACTTTTGCTTGTTTACTTTGTGCTTGTTGATATGCTTTCATTAGCAATGAGAAATCCGCCGTAGGCGCATAGTTGCAGCCATGGAAAATCTTCTCTGTCATATTGCTGTCTGAAGACACAGCTTGGGCTAGTACAATATCGCGGATATTTACTTCTTCTTGCATCGCACCACATGTACCAATCCGAATCAATTTCTTCACTTCATAATCGGTTATAAGTTCCGTTGCATATATGCTCATCGATGGATTACCCATCCCTGTCCCCTGAACCGACACCGGTACACCTTTGTATAACCCAGTGTATCCATACATACCTCTTACTTCGTTATAACAATAGGCTTCATCTAAAAAATTCTCTGCTACAAATTTTGCACGCAAAGGATCTCCTGGAAGCAAAACACGATCTGCTATTTCTCCTTTTTTTGCGCCTAAATGCCTGCTCATATGTTTTCCTCCAATAATTATGAATAGTAAACTCCGATTTACCGAAATCGCTTTCATTTACCCACGGGAAGATAAATGCTCATAGCATTCTCCAAACGAATTTTCTTAAGGAAGATCAGCTTTACATCGTTCAGAAACTACCTTGAGCATAAGGTTTTTTATCATCACAAACTAGACCAAAATCTTACGTAGGGTACGGAAAATAATTGATCAAATTATAGGAGCAATTCTTTTCGGATATTATCTAAATCTCTTTGAGATGGGATCGTAGAAATAGTAACAACAGGCACTGTCTTTAATGAAACTGGGAAATTACTAATGACGAAATCGATATGATGCTCCTGCACCATTTCGTCGGTTAGCCCTTTCATAATGGAAGTATTAACGATCAACTGATCCCCGATTTCCTTTTTAATCAAATCCGCTATGTAATGGCGAATCGAAAATTCCTCACCAATCACTAGGAAGGCGGTTTTCCTTTTATAACGTAAGCTTGAACGAACAATTAAGGTTAGTTTTGTTAAATGAAAATCATTATATAGGACAGAAGGGTAAGCTTCATTCCACGTTTTCATACAGTCTTGCAATTCTTGATAAATCTGCTGGCACTCTTTTTGAACATATGTCGATAAATTGCTTTTTGAAATCATCAACCATTCAGGAATTGCATTATCCATTAAAAGCTTGTCAAAGAAATCATATACCTCCAATATGAATCGTTCTCCCATATCCAGGTTCGGATATACCTTTGCCAATAATGTAAAAAGCAGATTACCCATTGGATACTCTTCTTTATCCTTATGCAATTCGACTTCATTCATCGGAGTCATTTCCGATCCTTCGTAATAATGATACTGACTTAGACTCACACGTGATTGCATAAAAAATATTTCGCTTTTTGGAAAATCAATAGAGAGCTTTTCTTCTAGACTCTTCGCAAGAGTTTTCACCGGCAAATAAAACATCCCTTTTTCCCAGGGATATCTATTCTCGTCGACTTTTACGCATTTCCCTCTCGTAACTCTATCTACTACAATCGCCAACAAAAAGGCTAATTTCCTTTTGGAATTAATAAAATAAACAATATTTTTTTCATTCTCTATATTTGTGATTAACTGATCAACATAAGCAAAGTTGATATTTGCAAAGGGCCATCCTGTAAACTCATAGGCATCACAATATAACTTCCAATAAAAATATCGTATACTCATTTCGTTCCCCTTGATCTTAGGGGTGGAATAAGTAATACGTAGCTTATACGGTTTCAGATCATTATTATTTAAATGTACAATCAGCTTCTTCAAAGACGAGGTGCTCATAAACAGTTCTCCAGCAAGCTCCTCCACAGAGAACCGTCCGTCAGTAGTAAACAATAGATTCATTAGCCGATAAAAGCTGGTTTGTCTGAACATGGCTGAAATTAATTCACTAATCGTCTTGCCTCTTCCATCACGTCGAAGAAATACTCCCTTTCCTCTAGATACCTCAATGGTGATATCAGGTGGCAGCTGCTTGCTTATCTCTTCAACCATCTTACGTATTGTTTTATCTGAGATCCCTAGACTTTTCTCAACTTCAGCTAAGGTAAACCATCTTTGTTCCGTATCAAGCAGTGTTAATAGTTGACTAGCTAATGTATATCCCTTATCCATTTTCCCACCCTATTTCAATTAAATTTGAATGTTATAGGATAAAAAAGGACAATTCCTCTTTCCCTTTTTGACATTCTTTTTCCGTGATTCCAACAAGCCTATAACGAAAAATCGATTCCCCCAGAAGGAAGAATCGGCTTTTTGATCTGTATGAATACTATCTATGATAAGCCCCACCCAACCCGGTTGCACTTATTCTATATCAAATAAGGATTTTCACCAAAAAATTTCGCCCTATTTATAATACGGTTCACCGTATCATAAGTAGAGCGAAATTTTTTTATGGTATAAATTACCACAAAGCTTACCTTTACGTCAACGTTAATTTTAAGAACTGAGGGAAAAAACATGCGACAAGAAGATGCTCCAAGCTGAAGCCTTAACAGAAAAAGCAGCTGTCACAGAGGACACTCTGTAATGGCTGCTTTCTCAATATCTATTTATATTTTCCTAGTTTCTTCCCTTAGCCATCTACTCTCTTCTTCATTTAAATAAGGCGCTAGCTTCATATATACCTCTTGATGATAATTGTTTAACCATTGCTTCTCACTCTCTGTTAACATATCTTTATTGATACCGGCTAAATCAATTGGGCAATACGTAATTGTTTCAAACTTCATAAATTGACCAAACTCTGTTTTCTCATCTTCAACTACTAACATCATATTTTCAATTCTAATTCCATATTTACCTTCAAGGTATATTCCCGGTTCATTCGTAATAATCATACCTTTTTCTAATGTAACATTATTATTATTATTCCTTATGGTTTGTGGTCCTTCATGAACATTCAGGAAAAAACCTACCCCATGTCCTGTCCCGCATTTATAGTCTATACCATACTGCCATATGGGTTGCCTTGCCAAAACATCTAAGTTAGAGCCTGTAGCTCCGTATAAATATTTTACTGAGCTTAATGCAATAAATCCTTTTAACACCAAAGTAAAATCTCTTTTTTGTTCATCGGTAAGTTTTCCTAAAACAATCGTTCGTGTAATATCTGTTGTTCCATCATAATACTGTCCGCCTGAATCAATTAAAAAAAGACCTTCATTCTTAAGTGTAAATTGCGTTTCTTTATTGGCTTTATAATGCATCATCGCAGCATGTTCTCTATAACCTGCTATCGTATCAAAGCTAGGTCCAACATATCCTTCCTGGGCCCTTCTGAAATCTTCTAATCTTTCTTCTGCAGTAATCTCTGTAATTTCTTCTTTGTCTACAACGTTTTTTAGCCATTTTATAAATTTCACCATGGCTAAACCATCTTTTATTTCACACCATTTTACATTTTTTATCTCAACTTCATTTTTAATAGCTTTTAAATTAGTCGTGATGTCAGGACTTTCGATTTTCTTTGTATTACTGTTAATGGCATTATATAATCTGCTATTTGTTTTATTCGTATCTAAAATTATGGCATCTCCGCTTGAAAGATTTTCAAGGAATGTTTGTATTTCATGATTTGCTTTTAACTCGATTCCTTCAGCTTCGAGTTCTAATTTAACCAAAGGGGAAACCTTGCAAGAATCAATAAATAAATAACATTTATGTTCTGCTACAATTACATTAGCTATTACAACTGGATTGTTAGGCACATCGGCTCCTCTTATATTCAAAAGCCATGCAATGTCATCAAGGGAAGTTAAAATATAATAATTTGCTCCTATATTTTTCATTTCTTTTCTTACTTCATTTAATTTTTCTACTCGTGATTTGCCTGCATATTTTATGTCATGAGTAAAAATTGCTCCTTTAGGAATCTCCGGTCTATCTTCCCACAGATCACCAATTAAATCTTGATTCATTTTTAATACAATTCTCTTTGCTTTTAGATCTTTTTCCATCTTTTTAACCATATTAATTGAAAAAACATTTCCATCAAAGCCTAGGGCGCTTCCTTCATTAAGAACATCTGATAGCCATTCTGAATAAAATGGCACCCCTGGATCCATCATTCTAAATAATCTGATTCCTGAGCCCTCAAGCTGCTTTTCGGCTTGAATATAGTATCTACCATCTGTCCATAACCCAGCATCCTCTAATGTAATAACTACAGTACCTGCAGACCCTGTGAATCCTGATATCCATTGTCTACATTTCCAATGTTCTGCTACATATTCACTCTGATGTGCATCAAAACTGGGAATGATATATGCATCCATTTGGTTTTCTTTCATTAGCTGTCTTAACTTTTCGACCCTATCCCTGATATTCATAACTACATTCATTACTAATACCTCCATTTTCCTGAAGATTTAATTTTTTATTTTCACGATCATATAGCCATGCAGCTAGTACTATACTCATTATTCCGGCCGTAAGCTTTGATATGATAAACGCTCCTAACATTTCTGGGGCTACTCCTGACACAAATCCAAATTGACCTCCAAATACAAATGCACCACTTACTCCAAAGGCAGTACATACCACTTTTCCTTTAGGATTCATTCCCTTAAATGTTGCAAATATCAACAGATTGCTAGCCAAACCTCCTAGAATGCCTGCTACTGACACTGAATTTATTCCAAATTTCTGCCCTATTTCTTTAAAACTTTTTTTAAAAATTCGATTGATAAGTGCTAGCATAGGATATGCTCCGCCTAAAACAAATGCGATCTTGGCTACTATTACAGTAGATTCAGATAGTGGTGCTAACCCTGAGACGAGCCTTACACCAAATATCACATCTATACCTTGTAAAAGTAATCCAAGCGTGCTCAAAGTCATAATAAGCTTTCCAAATACATTAAAAACTTTAATAAAAACATGAGGAGCTTTTAATAAGCCTGCTCCTAAGATAATAGCAAAAACAAATATAGGGACGAGATTCCATACTAATACATTGATATTTATTTTTTGCCATAAGCCTGCTGCAAGGCATCCTATTGGTATAGTAATAATCCCAACCAACACACCCTTAGAAAAATATTTTTCATCCTCTTTAGAAAGCATCCCTAACGCGACAGGTATTGAAAAACTAATGGTGGCTCCTAATGTAGATGCGATGATAATTCCTGAGAATGCCCCCATTTCCTTTGTCAATGCTAGCTCATTAGCCATTTGATAGCCCCCCATATCTACAGCTAAAAATGCTGCAGGTACGATAGAAGGATCTAGATGAAAAACTTTAAAGATGGGAATAATCTCAGCGGATAAAAAATTTGTAAATATAGGGACTAAAGAAATTATTCCTATCATGCCAAGCCCTAAAGCTCCCATGGTCTTTATGCCTTCCTCAAATTTCTCCCCTAGTTTCAAAAGATTTCCGGTAATATAATCAATCGCTCCGATTACAAAAAAAGAACCGATTAGATATAATATAAATTTATCCATTGTTATGATCACTTTCTTTTTACTTTATATAATGTCTATACTAATCAGCATCTGTAGTATAAACCCCACTATTGTAGATATAATTAGGTGTATTAACAGCTATAAGCTTGACCTTTTTGTTCGTATAATTAGCCCAATTGTGATCAATATTTGAGTCCATATGAACACTGTCACCAGGATATACTTCATGCCTCTGACCATTTATGTAAACTGTTAATATACCCTCTATAACATAAATGAACTCTTCTCCCTTATGCTTATAGGGTAATATTTCTTCATCCTTCTTTTGAGGAAGAATTTCTATAAGCCTTGGAAAAAGTTGTTTATTTTCTAAATTTGTACTTAAACTATACTTAATAAAACCACCTTCTACTGAATCCATTAATTCTTGTTCATAACTTCTTAAAACCATATCTTCCCTTTTAAGTGGATAATCAAAAAAGTGTGTTAAATGAACTTCCAAAATATTCGCTAGTTTTTCAAGTGAATCAACTGCTATGGTAGTAAGCCCCCTTTCTAATTGAGACAGAAATCCAACAGATAGTTCGCTTTTTTCACTTAACTCTTTCAAAGTAATTCCTTTTTCAGTCCTCAATTTCTTTATTTCCATTCCTATATTCATCACTACACCCCGAATTTTCATTGTCGTGAATAATATAATATATATTAGAGCGACAAACAATATACTATGAAATAATTTTATGAATATGAAATTCATTCAATTAACGTAATCCTCTATTCTCTCAAGAATAGTCCGTAGAATTGCCTACAATCTGGCACAAAAAAAGACGCTTGATCTATTAGATCCATACGCCTAGAATTGCCTACAATTTGATCAACCAACCTCATCGTTGTAACGATAACGTTCTAAGTTGTTCTATTTTTAACCTCACTCACTTATGATACGGCTCCCCGCGGTTAATCTTCACCGCACGGTACACCTGCTCCACCAGCACCAGACGCATAAGCTGATGCGGGAGTGTCATTCGCCCGAAGCTCAGGCGCTGCTGTGAACGGCGAAGAACCGCATCCGACAGCCCATTGCTGCCGCCGATGACAAACACGATATGGCTCGTTCCATAAGTACCGAGCTTATCAATCTCAGCCGCCAAATCCTCTGAGCTCCAGAGCTGACCATCCAGCGCAAGTGCAATCACATGTGCATCCGGTTTGATATGCCCTAAGATCTTCTCGCCCTCACGCTCTTTTACGGCCTTGATCTCAGCGTCGCTCATGTTCTCTGGAGCCTTTTCATCTGGTACCTCAATGACTTGAAACTTAATATAGGGTGCAAGCCGTTTTGCATACTCCTGAATGCCCTGCACCAAATATTTCTCTTTTAATTTCCCTACACTAATAATTTGAATAAACACGATTATTCTCCCTCCTATATATAAAACGGTAACGCTGCCGTCTCTATACGTACTTCACACTTTTAGACCACTTATCTGATTTAAAAAAAGCTTTTATACAGACAAAAAGAGCGCAAACCACACGCTCTCCCCCTGTTTACTATTCAGCTATATCCTGCGAAGTGAAACCTCTTAAACCACCAGGAACTCCGCGTTGTTATCACATTCTGAGCACTTTACCGGCGGGTCCCAGTCAGAGAATTCCGTTTCCTTCAAATCCACAATATCCGGTGCATCCTCGAATTCATCAACAAACTGGTCAATGGCATGCTCCACATGATCTTTACATACGGTGTACATTCACTCAAGCATCCTTTCTGTCTTTACCCTGTGTTACGGTTGTGTCCTCATACTTTAGAGACGAACGTCTCCTCGCATATGGACATGCTCCTTCTCTTGTTCTACCACACCTGCGCACGAAAAGAAACCCTTTGCCCCGTTTCTTCCGTGACAATCGGCTAGAACATGCCTTTTTCTTCGATCTTCCTTACTTCTGCCTGATGCTATCCTTCCCAAATATGTAGGAGCTACATGCATCATGGCAAATAAAAAACGGCTTCTCCCGCTGGGAAAGGCCGTTTTTCTATCTATTCTTCTGGTTTATCTGTGAGCTTGGTAGCCACCTCGGTCAGCTTCCCATCCCGATAAAACTTTACTTTTAGTTCATCACCGATCTTCTTCTTCTCATACAGATGCTTACGCAGATCAAGTGTAGACCGAATTTTCTTGCCATCAAACTCCACAATGACGTCGTTCATCTTAAGCCCGGCTTCTTCTGCTGGACCCGACGCCTCCAGTACGATGACACCCTCCTCAACCGATTCAGGCAACTTCATCTCTTCCCGCTGTTCCTTATCAAGCGGAGCATAAGGACTAGTTAAATCTACGGTGTATACACCCAGGTAAGGACGTGATACCTTTCCGTCTAGCATGAGGTCATCTACAATCGTCATAACATCATGCGTTGGAATCGCAAACCCAAGGCCTTCCACGCCCATATCCGCAATCTTCATAGTGTTAATACCGACGAGCTTACCGTTCATATCAATGAGGGCTCCGCCACTGTTCCCTTCATTAATAGCAGCATCCGTCTGAATTACGTTCTGCTCCCAGTCATATACCCCATCCTGATTAATGGAGACCGGGATTCGCCGATCGATATAGCTAACGATTCCCGATGTCATAGTACCACCAAGACCTAGAGGGTTACCGATGGCAAGTACCGCCTGCCCTCTGCGTAGCTTCGTGGAATCTCCCAGCTCTACCGCCGTAGATATTCCTTTGCTATCAATGGACAGCACAGCAATATCACTGATGCGGTCTTTCCCGATCAGTTCCGCTTCTCTAGAAGTGCCATCTACCGTCACTGCTTCCAAATTTCCGCCAGTATCGACAACGTGATGATTAGTCATGATATATGCCTTTTTGCCTTCAATTTTAAAAATAACGCCCGATCCAAGGGCAGAATCTTCATTTTTTGAACCTTCCACATCCTTATGACTCACAATGCTTACTACGGCCGGACGAACTTTATCCCCTGCCTGTATAACTTGCTCATAAGGATCTCCTTGTTCACTTCCATAAGAAGTCTGGCCAGCAAAAGCCATCTGCGTTTCCCCCGGATATACAATCCAAGCGAATAGCGCTACAGATACAACGGCACTAATCACGGAGCTGATGACAGCAACCTGAATCATAGATAAAGAGGAGGATTCTGAATTTTTCACGGTTCTCGGCCATAATCTTTTGCGGCTTACTCTTACCCGTTTTGCAAGATTCCCGGTCCGTTTCGATACTTTGGTGGAATAAAATTCATCATCAAACAATCCCATTGGATCCTCTCCCCTTCGTATCACTTGCATCAAGACCGTTCACTGCCTTAATACGTGCTTTCTTCATGTTTATGTTAATGAATATTATTCGAATAAATGTCAGTCGTACTAAATAAGATGTTCTCTACTATATAGAACTCATATGAACCGAAAAAGTTTCGAAAAAAGGGAAGGAAATACTTCCCTACTTCATTTATCACCACAATTTTAACCCTTCAAGCGCAAGATCGTAAAATTATGGAAATTGGCTTTGTTTGATACAAGTACCGTTACATTCTGTCTTTATCATGGCATGTTATCCCCCGATCTGAAAGATCCAAGGACAGCTTTTTTAGCATAGCATGCCCCCTACTTATCAAGAAACAGGGAAAAACAGGAATGTTTTTGCCCATGTCTGACTACAATACAATTAAGAGCTTGCTAGATTCGCTGGAAGTTTCATATTATAGTCCATTTATATTACAAGGGGGCATCACAATGAATCGTGTATATTCAGCTATGGAAGAGGTTGGCCTTGCTGCTAAACTGGCGGATCTCAAGGAAGAGCACTACCGTAACACCCTCGCGCTCAGCACCATTATTGAACTCTTGATTGAGAAAAATATACTTACTCGCGAAGAGGTAGAAAAAAAAGCTGCCGAACTCGACAGCTTTATGGAGAGCTCACCTTATCCCATGGTGTAGGCCGGTCATAATACGTATCACATAGCTGGAATTCGCTATCCTTATAAAAACATCCACGATCCTCCATCGCACCGCGTACCGTAAGTTTAGCGAGTTCCATCAAATTGTGGTCACGACTTAAATGAGCCAAATATACCCGCTTGGTAATCCCGTTCAGCAGCTCACTAAGTGCTGCCCCTGCCGCTTCATTGGATAAGTGACCTAGGTCACCCATAATCCGCCGCTTCGTATTCCATGGATAGCGTCCCATCCGCAGCATATCAATATCATGATTAGCTTCTAGTACCATGACATCCGCATCGGAGATGGCAAGTCTCACCTTGTCACTCATATACCCAAGATCGGTCGCCACACTCAGTTTTTCTTTACCATCATAGAAAGAGTACCCCACGGGCTCCGCCGCATCATGAGAAATGCCGAACGACTCAACACGCAATGATTTGAATTCCTTCACCTCACCGCTTTCCATGAATCGAATGTTCTCCTCGGCTATTTTACCAATCGATTTCTGCATAGCTTTCCACGTATTCGTGTTCGCATAGATAGGTAAGTTGTATTTCCGCGCAACGGCGCCAAGGCCCCGAATATGGTCTGAATGTTCATGTGTAACTAAAATCCCGTCAAGTTGTGAACCCAGCATGTCCCGCTCTAGCATTAATTCATCGATTCGTTTTGCACTGAGTCCTGCATCTATTAATAAAGCCGTATCATCATTACGAACAACAGTTGCGTTCCCTGTCGAACCACTCGACAACACGGTAAAACGTATCCCCATAACTCATTACTCCTCCGGTTTTTCTGTCTTCGGACTGATTACCTCTCCGCTGATACCCTGTACATAATATTTCTGCCCACCTTCGAGCACAAATCTCCACGCAGGGGCTGCCACCTGGCTGTCCGAGTTAAACTCCTCACCGTAATATCCAAGCGTGATATTTTGTACGACGGCGTCATTCGGCAAAAAGAGCTCGACCAGCGTGCCAAGGGCCTTGGAAGCCGGAAGCACTTGCTGTTCTTCTTCAAATGTTGACATTTCAATCGGCGATTGCCGGTATCCCGTAATTTTCTGATCCGAATAATATAACTCTAGATTTACATGAAATAATGGCCAGCGCTGTTCCGCAAGTGGATGCAAAATAAACCGATCTGAGTCATCCGGATTCGCAAGCGGATCGAGTTCATACTGCTCAATGTCTGGAATCGTATCTTTCAGCGCAGCTACCATTTCTTTTTCAGAAAAAACAAGCTTACTATCAATCGGCTCTTCAAGCTCCACTATACCTGCTGCTTTATCTCCATTGAGATAACGATAAGTCAGCTTTGGCATTACAGGTGTGTCACTCGGAATAGGCGCAAGAATTTGAATTCCCTTCTCTTCCATTAGTCGCTGTGTACTGTCTCCAAGAGAAGTAAAATCAAGACTTGAGCCGGCCGATTCCCGTGCATCGATCCACAACTGATAACCAAGCACCAAGTTCAATAGCAGAAAAGCATAGATTAATACATTCTTGGCACGGCCCCAATCCATCTTTTCACCTCATTTCATTATAGACCACCTGCAGTGCCAGTCCAAGGGTTACCCACTTTTACTTTGCTGGAACCATTTTCACCTGACCAGACCCAAGCGTAATAGCCCATACGGGGAGAAGCTTCATCCCAGACTCAGTCGGTACAGGTAAGTAAGCAGGAAATAAGTTAATCACAGTAGCATTTCCAGCCACTTCCTTAATCTGCTGTTCAAGTTCCTCTCCAAAAGGAAGCTGCGTCATCTGCTTTTCCACCTCTTCGCCCTCCATTAAATAGAGTAGAGAACGTTCATAGGTCGCAACTGATTCCTTCTGCACATCAAGATGCATATGTTCAAACCCATACTCCGGCAGATCAAGAATCCGGTAACTATCGTAATACGGAAGCAAATTGATTTGTGTACTTTGATTATCCGCATCCATTGTAAGGCGATAGGTTCCGTTAAACCCACCGTATTGATTAACAAAATCAACAGCGGCAAGCACATCCTTCGTGCGATCTACCTCACTCGTTTGTACAGCAGCCGGGTCGTTGTAACTAATCCAGCGTTGATTATATTTCACCTGCAAGCTCCGCTTACTGTCTGTATATATCTCGGAACCATCCTTCTCTTGGATGTTCCGTGTCATACTCGGATCAAAGAAAAGACTTCGCTGCATCTGATCCACGGTATACTGTCCCGTAGGAAGTTCCACTTGAAGCATTTCGAGTGCTTCCTCGGGAATGTAATATCCTGCATCTGTCAGGCGATATGGGGTCCAGCCTGTCCCAAAATCAACATGCTGCTTCACATCCTGCACCGTCAGGTCTACATCCTCTGCCTCATATACGACATCTCCCCGTGAACTAAAGAACAGCGCATGCGCCTTAGGATCCTTGCCACTCGTATAGATCCAAACCTTACTGATTGTTTCTGCTTGGAAAAGAGAGTCCGCATCTAACTGCATGATACGCTGCAGCAAAGATACGGGAATGCCCCCTTCAAATGATAGTTCGATTCCTGGGTGTGTCTTCTTCAACTCTTCCCAGTTAGCCGAGTCTACACTTTGCCTTTCAAAATTACCGAAATTACGGCCTTGAAGACGTGAATAAATCAGCTGATAGAACGTAGATTCCGGGTAAAAAAGAGTATGCTTATCCTTGCCCATATGAATAATCATCTGATCAGGAAATATCAAATTTTCCACTCGCTGTTCCTGACCCATATTCTCGGTCTTGATGTAATTAGACTCACTGTTCACTACAGAGTAGCTTCCTGGAAGACGGTAGATCAGGAAGTAACTCTGAACAAGACTTGCTGTAATAAGCAGTACAAGTACAGTAGTTTTTAACGATTCCTTCATGAATAACTCCCCCCTTCCTGTCCAAGAGGCAGTGTGAAGGTAACCCTTGTACCTTTTCCAAGTTCTGATTCGAGTTGAATATCTCCGCCATGTGCTCTTACGATTTCCCTGGCAATGGATAGACCCAGGCCAGTTCCGCCCATACTGCGGGATCTTCCCTTTTCAACACGGTAGAATCGTTCAAAAATTCGTTCGATGTCCTTTTTAGGGATGCCAAGCCCTGTATCCTCAACGGATATGGCCACTCCTTTTTCTACTAGGGTAGCAGACAAGGTAACACTCCCTCCCTCATGGGAGTATTTAAGGGCATTAGAGACGAGATTATCAAGCAGCTGATCGATCTGATCACGATCAATGGGTACCTCAGGCACCCCCCGCTCTACAATGACAGCAGTACTCATCTGTTTCTGCTGCATTTGGAAGGAGAAGCGATCTGCCACCTCATCCAGTACATCATGAATAGGCGTAAGCTGCTTACGCAGCGGTGCTTCTTTGGAATCAAGCCGTGACAAATGAAGTAGATCCGTAACGAGTCTAATCATTCGCTCCGTTTCATTTTGGATAACCCCAACGAAGCGGCTTCCCAATTCAGGGTCATCAATAGCCCCATCGTCCAGTGCTTCTGCATAACTTTTGATGGTAGTTAACGGAGTTCTCAGCTCGTGAGACACATTGGCTACAAACTCCCGCCTCGAAGCTTCTAGCTCCTCCTGTTCGGTCACATCCTGAAGCACAATGATAGCTCCCGTTCCCCCATCATCCCTCCGATGAACAGGTGTAAAAGTAACACGAATCACGAGCGACCCATCCTGACCTGGAGGGTGAATCTGCAAGAGCGTAGAGGCCGTAATCCCGCTTAGCATCGTCTCAGCCTCCTCCACATCAAGCCCCAGCAGAACGGCAAAATGCCGTCCCGTCATCGCTGATTCCTCGGCCCCAAGCATAAGGCTAGCCCGTTTGTTTACAAGAATAATTCGTCCAAGCTCGTCTGTAGCCACCACTCCATCACTCATGTTGGCAAGAATGGAGGACAACTTCTCTTTCTCCTCTTCATTCTCGGACAGTGCGGTTCTTAGGCGGCTTGTCATATAATTGAATGCATTACTAAGCTGTCCAATTTCATCGGTTCCAAGAACCGGCATTTTCGTGCGGAAATTGCCTTCCGCTACTGCATTTGCTTTCCGTGTAAGTTCTTTAATGGGAGCTGTAATCGTATGCGACAGAATAACGCCCAGCACAGCCGTCAGACCTAGCGCAATAAGTACACCCGATATAAAAATATTGTTGATCCGCTCCATTGTGGTATACAGTTCGTTCATAGATGCTGCGATATAGACTGCGCCGACAATTTTACCTCCAGCGGAGACAGGCTTTGCTACCACTTTTTTGCGGACATTATCTTCATCAATCACGTTTTCCTCATTATCACGGATGCCTTGCAGTGCTCGGCTGACCACTGTTTGTGTGTTTTTACGGCCTATGTAATTGTTATGCGAACTAAGGGTTGTCGTCAGTACACGCCCGCTCGCATCGAGCACCTGTATTTCCGCTCCACTAATATTAAAGAGGTTATTAACCAAAGTACCGAGACTCTCCGTACGATCTTCACCCGTATCACCGTCTCCAGTTACCAGCGTCTCTGCCACCAGTACAGACAACATCTCCGCACGTGCATGCAAATCCTCTGTAAAATTGCTCGTCAGCGATGTTTTCATCGCACTAACAAAATAAACTCCAATTAGCTGCATCGCTACTAAAATGAGTAGCACATACACGATAATCAGCTTGGCCTGTACGGTACGAAAAAAAGAGGTCCACTTCATTTACAAAACTCCGCTCTTTGAGCCTCGAATCAAATAACCCAGTCCTCTGCGTGTCACAATGGTTTCCGGCTTGCTTGGATTTTCTTCAATTTTCTCTCTCAGGCGCCTGATGGTCACATCGACTGTTCGAACATCTCCAAAGTACTCAAACCCCCATACAGCTTGCAGCAAATGCTCTCTTGTCATCACCTTTCCCGAATTTTTGGCCATATAATATAGCAGCTCATATTCCCGGTGAGTCAAATCAAGCGGTACTCCGCCTTTATATGCGGTATACATATCGGTGTCAAAATAAAGATCATGTAACTTCAGTCCAAGTTGTTCTTCCGATGGCGATGATGTCCCTGATTGAATCTGTGGCTTCTGTTGTCTCCGCATCTGGGCTTTCACCCGAGCCAGCAATTCTCTTGTACTAAACGGTTTGGTGACATAATCATCTGCCCCTAATTCAAGGCCTAATACTTTGTCAATCTCCGAATCCTTGGCGGTTAGCATAATGATCCGGGTCTCCAGTTGTGCCCTTACTTCCCTGCATACATCCATTCCGTCTTTGCCAGGGAGCATCAAATCCAGCAGGATCAAGTCCGGCTGCTCGGATAACGCAAGTTCAACCGCCTGTACTCCGTCAAAGGCACAAGTGACCTGATATCCCTCTTTCTCGAGGTTGAATTTAAGGATATCTGCGATTGGTTGTTCATCATCCACTACGAGAATCTTTCCTTGCATACAATCGCTCCGCTCCAACGTTTATTTTGTGAAAAGACCTTGGTCTTCATCTGTTTTTCCTTGATACGTTCTATTTTAACATACCTAAACCGGCATATTCACTAGGTGAAAAGGGCTTCTTTGCTACACAAAAAAAGCATGATCTGCCTCTATACAGACCATGCTTTCCTATTTTACGGAAGATATTTCATTGGATTCAGCGCGACACTATCTTTTTTAATTTCAAAATGAAGGTGGGTTCCTGTAGAGCGGCCGGTATTTCCCATTACACCAATACTTTCACCCTTCTCTACAATCTGACCTTCCTTCACATTGATGCTATTAAGGTGGCCATACAGCGTTTCGTATCCATTACCATGATTAATAATAATGACATTCCCATAACCGCTTTGCTGACCTGCAAAAGTGACGACTCCTTCATCTGAGGCCTTAATGGCTCGCTCTCCAACAAGGTCAATTCCTTTATGCTGTCTGCCCCAGCGCTGTCCAAAACTGCTGCTCATAATTGCATCCGTAACCGGCCAGGAAAAAACACCGCTACCTTCTCCAGTGACCTTCGTTCCCTGAAGCACAACTTCCGTTACAGAGGCTTCCAGCACCTCTTGTCCAAGCCATTCTTCCTTGACCACATCTCCATTTTCTTTCGTTATGCGGTAGCTGACTTGTTTACGTCCTGTTTGCCCAGGGCGGACCACTTTCGTCACACCCGACTTCAGCTCATCGCTCTTGCGAATCTCCACCTGCGGCTCTGTAATTACTTCTTCCACCACATTCTCTACCGTTGTTACCGTAAGTGCTGGCTTAAGTGCAAACAAAATTAATTTCTGTCCAACCTGGATGTTGTCATCTTCAAGTCCTGGATTCAAGGAGCGTATCTCTGCTAACGTCATCTCGTAGGTTTCAGATAGCGAAGACAGCGTATCCCCTTCCTTTACCTGATAGCTAATCTTCTCTTCCTTACCCTCGGTAAGAAGTTGTATTGCTTCCTCATCCGTCAATATCTTATTGGGGTCAGCCTTGACCTCTTCTATAGCAACTTCTTCCTTAAGACTTACAGATGCCAAGGTAACCTGTTCTTCTTTCGGCTCAGCGGATTTCTCATCTGATGAGGCAAAAGCAGCAACCGTTTTAAGTTTCAATGGAGCATTTGGCGTCTCTGCTTTTTCGTCGGTTGTAATATAATTATTTTTCACGCGCTGGAGTATTTGATCGGCGGTTTTTTGGTCCTTCACAATACCAATCACTTTGCCTCCCACTTTCAGCTCGGCACCTTCTGCAAATGCAGTAATCATCCCGTCAAGCTTGTCTAGTGTTGCTTCCGTGGTAATGGTCGGTTCATCGCCCCGCACTTTCTCGAGGGAAATTGCCTCTGTATTGAGCTGCATGTTCACTTCTGGATATTTCTCCGCATATTCGTCTTTTTTGCGGTCATAGAGATTGAATAGCTCTTCCTGACTGCTTATAGAGCCGATTAGCTCATCCTTTACGTATACGTTGTAATAAGAAGTCGCGCTAGCATTGAGGAACTGCTGGGACGCAAAGCCTACAGATACCGCCATAAATAAGCCTGCTGCCGTAAGCAGAAGCCATTTGCGGGGTTTCGTGAATAACTTCTTTGATGCGGAATCGGTTGTATTCGTGCTGTCTTTCGAACTGCTCATGATTCTCTCCTTTATCCTTACACGCTTATCGTTACCGGTGTATTATTTGTTAACTATGCCATACTTATGAGTCATTTCATTCAATTTCATAGCTTAACTTCATATTTGTGTAAAAGTGTCAAAATTTTAACCTTTTAGTTACTCGTATACTCTACCACAGGAATTCGTCTTCTAGCAACTCGGGAAAACATACCAAAAACCCGCGACAAGCGCGGGTTTCCTGAACTTTCCTTTATTGCTCTGGCGTCAAAATTGCCATCAGCTGTTTGTATTCATCTTCGGTAAGATATTTGGCTATCACCTGTTCCATATCCTGCAGTTCCTGTTCTGTAATCCCATCTTCCATCGTATTTGAGATCATCTGCATTTCATCTGTTGGGATTTTGTTCATCAACAGATCGAATACTTCGGTCTTCTCTTTATTCGGAATTGTATCCTTATAGTCAGCCATCTCATCAGGAGACATGATGACAGAATCATCTGTAACCACTCCGCCTTCATTGCTGTCTGCCGTTGTATCATCCACCGTGCTCGTGCTTCCATTATTTGTAGAGGAGGTGTCGCTCCCCTGATCTTTATCATCTTTGGTTCCGGTATTTGCCGGATCTTCTTTCGAAATTCCGCTGGCATCTGATTCTGAAGCATCTTTATTTTTACTAGTATCAGTAGAAGGACTGCCCTTCTGGCCTGTTGAAGTTGATGTGCTGTCCCCAGCTGTCTCAGTCTCTTTTCCTGCACTTCCGCCTGTCTTGCCTGCATTCATCCCTAAAGCCCCTTGAAAAATGGAAGACAAGCCTGTTGGCTGTCCTTCCCATGCAATATTAAAACTGGCTAGCAGGGAATTTACATAAGATTGCACAATAAGTCCTGTTGTCAGCAGAGTAAGTGTACTTACCAGCATTACCGTTAATAGCAATTGTCCACACCATTTGAACCACTTCATTGTTGGATGCCTCCTACGAATTGATCCACTTCCCTTTATCCTCTCCTCGAGAAAGATAGAGTTCATCGAAGTGTATAAGATCAGTATTGACGCATCTGGCTGAATTCTATCCTTCTTTTTTATTTTTAATAGAGAGAAATGCCTATAACACAAAAAAGCCCCCATCCCCCTATACCACAAGGGTAAGGGAAGACAAGGGCTTCGATGAAGACAATCCGCTTGCCTTACTTAGGCATAACGGATTGTCTTGAGTATATTCGTTCTATATTAAACGTAGATCGGCAGAACTTGATTTGTTTGCTCACGGTTACGACCTACAGAGAAGATCGCAATTGGGATTCCTGTCAGTTCGGACACACGTTGCACGTAATTACGTGTCGTTTCTGGAAGGTCTTCCAGCTTCTTAGCTGAGGTAATATCCTCGCTCCAACCTGGCATCTCTTCATATACCGCTTCACATTCAGCCAGCATTTTCAGGCTTGCTGGATAATGAGTAATGAATTCTCCGCGGTATTTGTATCCCACGCAGATTTTCACGGTGTCTAGACCCGTAAGTACATCCAGGGAATTCAGGGATAAACCTGTAATTCCGCTGACGCGGCGTGCATGGCGTACGACAACACTGTCAAACCAGCCTACACGACGTGCGCGTCCAGTAACGGTACCATACTCATGACCTTTTTCACGGATATAATCGCCAACTTCATTGTTGAGTTCAGTTGGGAAAGGTCCATCTCCAACACGTGTTGTGTAGGATTTTGCTACACCAATTACTTCATTGATCTTGGATGGTCCAACGCCGGAACCGATACATACCCCACCAGCAGATGGGTTAGAAGAGGTTACATACGGGTAAGTACCTTGGTCGATATCAAGCATTACACCTTGTGCACCTTCGAACAATACCTTTTGATCCTCATCAATTGCATTGTTAAGGACAACAGACGTATCTGTTACATATGGACGTACAAATTCTGCATACTCTAGGTATTGCTTCAGAATTTCTTCTACATCAAGCGGCTCAGCGCCGTATACTTGCTCAATTACTTGGTTCTTTTCCTTCACCATATGACGAAGCTTCAGTTCGAACTCCTCTGCATCCATCAGATCAGCAATTCGGATTCCGTTACGTGCCACTTTGTCCATGTAAGCAGGACCAATCCCTTTACGCGTCGTACCGATCTTGTTCGGTCCTTTACGATCTTCTTCAAGTGCATCCAGTACCATGTGATATGGCATAATGACATGCGCACGATCACTAATAACGAGATTTTTCGTGGAGAAGCCGTTATCGTGAATATAAGTAATCTCTTGAATAAGAGCCTCCGGGTTTACAACCATACCGTTCCCGATGACACATTTTTTATCTTCATAGAAAACGCCGGATGGAATCAAGCTTAGCTTATATTTCTTATCGTCAATCAGGATCGTATGACCTGCATTATTACCTCCCTGGTAGCGAGCCACTACATCGGCACTTTCCGCCAGATAATCCGTAATTTTGCCTTTGCCTTCGTCTCCCCATTGTGTTCCCACAACGACTACTGTTGACATATTCATTCCCCCGTAAGTGTAATTACATGCATTTTATTATGTTCATGTTGTCATTTTGTCTTTAATATCTGCGCAGTTTACGTCATTCATACAAAACGAAATAGCTTAGACCTTCATTTAATCTGGCCCGCCACTTACTACAGCAAAAAAAGCCCTACCTCATTCGTACATATCTTGTAGACATGACTGCATCTGTAAGGTTTGCCACTCAAAGCAGCAATTCAAGTTTACCAGTCCCCTATAGCAAAGTCAAATTTAAAAGCGAACAATTATTTACTACATATATCGATTGTTCGGAAATAGATGAAGTTACTACCAAAAAAGATCCACTGTCAAGTGCTGAATGGCACATAGCAGTGGATCTCTTATTTTCAATATACGAAAGAATGAATCATAAGTTCAGGATCATTATCCAGCAAAAGCATCGGAATGGACTCGTTCGTAATTGACGAACTTGTTGAAGTTCTTTAAGAATACAAGCTCGACCGTTCCTACTGGACCATTACGCTGTTTTGCAATAATGATTTCGATAATATTCTTTTTCTCCGTTTCCTGATTGTAGTAATCATCACGGTATAAGAAAGCGACAATATCGGCATCTTGCTCGATGGAACCCGATTCCCGAAGGTCACTCATCATTGGACGTTTGTCCTGCCGTTGCTCAACGCCACGGCTAAGCTGAGAGAGGGCAATGACAGGAACGTCGAGCTCACGAGCAATTTGCTTCAGTGTACGAGAGATTTCAGA
Source organism: Paenibacillus sp. Marseille-Q4541 (assembly GCF_018310695.1). Classification (GTDB taxonomy): domain Bacteria; phylum Bacillota; class Bacilli; order Paenibacillales; family Paenibacillaceae; genus Paenibacillus. Next base: position 14,105 of record NZ_JAGXCY010000038.1, on the reverse strand, counting down.
TACTTCCTGCTGACGGTTCTCGCCGCTCTTACCGCGGCCCTGAATGAGCTGGAGGTAATCGATCACAATCATACCTAGTCCTTTTTCTTTTTTCAGACGGCGACATTTAGCCCGAATATCGGCTACCGTGATCCCCGGAGTATCATCAATGTAGATTTCTGCTTCAGACAAAGCAGCAATCCCCATCGTCAGCTTGGACCAATCCTCGTCACCCTTAAACTCCCCGTTACGCATAACATTCGCATCAAGATTTGCTTCCGCACAAATCATACGTTGTACCAGCTGAGCCGCTGACATCTCCAAACTAAAGATGGCTACTGTCTCACTCGCTCTTACTGCTACATTCTGTGCAATGTTAAGGGCAAACGCGGTTTTCCCTACAGAAGGACGGGCAGCTACGATGATGAGGTCATTCCGCTGAAATCCGCTCGTCATTTTGTCCAAATCCACAAAGCCGGATGGAATTCCCGTCGTATTCCCTTTATTTTGATAAAGGGTCTCTACTTTATCAAACACTTCCATGAGCACATCTCTGATAGCGATAAATCCACTACTGGAACGGCGATTAGAAATCTCAAGGATTTTTCGCTCAGCATCACTAAGCATTCCTGATACATCTTCTCCGCCAGCATAACCTTCACTCACAATCGTTGTAGCGGTGCGAATGAGTCTGCGGAGCATCGATTTTTCTTCAATAATCTGTGCGTAATAATCCACATTAGCGGCCGTTGGAACAGCTTGAGCAAGTTTAGCGAGGTAACTGACTCCGCCAATATCCTCAAGTTGCCCTTTATCCTGCATAAGCGATGTGAGGGTAATAAGGTCAATCGGCTGGTTATCTTCACTAAGCTGAATCATGGATTCATAGATTAATTGATGCGGCTTGTCATAGAAATCTTCCGTTGATACCCGCTCCATAGCGGTAATCAAAGCCTCTGCTTGTAATAAAATAGCACCTAAAACGGCCTGCTCTGCTTCAAGGTTTTGCGGTGGAACCCGGTCGAAATAAATCTCGCCGCCCATCTTATTCCTCCGTCACTTGGACCTTGAGCGTAGCTTTAACTTCTGGATGGAGTTTAACACTCATCTGTGTAACCCCCAGATTGCGAATCGGTTCATCTAGCTCGATTTTCCGTTTATCGATCTTATGTCCTCGTGCTGCGAGTGCTTCTGCAATCTGCTTGCTTGTAATCGCACCAAACAATTTGCCACCCTCGCCAGCTTTTGCTTTCAATTCCACCGTTAAAGATTCTAGCTTCTTACCAAGTGCTATTGCTTCATCTTTCTCTTCCTGTTTGCGTTTCTCTTCAGCCGCATTCTGGTTTTCCAAGGTCTTCATGTTTCCATCAGTTGCAGAGCGTGCAAGACCTCTTGGAAGCAAAAAGTTTGCTGCGTATCCTTCAGACACCTCTTTAACTTGACCTTTTTTCCCTTGACCTTTTACATCTTTTATAAAAATGACTTTCATTCGAACAACCCCTCTTCCTTCTCGATTTCAGCCAATACTTCTAACAAACGTGCTTCTGCTTCCCCAATTGGCATGTCTAGCTGAACAGCTGCATTCGTTAAATGCCCACCGCCCCCAAGCCGTTCCATAACGACTTGAACATTCATTTTACCAAGAGAACGGGCACTGATGCCAATTACACCATCAGGACGTTCACTAACAACAAATGAAGCAACGACATCGGTCATATTAAGCAATGAATCTGCGACCTGTGCAATTAACAGTTGCGGAATAATTTGTCCTTCTTCCGTCACTGCAACAGCAATATGCCCATGTATCATTTTAGCATGTTTTATGATTTCTGCTTTCGCAATATATTCCTGAAGATCCTCTTTGAGCAAACGTTGCACCAGAATGGAATCTGCACCATTCCGCCTCAAGTAGCCGGCTGCTTCGAACGTTCTTGATCCCGTATGCATGGCAAAATGTTTGGTATCGACCGTGATTCCGGCCAAAAGCGCAGTTGCTTCAAGAGGTGTAAGCTGCAATTTATCATGAATATATTGCAGTAGTTCGGTGACGAGTTCTGCTGCTGAGGAGGCATAAGGCTCCAAATAGATCAGCACTGCGTCATTGATAAATTCTTCGCCTCTACGGTGATGATCAACAACCACCACACGAGAAGCAGCCTGCACAAGTTTAGGTTCGATTGTCATCGATGCCTTGTGAGTATCCACCACGACAAGCAAACTGTGCTCGGTCATCATCTGCTGTGCTTCTTCCGGTGTAATAAAGGAGGCACACATTCTATCGTCCTTATACACCTGTTCCATTAATCGTTCAATGGATGGATTCGATGCATCCAGCACAATGTAAGACTCCACATGATATAGATTAGCAGCTTTCCATATGCCAATGGAAGCGCCGATCGCATCCATATCTGGTATTTTGTGCCCCATAATAAAGACTTGATCGCTTTCTTGCATGAGATCACGCAGCGCATGAGCGATGACTCTTGCTCTGACACGCGTTCTCTTCTCCACGGCGTTCGTCTTACCGCCATAAAAAGAAAGACGCTGACCTGCTTTGACCGCTGCTTGATCCCCACCACGTCCCAATGCCATATCAAGACTGGACTGAGCAAGTTCTCCAAGTTCACGTATACTGTCCGAACCGTAAGCAAGACCTATACTGAGCGTCATCGGTACCTTTAAGTCAGCCGTCATCTCGCGAATATCATCTAGAATGACAAATCGGCTCATCTCCAAATCCTGCAAAGAATTGTGATTCAGTATCATCAGATAACGTTCCGAAGATAACCGTCTCAAATAGATATTAAAATCTTTTGCCCAAGATGTAATTTCGCTTGCTGCCCGAGCAGTTAAAGCCGTTCGCTGCTGGTCATCCATCCCTTGTGAAGCTTCATCCAGATTGTCCAGCATGATAATGCCAAGCGCTATCTTTTCTTTCTCGTATTTATCCCGGAGAGTTGCAAGCTCCGTTGATTCATATATATAGATCAGTCTCTCTTCAGGAAAATGTCTTAGGTCATATACTTGTTCATTCATTCGATACTCGAACTGAATATCCTGGTGATGTTCCTTATGATGGTCTTTCTTATCTTTCACTTTAAAAGGGAGCTGTGGAAAAAGTGTCATCAAATCATTGCCGATCAGCGTTTTCTCCCCAAACATACGGGAGACAAAACGGTTATTCCACTCAATGGACCGATCTTCACTATAAAGTACAATACCTAGCGGCAAACTGCTGACGACTTCTCCTTCGACCCTTTTAATGCGGAGATTAAGACCTCCAATATATTGATTCAGTTCTCTTCTAAAATCAAGCTCGGCTTTCACCATCACAAAACCAAGAATCGCCACGAGTACAAGACAAACAAGACCGAGAGGCCAATTATATGCAACAAGAAATGCATCCAGAATAAGCAATAAGGCAAACGCCCATACGGTCTGGTATCCGTGCCAGCGTTTTAACAGAAATTTAGGCATTAAAATTCATCCTATCGTTTTGGTCTCGAAATGGCTTCACGAAGCGGGAAAGCAAGGTCAATAATTCCGATAATCCGCATAGGTCCGATCAGAACCGTCGCAACTGCAAGCAGGTAAGGCATTATAGGATGCCATTTTTTTGCATGTGCGGCATAGAAGAAGAAACCGACGGCTTGAATCATGAAACAAAAATTAATTAGCGGAACGAAATTAAGTGCAATCATCGTCATAAAGCTAGAATCTGAGCCAGCCGCAACCAATTGTAGAATAACACCTATAAAGTAATACCAAATCAAAGATTTTGGCAATCTCCATTCCCGTAAAGGCTTCAGCCTAGGTACACGTACACCTAATCGGCTTAACGTAGGACGAGCGATGGCATGCGTTATAGACGCCATAATAAACGAAGTAACAATCAGGGCAAACGGAATCATTTGCACTGTAGTGGTTTTGATCATTTCTGCCATTTTTTCATCCATCACAAGACCGTTGGTGAGCGCATTGTTACCGCCAGCCTCTGTCACGGGAGTGAGCGTGAAAGATACTACATCATGAATATAAGATTGAAAATCAAATTGGAAAATGGTTGTACTAATGAGGAGCAGCAATAAAAACTCGGCAAGAATCGTACCTGTACCCGCCATAAGCGTATTCAATGCTGGTTTTTGCTTTTTGTAGAAATGTCCCATCACAATCGCTGGTATCAAAAAAAAGATGGATAACAACAAATAAACAGGCTCTACAATAAAAGCAATCAGAGCCACAGGAACAATGTGCCAGCAGAAAGCTTTTAAACTTAGTGAGCTATACAGAATTACTCCAGGCAAAATAATTAAAAATACACTAACTGCTGTCAGCGGCGGAGTCAGTAAAGATAATAAAAGAAGGAGATAAATTAAACTCCATACTGCTGTTGACCAGCGAAATTTCAATGGTTTCACCTCTTACGCATATGATCTTCGAGAGCGGAAATATCTTGATACCAGTCTTCCAGCTGGTGACCTTCCTGCCTGTGCTTTTTCAACTTATCGATGAGCAGATCATCCATATCTTTAAATGAGATCCCGAGTCTTCGTCCCAGGATGTAACTGCTCATGATGAGACTGGCAAGACTATCGCTAATTCGCGCTGTACTTCCTTCCCAAAGCGCTTTAAACAAACGTGACACTTGATCCAGCATTTCAGTTTTTAGCCATTCAATTACTTTCGCGCGTTTAGCTACATCAAGTTCTTTTGGCATGCTCATGATCGTCACACTCCTGTGAAAAGCTTTATTCTCCATTATAGCATAAAAGGGAATATCCATAAAAAGGACTCCCCGGAAGGGCCAGTATCAGATTGTATCTCCCCTTATCTTACCCTGAATTCGTGTTTAAGGATTCCTTCGAAACCATATTTTCGCAATACTCAATAATTTGGCTGCGGCGAACAATGCCGATAAACCGATCCATATCATCCACCACGGGGACAAAATTCTGTGCTTTTGCAAGATTAATTAAGTCGCCCATATTGGCATCAATGGACACTGGTTTTATATCTACTCGAAGGGGGACGTCTTTGAGATAATATTTTGAAGCGTTTTCAAATGTTATCTCTCCCTTAGAATTCTTCATATGCCACAAGAGATCGCCCTCTGTAACGGTACCTTTATATTTTCCATCCTTCGTCAAAATGGGGACCGCGGTAAACCGGTGATACTCCATACGTTCGAGCGTTTGTCGTAGCGTTGCATCCGAGGTAACAGTAGCGACCTCCTGTTTGGGCAGCAAGAAAAAAGCAATATTCATAACTGAACACTTCCTCCTTATGTTAAGGCAATAGTCAAGTATGTGTATCTCTTACATTTTACGGATAAACTTTTACCTAATACCATTATATTCTTATAAGACAACAAAATCAGCACCAGACTAAAGATTAATCGTCCAGTGCTGATCTTCCGCACATCTATTCTGTAACTTTACTCGTTATATCATCAGTGTTAGGCTTCATCAGAGTTGCTGATGTCGTATTCGGATCAAGCCAGTTATTGATAAGCTCCTTAGCATAATCAAGATATTCTTCATCTACTTCATCGTAGAATATTCCATTTTTCCTTACCCCTTCACCCATCACAGTGAAACTAGAGATTTCTGGTTTGCTTTGGGTGAGTACTTGTTTAGCCAAATCAATAATAAAAGATGGCTGCATATCAGTTTGGAAATTATCTCCCATGATATCAAACAGTTTCGGGATGTTTGAGATTTGGTTGATATTTAGCATTTTATTGGCTACTGAATTCAGAAAAATCTGCTGACGTTTTGTTCGATTGAAATCACTGTCTTCGCGATAACGAATATAGTACAACGCTTCTTGACCACTATACACCGGTTTGCCACCTTCAATGGTAAACTGTATGTGTTCTGGATTCTTGTTCACAATATCCTCTTCAATAGGTAACTCTACCCCGCCAATTGCATCAACAACCTGTTGAATAGCAGTAAAGTTTACCGTTGCATAATAGTTAACATCCTTCTCAAGGAAATTTTCTACTGTATTAATGGACATTTCTTCTTCCCCAAAGGCAAAGGCGTGTGTCAGCTTATCGTAATCATCTTCGCCATCTTTATCTGCATCATGTCCTACAATTTGTACATACGTATCACGCGGAATGGATACTAGCAGTACCTTGGATTCCTTCGGTCGAACCACAGAGTAGATAACGGTGTCGGAACGACCTCGCGTCTTCTCATAAGGTCTTGCATCAGTACCTAGCAACAGTACAGAAAACGGTTTTTCTTGATATACAACGGGTTCTGCGTTTGCTTCACCGTTTGGTTTATATGATCTTTCAAGCTGATCTTCAATTGTACCTGATAAGAACAAATCAAATGCTGCAATAGCAATTTGTTGTCTAAAAGGGTAGGCAATAGCGACCAATACGACAAGGGTAAGAAAAGTGATCAATAAACCTTTTCTTTTATTGCGATGCTTTTTTCTTGATCTTGATCTCATTAGTTCATTCCTTCTCTTAGTATGGAGTTATAAAATCCGAAATGCTAATCATTTAAAATTAGGCAAGCCAAGTCACAGGTGAACAGCATAATCGCAGGAATAAACCCTACAAAATGACTATGCTTTATTTTATAATGACCTATTATTTTATATCATGCAACTTGTACATTTTGCTATATTACCATAATAGTCTGTATGAAGGCACCCTGCAAATTGTCATATATCAATGAATTTTGTAACCATTTCGTTTCAAACTCCATGAAATGTATAAGGAAGAAAAGCTAATAGATAAATAACAGTGGGTATGAAATTAGTTATATATAATATAGGAGTACTACTGTCTTTATTAGATTGAAGGTCTTTGAATCACTTGATACCAGGTAGATGCCCAGGCTTGTCCCCAATCTTTTGCACTGTAGGAATGTGCGAAGCCGTAGTCGAATAACTGTTTCGCCTCATCAAAACGCTGTTCCTGTGTTTCTGCACCCATTACAATAGCAATTAACCTCTGTCCGTTCTTTTCCACCGTACCAGACAAGCAATATCCTGCAGCCTTCGTATATCCTGTCTTCAGTCCGTCTGCCCCGCTATAAGCGTATGGGCCTTTTACATTGTCCAGCATCCAGTTCGTATTGCTCATATAGAGTCCTTTGTTTCTAAGCTCCACCTGTGGCAAACTGGAGAGTGCTAAAATTTCAGGATACTGTTTAATCAGGTGGGCCGATAACTTCCCAACATCTTTTGCAGTCATGTAATTTTCAGAGGGGCCACCCGACAAAGACGAAGAACCGGTCGCATTGTTATACTTCGTATGTACAGATAATCCAAGTTCTTTTGCTTTAAGGTTCATTTCTTCTACAAACCGTTCCTCTGATCCAAAAGCGTGCTCTGCAAGTGCAACCGTTGCGTCATTAGCTGAATAAACAGCGATCACACGGAACAACTCATTCACCGTGAACTGATCTTTCTCATTTAGAGATAAATTCACACCTTCTGATTCGGTAGCATGTTTACTAACCCGTACGATGTCATTCCAAGAAATATGTCCTGCTTCAATCTCATCGAGAATAATGAGTTGAGCCATGATTTTAGACAAACTTGCAGCGGGTAAAGGAGTATCTGCATTAGAGCTGATTAATACTTCTCCTGAAGAGGAATCAATCAACAGGGCAGCACTAGAATGAATAGATGGCTTACCTACTAAACTTTCTGGCCTGATGGCTATAAATAATACCGCGATTAGAATGACCAGCGTACTGCTTCGCAGGATCCATTTCTTCATCTCTTTTCTCCCCCATTCTTCAAGTTTATGGAAAATGTATAATCTCTCTATAATATGACCTGAGTCATATACTACGTATTTATACTAAGGTCCTACTACTCTATTAAACCAATCTATATATATAGACGTATGAAATGGCATTTTTGTCTGCATTTTTTTAAAACTTTTTTCAAAAAAGTCATTCCAATTGATGGATATTTCCTTTGCATCCACATATAACAAAAAAAACACAGCTTCCTTACACTCCCATAGTGTAAAAGAAAGCTGTGTCCTAGATGTGTCCAAACAAGTGAAAATTGGTTTAAACTCACAAATACCGTACGTGTGTGAAGGACCCCAATCCTTGCTCAAAAGAGCATCTTCAGATTACTTACGCGTAATGACAAGCCACATAGTGATCTAAACCAACATTACGGTACTCCGGTATCTCTTGCTTACAGAGATCTGAAGCGAGAGGACAACGAGTATGAAACTTGCAACCTGAAGGAGGATTAGCTGGGCTAGGAATATCCCCTTTAAGTACAATTCGATCCCTTTTCAGAGTTGGATCTGGAACAGGAACGGCAGACAATAATGCCTTAGTATATGGATGAAGTGGATTACGGAACAATTCATCCTTGCTTGCCATTTCCACCATAGAACCGAGGTACATAACACCAATTCGTGTACATAGATGCTCTACCACACTGAGATCATGAGAGATAAACAGATAAGTAAGCTGCTTCTCTGCCTGTAAATCACTAAGCAAGTTAATGATCTGTGCCTGAATTGATACATCAAGTGCAGAAACCGGCTCATCTGCCACAATAAAGTCAGGGTTTAGAATCAGTGCGCGTGCAATTCCAATCCGCTGACGCTGACCACCTGAGAATTCATGGGGAAAGCGATCATAATGATAAGCAGAGAGTCCGCAAATACGCAAGGTTTCTTCTACCGTAGCTCGTACCATCTTTCTAGGAATTAACTTATGATCAAGCAGTGCTTCACCAATCGCATCGCCTACTTTAATCCGAGGATTCAGTGAACTGAACGGATCCTGAAATACAATTTGCATTTCAGGCCTAATAGAGCGAAGTTTTTCTTTAGAAAGAGAATGAAGATCCTGTCCTTTAAAAATAACTTTGCCTGATGTTTTATCATTCAGACGGAGAATGGTACGACCGATTGTGCTTTTGCCGCAACCGGACTCTCCTACAAGTCCGAAGGATTCTCCTTTATAAATGGAGAAAGATACGTCATCTACTGCTTTTACATCACCGACACGACGCTGGAATATGCCGCCTGTAATCGGAAAGTATTTTTTCAAATTCTGTACTTCAATCAGCGCTTCTGTCATCGTACCATTGCCTCCTCCTCATACAGCCAGCATGCGACTTTATGTCCTTCTTCATTTTTACGCAGTGGAGGCTCTTTCTCACGGCATATGCTCATGCAAGATTCACAGCGGTCATGAAAATGGCAGTTCTGCCCGAGTTCAACCGGGTTAGGTACTTGGCCCGGAATAGAATACAACCGTTCCTGTCTCTGATTAATGATTGGCTTCGCCTTAAGGAGTCCTTTCGTGTAAGGGTGCTTCGGTGCTTTGAACAATTCAAATACCGATGCTTCCTCAATCACTTTCCCGGCATACATGACCACCACATAATCAGCCATCTCAGCCACGACACCAAGATCATGGGTAATGAGCATAATGGAGGTATTAAATTTATCTTTAATATCACGCATCAAATCAAGAATTTGTGCTTGGATCGTCACATCGAGTGCAGTGGTTGGCTCATCAGCGATAAGTAGCTTCGGATTACAGCTCAAAGCAATTGCAATCATAATCCGCTGACGCATACCGCCACTAAGTTCGTGCGGGAATGAGTCTACAATTTTTTCTGGACGAGGAATACCAACCAGACTAATAAGCTCGATAGCTCTTTGGCGAGCCTTCTTTTTATCAAGTAGCTGGTGAAGCATAATGGGTTCGCTAATCTGCTCTCCAATGGTAAGTACCGGGTTCAAAGAAGACATCGGTTCCTGAAAAATGATAGAGATGTCATTGCCTCGAATAAGACCCATATCCCTTTTGCTCAACTTTAAAATATCTTTGCCTTCGAACAGAATTTCTCCGCCCGCAGGAGGAACATCTAATAAACGCATCAGTGACATTGCTGTTACGCTTTTCCCACAACCAGATTCTCCAACGACGCATACAGTTTCGCCTTCGCGAATAGTAAAGCTTACGTCGTCAACAGCCTTCACGACCCCTGCGGATGTATGAAAATGCGTTTTTAAGTTACGGAATTCCACTAAGTCTTTTGCCATATTCGCATCTCCTACTTTTTCATTTTAGGATCGAGCGCATCGCGTAGCCCGTCACCAATCAAGTTAATTGCCACTACGGTAATCAGAATACACATGCCTGGTGGAATCCAGATCCAAGGTCTCTTACGGAATTCAATGAGTCCGTTAGCTTCAGAGATCATATTTCCCCAGGATGGAGTTGGAGGTACAACACCAAGACCTAAATAACTAAGTGCGGACTCCGACAAAATAGCGCCTGCCACTCCAAGCGTTGCCGAAACAATAATAATCGGAACTGTATTAGGTAGTAGATGTTTGAAAATTTTGCGACGGTCACGAAGACCTAACGCTTCTGTAGCTTGCATAAATTCCTGCTCACGTAGTGTAAGAATCTGGCCACGTACCAAGCGAGCAAGATATGGCCATGAAAGAATCCCCATAATAAGCATTAGAAAGTAAATTCGGTCTGCGGGGTTTACCTTCAGATCAGAAAGAACGGCCCCTAAAATAATGAGAAGTGGCAAGGACGGCAAAGACATAAAAATTTCGCAAACTCGCATGATAATCGTATCCACAAAATTTCTATAAAATCCAGCCAGTGCCCCCATTATAGAACCTACAATAACTGTAATTGTTGTAGCGACAATACCTACCAAAATAGATACACGCCCTGCTAACATCACACGAAGCAGAATATCCCTTCCAAGCTTGTCTGTACCTAACCAGTGCTCCGCATATGGAGCTTTATTCTTATCACTGACCTTATAATCATTTAGATCATAAGGTGAAATCATTGGACCAAACACACAAATAACAATCATTAGTACTAGAATAAAAAGTCCACCTACAGCTAGCCGATTACGAGTGAAGCGGCGCATGGCTACGCGCCATGGCGAATCTGGCTGCTTAACTGGAGCTTGAACATTCGTATTTAATGGTGCAGCCTCAATTGACAATGAAATCTCCTCCTACTTTAAACGTATTCTAGGATCAGCAACTCCATAGAGAACATCGGATAGCAAAGTTCCGAGTAATGTAAGAACCGCTAAGAATATTGTGAATCCAAGCATAAACGGATAGTCCCTCATCGTAATGGACTCCAGATATACTTGTCCTACACCGGGCCAAACAAAAATCTTCTCTAAAATAATTGCTCCTCCAAATAATCCTGGAAGTTCAAGACCCATTAACGTAATCGCAGGAAGCATTGCATTTCGAAGTGCATGCTTGAAAATTACCGTTCTTTCCTTCAGACCTTTTGCACGAGCAGTGCGAATGTAATCTTGGCGTATCACCTCTAGCATACTGGTTCTGAAATAACGAGTCAGTGATCCTGTACTGAGCATAGTTAGTACAAGCACAGGCATAAACATATGATTAGCCACATCTAAAATAAAATCCCAGGTAGAGCCTGACTGGCCGGCAGTTGTCATCCCCCCTACAGGGAATATCTTCAAGTCTACAGCTAGGTACTTAATCAATACGAGTCCTAAGAAAAATGATGGTAGCGACATACATAAGAATACTAAGAGAGTGACAATCTTATCAAAGAAAGAATACTGGAATTTTGCAGATAGAACTCCTGTAAAAACAGCGATAATCCAACTTAACATCAGACTAAAAAATGCAATAATAAACGAATTCCATACATAATCTCCAATTACATCTGTAACTGGCCTTTTATGTTGAAGCGAGTCACCCATATTACCGGTAATCATATTCCCTACCCATATGAAGTACCTTTCAACGACACCTTTGTCGAGACCATATATCTCTCGTAATTGCTGAGCTTTTTCCGCAGTCATATTCGGATTTTGCTGAGCTGTAATATAGTCTCCTGGAATGAGTGCTGTAATTGCAAAAACAATTATAGTGATACCGATCATAGTCGGGATCATCTGCAGCAGCCTCCGGATAATGTACTGCTTCATAATATTCCTCCCGGATTATAAGTGGATAAGCTCAGCTCTTTAATGAGCTGAGCTTATCATAATCATGCAGTTAAATTATTGTGCGAGTTCCGCTTGATAAAGAGAATATGTGAAGTCTTTATAAGGAGTAATCTCAAGTCCAGTTACACGACCATTAACAGCCCAAGCATCTCTTCTTTGGTACATCAAGATATCAGCAATGTCTTTGTTAAGTTCTTGATATGCTTGAGCGTAAATTGCTTTACGTTTCTCTACATCAAGTTCTTTTTTACCTTCTGCCATCAGCTTGTCATAAGCTTCGTTAGAGTATTTCACACGGTTTTGTGCTCCGCCCGTAATATATACTGTTCCATCTGGATCTGGAGTAAGCCCCCATGCCATGAAGAACATATCGAAATCGCCTTTATCTGTTTTATCAAGGATTGCATTGAAATCAAGTTTCTCTGCATTCAATTTAATACCAAGATCTTTGTAGTTAGCAGTCATAATTGGCAAGATTGCATCTACTACTGGATTATCAGCAGTACCAGAGAAATCGATTGTCAGTTTCTCCCCGTCTTTTTCACGAGTACCGTCTGCTCCTACTGTCCATCCAGCTTCATCGAGAAGAGATTTTGCTTTTTCTATATCAAAATCATACTTTTCAATGTTTTCATCTGTATATGCCCATGATTGTTTAGACTGAGGAATATTAATTACATCCGCAAATTTACCATATACAGCTTCCACGATTTCAGCACGGTTCAAACCATATACCAATGCTTGACGAACTTTAGAATCTTTAAATTTAGCTTTCTCATGGTTCATACCTATATATCCATAACCGTTGGTAGGGAAGATATTAATGTTCAAGAAACCATAAGCTTGAAGTTCTTCAACGTTATCTTCATTTACAGTTACCATGTCCATATCGATCTCGCCAGTGTTAAGCATAGCAAGTTTCGTTTCATCTGTAGTAGATTTGTAAATTACATTTTTGATTTTCGGTGCACCTGCAAAGTACTTTTCATTTGCTTCAAATACAACTTGTTGTCCTGGTTGGAAAGATTTCATAACATACTGACCAGAACCTAGTGGCTTGTCATTCAAAGCTTTTACAGATTCTACGTTACCTTGTTTGTAGTCTTTACCATAGTAAGCTTCTGGAAGGAAGGAAATTCCACCCAAAAAGTCTTTAGTAAGAGCCGTAACTTCGGTAACTTCTACTTCTACAGTGTTATCATCTACGATCGTCACGCCGGAGATTTCTTTGGCTTTACCGTCGTAGTAGTCTTGACCGCCTTTAATTTTGTAAGACAGTGCATCGGAAGGTCCATCATAGCTCTTGTCATGAAGAACTTTTAGAGAAAAGTAGTAATCATTCACTGTTACTGGAGTTCCGTCAGTGTAAGTTACACCTGGCTTTAGTTTGAAAGTATATTTCAAACCATCTTCGCTAACATCAATGCTCTCTGCCAGATGTGGAGAATATGTACCGTCACCATTAATAGTTTGGAAACCATCAAAAAGGATAACGTTAACCATATCGTCATAAGCAGAATCTTGGAATAGTGGGTTAAATACGCCCTTAGGAGATGTTACCCCTACAATCAAAGTGTCTTTACGATTTGTTGCAGTTGGTGGATTTAAAGACATATCCGTCGCTTCAAACAAACCATCATTCTGTGTTGCATCTTCTGCAGGTTCTTCAGCAGGTGTTTCTGGTGTCTCTGCTGGTGTTTCTGTTGGTGTTTCCCCCGGAGTTGGTTCAGCTGTGTTGCCGCCAGAACATGCTGCTAGTACAGTTACCAGCATGAGCATGATCACTAGCATTAGCGAAAATCTCTTTCTCATGAAAATCCTCCTCGTAAAATTCTATAATGCTTATAAATTATCAGGATAAAATATATGAAAATTATCCATGAATAATTACAGAGGTTATGAAGACTGATCATGATGCATATTACACAAAGGTAAAAAAGGAAAGAAATATAGATAATGCAGTGAGTTGGTTGGGCTTATGTTGCCTTTTACATGAACCTAATATATGTAGGATATTCTTGGTGTGAGGTTTAAATCCGTAGAAATGGTAGTAAGAGAAGATAGTACTAGAGATTCATACTTTTAGACCATTGGTCAATAAATGTAAGATCACCCTATTTATTGATTTTTCAATA
>NZ_JAGXCY010000037.1 GCF_018310695.1 Paenibacillus sp. Marseille-Q4541 | reverse complement strand
CGTATTAATGAATTAATTCCTTTGTGATATTCATCAGAATCCGTAGACTTCAAATCTATCTTCTCTTGAATTTTGATGGGGTTGTGATTTACAAAGAATCTATATTTTGTATCAGTTGAAAAATCATAATCTGGATTATAAAAATTCTTGAATACAGAGTAGTTGTAAGGTAATATGTCAAACATTTTACCTAAGTCAGTTGTAGAGCGTTCCCATACCTTTTTCTCTATAACACGGTTTTTCACATAATCAACGGATTTTTCAGTTAAGAATAATTGTATCTCCTCTTTTGCTTCGATGTTTATTCTTTTACAGTATTCAAGCTTCCTAAACTGATAGCTATTAGGCTCAACTCTTTTACGCTTATCATTAATAACTTCAATTTGTTCATTTATTTCTTTCAAATCCCTAACGATTTCACTTTGAACAAGTATGAAGTTATTAATTAAAGTGTTAATGAATTGATTATTATCACCAGCAAAACCATAATTATTGCATATGAAATCATTAACTTCATCAACAGGTACATTTTCAAATTTCTCCATATAAAAAGCTAGTAGTGCATTTGAATTATCATCCATTTTTCTCACCAACCATTTTTAGTTTTTACCAATTCATATTAATATTAGCATTGGACATGGAATTGAATTAACAAAACACACGCTTAAAGATATGTTCAAATTCAATTAGAGTTTCCCCATTAATCTCAAATGTAGGACAGATACGGTCTATATCCTCTCTTGATTTAAGATGTTCACAAACTTGCATAGCTCTTGATGGCTTATCTCCCCCTTGAGCCCCAGGAGGGTAATAATTCTCTACAGCCCCTTGAGATAATACAAATGTATTTTCATCATATAATGCAATAATCGTGGATAATTTATCAGGAATCTCCTCCAAGCTTCTTTGAAGAACAAGTTTTCGTCCCTCATTTTTCTCCTCTGGAAAGAGATTCTCAAGTTCCGTTTTCTCTTCATCCGTTATTTGACTACCGGAATAAACTTTATCAACTAATTCCATGAATTTACTATATCTCTGCCGCCATGTGTAACTTTGAACAAGTCTCTGTATTTTCTCTTTTCCTAATGGAATTCCAACTCCTTCCTTAACAATTATTTTATCTACTTTTTCTAACATCACAGCTCTCATTTCAGTAGATGTAGCGGCAGCTTGCAACTGTCCAAATCCACCAATTAAAACATCTAGGTCGAGAATACAGTATACTTTGATACCAAAGTGACCGAAAAATTCTTTAAAGCGAGAAACATTGCCTTTTCCGTTTAGCCTAATAACAGGAATGCCTTTTTTATCGAAATCCCATTCGCTATTTAAAATTTTCGAGATATGCTTAAAGAAGTAAATATCAGAGTCACCTTCAACTAACAACACTTTTTGCGCAAAAAATGCAGCAGTATTATTTTCATAACATAATATCTGAAATAAATCTTTCTTACTTATATCATTATGTAAATTAACAAAAATCGCTCTTGAAGCTGGTTTACTTCCAGTAGTATATTCTTTGCACATTTTCACAAAGATACCGGTGGAAGTTGGAGAAAAAAAGGCTGGAGAGTGAGTTGTGGTGACAATTTGTTGTACAGAAGATAAATTTGATAATGCTTCAAACATCACCTTTTGAGATTGTGGGTGCAGAAACAGTTCAGGTTCCTCGAATAAAAAAATATAATGTTGCCTATTCGTGGCTTCAAGGGGAGCGTCGGTGTTATCTTGCTGTCTTTTTAACTCTACATAACTTCTTAGAATTGAAAACATTACTGCACGCTTTAAGCCATCCCCCTTTGACTCAATATCTCCTTTAACACCATCGTCGACCATAATTTGCGCTGTGGAAAATACCTGCTTCAATTGAGGGGGAGGAATTTGGAACTCCAGGTTTGCTTTCGGAAAATTCTCTTTTAAATATGTATTTATTGAACTTTCAATATTAATCACTTGACTAAGCCTATTATCTTGAATACTCCCATCCGCAGCTAAAGTTCTGTTCAACAATCCCTGGAGCCTATTAAAAGAATCTATTATTTGTTTAACTTCATCTGCACCTTCGATTAAATTCATAAGTACCGATAGGAGCTTTCCAAAAGTTGCAGACTCTTTGGTCTTTACATCATCTGATATATCTTTCACTGCAGGTATTAGAATCGGTTCAGGAAGTATTTTTTTTATAACTGTCGCAACTCCATTAGGTAAAGGTTTATCGACTTCAACAAATTGTTCTTGCGGGAGTTGAGAAATCAATTCTTCGGTCAGTTCTTTTGCTTTCTTTTGAGTAGTTACTCCACTAAATACGTCTGTATGCTCAGGAAAAATACTTATCATTAAGAATTCAACTTCATTTCCACGTTTTCCAGTTAATTGTTCTTCAAGCTTCTTTATGTTGTATCTTTCATCTGCTGGGACACTTTCTCTCATGCATAAAACACCTGTTATATCTGCGGAATTATATTTTCTTATTAAAGTGATTTTACCGTCACATAGCAATTCTTCTATAATTACTTTATCAACAGCACTTAATGACGAGAGGAGTTGTTGTTGAACTTCAATCTCTACTTCAATACGTATTGGATTAGAACCATCGAAAAAATCAGTGCTTGCTAATTTGGAGCCAGATATAAATAAACTAAGAGCAAGCATCGTAGTTGATTTACCCGCATTGTTTTCACCTATTATGCATACAAACGATGACATTGGAATTGAGACTTCTTTAAGACCCCTATAATTTTCAACCTTTAATGATGTAAACAAGCTATCCCTCCACTAACATCTTTTCTTAATTCTATCAAAATTCGAGACTGAAATCTTGTAAACGACTAGATGAAACATGCTAGTACTACTTTTTCTCATACTTTGCAAATGCCAACCATTTCAATCTCTTTAGTTATTAAATGTATTCCGTGTGAATTCAAGGTGAAGAAGTTCCATTAAGACCGGATTTCGGTTTATCGCTCCTACACACAATCAAACTCTTGCTTCGACACTCTTTATGTATGTTGACAATAAGCTTTCGACACGTGATTGGAAACCAATTTCTAGATAATATCGTTATTTCTGCTTATTTACAATTTCCAAGGGCAATCATGTTGAGCTTTCGTTTGCTCGTTCCGAGATATGTCGAGTATTATGCAAGTTTTTCTCAATAGACTTGCCCTTACAAAAAGTCACTATTTTTAGGGATTTTAATTGTTTTTCGTGACTTATTCAATTGAATGATAAGAAAGAGCGAAAACCAGGTAAATACGTTCGCTTTTTAAATGATTCATGGGTTTGGTAAGCAACCATTCTTTGGGGTGGTTATCTGCTTTCATATTTTCGCTGTTTTCAAGGGGCTTGAGTTGACAGTTCATTTTGTTTTTTGTTTTGCGAGAAGAAGATTTTAGGCAGCCGGGGTTCATCCCGGGTGCCGTTCAGTGGGTTTAATGTTTTAATATCTATTCGTTCAATTAAAGGACAAAATACCAAATATTTTTATGTTTTAATATGTCCACTAGTTGTGGAGTATTATTTTCGTTCAAAATTCTCGTTCTTAATTATTGAATTTATTATATATGAGATAGGAGCTCATGCATTTAATTGAAAATAAACCCAATAATATAAAAACTCAGAAAATAATGAGGAAATATTAAGAAGGAGACATAGGGTGAATTTGCCCGTATATGTTGATTTACAAGGTATGAAGGCGGATTATCCACTCGGAAAATACGATTCATAATGAGGGGGAAAACCGGAAAATACGATTCAATAATTATACCAATCTGGAAAATACGATTCAATTTTATAATAAGAAGACAGCGACTATGTAAGTTTTTTCAATGTCCTTTTTTGTTTTTGAAATTAGAAAAGAAGCTTAATAGGGACAAATTTCTGCAAATAAAAAAGAGCATTAGAATCGCTTCTTGGGCTCTTTAACAGCACTATTGTAGTCTGCGGAACGCTCAGTAACTCAAGCACTTTTTCATGAACACGCATCCCTGATTTATTAGCCTTTCATGTTTCTTAGTTCACAGTATAGCAAGTTGATTAGAACGATTGTAGAAAATTCAGAAAAACTTAATTCAATAGTTTTCTACATACTCTTATTAAACTTAGTCATGAAAAAAGGCATCCAAGGAACTGGATGCCCGAACCACTCTACATATTAATATCCACAATTTCTTGCTCAATTTTCCGCTTATAGTTAAGAATCAGAGGAATCACATCATGAAACATCGAGAATTCATTTTTCTCCAACAAAGCGCTTATTTTTTGAATATACGTTTCCGTAATTGGACTGCCGTGTTCAACAAACTTTAAGTAAGTTTTTGGGTCCATATAAATGGGAGTAAAGAAGATACCGGTATCTTCACACAATCTTTTATAAATGAACATTCCGCCTAAATCAATATCTCCCCAGTGAAAAAAATTAACATCCATTTTTCGGGCATTTACACACTCACTGATTGATACTAGTATCTTTCGCCTTGCGCTGTTATGAAAACCTCCTAAATAGACTACAAGGTGGTCTAATTGGTTACTGTGACAATATTCAATGTAATCATAGTATGATGTTTCATTTTCAATTGTAACTATCGCCTTAACATCCAACAATTCCGTATTAAGGATGCTTAAATTCTCGGGGTGAATTCCTATGCCAAATCTATCCGCCGCGAAGTCAATCTTTCCATAATCGGTTTGAATCACCCATTTTCCATATATCTTCACCATTAACGGCTTTACGGTAACTCCGAATGTTTCAAGAATTCCCTTTTCGTCCATGTCCTCTTTATCCGGCGAAACATACTTTTTGATTACATTAATAATCCTTTTCCCATAATACTCAAACTCTTTTGAGTCGTTGTACAATTTAATACTCCATTTGCGCATTGTAATCTCTTTGTCATTCAGGAAGAGTTGATTCAAACCATGAATAGCTCTTCTTGTCTCATCTTCAGACTTCAAAGAAAAGATTGAAGGCAATGGATTTATATTTCTTATCTGTTGTAGCATATCATCATAAAAAGTGTGTAATTCGCGTGGCGCTTCTTGCATTAATTCTAAACAGATATGTTCCATCTGACAGTATTGTTCTGATTTAGATTTCCTATTGAGGACCCTCAGAATTTTCGGAACAGCGTCTTCATGTAAACTAATTCTCTTCAGTTCCTCACCTTTACTGAACTTCTCCCAATCACATATCAAATAACCAGCTTTTTCGAGCTCGCTACAATCTATATTAAATTCCTTCCTATAATTACTCTCACTAGTATGATAATAATCAGGAAATTCTCTTTCGTTAATCCCAATCTTTACACGTTGTTTCAATTTTTCATTTGCACCATAAGCACTTCGATTTTCATATTTGTCTATTAACTTATGGAGTAGTTGTTTCTGTTGTTCTGTAAGCATCCTGTTCCTCCGAATTAATACTGAATGGGGCAACAAAACTATGATAATTGTCCTTTAATACCACAAAAGTGTTTTCCATATGTATTGAATACATATGAACGCTCCCCGTAGGTGTTACGATTATCGGTTGAAAGCCGCAACTCTTAATGAATTTAATCGCTTCTGCAACTCGTTCCGCATCCATGCGGTTGAATGCTTCGTCGAGAATTACCAGACGGAAAGTGTCGGTCTTTCTAAATAACTGATATGTGTAGTAAAATGATGCCAAAATAGCAACATAAAAGGGAACTTGCGTTTCCCCGCCTGATTTTTCCAAGGCAACCTTTGAATATTCAATAGTATTCCCTTGGCTGTCCTTCACACTAAGTTCAAAATCCAAATAACTTCTGTAATCTAAGAGCTCATTATAATCCCGCAACTCTCTTGAACGAATAATTGCGTCAAATAAATTTTCTATTAAATCCTTATATTCTTCCTGGAATGAATAACTAAAAATTGACGCTCCAATAAGATTAGGGTCCTTTAGCATCTTATAATACTTCATCATTTCATTGTCGTTTCGCGCTCCATAAGTAAAGCGATATTGGTCCGTTCCGAACTTCATGTCTTTTAACGAGCGATTCAGAGCATTGAAATCCTCCTCAGCACGCTCTATTTGTTCCTTGAGTTTTGCAATAAAATCTTCTTTAAAAGATTGTTGAGCCATTTCTTTAGCTTCAACAGCTTTCTCTTTAAAATCAACTATTTTTTCATTCTCTAAATAAGAATGTCGACTCTTATATTTATCATTACTTTCTTCTTGAGCGTCATAGCCTATATCAAATTCGCGGTTGTAATCGTTTCGTTTTACTCTTATATCTCCCCAGAATACCCCTTTCTCATCTTTTAATTTTTCAACTTTACTAAGAGCATTTTTTTTAATTTGGCTGTATGGATGATTAAGTAATTCCTCTCTCCAAATCGCTTCTAAGTCACTCACCTTGTATGAGACTTGTCTTTCTTCAAACTCATAAAGGGTATTAGTGGCTGTTGCCAAATTGTTCTGAAAATCAATTAATGCTGCTCTATTATTTTCTATCCGTTGTTTTATTGTTGCTTCTTCCGCAGATTTTTTTCTTGAATCCTCATTAACTGATTCAGCCTCAGCCTTTTTAGTTTTAATTATTTGTTTTAAGCCCTCTACTTCCGTCATATCAATAGCAATCAGTTTCTGGTTTAATTCGCTAACCTTCATGGATAACGAGTACAAATTGAGGGTTTTATCTACATTGCTTTTCATTTGAGCGAACTTATCATGCTTGTTTGAATTAAAATTACGCAGCACTTTAAATTCATCAATTTGATTTCCGAGCACTTCCAAATGCTGAGCTAATGCAACTCTCTCCAACCTTTTAAATTTAAGTTGAGCTTCAATAGCATCTTTACCGATGTAAGGAACTTCGTATCTTTCCTTGGGTATTTGCCTAGCGGTAAAGTTTGAGTATGTCATACAAGTTGAAGTGATACTTCTTGAGTGATTTTTCAGTTCGGAAACATCTCTAACTTTTAATATCGAACCCAAAAGCTGATTTACATAATCTAAAGCGTAAGTTAAGGTAGACGTAACTTCTTCCGCGAGACTCCCAGGCAGAGCAGTTGGTTTTTTTAATACTAATTTATCTGTATTTACAAGACCTATCCTCTCAATTTTATAGCTAAATTTCATTCTCTCATAAATCTCAAGAGCTTGCTCGAAGTGACCTGGAGATACCAAAATATCAAATTTTTGTGTATGCAAATATCCTTCAATCGCATTCTTCCATTCGTCATTCGAAACATCTATTACTTCGCAAAAGATGTCTACCCTTACTTGCTTATTGTCAATTGGAATTAAATGTTCTTCAAGAAGACGTTTTAGTTTCATTGAAGGTGAAGTTTCTGAAAGTATGTTGCGATTCTCAAGTTGATTTATGGTTCTATCTAATTCGTTAAGAACTTGTTCCCCGGTTCTTTGTTCAGTTTCAATTTTATATAGATGCTGTTGTAGCCACTGATACGCGTCGCCCCATTTTTTTGCCAAAAATGAGTTGTTTTGTGGAAATGCATTGCTCTCCACAAATTCCTCCATAGCGTGTTTTACTTCTAGTATTGAATGAGTAAGTTCTACTGGGGAATCGGAGTGTTGTAGTAAATACTCTAACTTACTTAATTCCCTTATTTCTATTTTTGAGCTGTTCTTTAGCTCCGTCAACAAGCTCTCGAGTTCATCAATGTTCGAATTAAGTGAATTAATCTGTGAACGAAGATTATCAGCAGTTATGGTTGAATTGTGTGCCCACACCTCTTTATTGAGCTCACCAATTTCTACATCCAACATCTTATAACTGTTTTTTAACGCCTCAATTGTACGTATGCATTTATTCTGAAGTTCAATATCCAATTTAATATCTGCATTAAATATCTTGATTTGTTCATTTGCAGATTCTACATCATATTTTTTAATTAAGTAATCATTCAACACAATTCCTTGTGTTATTTTTTCGTATTTTTCATAAAGGTTATTTATTTCACTTAACTTTGTAATCTCATTTTCTGCCCGAATAATCATCCGGTTAAGTTCCTCCATACGCTCCATAAAATCACGCATTCTTGAAACATCAACAGGTTCCTCGTCTAAAATATAATCATATACATAGTTACGGAGATTAGTAATTGGCGAGAAAGCTATTCCCTTGGGTAACAACGTAAAAAATGAATCCTTGATATTTCCAAGAATAGTTTTTAAATCGCTTTTATACCCTTCCAAGTCATTATGAAAAGGTTTATGAGAAATATTATTTCTCTTTAAGTCCCGAAAAAATTCTTCCTTAGTCTTTGGAGTACCACCGTTAATAAATAGCTCATCATTCAGCGGGACTTTTGGGATGCTGAAGAAAGAATGGGTCTCAGTTTGTGTGCTATGCTGATAATCAAAAACCGCTCCAACTAAGTAAGGGATATTCCCTGCATTTGTTTGATGAGCAATTTCAATTACAATGTAAGAAGTAAAGTCAGTATTTCTCAAAAAATCTTTTTCTACAGTTCCTACTTTTCCTCGCAGGTAAGACACCAATGAACGCTCGGTTTTATGTTCATGAGCCGAAGCATTAAACTTAATCTTTCGGAGGTCTCCTAAAAAAATAATTTGAAGAGCATCAATTATCGTTGATTTACCAGCTCCAGTATCCAGTAATGACGGTTGCTAGACCTTCGAATTCTATTGTCTCCTTTGTAAAGTAATGAAAGTTAATAAACTTCGCTTTCATCAATTTCCTCAATGTCTACATCCCCTTTACTTTTCGACTTCTCTAGTAGCTTTGTGCTAAATTCTTCTATAGCCTGAATAGTTGTGGCTATTGTTACCGTCGGATATATTATTAAAATACTCTCCGGGTTATCATAGTTGCCTTGAACTAATTTAATGAGGGAGTGTTTCTCAAAAATTCGAAGAGTTTTCTTCATTGTGTCTTTAGTTGGTAAACGTTTTGAAATCTGAAGAGATACATAGTTATCCTGTAATTCTTGAATTGTTACAGTAATTTGCGGAGCTAGTGTCAGTTCCTTCAACTTCTCATCGTATAGGAGCCGCAAAATGTAGAGAAACATTGTCTCTTCAATTGTTAAATGTAATCTATTCTTATCTAAAGCACTTGAAACTGACACTATTCGAAAGTCACGATGCAGAGATACTTTCCAACCACCAATATGCATATACTCCTTAATTAACTCATGGTATCTTTCAACAAACCTGTATAGTCGTGTATCGTCATCGTTGTAGTACACTAAATATGTTTGTGCCAACAATCGGTTTACCGTTAGAGCAAAATCCTCTTTTTCTTTTTCAGTTAGATTTTCATACGTTTTCATCCATTCCATAATCAGCGTCCTTCTTTCAGTTTAACCTTCATATTGGGCAACTTGCCTACTGAGACGTTAACCAGTATCTTTGAATCACTTTCCATTTCAACTTTATAAATGGAGTTCTTCGACGTACTTCTTATGACCGTGTAAACTGCATTGAGCCAATCCTCTGTGTCAGCCATCGGGAATTCAGATATATGTATATCAAGCTTATCACTTAGCGCCTTTTTCACAAATTCATTCATCTGTTCTACAGCTTTAACTTCTTTAGTACGTTCCCTTAGTTCTTTTAATTTTTGAAGTTTCTTTTCTTCATCAATTTCAATAATATCTAACGGAGTTTGAGCAATTTTAGCATTGGCGCTTCTCACTACAGATGGGCTTTTAATATCAAGAAATTCCTGTCGATATAACTGTATAAATTGCGAAAAATTCTCTGGCAACTCACCCTTGCCCTCTCCATTCCTAATCAAACCACTTAGGAACTTAAGAATAGAACCGATATGAGCTGCAAGATTCCCTGAATTATTATATAGAAGGGATATCCTACGTTCAGCTGCCCTTACATACTTCTGATTACGAGAATCAATTTCGTTTTCGAGTTCCGCTACATTTCGAAAAGAAGCTGCGATAGATTCCAACCAATTATCAATAGTTTGAATTGCCTCATGGGTCGATTTTGCCACTCGGTCATTCACCATTAATTGAGCTTGTTCTTCGATAACCGTCCGATTGTAAAGCATATCTTCCGTGCGGCGGATTATTTGTGTACGATATTTCGAAATATGCTCAGATGTCTTAAGACGATAGAAATGGGTATCCAGGATACGTTCCTTGTATACAACAAATAAATGATGGAGCAATTCATTGATGCTTGTTGATGCTAACATTTCCTCCATATAACGCTTAATGTTATGATTCAGTTCGCGAAGACCATTTAAAAATGCATCTGTCGTTTCGTAAGCTTGTTGAATAGCAATATATCTGTAGCCTTCAGTACCGGTTAAATTTTGAAATATGGAAAGAACTTGTCCACGAAACTCCATTTGGTATCCCAATGCAATTTTTTCAAAAGTATCCAAGATTCGAATTGCATAATCAGGAATAATTACTTTATAGGACCAGTTAGGTTGCTGTTCAAGCTCTACCCAACCGTGCTCAATAAACTTGTTTAAAAAGTGGAAAGCTAGCAACCGAGTTTCTTTTGGTAAAGTGGTCAATGAATCACTTTCCTCATCACTTTCAACATTTGTTACTGGATACGTTTCAAGGTATTCAACGAAATAATCTATCACCACATCGCGCTCAATGATGTAAATACTACTTTTAAATTGCTGATAAATTAGAAACAGCAAGTCTGTATGGAGGTGCTTCAATTTAGTAGTAAGGATTGAAAAGAAGTTCTCAGGTATTCGTTCGAAAATATTCAAGCGATTTCACCACCATTCGACAAATTAATATATGTTTTTATAAGTATACCGCATAGAGCCAAAACTGGTAATAGTAGGTGGACATCATTGTGTGATAATGATGTCCTTTACAAAAAAAAGAAAAGCAGTCCGAGCAGACCGCTTTTCTTTTGGAATTATATTAGGTTTCTTCAACTTCCGTTTGAAAATTTAACTTGGTACTCAAACAAAGATAACCCTGGTACAACGGAGGCAGCGTATTTCCTCTCTAGAGTTAATTTTCTATATCAATTGTAAACATTCCATACTTAAAGCGTAAGCAGTTTAACCAGTCAAAAGTTAGTGTGCTCGAACACTTCACAAATTGTTCGAATTTGAAAACAAAATGAAAAGGAGATTTTTCACAAATCGAGTTTTTCATTTGCTAGGATATAAAAACAGTAAGCCCGGAACTAGTTCAATAACGATTTCGTGATATAGTTTCAACACAAAAAAAACATTTGGGTTAGAATGTAACAAACCCATATGCTGGATAAAAATAAAAACGGCGATTTTCCGCAAATCGGATTTTCAAAGTTATATATTAATCCTACACATCAAAGCAATGGTTCGACCATTGTGAAAATTCTACATATGGGGGAAAAACAAAATGGCAAAACGTAGTGACAAATACATGAATAGAGAAGCACTTCCCGATACTTTGAAAGTTGAAGACATCTCGTCTTTTCTAGCAATTGGTAGGGGACAAGGATATGAGCTTGTAAACAAAAATGAATTTCATGTTGTGCGAATCGGTCGTACTATCCGTATTAGTAAGAAGTGCTTCTTGAAATGGTTTGATGGTTAAAAATCACAGAAAACTGACTAATATAATGGAGGGTTCTACAATGTACTTTGTAAATGAAGAACACGAGCGCAATTTCTATCATTCCTTTAAAAGTAGCCTATATCCTAAAAGATATAGGGTACCACACCAGCTTTTATTTTGTTACTCATACCGGTTATTTATGACATATGCGAAGGCAAACCCTATTCAAACGGTCTTAGACCTTTTAATTGTTACATTAACAATATTTGAATCACAATATGCTGGTAAAAGCCGGTATCCACCTCTACAACAATTATAAGGATTTCTCGCTCTATCTTTCATTAGGCAATTGGCGAAGTGAACTGTTCGAGGTTTTCATCCAAGCTTGTAAAATCAGACGTGGAGAAGATAAAAAAACATACAAGGGAGTTACTTGATAATGGCAAGAACTAAAAAATATCCTGGTATTTATGAGCGTACTGATACCAACGGTAAGTCCTACTACTTCATAATATCTACAACTGAACCAATGAACAAAAAGAGACATCAAAAGAAGTACGGTGGATACTCAAACCCAGCTGACGCTTATAAAGACCTTATTGACTTAAAAGATAAGAAAAATAAAGGGACATATATTGAACCAATCAAAATGACGCTGAGGGAATGGCTTGAATACTGGCTTTTAGTTAAAGAACTTACATTAAAGAAAGTCACACTAGAATCATACAAGCAACGTATTCAGCATATTGTGGAAGGCTTTGGGAATGAGAAGATATTTACACTTACCAAAGATATCTTCACTGAATTACACAGGTATTTGATAGGAAAGAACAAGGTTATTTATAAAGGAAAGAAAGTTGTGACAGAAAAAAAACTATCAAGCCGCACAATTCATGACACACTGAAAGTTTTGAAGATGGCATTGGCTCAAGCTTATCGAGACGAAAAAATCCCAAAAGATATAACTTCTTTCTATAGGTTACCTCCTGTAAATTCTAAAGAACATAGCGTTCTAAAGCCTGATGAAGTTACCACTTTAATTCAAGCTGCAAAAGGTGATTCTCTGTTTTGCGCAATTTACTTGGCGCTGACTACTGGTATGAGGAAATCAGAAATACTAGGACTTACATGGAGTGATATTGATTTTGACTACAGAACCATAAGTGTTGTCCGTACACATAATAGTCAAGACAACTCAGTTAGTGAAGGAACCAAAAATAGGTCCAGTCGCCGCTCTGTAGAGATTGATGATGAGATTATCGAGGTATTAAAAGACCAACAAAGACTAATAAGAAACTTTAAACATTGTGCCGGGAACTTGTACCAAGATAAAAACTTAGTTTGTCCAACTCAAATAGGTACCCCGGTAAATCCAAGTAATTTAAGACGTACATTATATCGGATATTGAAAAATGCAGGATTAACCAGAGTCACAGTACACGAATTAAGACACAGTCATGCTACTCATCTACTTATGGCTGGGGTTGATTCAAAAATAACTTCTTCCAGATTAGAGCACAGTTCTACACGTGTAACAAATGACATTTATCAACATGTCATAAAAGGGATGCAAGCGGACGCCTTGAAGAAGTACAGAAAGAAAATAAACACCAAGAGATAATTTCTCCGAACAAGCAATTAGCTTGTTCTTTTTTTATGTGTTCTTCATTATTTCTGATTATTCCACATACCTTGGAGTTTTTAATACAGCAAAAGTTACCGTGATGTTACCGGGACTAGCCTACACTGTATTAATATACGTTCCCCTTCACCTATATACATCAAATACCATTAATGTAGACAAATAAAAAACCCTCCACTGGAGGGTATAATCTGCGGTAGTGGTGGAGAATAGGGGGCTCGAACCCCTGACCTCGTCGCTGCCAGCGACGCGCTCTCCCAGCTGAGCTAATTCCCCACATATACATTCGTTATTCAATTGAGCTTTGCTCTGCCAGCGATGCGCTCTCCCAGCTGAGCTAAGGCCCCTTAATTATAAAATTATATGTAGACATAAATCATCTCACTTGAATGAGTATACCATTTATATTTACAGTTCTGCAAGTACTAGAATCGTATAAACAAAAAAATTAGCTTACTCTTCAAGAAAAGAAAAGCGATTATAATCCATTGTTCAGTCCTTCAAAAACGATCTAATCAATATACGATCGAACGATAAAACCGTTACAGATAACAATCTTGATAAAAATAAAGAAATAACCAAATACAAAATTTCAATCAAATTCTGGTATACCATCGAATCCAATTGAACGTAGGAAAAAATCATATATTTCCCTACAATATAAAAAAGAATATAGAGTAAAGCAAACAAAAAAACATTCCACAATTTTTCAGCTATTGTAATCTTGTTTATCTCATCACCTTCTCTTTTAGAAATAAATCTCATTAGTATTAATAAACCTCGTGCCCATAGACGGGGTTCTTCGTATGTAGATTAGAACTAAAATACCGAATGATCCAGTGAAAAAGATTGCCCTCCCCAGGCTTTTTGCTGTGTCCAAGGTTCATCTGGAGAAGTCCAGAAAAAATGGTTACTTGGCAGTCCCAGTGGCAGAAACAAAGTACTGCATAGATACAAGCTTCCAGTACATACATACCCCTCAGCAATATCAGGCTGTTTACCACAAAAACCAATTTGAAGCCATCCATTGTCATCAAATGTTCCTTCTGCAGCCATCGTTCTTTGTAGAACAGCCGTAAGCGCACACCGTACACTCGCAAAACTTAAATCCGGTGAGAGCGTTCCCATAAGTACAAGCTGGGATAGCATCTGAAAAGCGCCAAAGCGATAGGCAAGCGAACGTCCAAGCGGAGGAAAAGTTCCCTCAGGCGAGATCATCCGCTCAAGTACGGTACCATACCTGACTGCTCTTATCATCACAGATTCATAAGCCGAGTCCCAATCCGCATGTAACCCTCGAAATGTAAGATGAACATCCACGAGCATGGGCTGGATAACGAAGCTGTTATAATAATCCCAGTGAAAGTTCGGCCCGTCTCCATAGGTTCCATCTCCTACATACCACTGTTCATGCTGTTTTAGAGCGTAATCCACTCTCATTACGTCATAGTCCTCTTCACCCATTACATATAAAGCGGCTTCGACCATTGCCGAAAATAACAGCCAGTTTGAAGGAACTGCCTTAATCCGGCGAGTCTGTTTTAAACAATGAATAAGCTGTTTTTTCACCCTGGGCTCGAGCTGTTCATAAAGTTCGTGAGGAGCTCGTACTACGGCATGAGATAAAAAGGCAGCATCTACGAGCGGCTGACCACCTTCTGTGAAGTTCATGAAATCTGGAGAAATCGGGTCGGTCGCAGCATCAATAGATTTTCTTGCCATTAAGGCATACTTACTTCTCAGTTTCTCTTCTTCCCCATCATGCTTTTGCTCTAGCCAGGGTGCTATCCCAGCAAGTAATCTGCCAAGTGCCTCTAAATAAGCATAAGTCTCTCTGCCAGCAGAAGGAGATTCCACAGGCATCATTTCCTTTAATCTTTTGTTCGATAAAGCTTCCAAGACAGGATCTGCAATACGAAACATGGATTCAAGCCATACCTGACGACTTTTCATCATTGAAGGAAATTCTCCTTTTCACTTAAGTATGCTTACTCTTCGTAGGGCTCCTTGGACAACAATGTTTTCAGTTCCTTCATAAACATATTGATGTCTTTGAACTGACGGTATACAGAAGCGAAGCGTACATAAGCAACTTCATCAACTGGAT
Source organism: Paenibacillus sp. Marseille-Q4541 (assembly GCF_018310695.1). Taxonomy (GTDB): domain Bacteria; phylum Bacillota; class Bacilli; order Paenibacillales; family Paenibacillaceae; genus Paenibacillus. Next base: position 28,209 of record NZ_JAGXCY010000037.1, on the reverse strand, counting down.
ACAACTGTTCCATTACAAGTTCCCCAATATCTCTGCTCTCTACTTCAGCAACTGCCGTATTCCGTAAAGACGTCTCTACTTCAGACACGATGCTGTCGAGCTGTTCTACAGAAACTGGGCGTTTCTCACAAGCCCGGATCAAACCTCGCAGCAGCTTCTCCCGGCTAAACTCTTCCCTGCTCCCGTCTTTTTTGATGACGATAAGCGGTGTTTCCTCAATGGTTTCAAAGGTGGTAAATCTGCGGCTGCACTGTTCACATTCACGGCGTCTACGAATAGATTTGTTCTCGTTCGCAGGGCGAGAATCCAGTACTTTAGTACCTCCGTACGCGCAATACGGACACTTCACGTACATCACTCCTTTTATTGTATATACTTACCAACTATTTTTCTTTTAAAAAGTGTAATGAAAATCCCATATGCGAGACATAATACTTTTACCAACTCGCAAGGAGGTGAAAGCAATGGCACAAGGTAACAACGGAAACTCTAACACACTAGTTGTAGCAAAAGCTTCTGGTGCTCTTGAGCAAATGAAGTATGAGATCGCTCAAGAACTAGGTATCAGCATCCCACAAGATGGATACCAAGGTAACATGACTTCCTACGAGAACGGTTCTATCGGTGGTTACATCACTAAACGTCTTGTAACAATCGGTGAACAACAACTCGCTGGTCAATTTCACTAATAAGTAACCATAGAAGTGTTGGTAAAGGCTAGCCTAACGGCTGGCCTGTCCAGCACTTCTTTTCTATTTAAAGACTACTTGAATCAGAATTCCTGATAAATATCTTTGTATTGATTATAATAGTATATGACTCGCTGTACATAGTGCCGGGTTTCTCCCACTGGAATTTCATTAATCGTGTCGAGTTTCCCGTCCCACATTCCTTTTTTGATCCAGTTCCCTACATTTCCTTGACCTGCATTATAGGCAGCAATCGTCGCGATCGGATTTCCGTCAAAATGATCTGACAAATAATCAATATACCATGTGCCTATTTTAATGTTTGCATCAGGTTCATGTTTCAGTTCATCCATCGTAACATCCTTCATCTGTTCTTTCTCTAGAATCCAGTTCGCCGTATCCGGCATTAGCTGCATTAAACCGATTGCTCCCATTTTAGATTCCCGGCTTAGTTTGTAATTGGACTCCACTCGAATGATGGATGCAACCAGAAACGGGTCCACCTCGTACGTATCAGCATGAGTTCGAATTTCGTTTTTATAATGGATCGGATAAAACCAAGACATCCAGTTCGTATTAAAGAAAAGAAGAAAAACAAAAGAAACAAGAAGAACAAGCAGTACTCTTTTTTTACGAATCCATTTCATGACAGCCCCGCACGATGCCAATAGACCAAAATTTGCTTCTTCGTTTCTTCAAAATCACGACTATTATCAATAATAATATCAGCTCTTTGTTTCTTCTCTTCTATATCCATCTGCGCTTCCAGACGACGACTTGCCTGATGTTCATCCATTCCATCTCTCTTCATTAACCGGTCTAACTGTACCGCTCGCGGCACGTAAACAAGCATAATCTGTTCAAACTCATTCTCAAGCCCCGACTCATACAATAGCGGGATATCGGAAACAACAAGACGGTCTGGGAACTGCTCTTCGTAAGTGTGCTTACGATCTCTCATTTCCTGACGAATGGCAGGATGGGTAATATCATTTAAAGCTTGAAGCTGCTCTGGATGATTAAAAACAATCTCACCGAGCTTCTTACGGTTGAGTGCCCCGTCTTCTAGCAGAACAGCTTGTCCAAATTGTCTCGCAACGGCAGCAAGCACAGGGTGCCCGGGAAGCATGACTTCCCGAGCGATTTTATCTGCATCAATCAGAATTGCACCGAGGCTTACAAGAAACTCGGAAACACTGCTTTTGCCTGACGCGATTCCGCCTGTTAATCCAATATTCATCTGTTCACCTCAAATTAAATCAGCTTTAATATTCCCATAATAATTAACATAATGGCAGGTAAGGCCGTAAGCGACTGTACAAAAGTTGAACTTGCAAAACGAAAACCCGCTTTTAAACCAAAAACAAGAAACACCCCGCTAAATAAAGCGATCATGATTGATGTTAATAAAGGAGGCAATCCAAGGAGTGCCGCTCCGAGTCCTGCGCCGAAGGCATCTAAAGATAACGCAATGCCAAGCCACATCGCCTCGTAACCAGAAATACTGCCTGAATCATCCATGTCAGCAGCGGAAGGCTTCTTCAATATTTGAATGACAATGCCAAACTTTTGAATTTCCAGCAAAAAAACCGTCTTTTTTGATTCTGAATCCGTAAGTTCCACATCAGATTCATAGTCATCTGCCGCATGGCCAGAAGACAACGACGTTTCAGAAGACAGATTAGCCTTATCTTTCAGAAGATCCGTTTCTGCATCTAATGACTTGGACCTAAAAGACTGAATTAGTGACCAAGTCCCCATCACAATCAAAATCCCGGCTCCGATCCATGAGGCCACTACAGGAGACACAAAACGAGATAGTAAAACCCCAAGCTGCATCGAAAGTCCAATCACAAGACCTGAACAGATGGAGATGATTGCAATCGATAGCCACGGAATTTTCATTTTGCGAAGGCCATATGTAATGCCAATACCAAAGCCATCCAAACTGAGAGCAAAAGAAAGCAAAAGTAATGTAAATAAATGAGGCACCCTTCATTCCTCCCAAAACTAGGTCACGGGCTGCATCCATAAGTAGGAAGCAGGCTAATGCCTAAGACTGCGTTGCCCTAGCAGTATATGGGAACCTGTTTAAAAGGGTGCCTATTCATAAATCCTTACTCTGCGAGTCCAATCATCGTGAAATTCACACCAATACCTGACAGCTAGGACAAGTATGGGTGCCCCGTCCGCCTACCACGGTTTTGTGAATCAATGTTCCGCAATGTTCACAAGGCTGATTTTGGCGGCCATAAATTTTGAATTGATGTTGAAACATCCCGATTTCTCCTTGGCCATTAACGTAAGATTTAATGGTAGAACCTCCGGCTTGTACCGCTTCAAGCAGCGTATCAATAATTGATTGATGGAGCAGCTCAAGCTGTTTATCCGTGAGTGTATTGCAAGGTTGCTCTGGATGAATCCCTGCCTTAAAGAGAGACTCATCCACATAAATATTCCCGATGCCTACTACATATTCCTGATTGAGGAGAGCAACCTTGATCTTGGTCGTCCGCTTCCCAATAACCTTACGAAAAGCCTCAAGTGTAAATGACTCATCTAGCGGCTCCAGCCCTAGCTTCATCAGGGGCTTATTCGTAAGATCCTCTCCGCTGCGGAACAAATGCATCGTGCCAAACTGTCTTACATCCTTATAGCGCAGCTCTGTCCCATCTGAAAAATGAAAGACAACATGGGTGTGTTTTTCTAACGGTTCGTCCTCAGAATACAAACCATATCGTCCTTCCATCCGAAGATGGGAAACAAGAACAAGTCCATCCAGAAGGATTCGTAAAAATTTACCTCTTCGCTCCACACCTTGAATGGTATGGCCGACAAGCTCCATGGCAAATGCATCGATATCATCCGGCCGCTGAATAATTCTCGGTAAATGAACGGTAACGCGATCTATATGCTTTCCAACGATTAACGAATTTAAAGTTTTTCTGACTGTTTCTACTTCCGGAAGTTCCGGCATGATGTCTTCACCTCATCTTCCATTATAACGGATCTTGAGGCACTCTAATACCCTTTGCTAGGATTTACTTTGCTTCATACCAGTTTCTGCCGAAACTCACTTCTGCTTTGAGTGGAACCGCTAGCGCCAGCGCTTTTTCCATCACTTCAGGCACGAGTTTCTTCATGATCTCTAGCTCCTCTTCCGGTACTTCGAATACCAATTCATCGTGTACCTGCAAAAGCATGCGGCTTTTCAGTTGTTGCTCGGCAAGTGCCGCATCCATATGAACCATAGCAAGCTTGATAATATCAGCAGCGGTTCCCTGAATTGGCGTATTCATCGCCGTACGTTCTGCAAAGGAGCGAAGGTTAAAGTTGCTCGCATTAATTTCTGGCAAATACCGGCGGCGCCCAAGAAGTGTAGTTACATACCCATCTTGTTTGGCTTGTTTTACGATATCATCCATAAACTTACGAACACCTTGGAACACTTCAAAATATTGATCAATAAACTGGGCTGCTTCTTTTCTTGTAATGTTGAGGTTCTGCGAAAGTCCGTAATCACTAATTCCATAAACGATTCCAAAGTTAACCGCCTTCGCTGATCTTCGCATGTTGCTGTCTACGGCTTCTTTGTCTACCCCAAACACATCCATCGCTGTCTTCGTGTGAATATCCATATCTTGTACAAAAGCTTCTTTCAGCTTTTCGTCATCTGAGATATGGGCAAGTACACGGAGCTCAATCTGTGAATAATCGGCTGCAAGAACGTACCAGTTTTCTTCTGAAGGCACAAATACTTTACGAATCTTGCGTCCTTCTTCAAGACGAATCGGAATATTCTGCAAGTTCGGATACTGACTGCTCAGTCTGCCTGTGGCTGCGATCGTTTGACGATAGTACGTATGAACTTTTCCCGTCTTATCCGAAATTTCTTTCAACAAACCTTCCACGTAAGTGGATTGCAGCTTAGCAATCGAACGGTACTCTAAAATATGCTGAACGATATCGTGATACGGAGCAAGCTTCTCCAGTACTTCTGCATCAGTGGAATAACCTGTCTTTGTTTTCTTAATGACCGGCAGTCCCAATTTATCGAAGAGGATTTCTCCGAGTTGTTTTGGCGAATTCAAATTAAATTCGGTTCCTGCAATCTCATAAATTCGAGTAACTAAAGATGAAATCGTCTGTTCAAACTCGGATCCAAGTGCCTTAAGCTCATCCACATTCGCTTTGATCCCTTGCTTCTCCATATCAGCCAAAATGCGGGACAGCGGCATCTCTAGATCATAGAAAAGTTCGTGCATTCCTGTCTCTTCCAGATCTTTCTGCTGAAGTGGAATCATCCGCGCAAGGGTTGCTGTTTTGCGGCATAAATATTCACTTAGTACCTGTTCTTCCGGGAGCTTGTATTTCGCACCCTTACCGAACACCTCATCATCTGACTGCAAACGTGCAAGACCATACTTCGACGCAACGCCCCACAAGGTTTGATTTGAATCCGTTGGATCAAGCAGATAGCCTGCAAGATGGACATCAAAATTAGCTCCAGCAAAAGGCAGACCATTCGCATGCAGTGCAAGGTCAACCCGGTGCAAGTCATACCCCTGTTTAGGTTGATCCGGATTGCCGAGCCAGTCTCTAACACCAGCGCAAGCTTCGGAAGAAAGTACTTCAGGTGAAATATAATAATATTTCTCGCTATCCGTCAGTACAATCCCGATCAATGTAGCATGATGAGGGTTGTCCCCTCTTGACTCCACATGAACTACCTTAATATCAGAAAGTAGCGACAGTAAATCTCCCACGTTCTCTTCCGTTACGGTAACCATCTCTATTGCCTCTTCTTCAGGAGCATCCTCTCCAGATTCCGAATGTTTTACCGTAAAGGCAAGACGCTCCAGTAAGGATTTAAATTCAAGCTTCGCGAGTGCCGGAGCAGCCGACTCTTCCCGAAGACCACCAAATGCCATGTCATCCCACGTTTTCTCAAGGGGTACTTCTCGGTAAATGGTAGCAAGCCGTTTACTAAGACGTGCATCTTCTGCGTGAGTCTCTATCTTTTCTTTCATTTTCCCTTTAAGTTCAGCTGTATTGTTCAGCACTTCTTCTACTGATCCAAACTGATGAAGCAATTTGAGTGCTGTCTTCTCACCAACACCTGGGATACCAGGAATGTTATCAGAGGTATCTCCCATAAGCCCTTTTAGATCAATAATCTGCAAGGGAGTAAGACCATAACGTTCCTCAATTTCTTTTGGACCATAAGCTTCGATTTCAGATACCCCTTTGCGAGTCAAAGCGATGTTCACATGCTCTGAAGCAAGCTGGAGCATATCCTTATCTCCCGTAACTACGAGAACTTCACGCCCCGCTTCATCCGCGCGTTTCGTAAGTGTTCCGATAATATCATCAGCTTCGTACCCGGAAAGTTCAAACTGTGCAATGCCAAATGCAGTAAGCAATTCTTTCAGTACAGGAAACTGTTCAGACAATTCGGGTGGAGTTTTTTGACGGCCACCTTTATATTCTTCGTATCCCTCATGGCGAAACGTGATCTTCCCTGCATCAAACGCCACCATCATATGTGTAGGCTTGTGTTCTTCCAACAAGCGAAGAAGCATGGTTGTAAATCCGTACACAGCGTTTGTATGTAATCCGCTAGAATTCGTCAGCGGGGGCATGGCAAAAAAAGCTCGATAAATAATACTGTTTCCATCAATCAAAATAAACTTTTCCATTGATACACCTCTCTTGTTTCACTTCTTTCTATATGATAACACATGGGAACTCTGCTTCAAAAAACAAATAACCAGGCGCATCCTGCGGGCCTGGTTATTATTTGGTTTTATACCCATTCTATCCGATTGGAGTCAGAATACCATTCCCAGCAGCACTCACCATGGCGGCTTCCGTCACTCTAGCGATGCTGAGTCCGCTGGCAGCAGGAGCAGCTGCTTCCTGAATCCGTCCAGTCAGAAGATCAACAAAGTTCTGATCCGAATCTGTCGATGCTGGCCACCTTTCTTCAGCAACCTCCTTCACTGAAGGATCACCTTCATATGCTTCATATAACTTTCCATTTCGGTAAAGGAGCGTCCCTTTTTCTCCATGAATGGACAAATCCTCCTGCCACTTAATGCTGGCACTTCCCACAACATGGAAGGAGGCGATCGCCCCTTCTTCAAATTGAATCGTAACCGCAGAATCGATGTCTACCTCTGTTCCGCGCGTGTCCATAACTGCAGATACCTTTTGGGGAGTCATTCCGGTAATCCAGAGCACCACGTCAAGCAAGTGACTCCCTGAATCATTCAGTTGCCCCCCGCAAGATAAAGCTAAGCTTTGTCTCCAAGTACCCTTTTGGTCTGTAAGCCAGCTCTGAGATTGATACGCACTTACAAATTGCATCTTACCTAATTTCCCGGACCGTACCGCTTCTTGCATATACATGTAAGGACCTAGAAGATGTCTTTGATAAGAGACAGCAAGATGCTTTCCGCTTGCTTCAGCTTGCCGGATGATTTGTTCCGCGTTATCCGCTCCATCTACAAACGGTTTCTCCATCAATACATGAAGTCCAGCCTGCAAACAGTCCATCCCTTGTTCAAAATGAAGACGGTGCGGCGATACAATAACTGCGGCATCCAGTCCTCCATCCTGTAGCGCTTCCTTGTAATCTGTATATTTTCTAGCCCCCGCAAGTTCTGGAAAATCCTCTTCTGCCTGATGAAGAGAGGCCGTACTTGGGTCTGCGAGCGCAGCAATCTGAACATTTGGAATCGCGAGCAGCTTACGAATATGTTCTCTGCCCATTCCTCCGACACCGATCATTAAGAAGCGAATATGGTTATTATCCATTCTTTTGTCTTCCTCCTATGTTAAGAGCATTTTATATTGAACGAAGTCAGCCTTTAATTCCACTAAATGTAATACCTTGGATGAACGTTTTTTGTAAAAAGAAGAACAAGATAATAATGGGAGCTGTCATAATCGTGGACACAGCCATCATCAGTCCCCACTCAGTACCCTTCTGACTTTGGAATTGCTGAAGCCCAAGTGACAGCGTATAGGATTCAGGATTGGTCAGATACAATAGCGGTCCCATGAAATCAGTCCAGCTCGCCATAAATTGAAACAGTCCTACAGCGAGAACCGCTGATTTGGCAAGAGGAAGCATGATTTGGGCATAAATCCGAAATTCACTTGCTCCATCGATTCTTGCCGCATCCTTTAATTCATTGGGAAGACCCATAAAAAATTGGCGGAGTAGGAAAATGTAAAAAGGAACTCCGAAAAAGGCTGGGACGATCAGTGGCAAAGAAGTGCCAATCCAGTTCAGTTTGTCAAAGAGTAAGAAAAGAGGAATCATCGTGACTTGACCTGGAATCATCATCACGGCAATTGTAATCATAAACAGACTTTTCTTGCCCTTCCACTGCAATTTCGCAAAGCTGTAGGCAACGAGTGGAGATGTCAGTACAACGCCAAGTGTGCTGAATCCCGTAATGATCAGTGTGTTTTTTAAATAAGTAAAGAAAGGAATATAAGTCAATGCATCCACATAATTACTCCACATAAAAGGACGAGGAATCCACTCTGGAGGAAACGTGAACACCTGAGCTAACGGCTTCAAGGAAGTCGATACCATCCATATGAACGGTGCCAGAAAGAATACGGAAGCAATGATTAAAAATATATGCGCAAATGCTCGTTTCAGTTGAAGTGACTTTTTGGCTGACATTTTTCAGGCCTCCTATTCTCCCTGGTAATGGACCCACTTCTTTGAAGTTCCAAAGATAATGGCGGTAAGCACAAGTACAATAAGGAATAAAATCCAGGCCATCGCAGAGGCATAGCCCATTTTGAAAAATTTAAATCCGTTGTCATAGAGATACATCACGTAGAATTTCATCGAATCTGCCGGTGATCCCTGTCCATTCGTAAGCGTATATGGAAGGGTGAACTGCTGAAAGGCATTAATGACGCCCATGACTAGATTGTAGAAAATGACCGGTGTCAACAGTGGTAAGGTTACACTGCGCATTTTGCTGAACCAGGTCGCTCCGTCCATATCAGCAGCCTCATAATAATCTGGAGAAATGTCATTAAGTCCTGCCAGATAAATCACGACAGATTGGCCAATTCCCCAGAGTGACATCATAATGAGAGATGGCTTGGACCAGGTTTCCGATCCCAGCCATGCAGGCCCCTGGATGCCTATGCTATCCAAAATCCCATTGACGAGTCCAAAGCCCGGGTTCAGCAGCCACATCCATAAGACGGCCATAGCGACAGCTGGAACTAGTGTTGGTAGGAAGAAAACAGTCCGGTACACGGACATCCCTTTTACCTTCATGTTAAGCAGCATTGCAAGTGCAACTCCGATCAAAATGCTGAGCGGTACAAAGAAGATTACAAAATAGAGCGTGTTGTTGACTGAAACCCAGAACACCGAATCTGACATCAGCTGTGTATAGTTTTGGAATCCGACAAACTCACCGGGTTGAAGGATACTATACGTAGTGAGGCTGAAATACAGAGATGAAATCAGAGGGGCTCCAAAGAAGACGACTAGCCCCAGTATCCAGGGAGATGCAAATAACCAGCCATTAATGTTATCCCGATGAAGCTTTTTGTTATTATAACGAACATTTGATTGTGCGCTAGGTATCGCCTTCGTTTTTAGCAAAACACTTCCTCCTTGCGTCTGTTGTGTACGAGCAGTCCACTAACGAATCTACCGACCTTACGGATTTAGTGCTTTGGTTACATTATCAGTGACCTTCTTCAGAAGCTCTTCAGGAGTCCCTTTGCCGCGTGTCGCAAGATCCACCGCTGAAGCCAGCTCATTCCAATACAGAGATCCTTGCGTCATAACAGGACGTGCGTGCGACTGTGGAAGAATATTAATGAACTCTTTAAAGATAGGATCTTCTTTATATCCCAGCTTCTCATTTACGGATTCCTTGATTGAGAAATCACCACTGATTTTACTGAAGATTTCCTGACCTTGTTCGCCAGAAAGGAACTTCATGAATTCCCATGCTGCTTCTTGATTTTTGGATCCTTTAGGCATAACTGTAGCCCATCCGCCTGACCAAGTTGTATGATTTTCTCCCGTTGGAGTCGGCATTGGGAATACACCATATTTCATATCCGGGTTGAACTTTTTAGCTTGTGACACGGTCCAAGGTCCGGATACCTGCATGCTTAATTGACCAGTAAAGAATGGGTCCATAGTCGATGTACCTTGCGAACTTGTAAAGGAAGCAATATCTTCGATGTTATATTTCTTAGCAAAGTCAGACATCCAAGTAAGTGCTTCTACGTTTTTCGGATCATCTGCCGTTACCTTTCCATTTGCATCTAGGAAGTCACCTCCGAAAGCCCAGCCCCATCCATAAAACCAACCTTGACCGTACCAAGGAATAAATCCAATCTGTTTGAATCGTTTGCCTTCTTTGATCGTCAGCTTTTCAGCAACGGCCTCGAGCTCGGCTATCGTCTTTGGTGTTTGTTCTGGATCAAGTCCAGCTTTCTCGAAGTGTTCTTTGTTATAAAAAACGAGTCTTGCATCGGTCGAAGTTGGCATCGCGTACAGCTTACCGTCAAAGTTCGCCTCTTCCCAAGCAAAAGGATAAAATCCATCTTCTGTTACTCCGTCCTTTTGTGCAAATTCTGTTAGATCAGTGAGTGAACCTTGGTTCGCCCAAGTCGCAACTTCAAATCGATCAAAGTAAGCTACATCCGGTGCATTTCCTCCAGCAACTGCTGCAAGCAGCTTCTCATTTTTCCCTTCACCCTGCTGTGCAATGAATACGGAATTTACTTTGATGTCGGTGTGCTCTGCTTCAAAGGCTTTAATTACTTCGGCAATCGCATCACCAGTAAGCTCAGTCATTGAATGCCAAAAGGTAATCGTTGTCTTTCCTTCCTCTTCGGAACTGGAACTGCTCCCCGTCCCTCCTGAACAACCTGAAAGCACCACGGTAAACATGAGAATAAAAATACTGCTTAACCAAACACCTCTTTTGAATACCATTCAACTGACACCGCCCTTATTCTAAGTTTTAGCAGATGACTGTAAGCGCTTACCTAATAAAGAGTATAAATCTTTTATTTAGTTAGTATGTAATGTATATATCAACTTAAGTCATCTTAGTATGTACTCTATCAGAGCTTCTTTTATTTTGCAATATTTAGTAAAAACATTTTTTTATTCCAAATACCGAAAAGGTTTTCCATTGTGTGCATCCAAATAAAAAAGAACGTCTCCTATGTGGAGCGTCCTTTTCGAAATTCGAAACCAAGTAAAGTAAGTTGCGGTACTTCTTCCAGATGCAGTTGTGACATTAGCAAATGGACCGCTTTTGATCCCATTTTATCTTCATATTGTCTGACATGAGTAAAAAGTGGCACATCAAATGGATCATCCGGGCAATCAAAACATACAATCGTAACATCCTCTGGTACCCTAATTTTCATTTTGGATAAAGCCTCATAGATCAAAAGAGCAATCTCATACTCTGTAGCGACAAAGGCTGTAACAACTGGATGTTCCTGTACAAATTTGTAAATAAAATCTGTATCGTACACCCTCGGAGTACCCATTTTGTTTTCGTTATCCACATCGGCAAACTGCATATTCGTAATCAGGTAATCCGAACGCAACCTTGCCCCGCTAGCCAAAAAAGCCTGCTGAAATCCCAGCAACCGATCTTCCAGTGTCGAAGTTTTACTTGGATCAGGTGATACAAAAGCGATATGCTCGTGTCCCTTTTCAAGTAAGTAAGAACCAAGCTTAAAAGCTGCTGTTTTGTTATCTGTGTGAACTGTACACGCTTGAATTCCCTTTAGGTGCCGATCCACTATGACCACGGGAAAATCTTCAATGATCAGTTTGAGCAAGTTCTGATTATATTCTTTGCTGTCCGCTGGAAATACAATCATCCCACTTACACCAAGCTCAAGCAGACTAGCCAGTGCGCTAGCCTCCTCTTGTAAGGAATTGTTACTTCTTTTAATGATTAAGAAATCTCCGTATTCAGCAACGGTACGTTCAATTGCATATTGTAACTGTAATCCATATCCTGAATTATAACTTGGAAAAATAGCCCCAATAAGTAGTTTCTTCTTGCTCTGCTCTGTCAGATTTTCTCTCTCTTCTACGAAAGAAGACGGAACTGATTCAGCCGGAAAATTGACATATGATCCCTTGCCTCGAATACGAGATATAATCTCATCTTCTGCAAGCAGGTCCAGTGCCTTTTTCGCCGTAATTCGGCTTACCTCGTAACGCTCGGTTAACTCTTTCTCTGACGGAACCTTATCCCCCGGCTGAAGTCGACCACTCATAATATCTGCTTGAATCGAGTTAATAATTTGTTGATACAAGGGTTGATTCATATAATTTTCCTTCCAAATTATTTATAATATACCAACTATATCAACTTCGAGTAAAATCGTCAATTTGATGGTCTTTTTTACACCACTGTTGACAAAATGATATAAAAAAGCCCGAACCGAAGTTCGGACTGTACTTTATTTATCGTTTAACCACTTTAAAACGTTCAGCCAGTCTTCCAAGGAAAATATCTGCCAGAATAGCTAGCAAAGCTGCAGGAATGGCACCAGCTAATATTTTGATATTATGGCGTTGATTAAGTCCAGCATAAATTTCACGACCTAATCCGTCTCCACCAATAATCGGTGCGAGAGCTGCCACCCCAATAGCGATAACGGCTGCTACACGAAGGCCTGCCATCAGGAATGGAATGGATAATGGCATTTCCACTTTCCATAGCAATTGGAACCTGCTCATCCCCATGCCTTTACCCGCATCCTTAAGCGCAGGATTTACTTCTTTTAGACCTACATAAGTATTACGTACTACCGGGTTTAAGGAGTACAGGAAGAGGCCAATCACTACACTCTTGAAGCCGAGTCCAAAGATAACCATGAGCAAGACCAGAAGCGCCATACTCGGCAGTACTTGTATAATGTTCGTGATAAACATAATGACACGACCTGTTTTGTCATAACGAGCACTGAGAACACCGAGCGGAATCCCGATCACTAGCGCAAGTCCTAGCCCACATAGTACCATCAAAATATGAATCCAAGTCATATGTAGCAAGTATGATGAGTTCTCCGTAATGTAGTAATAAAATTTTTGAAGAGAATTCGCATCTGGATGCATCGCTGATGCAGGTAGCTTAGACTCATCGAGGAGTCCTTTATCGACCAAATACTTAATCGCTACTGTTTTGGGTTCCATTTTGTCCACATCAACTTGATAACTAAGGCTCGTCATCGTATCTGCGTCAATCGTCCCCACGAGTGAAGTAAGAACTTCATCGAGCTCCGGATGTTCTTTAAGCAGACCCTTACGAGCAACAGTGGAAGCATCGAATGGAGGGAAAAACTGTTTGTCATCTTCAAGTGTCACAAGATTAAATTCTTTAAGTCCTGGATCGGTTGTGTAAGCCAGTACAACATCTACCATCTTGTCAGCAACCGCAGAGTATACAAGTGAAATTTCCATCGGAGAGGTTTGCGCAAAGGTAAAACCGTACTCCTTCGTAAATGCCGGATATCCATCAGCGGGACGTTCGAGCCATGTCGTATCGACTCCAATTCTCATATCCCCAGCATGATCTTTTAGGTCTGACATTTTACTAAGCCCGTATTGTTCAGCGACATCTTGTCTTACCGCAAGGGTATACGTATTCTCAAAGCCAAGTGGATCATACCACTTTAAATCCCACAGCTTATCGAAACCTTCCTGTGCCTGACGGAGCACAGCTTCCCGATCTTTCGTATCTTCAACGTCAAAATAACCGTTAAAAATTTCCCCTGAATATAGGGTACCTATATCTATTTCGTCTTTGCTAATCGATCTTAGTAGCAAACTGGATGAGGCCAAATCCGTCGTAACGTCAACACTCAAATCCGTACGTTCTTCAATCAATGCTTTATATATTTCAGCAAGTATCTTGGATTCTGTAAAGGTTTGTGTACCAATTTTAATACGATCAGCAGCATCCGCTTTACCTGGCAGACTCATCGAAAAAATAGAAAAGACGAGCATCAGTAATACCATAGTACGCGTAGCTTTAAACCATTTATGTTTTTCAACTCTCATTTGTACAATCTCCCTCTTTCCTTAGTAGCTTATGAGAATAAGTCTTCCTCTTCTCCTATGGTTCTTCAGACATTCATGAGAGGCCTACGCCTTCGCATTTTTTCTATTCGATGTGAATGCTTTCTCAACTGCTCCAAGTAACAAGTCAGCAAGCAAAGCAAACAGAATAGCCGAAAGTGCGCCTGCCACAATAAGTTCGGTCTTGTTTACACCAAGTCCCGACACAATTAACTGTCCGAGTCCACCAGCTCCAATGAGTCCAGCGAGAGTAGTCCAACTAATGATATATACGGTCGTTATTCTAATACCTGACATAATGTAAGGAACCGCTAGAGGTAGCTCAATATGAAACAAACTTTGAAGTCTGCTGTAGCCCATACCCTTAGATGCATCTCGCAGTGCAGGGTCTACTGCTTGTAGTCCAGCATACGTATTACGCAAAAGTGGAAGCAAGGAATATAAGAACAACGCAATGATCGCCGGTGTCATCCCAATTCCGAATAAAGGAATCATGAGGGCAAGAAGCGCTAAACTTGGAATCGTCTGAAACAGATTAGCAATACTGAAAACGAGTGAATTGAGCCATTTAATTTCTGAACTCGAGATCATAATGGCAACTGGAATCGCTACAACGATACCTAAGAGAGTAGCAATGGCTGCAATCAGTGCATGTTGCCCAGCAGCACTCAAAATATCTGGATAACGTTCTCCAACGAATACAAAGAAATTTTTAATGGACTCAAATACTTGCATTCACTTCTGCCTCCTCTGTATCTGGAGTATAGACATCTGCAAGGAGCCTTACGACACTACCTCTCGTAATAAGGCCAAGGAATAGTCCATCTTCATCTACAACAGGCAAATTGGATAGATGATTTTCATTAAGTATAGTAAGTGCAGTAGTTACAGAGTCCCCTCTTTGTAGCACGTGCTGTACAGGCTGCATGACATCAACAATTTTTTTATCTTCTTCACGATAATGTTTAATAAGCTGATAGATCGTTACATTACCGAGAAGGCGTCTTGATTTATCAACAACAAGGAGGGAGTCTACTTTCCGTCTTTGTAAAATGTTAATTGCTTCTGCGATCCCTCTTGTTGGGAATGCTGTAGCTGGATTATTAATCATCACTTCCTCAACATTCGGGAATTCAGTAATGTCTTCAGAAAGTAGTCGATCTTTACCGATAAAACTTTCTACAAATTCATTGGCAGGGTGACGCAGAATCTGATCTGGAGTCCCCACCTGTTCAATATGTCCATCTTTCATGAGGACGATCGTATCTGCGAGTTTGATGGCTTCATCCATATCGTGAGTAACGAAAACGATCGTTTTCTTTACTTCCGTTTGCAAACGAATGAGCTCATCTTGCAGTTCCTCTCTGCTGATTGGGTCAAGTGCACTAAAAGGCTCATCAAGTAAAATAACGTCGGGATCTGCTGCTAATGCACGTATAACCCCAATCCGCTGTTGCTGTCCACCGCTCAGCTCAGAAGGATAACGATTTCCGAACGTTTCTGGAGCGAGTCTGACTTGGTGAAGAAGTTCATCCACACGAGCATCAATTTTGGTCTTATCCCATTTCTGTAAACGTGGTACTACACCTACATTCTTAGCAATGGTCATATTGGGAAACAAACCTATGTTTTGAATTACATATCCGATTTTGCGTCTTAATTCGACTGCATCCATTTTCGATATGTCTTCCCCATTGATCAAAATTTGACCATGAGAAGGAACATTCAATCTATTAATCATTCTCATCGTTGTTGTTTTTCCACATCCGGAAGGACCGATAAACACCGTAATTTCACCTTGTTTAATGGTGAGGTCAATTCCTTTCAGAGCTTCAAATCCATCATCATAAACTTTCTTAACACCTTTAAATTCAATCACGAATCGTTTCCCCCTGTCGGTTATCGTTATCGTTAATCATTCGTTATGTTCCTAAATAACTCACTACATATAGCAAAAAGAGCCGATGTCATAAGCGGCTCATTCCAGTATCTTCATGAAATTTGCTAGGTGAGTTGCTCAACTGACAGAGTATTATTACCCACTTTTGAACATAAAAAAACAGAATTATCCGAAAATTTCAAAAAAAACTGAAATTCAAGGATAATTCTGTTGTAAATTAACAGTTATAACCCCTTTCTTGTAAGGGTTATTGATTAAGATCTGGGCGTTTACCTGTCACTAGATATACTGCACTTTCACCGATATTGGTAGCATGATCACCAATCCGCTCAATGTAGCGACCTACTAGCATAAGCAACATAGCCTGAGATGCATCTTGTGGATGCTCCGACATCAATGCATATAGATCAGTTATCATATGACTGTATAATTGATCTACTTCATCGTCTGTTTTAGCCATTTTGTACGCCAAATCGGAGTTTTCCTCTAAGTATGATTTTATCGAATCATCAATCATGATTTTAACAATATCACCCATACGAGGGATATCGACGAGAGGTTTAATTAACTTCTGACCTTCCATACGCTGTGTTACTTTTGCAATATCTAACGCTAGATCACCCATACGCTCTAAATCACTGGAAATTTTAAAAGCTACGATGATCCGTCTTAAGTCCTTCGCTACAGGCTGCTGTGTAATAATCAACTTAGAACCGAGATCCATGATTTGTTCTTCCATAGCATTCAGTTGTACATCTTCTGAGACGACCTTATGCGCAAGTTCCAGGTCACCTGACTTCAAACTTTTGATAGCATCTACTAAGGCTGTATTTACGTGTTCCGCCATCTTGAGCAACAAATCACGAAGCTCGTTTAATTCTCGGTCAAATCCTTTTCTACGAATCATGCTTGCCGTTCCTCCTCGTGTAAATGAAATATAGCTATTTATTCGTGCAATCCTTAACCAAATCGTCCAGACACATAGTCTTCTGTTCTATGGTCTTGTGGATTGGAGAAAATTTCGTTCGTTTCAGCTGCCTCAATAACTTCACCGTTTAGGAAAAAAACGGTTTTACCTGAGACACGTGCCGCTTGATGCATGTTATGAGTAACCATAACAATGGTATATTGATCTCTAAGCTCTTGTACAAGTTCCTCAATTTTGAGAGTAGAAATCGGATCAAGAGCTGATGTTGCTTCATCCATAAGCAATACTTCTGGCTGAACAGCCAAAGCACGTGCAATACATAGACGTTGCTGTTGACCTCCAGATAAACTCAGTGCCGAACGTTTCAGGTAATCTTTAACTTCATCCCATAGTGCAGATTGGCGCAAACTTTGTTCAACAAGCTCGTCGAGTACCTTTTTATCTGTTGTTCCATGAAGACGTGGGCCATAAGCAATGTTATCATAAATTGATTTTGGAAACGGATTGGGTTGTTGAAATACCATACCTACTCGTTTTCGAAGTGTTTCTATCGGAAGATCTTCACCATAGATATCTTGTCCATCGATCTCTACTTTTCCTTCAATTCTCGTGCCATTAATCATATCATTCATACGGTTTAACGTGCGGAGAAGCGTCGATTTCCCACAACCAGAAGGACCGATAAAAGCAGTCACTGTATTTTTAGGGATCTCCAGATTTACATTTTTTAGCGCTTGGAAAGATTCATAATATAGATTCAAGTTTTTAATATTTATCATCGTGCTGTTCATTCCAATGTTATCTCCTTTACTGCATAGTGAGGATCATTTTGTAATACGCAAAAAAGCCTCACAAAATAAAAGCTCAATCTCATTGTAACGTCTTATTGTAAAGGCTATATAAACATTTGTTAACGCTATGTAAAATGTAAAATCAGGACCATCCACATATTAACAGATCGCTTTCAGGTTTAGAGGATGCTCATCCTGTAAATTGGTCAACGATAAGCGGACGGCTTCTGCAATATTTGCAGCCTCAGAGGCTGCTTCTCCAATTTCATTTCCGATGAATTCCATCTGCTGAGCAGTGAATCCCGTGGCAGACAAAGCTTCCTGCCCCTGTCTAATCTCTTCCTTACTCGACTCAATATATTTGACTCCTTGTTCTGTTAAGACAACGCTCTCCTCTATCTTGTCTCGAATTGCGTCTAATAATTCGGTGATTAGCGATGCAACACCTGTCGTCTGAATAGATAAATTACGTACTTCATCCGCTACAACACGAAAACTCAGTCCATGTTCCTTTGCATGAGCAGCTTCAATCGCTGCATTTAATGCAAGTAAATTACTGCGATCTGCCAATTCACGGATGGTCGAAATGAGACCCTCTATGTCGTGTATGCTATGAAGCTGATTAACAGCATACTCTTGTTGCTTGGTAATTTGTTCATGAACTGCAGAGTAGGAAAGAGAGATATTACGATAAGAAGCATTGCCTGCCTGCGTTTGAGCAGACAACTGGGTAATACCTATCGTATTTTTCTGTACAGCATTTCTCACACTGAATACTGCTTTTTCCACATGTCTGAGCTTCATTTCACTCTCATGTATAACATGGCTTCGTGATTTCATTAGATCTTGCTGGATATCCCGTGCCATATTCATGAGATCTCTTATTGTAAGAATTCCGATATATTCCTGCTTATTCGTTATAATAACACATTCATTAAATGTTTCATCTTCACGGCTCAGAGCATAATCAATGATTTTATCAGCAGATATGCTGAGGTCCAGAATAAGTGGCTCTTTGCTCATAAAAAAAGTGACTGCTTTATGATCATACAATTCAGCAGAAAAGCGATTTGCGTAACGCTGAAAAACGGTATCTCTCATAATTAATCCAATCACTTTCTTATCCTTATCCCCCACAACGACACAGGTAAGTTCTGGTTTCTGCTTCATCATAGTAAATAATCCTTTGCCATTCATTTCCTCTGTAATCATCGGAAACATACGGCAATAGGATTTTACCTCAGTACCTGAATTTAACATCTGCTTATCCCCTCTAGCTACAGTATTCTATACAATGATTATAAGAAGTACAGATAAACAGGATAACCTTTATATGTTAAGGGGATGTAAAAACTATAAATTATGTTCTTTGTTGGGCAACAGACTTCCGCTTTCCTGCCACAAGTTTGTAGCCTACTCCACGGATCGAATCGATATGAACCGTTTCCGGATCAAGTTCAAGTTTTTTGCGCAAAGAACTCACATGAACATCTACGGTCCGCTGCCCCCCAATATAGTCAAATCCCCAAACGGCATTCATCAGATCATCTCTCGTCAATACAACGCCCGGCTTTTTCGCCAAGTACAAAAGCACCTCAAACTCTTTAGGCCGTAATTGTATCGATTGGCCACTGAGTAGCACTTCATATTTCTTCGGATAGATCTCTAGTTCACCAAGAACTATACGAGATCCGTCTTCTTCTATTTGTTCCGGCTGCTCTTCAACACCAGAAACTCTTCGAAGTACTGCATCCACTCTAGCTAGTAGTTCAGAGACACCAAATGGTTTCGTAATATAATCATCAGCGCCTAGCTTTAATCCTTGAACAACTTCATTTTCCCCGTTTTTAGCAGTTAATATAATGACTGGGGTCTTAACTCCCGTACTTCTGAGCTTACTGAGTATCTCGAGACCATTCATCCCAGGAAGCATAATATCCAGTAAAATAAGATCAAATTCCTGTGAAGAGGCTCTATCAAAACCGGCTGTGCCGTGATCTTCTACCGTTACATCATGACCTTCTTGCGTCAAGTTATAGGAGAGTAATCTTGCTAGTGTAGGCTCATCTTCAATAACTAATAATCGCTGTGCCATTATATCCCCTGCTTTCATTTCATGTTCATTCTGTTCATATAATATCACTTCTTTGTTATCGTGGTGTAAAATATGACAGTTTGTATATACTCTGTACAAAACAATCCTCAAAATCTATTCTTCATCTGAGTGATCCTGAAGAAGTGGTAGCGCAACGGTAAACGTCGTCCCCGTTCCTAGCTCACTTTCCACCATCAATGTTCCATGATGCAGTTCTACCAAATGTTTAACGATAGATAACCCAAGCCCCGTTCCACCGGAATTACGTGATCTCCCCTTGTCCACCCGATAAAACCGTTCAAATACACGAGGCAAGTCGGCTTTCGGAATCCCTATTCCAGTATCGCTAATGTGGAAGAGAATTTGTTCGTCTCCCTCCTCCTCACTGATCATCGAAGCCTGGATTTTTACTTGTCCGCCTTCCAGCGTATAGTTGATCCCGTTACTAATTAAATTAAGAAAGATTTGTTTCAGTTTATCCTCATCTGCCTCAATAAATAACTCCTCGGGTACGTCAACAAGAAGGCGAATCTGTTTTTTATGTGCTGCATTACCTAACGTGCCTGTTACCATTTCAAAAAACGAGTGGAGATGAACTGGAGAACACTCCAAGTTAGATCGTTTAGACTCTATTTTGGACAATTCCAGTATGTCTCCGATCAAACGGTTGAGCCGGTCCCCTTCATCATAAATAATTTGTAAAAAGGAGCGCATGGTCTCCTCGTCTTTCACCCCACCGCTCAAAAGGGTTTCAGCAAAACCTTTAACGGCAGCTACAGGAGTTTTCAATTCATGGGATACATTCGCTACAAACTCACTCCGCATATTTTCAAGTCGGCGTATAGCGGTTATATCCTGAAGTAAGAACAGCATACCGCGATAACTTCCATCATTTTCATTCATAGGAACCCCGTCTATACGAACAATCAATTCTTCTGGATTATATATCCGCACCTCTTCTTGCACTCGATCTCTATGTTCAATCGATGCTTCTATAATTTTTGTCAGCTCATAATGCCGCTTAAGTTCAAGATAAGGCCTACCGGTTACACGATGTTGCTCAATACCGAGCATACGTTCACTCTCTTTATTCAACACAGCAATATTTTGAGTAGCATCAATCATAATGATACCGCCCGTCATATTGCTCATCACACTCTGTACTAGATCCTCACTGTCACGAATCATTTTGAGCTGAGCTTGAAGACTGTCTGCCATTCCATTGATTGCAATTCCTAGCTGGCCAATTTCATCGTCTCGTATAAACCTAACTCTTGCATCATAATCCAATTTGGATATTTGATTGGCAACCTTTGTGACATGTTCTATTGGACCCGTCAAACTTTTCCCTACCCGATAGCAAACAAAAGCCACGACTATAAATAAAACAAGAAGTGTGAAGATCATGAGAAGCCATCCACGTCCAAGCCCCTCATCTACTGTTTTCAAGCTCATAGAAAGTCTGATATACCCGTCAAAAGCCCCGTCCGCCGAAGTCACTGGCAGAGCGATGTACAACATTTCTTGATCAAGTGTGTCGCTCGTTCGAATGGATTGTCCGTAAGAATTTGTTCCTTCTGTGATGGACATAATTTCCTCACGCCCCAAATGGTTGTCCATTTCTTCGGCGTTATATTCTGAATCACCGATAACGGTACCGTCTCTTAAGATGAAGGTCGTTCTGGAATCTGTAAGTTCCTCAAGCTCTTTTGCTTTTTCGGTATAATATTCAATTACGGTTTTCTGTTCATCTGCAGTATCTTTAAAAGAAAAGGTGGATTGTAGAAGATTAATTTCTCGCACCATATTTTCTTCAAGAGCCTTAATATGCAAATCTTTAAATACTTGACCAAGAGCTATTCCTGCCGTTAAGACAGAAATAAAGATAAGAGTCATCATAATGGCCGTCAGCCGAAAACGAAATGTCTTCATATGTGTTTTTCATCTTCCTTTATGGTGTTATTTCAAAATAAATATTTACATTTCTCTCCTTTGTGCTGGAAAGAAACGTTGAAGTAAAGCATGATGTAGAGTTGCTATAGGTTGCTGAATCATGATCCCCAGAACAACGGGAATGGCCGCTTGCGGAGAGAAATAACCCATTGCTAGAACAAGTCCAAGCGAAATGTTCCGCATTCCTGTAGCGTATGACATCGTGATACTTATTTCCCGGGAAACGTTTCGTATAAGATATGAACCTACAAAACCAATTCCATAGCACATCGCAACTAGCAAAACAACAGCAATCGTAGCGAGTACTACATCTGCTTTCAATGTTCTCATATGAGGTGCAATCGCTGCCGCATTCAAAAGGACAACGGCTGCGAAGAAAATTTTAGATAAAGGCAATGTCACAGGGGCTGACCATGCTTTGAATTCCCCTTTTGAAATTTCATAGATACCAACACCGAGCACCGTTGGAACGACGATAATAAGGAGTAAATCCTCCATAAGTCGAGCCGTATCAAATTTGATGTCTGCACCAAAAAAAAGTTCAATCAAACCTGGTACAACTAGTGGGCTGAGGGCTGAGTCTAGAACTACCATAGCAAGCATCAAAGGTACACTTCCATAAGACATACCAACCCATAACACAGAGGAGACACCTAAAGGGATAATAGTAAATAAAACAAGTCCCACGGTATAGTCCGATCCCGTTCCAAAAAGAGTAGCTCCAAGAGCATAAGCAATTAATGGAGTAAGCACATGCGCCAGCAGCAACGTTATCAGTACCGGAGCCGGTTTAAGCACCACATTTTTCAAATGTCCCAGACCACATCCTAAAGCCATTACAAACGTAACAAATCCAAATAGATAAGGGACCAAGGAGATAAAAGGCAAAAAAAGCTCAGAAAAAACCATCCCTATAATAAGTGAGAACGGAATAATAATATACATGTATTTTTCAAACCAGGTAGCAAAACGAAGTGACCAAGATCCCATATATGTACGAGTCCTTCCCTTGGTTATATAAATTTGATCATACCACAGATTATACGGAGTACTTCGTCTGTTATGTAAATTTTTATAAATAGAAGTAAAAGGCCTCATACGGAACCTCCGTATAAGACCTGATAAGTGTAATTATAGATTAACCATTGACTACTTCTCCACCATTAACATGGATAACTTGACCGCTTACGTAAGATGAATCACTAGACGCTAGGTATACATAAGCCGGTGCGAGTTCCTCTGGCTCTCCTGGTCGTTTCATCGGCTGTGTTGCTCCAAACTCACTCACTTTCTTTTCATCAAAAGTAGACGGAATTAGCGGAGTCCAGATCGGTCCGGGTGCTACTGCATTTACCCTGATTCCTTTGTCCGCCAAATGCATGGATAGGGAACGAGTAAACGAAGTAATGGCTCCTTTTGTTGAAGAGTAGTCTATCAAATTTTCACTGCCTCGATAAGCAGTTATAGAAGTGGTATTAATAACGGCACTTCCACTTTTTAGATGAGGCATTGCAGCTCTTGTCATATAGAACATACTAAATATATTGGTACGGAACGTTTTTTCCAGCTGCTCATCTGTAATGTCTTCAAAATTTTGTTGCGGATGCTGTTCAGCAGCATTGTTAACGAGAATGTTAAGCTTACCTAATTCATCCACCGTTTGCTTGACCGCTTCATTGCAAAATGAGGAATCTCCGATATCACCAGCAATCAGGATACATTTAACTCCCTCTTGCTCAACATGCTTTTTCGTCTCTTCAGCGTCGCTGTGCTCATCTAAATATACGATAGATACATCGGCACCTTCTTTCGCATAAGCTACTGCAACCGCTCTTCCTATCCCGCTATCACCGCCTGTAATCAGTGCTGCCTTTCCTTCAAGTTTTCCAGCTGCTTTATATGATTCTCCTTTATATTTCGGTCTTGGAGTCATTTCCGATTCAATTCCTGGCTGTTTATTTTGTTGCTGCGGTGGTAATGTCTTGTTCTGACTTTGTGGCATAATCGATTCTCCCTTTCATTTTTTGATATCGTCATCGTTAATTTCTCTCTTAAACAACTTATAGGATGGCTAATCGTGTCTTGCTTATACGCTATTTCCGTATGTATTGATCTGACGCAGATAGCATCCTCCCACTATGCTTTTACCCCTCCCTTTGAGTATGAAACGATTAGCTCCCATCAAAAAAAGCCTTTAACAGATCAAAAATCTTTTTGATCTCCATTCGAAAAAACAAACAACAGAACACAAAAAAGACAGTGGAAAACGCAATTAAATGCGAATTCCTCTGTCTTTTTCCATGAATACATCTTGATGAATTGCTTTACATCCATTATGTATTTCCCTAGCTTATTTCTACCAAGGGTATACCATAACTCCAAGCATAACGAGTAACAATACGGCCAAAATAATGCTGAACATACGCAGTTTATTTTTTTCCGCACTGATATCGCGTTTTTCTTGGATTCCTGCAATTCCAAGACGAAGTGATTTACCCATAATTCCACCGATAGCAAGCATTGCAAGGAAGATCACAACAACAACAATCATCCAGGAAACTTCATACTCGCCTTTGCTCATGATGTAACCGCCTGTAATCAGCTGAATGATCAAACCGTATTGTGCAATACGATTGAATGATCTGACAGCAGCGATACTGCCTTCTTGAGCAGGAGTAGCTAGTTTCATCAGTGCACTAACCACAAATGGAAGCAGTAGATAATATCCTACGGATACTGCTCCGAGAATGTGTACAAAATACATGACTGAACCCATCTTTTCATTTCACTCCTTTCCTATTAGAACATAGAATAATATTACCCATAGAAATAAAACCGGAATCAGTCCATGGACGAATTGGAAGAAGGACCTCGTCCGTCCTATTCCCATCTCCCAAATTATACTGATTATTAAGCCTAAAGAAAAGGAAACCCTGCTGATTTGCAGGATTTCCTCATCATTCATTCACTAATTATTCACTAATTATTCAATACAGAACTATACGTTGACGACAGAGATGACATTACGCACAGATTCAGCGGATTTATCAAGGGCTGTTTTCTCTTCTGCCGTAAGTTCAAGCTCAAATACTTTCTCAATTCCGTTACCACCCAGGATGGTAGGAACACCGAGGAACAAGTCATTATATCCATATTCCCCTTCAAGATAAGCAATGACTGGAATAATCCGTTTTTTGTCTTTCAAAATCGCTTCTGTCATTTGCACGAGTGATGCAGCCGGTGCAAAATAAGCACTCCCGTTACCCAGCAAGTTTACGATTTCTCCACCACCAACACGAGTACGCTGTACAATGGATTCAATCCGATCTTGCGGAATCAATGTATCGATAGGAATACCACCAACACTGGAATAACGTACGAGAGGTACCATATCATCACCATGACCGCCAAGTACGAATCCGCGTACATCTTCAACGGACACATTCAGTTCTTGTGCAATAAATGTGCAATAGCGAGCTGTATCTAGTACACCAGATTGACCAATGACACGGTTTTTAGGAAAACCGAGTGCTTGATAAGCTGCATAAGTCATCGCATCAACTGGGTTACTCAAAATAATAACGATTGATTCAGGACAATATTTTTTGACATTTTCGCAAACGGATTTCACGATCCCTGCATTGGTGTTTACGAGATCGTCTCGGCTCATACCCGGTTTACGGGCGATTCCTGCTGTGATAATGACAATATCAGAATTAGCTGCATCTTCATAATTTGAAGTGCCTACGATATTGCTGTCAAAGCCCTGAACTGGGCTTGCTTCGAGCATATCGAGTGCTTTTCCCTTGGTTGGATTCTCAAGTTGCGGAATATCAACAAGGACAACATCACCAAGTTCTTTCTGAGCTAGCATAAGTGCTGTAGTAGCGCCAGTGAAACCAGCGCCAACAACAGTAATTTTTTTGCGTTGAATTGTCATTTTTATCCGCTCCCCTTACAGGTTAGTGATAATTTGGTCAGCAAACTCAGAACATTTCACTTCAGTAGCGCCATCCATCAAACGTGCAAAGTCGTAAGTAACGGTTTTGTTGTTGATAGAAGTTTCCATACCTTTGTAGATGAGGTCAGCCGCTTCTTGCCAGCCCAAATGCTCAAGAAGCATAACGCCGGACAAAATAACAGAACCTGGGTTAACTACGTCTTTGTCAGCATATTTAGGAGCAGTACCATGTGTTGCTTCAAAGATAGCATGTCCAGTCACATAGTTAATGTTTGCTCCAGGAGCAATACCGATACCGCCAACTTGTGCAGCAAGCGCATCGGACAGATAGTCACCATTCAGGTTAAGGGTTGCAATTACATCAAATTCAGCTGGACGAGTAAGAACTTGTTGAAGGGCGATATCTGCAATCGCATCTTTAATGATGATTTTGCCTGCATCTTCTGCTGCTTTTTGAGTTGCATTCGCTGCATCTGTACCTTCTTTTTCTTTAATCTCATCGTACTGAGCCCAAGTGAATACTTTATCACCAAATTCAGCCTCAGCCACTTCATAACCCCAGTTTTTGAAAGCACCCTCAGTAAATTTCATGATATTACCTTTGTGTACGAGTGTAACGCTCTTACGTTCATGAGTAATTGCATACTCAATTGCCGCACGTACAAGACGCTTGGAACCTTCGGAGGAAACCGGCTTAATACCGATACCTGAAGTTTCAGGGAAACGAATTTTGTTAGCACCCATTTCCTGTTGCAGGAACTGAATTACTTTTTTCACTTCTTCTGAACCTTCTTGGTACTCAATCCCTGCATAAATGTCCTCTGTGTTCTCACGGAAAATGACCATATCAACGAGTTCAGGACGTTTTACTGGAGAAGGTACTCCATCGAAGTAACGAACCGGACGCAAGCACACATAGAGATCAAGCTCTTGACGAAGTGCTACGTTCAAAGAACGAATACCACCACCGATAGGTGTAGTCAAAGGTCCTTTAATTGCTACGATATATTCACGGATTGCTTCAAGTGTATCAGCAGGAAGCCACTCTCCGTATGTATTAAATGCTTTTTCACCAGCAAAAACTTCATACCAAGCAATTTTCTTTTCGCCGTTATATGCTTTCTCAACAGCTGCATCAAGCACTCGTTTGGAAGCTTTCCAGATATCACGGCCAGTTCCGTCACCTTCGATAAAAGGAATGATAGGTTGGTTAGGAACTTGAAGCTGTCCATTATCAATAGTAATTGTCTCGCCTTCAGTAGGGAGTGCGAATTTTTCAAAGTTTGGCATTGTTTATTTCCTCCTTGTTTTATAAATCAACGTATGACATGGCAGAGAAGGGTCTTACAGCAATATCCCTTTTGGGAAAGACATGCCAAGACACCTTCTATTATTATACATGTTTCTTAGCGACTAGCGACGTTCAATCGGTACATACTTTTGATTCGTAGGACCTGTATACTCCGCACGAGGACGAATAATACGGTTGTCTGCAAGCTGTTCCAGAATGTGAGCTGTCCATCCGGATACACGGCTGATCGCAAAGATTGGAGTAAATAACTCTCTTTCGATACCAAGCTGAGTGTACACAGAAGCGGAGTAGAAATCGACATTTGGTTTCAGACCTTTTTGGGATGTGATCAGTTCTTCAATACGAACCGACATCTCATATAGATCGGTATTTCCATTTTGCTCTCCAAGTTCTAGAGACATCTTCTGCAGATGTTTCGCACGTGGATCACCATTTTTATAAACACGATGTCCAAAGCCCATGATCTTCTCACGATTATCCAGCTTTTGCTGAATGTAAGATTCCAGGTTCTCTTTGGAGCCGATCTCGCTCAGCATTTTCATTACCGCTTCATTCGCTCCCCCGTGGAGAGGACCTTTGAGTGCGCCAATAGCTGAAGTTACACCGGAATAAATATCCGACAACGTAGCTACAGTCACACGCGCAGCGAATGTAGACGCATTAAGCTCGTGGTCTGCATGAAGAACAAGTGCCTGATCAAGCGCCTTAATTGATGTTTCTGTCGGCTCTTCCCCAGTCAGCATGTAAAGAAAGTTTTCGGCAATAGATACACCCTGTTTAGGAGCAACTGGTTCTTTCCCTTCACGAATTCGAGCAATTGCAGCAACGATCGTAGGAAGTTGTGCCTGTAACTTCACTGCTTTTGTCTCGTTAGCTTCTTGAGAATCATCTTCCGCACTTTCATCATATAACCCAAGCGCTGAAATTGCAGAACGGAGAGCAGCCATCGTATTTAAGTCTTTCGGATATAATTTAATTTGAGAAATGAGTGCATCAGGAATTGGTGCATATTCACTTAGTTTCTGATTAAGGTTATCAAGTTCACCCTTATTTGGCAGTTTACCAAACCAGAGCAGGTAAGCGACTTCTTCAAAACAAGCACCTGAAGCTAATTCATCAATATCGTAACCACGATAAGTCAGGACACCATCAACGATGGAACTGATCGAGGAAGTTGTTGCCACAATGCCTTCAAGACCTTTGGTAGCTGTCATTTCACATCTCTCCTTTTGTTGCAAAATAGAGTATAAATCAAAAATGAAAACAGTTACATTATTAAAGATTAATAAAAAATTCCAGGCATAGCAGACATCATGGTAAAAAATATCTCTTCAATCATCATACTGGATTTTGTCGATGATGTGAACAATTTGGAGGTTTACAAAGGCATCAAAGATTTCTTTCACGGAGATAAAAAATTTGATAAGTCAGAAAAAAGCAAAGATAGTCAGAATCAT
>NZ_JAGXCY010000036.1 GCF_018310695.1 Paenibacillus sp. Marseille-Q4541 | reverse complement strand
TTATTTCTCGGGAAATAGCTAAAAAACAAAATAACAATTCCAAGTTATAGTAAAATAAAGTTAAAAATGTAGAATAATCATGTTTTTATATATATTTCAGGGGGAGATACATAGTGGGTTTGTTACAGATTAGGCAAGTTCGAAAAAATGCAGGCAGCAGCGTGCTTATTCCCTATATTGATCTTGAGGTTGTAAAAGGTCAGTGTATTGCTATTCAGTGTAATCATGAGTTAGGTGGACAACTTTTAGAGGCCATCATGGGCCGAACTTCAGTATCGGATGGTATCATTCTGATCGATGGACAAAACGTCAGTACAACTTCGCAAGAAACGATTAGAAAAAGGATCGGGATACAGCTACTTACGGAAGGAGTCTACGACCGGCTTAAAATAGGAGAGTTTCTTCGGTTTCACGCTAAGCTTTACGAGGTGAAGGCGGACATCTACACCCTGCTGCGAAGATTGGGGCTATCCGAAAAGGAAAACACCCTGATTAGTAAGTTATCTTCGTCGGAGAGGAGAAGGCTCCTTATTGCTAAAGCACTGGTCCATGATCCGAAGCTGTTGCTACTGGAAGATCCGGAACAAAATATAGACCTCGAAACCAGCTATATTTTGCATAATCTGATTCCGGTACTGATTGAAGAAGGGAAGTCCATACTTATCACGACCATGGTGTTAGAGCAGGCAGTATCTATGACGAGTGAGGTATATCTATATAGTCATTCCGGGTTTAAAAAGTTGGATACGTCTCCTGAAGTTCCGGAAATAGAAGTCCCAGCCCCTGCTATAGTAGATGAACTTATCCTTACCACTGCAGAGCAAGTCGATGTCGATACATACATAACAGCAAGTGAAGTTGTAACCGAGAATAAAGATACGGTGGATTCAGGAGAAGAAGCCAATCCAGATTATAAAATAATAGAAAAAAATACAATGGAAGAAGTAGAAGCAGAAGGGCTATCAGCGAAGAAAAATACGAAAGCCGAGGAACAAGCTCAAGCTGAAGTCTTCGTTCAACCCGTTCGTTTGGAGAAAATACCGGCCAAAGTAGGGGATAAGCTCATTCTATTTGATCCGACAGAAGTTGATTATATCGAAAGCCAAGAAGGGGTGGCCAACCTACATGTTCTACAAGGGACCTACCCGTGCTCTTTCTCTCTTGCTGTACTGGAGGAAAAGCTCAAGCCGTTCGGCTTCTTTCGTTGCCATCGGTCTTATCTGGTCAATTTACAGAAGGTGCGGGAAGTGATTACTTGGACCCGAAACAGCTACAGTCTTATTTTGGAGGATGCTCAGAAAAGCTCGATTCCTTTATCCAAAGGAAAATACGATGAGCTGAAACAAATTTTAGGAATATGATCTATAGCGGCAATAGAGTCATGTTCCACTCAGCTCTGCTATTACTCCATTCAGCCCAAAATAGCTAATATGGAGCTAGATGTTATGCTCCATTCAGGTCTTCATATGCAGGTTTCACCCCTGTGTATCCTCCTTTCATCCCTTATATAATGCGGTGTGGCGCGGGTTCTCGTAACATGAGGATATCAAAGCGATACGCCAAACGAAAGGGATGATGACAAGTGGAAACGATTATCGAAGTGAACGGGCTGGTCAAAGTATTCAGTAATAAACGAGCGCTCGACAATATCAATTTTACAATTAAAACAGGTGAAATCTTCGGGTTCCTCGGACCAAGCGGATCGGGAAAAACAACGACGGTGAAAGTTCTCACCTCTCAGCTGCTGGCAACGGGAGGAACGGTGAATGTGTTCGGACAGGAAATCAGAAAGATGAATGATGCAGACCACAAACGCCGGATTGGCATTTTGACGGATAACAGTGCTCTCTATGAGAGGCTTACTATTCAGGATAACTTAGAGCTGTTCTGCAACTTATATGATGTAGACAAAAAACGAATTGCCGAGGTACTAGAGGAAGTGAATCTTGCGAACGACCGTAATACGTTAGTGAAGAAATTATCCAAAGGGATGAAACAACGCGTTATGCTCGCAAGAGCCATTTTACATAAACCTGATCTGCTATTTCTGGATGAACCGACTTCTGCGCTCGACCCTGTGAATACACTTCATATCCATGAGGGACTTCGCAAGCTGAACCAGGAGGGAACAACGATCTTCCTAACAACACATAACATGGCTGAAGCAGAGAGCCTGTGTGATCGGATTGCTTTTATACATGAGGGGGTCATTAAGGCCATGGATACACCACAGCAGCTTCGTCTGCAGCATTCTGATGATTCGATGACAGTTACGGTTAAGGATGAAGGTAAAATGGTACTTCAGCAAAATGAAGAGTCCGCCGGACGGATCGCAAGGTGGATTCAAGCAGGCAAGTTGTTATCGATTCATTCCAATGAACCAACATTAGGTGATATTTTCGTACAAATGACCGGGAGGGAACTACAATGACATTTTCAATGAAAAGATTTCAGGCGATTATTCAAAAGGAATGGAAAGACAGCATTCGAAATCCGCAAGTTTTAACGATGACAGCCTTTCCTATTGTGTTTGCTTTCTTGTTTGCAAGAATGGGTACTGACCGGACAGCCAGCGAAAATGTTTTAATGCTCAGTTTCCCGATCCTTATGGCATTATCTATGACGGGTGCCTTTGTTCTAGCCATGATGATCGCTGAGGAAAAAGAAAAACATACTTTGCGTGCGCTTATGTTATCCCCAGCGAGTACGCTCGAAATATTGCTTGGTAAAAGCTTTCTAACAGGCGTACTTACGGTCATTGCTATTGTTTTCTCCATCATGGCGAGTGAACTTCCAAATGTAAATCTAACTGTTCTTGCCCTGTTTATACTCATTAACCTCATTATGTTTTTGGCATTTGGACTTATTATCGGGCTGCTCTCTCGGACTGTACAGGAGTCTTCTATTATAGGTTTGCCGGTACTGCTGATCTTTGTTATGGCACCGATGTTTGCTCCTATGCTGAATAATGAGATGCTGGTACAGGTGGTAAGCATCCTTCCTACACAGAAGTTTATGGATATGCTGAATGGCATGGCATTAGGACAGGGCTTGGGCGAATCGATGGGAGACCTTATTATTTCTATCGTATGGATGATTGCTTCTATTGCAGCCGCAGCACTGATGTACAGTCGCAGACGTTTCGACAAGTAGAAATCAGCAGGAGGGGTACAGAAATGAGTAAAAAGGTGCTACTTACTGGGTTTGATCCCTTTGGTGGGGAAAGCATGAATCCATCACTAGAGGCAGTGAAGCAGCTAAACGGACGCATAGCGGAAGGAATCTTCATGGTGAGCTATGAAATCCCCACTGTATTTCATGAATCTATATCGGTGTTGACCAAGGTTATTCAAAAAGAAGAGCCCGATATCGTCATTTGCGTAGGGCAGGCAGGCGGGAGAGCTCAGCTCACCCCAGAGCTTGTTGCCATTAACTTAAATGATGCACGGATACCGGATAACCAAAACCAGCAGCCTGTGGATGAGCCGATTGATGTAAATGGCCCCGCCGCTTATTTTTCGAATCTGCCTGTTAAAAGTATGGTTCAGGAGTGCATAGCAGCCGGTATTCCGGCAGCCGTGTCTCATTCTGCCGGCACCTTTGTGTGTAACCATTTGTTCTACGGCTTAATGCATTATATACATACGGAAGCTTCTCATCTCCGCGGAGGTTTCATCCATATCCCTTACCTTCCCCAGCAGGTGTTACATAAGACTGCTCCAAGTTTAGGGCTTGATACCATCACTCAAGGTCTTCTCGTTGCAGCAGTGGCCTCAGCGAACGACACGCCGGAAAGGAAGATCATTGGAGGCTCACTGCACTAATAAGATGTGTGTTATAGATGTCTTGCTAGATGCTCAAGATAGAGGATGTAATCTGTAGTAATAAATAACAAAAAGAAACCCGAAATCTCTATACAGAGATCTCGGGTTTCTTTTTTGTGGAGCTTTCTTATCTGCTCACTTTGTGATACATCACACGGAGTATCTTAATCAATTCAGATAAAAAGGGTCTTTCTTACGCTTTTCTTGTGCTGCGAAGAATAAGACTGAGAATAGCAACCAGAATGATCGCACCAATCAATGCTGGCAGGATAAAGAATCCACCTGTTTCAGGTCCCCATTCTCCGAGCAGAAGGCCACCCAGCCAAGCTCCTACAAAACCAGCAATAATGTTACCAACAATACCGAACGGAACATCCTTGCCGACGATCATACCTGCTAACCAACCAATAATACCACCAATAATTAGAGCCCATAACCAACCCATAATTTACACTACCTTTCGATTCGTTTTTTCGTTTCGCTTTGAATTTTATAACCTCATAAACAAGGTTCTAATCATAAAAGGGAAAATAAACTTTATTTCAGCTTGTGAATGCTGCCAAGGTGACAGCTCTCTTTTCTTATTATTCTCCTCATTGCTGTGTGAATATTCGCTTTGTGATGTATAAGTCTGATCTTAGGAATCCTACATAGGATTTCTGATTCATTTGTTAGAGAAAGGGCCCAAATTAAGCTGATTCGAACCTGTGGTACAATAAAATATAGATTACATTTGGCCTAATGGAGTGGTAAAAGGAGGATTCCTTATGGATAAAAAATTGCAAGCTTACTGGAATATAGGGAGTGGGGGAGAATAATGCAGAATTCTTTGCTGATGTTACTCCAACTCCTAGAACGCGCAGCGCTCTTGCTGATGTGTTTATTTGTGCTGACACGGATTCCGGGATTTAGAGCCTTTTTTGAGCAAAGGGACAAAACATGGCGTGAACTGCTGCTTGCCACAGTGATCTTTAGCGGTTTTGCCTTATTTGGTACCTATAGCGGAATCAACGTAGAAGGATCACTTGTGAATGTGCGCATTATCGCTATTATATCTGGCGGGATTTTGTTTGGACCTTGGGTTGGACTCGCAACCGGGATTATTTCTGGAATTCACCGATTTCTGATTGATATAGGCGGTGTCACTTCAGTACCTTGTCTTATTACAAGTATTACAGCAGGACTTGTATCAGGATATATTTACCGGATAACATCCGGCGAACGCAGATGGAAGGTCGGAATTGTAGCAGGTATGGCGTGTGAAGCATTAACGATGATCTTGATTATTGTAATGGCCGAGCCTACTTCGCTTGGGGTGGAGATCGTATCCCGAATTGGCTTTCCTATGATTGTGAGTCAAGTCAGCGTAGGCCTGATTGTGATGCTCGTACAGAGTGTAGAGGGTGAAAAAGAACTTGTTGCTGCCAGGCAGGCTAAGCTGTCACTTGATATCGCCAATAAGACACTTCCTTATTTTCGCAGTATCACCCAGGATTCTCTTCATACCATCTGCCGTATTATCAAGGATGATATTGGTGCCGATGCGGTTGCTATAACCGATACCAAACAGATCTTGGCTTATGTTGGTGTAGGGGAAGAACATTATGAAGAGCGGCACGAAATCATCAGTGAGGAGACCAAAAATACGCTCAAAAGCGGTGAAATCATGATTCGAAATAATGATACCGCGCACACGAACCCATTTATTAAATCACTTATCATCATTCCACTGAAAGAAAAAGGAGAAGTGACTGGTGCCCTTAAGATTTACTATGCAAAGGCACACAAAATTACAGATTCCTTACAGGCCCTGGCAGTGGGTTTATCGCAGATGATCTCTACCCTAATGGAAGTTTCGCGGGTGGAAGGAATTAAAGAAATGGCGAACAAAGCGGAGCTGAAGGCACTTCAGACCAAAATTAATCCGCATTTTTTATTCAATGCACTGAATGCGATCGCTTCATCCATTCGTATTCATCCGGATAAGGCGAGGGAGTTGATCGTAAATTTGTCCGGCTATATGCGTTATAACCTGGAGCTTAGTGACGAAATGATTGATATTCGTAAAGAGCTTCAGCAAGTAAGACACTACGTAGAGATTGAGAAGGCTAGATTCGGTGATCGGCTGGAAGTGGAATATGATATCGATGAAGTAGAGATTCGCATCCCGAGTCTGATTATTCAGCCGCTTGTAGAGAATGCAATTATGCATGGCATTTTGAAAGTGAAGGGCCCTGGTAAAGTGACAATCGCAGTCAAGGATCACGGAGAAACCGTTAGGATCAGTATTTCGGATACGGGAGCAGGGATAGCGCAGGAGGTCATTGAGAACGTGTATAGCGACAATATGCCAGATAACAAAATCGGACTTTATAACGTTCACCAGCGCGTCAAGCTGATCTATGGAGAAGGACTCCAGATTCACCGAAGGGAACAGGGGACAAGCATTGATTTTGATGTAAGAAAAAGAGGTGTCTAGTGATGAGAGCAATCATCGTGGAGGATGAAGTATTGGCTCGGCAAGAGCTGCGTTATTTAATAGAGACACATAGCCAGATCAAGGTGGAAGCCGAATTTGAAGATGGTCTTGATGCACTGAAGTTTCTACAGAATCAGGAAGTAGATGTCCTGTTTCTAGATATCAATATTCCGTCTATTGACGGGGTACTGCTCGCACAAAATATTAGTAAATTTACAGTAAAGCCTTACATCGTGTTTATTACCGCTTATAAGGAACATGCCGTGGAAGCCTTTGAGGTGGAGGCCTTTGACTATATCTTGAAACCTTATAGTGAACCCCGGATTGCTTCCATGCTGATAAAGCTCGAAACGTCATATGCCGATCGGCATAGAGAGATCCGGGAGCCGTATGCTCCTTCTATTACCAAGGTCAACTTATGGAAAAATGAAAAGATCATCGTCGTGGATGCAGATGATATTTATTACGCGGTCGCTCAGGAAAAGACAACCGAGGTGGTCACAAAAAATGAGAAGTACATCATGAATCTAAGTATTAGCGATTTTTATGAGCGTCTCCCAAAAGAAACCTTCTTTCGCAGCCATCGTTCGTATCTCGTTAACACTGAAAAAATCAAGGAGATTGTTCCATGGTTTAACAATACCTATCTGCTTCGGCTAAACAATCTGGATGCTGAAATTCCTGTAAGCCGCAGTAAAGCCAAAGAATTTAGGCAGCTTATGCGCCTGTAGATGCATTTCATTCCAAATTGGGGTTATTTCATTCCTAAACCCCCTTCTAACTATAATGTAAGCGTTACAATGAGGGTGTGTTAAGAGCTCAAGTACACTTACATTCAACGATAGAAAGAAGGAACGAACATGAATGGAAAACCTGCAAACCGCCTTCTTATTGTTCTTGGCACCGTTATTATGCAGATGGGACTCGGAACAATCTATACATGGAGTTTATTTAATTCACCGCTTGTTGAGAAATTTGGATGGGACCTTAGTTCTGTCTCGATTACATTTTCGATAACCAGCTTTGCGCTGGCTTTTTCCACCCTCTTTGCAGGGAAAATACAAGAGAAAATTGGTCTTCGCAAACTGACGGCAGCCGCTGGAGTTTTGCTAGGCATTGGACTCATACTTAGTTCGCAAGCAAGTTCGCTTGCTTCCTTCTATATTCTAGCCGGTGTTATTGTCGGTTTTGCCGACGGGACGGCATATATTACTTCCTTATCCAACCTGATGAAATGGTTCCCTGACCGTAAAGGACTGATTTCAGGAATCTCTGTAGGGGCGTATGGTACAGGAAGTCTCGTTTTCAAATATATTAACGGTAGTCTTATTAACTCCGTTGGAATTTCCCAAGCGTTTCTGTACTGGGGATTGATTGTTATGGCCATGATTCTGGTTGGTTCTACGCTTGTAAGAGAAGCACCAATTGAGTCAGAAAAGGTTTCGGCTAATAATAAAGAACGGACGCTAGCGTCCAAAGCAGCTGTTCCTGTACAGAAAAATTACACGGTAAGTGAAATGCTTCGCACGAAACAAGCGTATCTGCTATTTGTAGTCTTCTTTACCGCCTGTATGAGTGGACTGTATTTGATCGGAATCGTAAAAGATATCGGAATGCAGCTGGCAGACCTTAACGCGGCCACTGCTGCCAACGCGGTAGCGCTTGTTGCTATCTTTAATACAGCAGGCCGACTTATTCTCGGCGCTTTGTCTGATAAAGTCAGCCGTCTGAAACTGGTAAGCTGTACACTGGCAGTAACGGCTACGTCAGCACTTATACTCAGCGTTGTACCGCTAAACTACGGTCTATTCTTTGTTTGTGTAGCAGCCATAGCGTTCTGTTTTGGCGGCAACATCACTGTATTTCCTGCCATTGTTAGTGATTTCTTCGGGCTGAAAAATCAAACGAAAAACTATGGCGTGATCTACCAAGGTTTCGGTATTGGCGCCCTGTCCGGTTCGTTCATCGCTGCAATGATGGGCGGCTTTAAGCCAACCTTTATCGTCATCGCAGGGCTTTGTATTCTCTCCGTACTGATCGCCTTGACGTTACGTCCTCCAATGAGTCAAAAGGTAGAGAAGGACGTTCCGTTTAAGGCTTACAAACGAACAGCATAATGAGTAATAAAAAGAATGAATGATAAAGGATTCCCGGTGTGTGAGCATCGGGGATTTTTTTGTTTTTCATTATTTTGAAGATGGGATAAAACTTTTTGTTTGCTAAGACGTGGGCTATTTGTATGATAAGGGTAATCCTCAAATATAGGTAAGGGGTGCCAATATGATTGATCTTTTGCCGCTAATGGTAGAACGTGTTGGAATTCTGGTGATCGTTGCCTTTCTTTTATCTCGAATGAGAATATTCCGTCAGGTCCTTCATAGTGAAAAAGGATTTGTTGGGAAAATGATGCTCGTCGCTGTGTTTGGGATTTTTGGTATGATCAGTAACTATACCGGGATTGAAATACATGAAGGTTATGTGGTGTCACAGCACTGGCTCATGGAAGTATCGGAAGACAACGCAATTGCGAACACCCGTATTATGGGTGTGGGAATCGGAGGGCTTCTGGGTGGGCCGCTGGTGGGACTCGGCGTAGGGCTACTTGCTGGGCTACATCGGCTGACGCTTGGGGGGTTTACGGCGGTTGCATGTGCACTGTCTTCCGTACTTGCAGGGGTTGCCGCTGGCTACCTTGGGAAAAGCCGCCGGAGAAAAGGGCTTATTTCTCCTTGGTTTGCAGCAGTGGTCGGCATGTTTATGGAAGCGGTTCAAATGCTCATTATTATTCTTACAGCGCGCCCGAAAGATGCGGCCTATGAACTCGTGGAAACGATCGGACTGCCAATGATCCTTATTAATGGCTTTGGGACGTTATTATTCATGATCATTATTCGTACAATAATGCACGAGAAAGAGAGGCTTCGTGCGTTCCAGACCCACAAGGCCTTTTATATCGCTGACCAGACTTTGCCCTTCTTCAGACAGGGGCTTGGACCAGAATCCTGTAGAAAAGTAGCCGAGATCTTACTAGAACTCACGGAAGCAAATGCAGTAGCAATTACGGATCACA
Organism: Paenibacillus sp. Marseille-Q4541; assembly: GCF_018310695.1. Lineage (GTDB taxonomy): Bacteria > Bacillota > Bacilli > Paenibacillales > Paenibacillaceae > Paenibacillus. The sequence continues at coordinate 35,228 of NZ_JAGXCY010000036.1, read as the reverse complement.
GGCAGGTGCTCGCTCATGTAGGAGCGGCATCCGATCATCACATCGCTGGCCAGACATTAGCTACAGAGCTTACCCGGCAAGTGCTTGAGGAGGGCAAGATCAAGACAGCCAAGTCCGCTGCCGAAATCCAGTGTTTCCAGGAACATTGCAGCTTGCGGGCTGCTGTTGTGCTGCCTTTGCTCGTGCATGGAAGAACCGTAGGTACACTGAAGCTCTATTTTGAGAATGCGGGTATGCTTGGACAGGTGGAGCAGGAACTGGCTGAAGGATTGGCGAGATTGTTCTCGACTCAGTTGGAACTGGCGGATGCCGAAGCTCAAAGTGATCTGCTAAAGGATGCCAAAATCAAGGCACTTCAGGCACAGGTGCACCCTCATTTTTTGTTTAATGCGATTAATACGATCTCTGCTTTGTGCCGTACCGACCCAGATAAGGCAAGGCGTTTACTAGTGGAGCTGGGCATCTTCTTTCGCAGCAATTTGCAGGGAGCACAGCATATGCTTATTTCCCTGGATAAGGAGCTTGAGTATGTGCTCGCCTACTTGTCACTGGAGCAAGCTAGATTTCCTGGCAGATACGATGTGAATTTTGAAATTGATCCTGTAGCCAGAGAGCTGCAAATTCCACCGTTCTTAATCCAGCCACTGGTAGAGAATGCAATAAGACACGGATATACCCATATAAGAAGCAAAGGCAAGATTGAGGTCAAAGCATGGATACAAAACGATTGCTTATATATTACGGTAGAAGATAACGGAAAAGGAGTTTCACCTTCTGTGCTTGATGAACTTGGTCAGCGTCCTGTATCTTCCGGGGAAGGAACGGGGACAGCGCTTTTTAACATCAGGGAACGACTGCAAGGAATATACAGACATCGTGCTCAGTTTTCGATAAAGAGTGAAGTGGGGAAGGGAACGTATATTGAGGTCAGTTTACCTTTGCAGGGGAAGGAGAATGTGGATCATGTTGAAAGCGTTTGTAGTGGATGACGAGCCGCTAGCGAGAGACGAACTCATCTATATTTTAAAGCGAAGTAGAAAAGTGGATGTCATCGGTGAGGCGGATTGTATGAGGGATGCTTTGCAGGCAATTGCAACTGAGGAGCCTGATGTCGTATTTCTGGATATAGAGCTTGCGGAAGACAGCGGACTGCAGTTAGCACGTAACCTGATGGAGCTCACCAAACCACCGATTGTTGTATTTGCGACGGCTTTTGATGAATACGCACTTCAGGCGTTTGATCTGGACGCTTTGGACTATATCCTAAAGCCCTTTGATGACCGTCGTATTCTTCAAACACTTGAGAAAATAGGTAGATTTCAGCAGGAGGGTGCGGTCCCGCCTGGCCTTCTTCCGAGTCGTTTGCCTGCAACAGGAAAGATAGCCATAACTACAGATGACAGAATTGCTATGGTGGACACAGCACAGATTGTTTTCCTCAGTACAGATGAAGGAAAGACGTTGATCAAGACAACAGATAAGGAGTATCGTACTGCTGAACCATTAGCCCGATTGGAAGGGAAATTGTCATCTAGTTCTTTTATTCGCGTGCATCGTGCTTTTATGGTGAATGCCCATCAGATTGCGGAAGTACAGCCGTGGTTCAACTCGACATATTACATGATTATGAGTGATGGTTCCAAGGTACCCGTAAGCCGGACGTATGTGAAAGAATTGAAGTTAGTCCTCGGTTTTTGATGATATCTTTCAACTATGTAGAAGCTAATCCATGTAACTCACGACCATCTCCCTGCAACTCAAGGCCAGATCCTTGCCACTCACCCTGAAAACCTAATGTTTGCGCTTTCATTTGCTAAAATATAGCCATCTTAGCAAAGAAGACAAGGGGGATAACCATGAGTGCAATTACGATAATGATCGCATCGATCTGTATTCTAATGATTGCTTACCGCCTATATGGTACATTTATGGCTGCAAAGGTGCTAAAACTTCAGCAGATGGACGAAATGAAAGAAACGCCAGCTCATACGCTGGAAGATGGAAAAGACTATGTTCCAACGAATAAATGGGTTTCCTTTGGTCATCATTTTGCTGCGATCGCTGCAGCCGGTCCACTTGTCGGGCCAATCCTCGCAGCCCAGTTTGGTTACCTACCTGGACTATTGTGGCTCCTAATTGGAGCTGTCGTCGGGGGTGCTGTTCACGATGCGGTCGTGTTATTTGCTTCAATGAGAAAAAAGGGAAGTCTTTGTCTGAGGTAGCTAAGGAAGAGCTTGGACCAGTCGCTGGTTTCTGTGCCGGGCTTGCGATGTTGTTCATCATTACCATCACAATGGCAGGCTTATCGATGGTTGTGCTTCATGCATTGGAACATAACCCATGGGGAACTTTTGCTGTAGCAATTACGATTCCCATTGCAATGGCTGTTGGGATTGCCTACAAAAAGACGGGGAATTTGAAATGGCCCTCTATTATCGGATTTGCATTAATTATGGTAGGGGTATTTGCGGGTCCTTATATTCAGGACACTTTGGTGGGACAATGGCTTACGTTAGATACCAAAACCCTTGCCATCGCACTTCCTGTATACGCTTTCTTTGCGGCGGCACTGCCGGTTTGGCTGCTCCTTGCCCCGCGTGATTATCTCAGCAGTTTTATGAAGATTGGTGTATTTATCGCCTTGATTATTGGTGTATTTATCGTTAATCCAAGTATCTCATTTCCTGCATTTACGGAGTTTGTGAACGGAGGAGGTCCTGTCATTGCTGGTCCGGTGTGGCCCTTTATTTCGATCACCATTGCGTGCGGTGCGATCTCCGGTTTCCATGCTTTTGTCGGCTCTGGTACTACACCCAAAATGCTTAACCGCTGGAGCGATATCAAGCCCGTAGGCTTCGGTGCGATGCTGGTCGAATGTTTGGTAGCCATTATGGCACTGATCGCAGCAATTGCCTTGCAGCCGGCAGACTATTTTGCCATTAATTCCTCACCAGAAGTGTATAGTACGCTTGGTATGCAGCCTGTTCATCTCGCAGAACTGAGTGACGAAGTGGGACTCAACTTAGAAGGGCGTACAGGAGGAGCGGTTACACTTGCGGTAGGAATGACTTATATTTTCACCGAACTTCCTTGGTTTAAAAATCTGGCCGCATTCTTCTTCCAGTTCGTTATTCTGTTTGAAGCAGTGTTCATCTTGACCGCTATTGATGCAGGTACCCGTGTATCTCGTTACCTCATTCAAGATTTCTTTGGAGAGTTTTACAAACCACTGAAGAAAGTAGACTGGTTACCCGGATCTATTTTTGCAAGTGCCCTTGCGTGTCTCTTGTGGGGATACTTGCTCTACTCAGGAGATATTAGCTCCGTATGGGCTTTGTTCGGTGTGTCCAATCAACTCATGGCCTCCATTGGTTTGATTGTAGGTGCGACCGTCATTCTCAAAATCGCCGACAAACGCAGATACATGCTGACTTGTCTTATTCCACTTGCTTACCTGTATGTCACGGTAAACTATGCAGGATACTGGATGGTGAAAAATGTCTATTTGAATGAAGCTGCCAAAGGTTATAACGTACTCAACGGAATTCTATCCATTATTATGCTTGTGCTTGGACTCATTGTTATGGTTGCGGCGATCAAAAAATGGCTTGAGATCTGGAATAGCCCTGATCGCAGACTAGAAGCCATGCAGGAACAAAGAGATTCCGCCAACCAAGCAACCTACAGTTCTTAATTTCTTGAAGAATCCTATTCTTTTATTTCAAAAAAGCCGTAAAGAAACTCAGCTTGAGCTTCTTTACGGCTTTTTAAGTGAAAACACGCCTTGATATTACATTCTATTTTTATGCTGTTGCGATCGCTTGCCTACAAATAGCGTACAGAGCATGATGAACACGTAACACAGTAGATTACTGGTCAAAAGGCCAGCGGTTTCATAAGACGTATTCACAAATAGAGGGCCAAATCCAAGAAGGGTACCGTAGAAAGGTAATAGTAAAATAAAAGAGATACTTGAGCTGCTATTTATTTCATAAGAAATAAATAGGATTGCTAATCCGCCAAGCCAGTAGATCGAATTAATAATCATGAAATCGACCCAGCGCTTCTTCACGGAGTAAGAATATAGGTACCAGGTTTGCAGGAAGAGAATGAAGATGATATAAGACCATATACTGTGTTCTCCATATGTGACAGACATGAGAAGATTCATTATGCCAAAGCTGAAATGAATCAGAAACATGAAGATTAGATGCATAGGATACAAAGCCCATCGTTCCGAGGTAGTCATTTTCATATCATCCTCCATAGGGAAATCGATAAGTCCATATCTTATAAACATGGAAAGGCAGGAGGATGTTGCAAAATAAATCTAAAAAAGGAGATACTGCTCATCCGTTTGCAGGGTGAGTAGTATCTCCTTTTTTAACTGGTCGAAGTACGAAACCGGGTCTACAACCGGGTACCAGACCATTTTTTGTCGCCGGACAGATATCGTTCCGTAAGAACAGTTAGAAGCTGAATACCTACTTCATTATGTCCGCCCTCAGGAATGATGATGTCAGCGTACTTTTTGGAAGGCTCGATAAACGCCTCATGCATCGGCTTCACTGTAGCCAGATACTGCTGATGGATAGACTGAATCGTACGTCCTCGTTCCTCAATATCACGTACAACACGACGCAAAATCCGTACATCCGGATCGGAGTCCACGAATACTTTGATGTCCAGCATTTCGCGTAAATTTTCATCAGAGAGGACATGTAGTCCTTCAATCATGATAATGTTGTTTGCCGTAAGTTCCACTGTATCCGATGTAGAACGCGCATGTTTCGTGAAATCATATACAGGAGCGTAGGCTGTTTGTCCACTTTTGAGAGCGTTCAAATGCTGAATCAAAAGCTCATTGTCAAACGCAAACGGATGATCATAGTTGGTGAGCTCACGCTCAGCAAGACTAAGATGAGCCTGATCCTTATAGTAATTGTCCTGAGATATAAAAGTCACTTTACTCGACCCCAGACGTTCAATAACGGAGCGAGCCACTGTTGTTTTACCTGAACCGGTTCCCCCGGCAATCCCAATAATCAGCATGCGATTCCATAAACCTCCCTAGAATAATTGCAGGGCAATTTCAGTATTGTAGCACAGAAGGTCCTTTTTTTCATCTACTACGCTAACAAGGGAAGATTAGGCAGTTATTGCACGGTTATAGTTTTGCCGGATCACGGGAGAAATATGTCGTTTAGAAGGCAAAATAAACCCGCCGCAGCGATTCGCTGCAGGCCGGTTTATTTCTTTTTTATTCGGAGCCTGCTTATGCTTCATCCAGTTCCTGGCGATTCAAGTGAGAAGGCTCTTTGCGATATTTGGCTGTTCGTTCATCTTCAATCACACCACTAAAGTTTAGACCGAAAGCAAAATCATATACATGGTTTTCACTGTCTACATGACACTCCATATCGTGCGCCACATCCTCAAATTGCTCTTCTACCGTACGCATATTTGCTGGCATCTGCATGGGAAGAAGGCCTGAAGGCTCTATCTGACCCGTCAAAATCTCCATAATGGCTTGATCCTGTACCCCAAAGTTCCCCACAATTGCGTCCACTTCAGATTCGAATTCTTCGACGATTGTTGGGTTGGAGAGAAGCATGGATACGATGACTGGCTTACCATTTAGTCTTTGCTTCGTTTCGAGTACCATATCGAGATCCTTACTGTTCTGAGGCGTTACCGATTTTCCTTTGTAAGAACGGTTCTGATCTTTTTCTTCGGCATGACCGGTAATGCTTGATTCCCGAGCGTGTTCTGCAGTATAGGGACCGTACTGCAAGCTGATCGGAACGTATCCGTTCCCGCCATGCTGCTCATCTTCTTCACTGTATCCTGTGCCGGATTTCGGCGTACTGATGAAGACAAGACCAAAGTCAGCATCTTCTGGACGATCGGTTACTTCAAAGTATTTAGACACTACATCTAAGCTCACTGGATGCGCCAGGCTTTCTGGAATTGGCGTACCAAACCAGTCTTTGCTGGCAGCAAGATAGCGTTTTGGAATATATACCTTGCTTTTCTTTTGAATCGGAAGGACGTTGTTTTTATTTTTTAACATGACGATCGATTTCAGCTGTGCTTCATACCCTTCTTGCATAAAATCAGGGTTACCAACAATCTGAGCACTCTGATCTGGATCGAGATACGGATTTTCGAATAGTCCAAGACGGAAAATATTTTTAAGTAGACGCACTGCTGATTTTTCAAAACGGGCACGCATGAACTCTTCACCATGTTCTGTCACGCCCATCTCATAAGCCTCAATAACAGGACCTACTTCGTTGTTTCCTCCAAATTGATCCACACCCGCCATGAGTAGTTTGTAATGTCTTTCCGCAACACTTAAATCTTCCACGCCCCAAGGTTTACCGCTTAGGAAGGAATCTTTGGCACCGGCAACATCACCTGTAATCAGCCAGTCGGTGCAAACCACACCATCATAGCCGTATTTTTCACGAAGAAGATCGGTAATTAGATAAGAACTGTAGGAGTTCCCTACATTTTCTCCGTTCTTCTTATCTTGATCCATGGAGACGGTGTAATAAGGCATCACGGCGGAAGCTTCACCTGTCTTGCCATCAAGCTTGAACGCGCCATCCACAAAAGGTGTCAGGTGTTCATCGAAATTATTACCCGGATAAACGGCATATTGTCCACAGTAGTAGTGGGCATCACGTCCACTTTCCCCTGAACCACCACCAGGCCAGTGTTTTACCATTGCATTTACGCTGTCATGTCCCCAGCCACCATGAATTTCACGACTTTCATCTGAGGATTGAAACCCGTCTACATAAGCACGCGCCATATCTGTAGTTAGTATGGAATCTTCGCCAAAGGTACCATTGTAACGGAACCAGCGTGGCTCTGTGGCAATATCAATTTGTGGAGATAGCGCGGTAGCTAGACCCAATGCACGATATTCTTTGGAAGCAATCTCACCAAAACGTTTGGTTATACTTGGATTAAAGGTCGCTGCGAGTCCTAAAGTTTCTGGCCACATCGAAATATGACCGCCTGAACCAGCGTTAAACTCAGAGCTTGCATCCGTACCGTGGCGAGGGTCGGAACTGTTATTAGCAGGGATACCAAGTCCTGTTCCCTCTGCAAAAGCCTGCACTTTATTGTTCCAGCGGGCGGCTACTTCAGGACTTTCTACCGTAGTTACAAGGACATGTCTCAGATGGTCATTAGCAAGGAATTCGATCTGCTCATCAGTCAGCTCCCAAGGCTTAACGCCGCTTTCCTCATAGGATTTTCCGCCAAGGTAAGTTCCTCTGAACCAAGCGGTACTTGCAGCAGGGATCGACTGATGTCTACTGTAGAGCATGAGACCCGCAATCTGCTCCACGGTCATTTTAGAAGCTAGATCTTTGGCGCGTATTTCCGGAGAAAGCCTCCAGTCTTCATATTTATCTAATTTGCCGTCTTTACTAAGGTCTTTGAAGAAATATCCATCTTGCTCTATGATCTGTACCCCTGATTCCACGGTATACCCTAATGTCGGCCCAGCTTCATTTGTAACATAGCGAATTTCATTGTCTTGAACTTTGTGATCTGTCATGTGTGCAACCTCCTGAAGTAGCAAATTGTCATAGTATTTGAACAATATAGAATGGCTTGCGGAAATTAGATTACGATACAGTGTGGAAAGGACCTTTCTCATCGGTAGCTGGGTTTGTTATGTTCTTGCTGTTTTTTCTTTCTGGAAGAGGTCTGATTGCTACTACACCAAGGAGTGCACAAATACCTAGTGTAATGTAGAATCCTTCCCATCCTCCCACTCCAAGCAAGAACGGAGCAACTGCTGGAACGATCGATTGAGGCAAAGCATTTGCCACATTCATAAAACCAAGATCTTTAGCTGCATTTTCTTTACTTGGTAGAATTCTCGAAACAAGCGCGGTATCTACAGCAGAGAAACAGCCGAATCCAAGACCGATAATAGCAGAAGCAATAATATAGATGTTCACATTTTCGAAGAAGGCAAAGGTGAGAACACCTAATGCCATAACTGCGCCTGATACATACAGGAATGGTTTTTGTTTTCCTACTTTGTCAGATAGAATACCGCCGAATATACTCATGATTGCAGCTGCAACCATCGTAATAATATTTACGGTAGCCACTGTTCCGGTTGCTTGGCTTTCTGTCATGCCCATACGTTGTACGAGCATCATAGTGAAGTACACGCTACTACAATACCCCATCATGAGCAGGAATTTACCAATCATAGCCCATGTGAACTCAGGATATTTACGAGGGCTAGGGTAGATATTTTTTAATTTTTCCCGTACCGGAGTGTTATCTTTGTGGCGAACAATGTCCACTTTTCCGTCTTTAATAAAGAAGGTACTGATGATAGGGCCGATAATCCCGATGAATGAGATAATGATCCATTTCATAGGTGTTGTTGTCGTAGCAGGCAGAACATTCATGAGAACCATGCCAATAGCTATCGCAACAGGAATCGCAATTCCGATTAACCCAGAGACGGAACCTTGTTTCTCAACAGGTACTTGATCTGGAACAAGTGCTGTATAAGCTGCCATACCGAAGTTGAAAAATAACTGTACTACAGACCAAAGAACCACGACCTGCCATACTTCTGAAGAAAATCCGATAAATACTAGCGCGGTACATCCAACGAGCGGTCCAAGAATAATCCAGGTTCTACGACGCCCGAACCGAATATTCGTGCGGTCACTGAGCGCACCGCCAATGGGATTTCCGATAAGTGCGAAGAAAGCACCGACCCCAGTAACCAGACCAAAAGCTGCAGTAGATGCGGTTTGAGAAGAAGTAATTTCAAGAATCTTAAAAGTCAGAAGCAAGGTTGCTGGCGTCATAAGAGCGATCATCATGCAACAGTATCCAAATATCACGGAGGCTTTCAATTTTCCTAGTGATGTATAGACTTGACCTTTTACTGTATCTTCAGCCATATCAGTTCGACCTCCTATTATTAAAGCGCTTACAATTACATTATAAAGAAACCGCTTACACAAAGGCAGGCGGCTAGTTTTGTTACTTTTGTATCATTTTTTATCATTTTGGTCGTAACTGTTTTAAGTTAAAGATAACTCACATTAAAAAAAGACCTAAGACCTATTTCTTAAATACCGGTTTTAATTCAATCAGTTCCACTGAATGAGGTTCCAGTAACGAAGTGAGTAATGTTGATTCGGTTACTTCTATTATCTCAACACAGCGTTCTGGAGTAGAACGAGCTTTCAAGTATTCGAGATCTTCCTGATGCAGCACTTCCGGAGCGCCCATCTCCACCCAAGCGTCGTAAGGACTACCTTGCTGCTTCGTTATTTTCGTTCTCGTTACACGGTATTTACCTTTTGGCATCCCAGTAAGAACCAGTTCAATCTTTAGTGTTTTCTCGTCCTTAAAGCGATGATACCGACTTGTTAGATGATGAAGGGAATGATCACCGGCTGTAAATAGCTCGTCAAAATGACAGTAATTATAGGTCAGCATCTGATACTCTCCATTGCCGGAGGTTACAATATACCCTTCCTTCTGTTCCATAAGCAGATTACCGAGCTTAGCCAGCAGTTCATAGGCCCGCATCGCTGCTTTAGGAATTCCATACTGCGTAATAAGACCCATCCCGCCATGGAACAAGTCCTTATCTGCAAAATGCTCCTCAATATTATCGCTGAGTACCCAGTAACCGAAGCTATCAATGAGGTCCAGGTTTTCCGTTATATTTTTGGCAAGATAAGCTGCTTTATAAAGCGTGTCATTCGTGAGTTCGCGATGATCCGAAGTAGAGTTCCACTCCGTCATATGGACAGGTAGATGGTGCAGGCCGTTTTTCTTCAGAAGATCCCGTTCTTCTAACAATAATTTATTGAGGTAATTCGGATCTCCCGAAATAGCGGTGAAATCTTGAAATTTAATATGGATGTCATCATGCTCCTCTGTTTCTCTCTTTTGCTTCAGCCCAAGATTAGCAATGATGGGATAATAATGAACTGGAATAAAGTCAGGTGTCGCATTATTTTCCTTGCATCGTTGAAAAAATCTCGCAGCGAAACCTTCATAGGGAACCGTTAGTAATCTGCCGGGCGCACCTACCTGCAATCGATCCGATATGGATTTAATGGTCTGGTATGTCCCCAAATACATCTCCATATATTGCTCTTCCGTTCCTGGCCAGAAGTAGTCGAGTTCAGGCTCATTCCAAAATTCGAATCTCCACTGTGATACTTCTTGAAGACCATATCGATCTAGGCAGTGGCGTACAAAATGACCAATTAGCTCGCACCAACGTTCATTCGACGTAGGAGGGCTGACACAACCTCCATCATAAAAAACAGTCTGCCCAGGATCCGCTGCCATCTGGGAAGGCATAAATCCGAGTTCTACAAATGGCTTCAATCCGATGGATAGCAGAAAATCAAAGAGTTGATCAATGAGCCGGAAATGATATCTAGGTTCACCTAGCACTTCGTCATAAACTCGCATGTCATCATCAAAAATACCGTGGAAACGGACATACCGAAATGGGCAGGCTAGTTGTACATAGCGAAGATGTTGCTGGACATCAGCATGAAGTCCTTCTTTGGCTTTACCAATCGTAATTAGGTTTTTCCAAGTATGACGAATAGGCTTTCCTGGACGCAGCAAGTCGGCTGTGCCACTGACGGTTGTTAAACTCGCCATGGAAGGGATAGAACTGTTTGGAATTGAACCCGCTGGTTGTTTAACATACTCTTCAATGATGCTGAGTGCACTGGATTGATTAAACTCGGTGTAACTGGTGGAGAAGTCCCGTTTTTCCCTTGCTGTATTCTGTTCATATTCTTTACGATACTCATTTGGCGTTAGATGATATTTACTTTTGAAAGCTGCATAAAAAGATTTGGCATTCGGAAAACCGTGTTCAAATGCAATATCAGCAATAGCAGAATAGTCATCCCGTAATAGCTCTTCAACGGCATGCTTAAGCCGAATACTCGTCAAATAGGACTGAAAATTCAGGCCGATATTTTCACTGAAAAATTTCGAGAGATAAGGAACGGACAGAAATTCAAGATCTGCCAAGCCCTGAAGCGTAATCGACTCTTTGTAATGATCATCAATATAGGTAATGATGCGAAGCATCCGATCTTTGTATTTTTCGTTCATTGCTCCGCTGACCGGTTTTTCAGTAAATCGTTTCATCAGCAAGGTAAAGACTGAGAGTAGGCGTACCTGCATGTCGAGCTGATAAACCGTTCCTTTTTTATATTTCAACTGAACTATTTCCGCAAGGAGTCTGCGAATCCATTCGTAAGCTTCATCGCTCTTTGGGGCATGTCCATTCAAGGAGTTAAAGTAAATCTGATCAATTCCTTGCACATGGTCCTTTAAATAGTGCATCGGGATAAGAAACGTCGCAATGATATTGGAAGTGAGACCTACCACTTCATGCACGTGTGATTGATTAATGAGCAGAATATCCCCGTCTTCGAGCATCTGTTTATTCCCACCAATGGTGACCATTAGCTTCCCGCTAAGCACAAAAATAATTTCAATACTGTTATGCCAGTGATTCGGTACGTAATTTACCTGATGTAATGCAACATCAAATGGCAAGGAATGGTCTGGTTGAATCAGTTCATATATGGTATGTGTCAGTTACATGACCCCCTTAAAATGCGCAGATCTCTCGTTTCATTATCATCCTTTTTTAAAAATTTGAGGCATCTTATTTTCTACATCTTATTATTTTCAGATTTTGAGTTCAAATATGTGGAAGATGATATCGATCTTAAAAAAACCACCCTACTACTGCATGCAGTAGGGTGGTTTGTCCAATGATTGCTTATTTGCCAGAGTTGACATAGTACTGATATAAAATTTGCGTTCCTTTTTCATCATATCCATGTTCTGATAATTGCTCATACAAAGATTTAGCTAGAGCAAGACCAGGCGTTTGAAGTCCCATTTCCTTAGCTGAAGAAAGAGCGATGCCCATATCTTTAATAAAATGTTTTACGAAAAACCCAGGCTCAAAATCATCTGCGATCATCCGCGGGGCCAGATTGCTAAGGGACCAGCTTCCGGCTGCGCCTGTTTCAATACTTTTCAGAACCGTTTCCGGATCCAGTCCTGAAGTTTTTGCATAAGCGAGTGCTTCCGAGACACCGATCATATTCGAAGCGATCGCAATCTGATTGCACATTTTGGTGTGCTGACCAGCACCAGCAGAACCTTGAAGTACGATGTTTTTACCCATCAGCTCAAAAATTGGCTTTACTGCTTCAAAATCAGCCTTGTCACCACCGACCATAATAGACAGTTTCGCATCCCTTGCCCCGATATCTCCGCCAGATACTGGCGCATCAAGAGAATGCAGTCCTCTTCTCGAAGCTTCCTCATGTATCCGTGCAGCGAGTTGTGGGCTGGAGGTCGTCATATCAATCAGGTAAGCACCGGAAGGGGCGTTTGATATGATTCCATTCTCTCCAAGATAGATTTCTTCAACATCTTTTGGATATCCGACCATCGTGATAATCACATCACTGGAAGCTGCAAGGCTTGCAGGAGATTCATGCCAAGTTGCGCCTTGGGCAATCAAATCATCGGCTTTTGCAGCCGTGCGTGTGTAGATGTGAAGAGCGTATCCGGCTTTTTGCAGATGACCTGCCATACTTTTGCCCATGACCCCTGTGCCGATAAATCCTACAGCCGTTTGTTCTGGTGAAAGCATCATTTATTTCATACCTCCTAAGGTTGAATACGTTTCTCTCATTATTAATTCACAGTATAGCCCTTTTTTTGCTAACCTTCTATGAAAGCAATTGACAGATTTGCTCTTTGATCATTATGATAGTCCCTACATATTGAGGTACATATAGTTAGTCTAGATGTAGAACAAACCGAAGGAGGGGGACAAAGATAATGAAAAGAATATGTTTGTTGTTGCCTAATGGTTTTGAAGCGGTGGAAGCTAGTGTATTTACCGATGTACTTGGTTGGAATCAGCTGGAGGGCGATGGGACTACGGAGCTTGTAACCGTGGGAACGAGGGAGACACTGCAATGTACATGGAACTTCAAAGTTACGCCTGAGTTGCTAATCGAAAACATCAGCGTGAATGATTTTGATGCATTAGCGATTCCAGGTGGGTTTGAAGAAGCAGGATTTTATGAGGATGCGTTCAGAGAAGATGTACTGGAGCTGGTACGTGAATTTGATCGTCAAGGGAAGATCATTGCTACGATCTGTGTAGCCGCGCTTGTGCTTGGGAAAAGTGGGGTTCTCGAAGGGAGAAAGGCAACGACATACAATCTGAATAATGGGAAAAGGCAGTCACAGCTTGCAGAGATGGGTGCTCACGTGATCCCGGACCAACCGATTGTGATTGATGGTAACCTTATTACTTCGTATAACCCTTCTACAGCTTTTGATGTAGCTTTCATCCTACTGGAGAAGCTTACCTCTGCCGAGAATACGAACGAAGTGAAGCGATTGATGGGTTTTGTTACAGAGTCAGCAAAGGTGTAACAGAATGATTTTTTTATAGCTTAAAATCAAAAAGTGAAAGGCGATTCTCTTCTTATACCTGAAGGGAGTCGTCTTTTTGTATTAGTTAATAGAATTATGTGTCATTCTTGAAAGATGTGTACTTTTTGCTCACTGCCTCCTACTCATGAAAAAAGAGAGGTCTCAGAAAGATGAACATTGTACAGATTTCCCCTTTATATTATAACCGGATTAAGAGGATAGAAAGATTAGGAAAGATGTAAATATAAAAGATGATATCAAGAGACGAAGGGGATGGATATAAGTGAGTGAACAAGAACAAAAACCGGTCGGCATTCTTGAGGATGATCAAACGGAAGTAGTAACAGATGGCGTACATCATTTCAGTAGCGATGAGAAATGGACGAAACCTGAAGATCCAGCGATCTTGGAACAACTGGAATGGTTCCGTGATCAGAAGCTGGGGTTAATGATGCACTGGGGCATCTATTCACAAATCGGTCTTGTAGAATCATGGGCACTCATTGATGAAGATGAAGAATGGTCACGTAATGAAGTGGATTGGGATGTTTCTAGTGCGGAACTGAAACAACAATACTTTGATCTGAACAAATCGTTTAATCCCCTTCGTTTCCAGCCTGATCAGTGGGCTGATCTCGCCAAGGAGAGCGGGTTCAAATATTTGATTTTTACGACCAAACATCATGACGGATATTGTATGTGGGATACCAAAACGACAGATTACCGAGTTACTGGGCCGGAATCTCCGTACAAAGATCATAAATATGCTGATATTACAAAGCATGTATTTGATGCTTTTCGGGATAAAGGGCTTGCGATTGCAGCTTATTTCTCCAAAGCAGACTGGCATACCCCATACTATTGGCCAGAGGGAATGGAGCGCAGCGAATATACAAGAAGAGGTCCTTCCTACGATCCGGCACAGCATCCAGAACTGTGGGAGAAATTCGTTCAGTTTACTCATGAGCAAATGATGGAGCTTCTAACGGATTACGGAAGAATCGATATTTTGTGGCTGGATGCAGGCTGGGTACGGGATGGAGGGAAAATACCTCAGGATATTCGTCTCGGTGAACTGGTAGATCGTGCGCGGGAGACACAGCCGTGGCTGTTATCGGCAGATCGAACAGTAGGAGGAGCCTATGAAAACTATATTACGCCGGAGCAGACGATACCGGAAAAAGTAATGGATGTCCCTTGGGAAAGCTGTATTACACTGGGTTCTGCCTTCTCTTTCCGGTATGAGGATACTTATAAATCTCTGAGGGAAGTCGTTCATATATTGCTTGAGATTGTTGCAAAAGGTGGTAATCTGGCACTCAATATAGCTCCGCAACCAGATGGTCGTTTACCTAAGGGTGCTGTTCAAACTTTGAAAGAACTAGGAACCTGGATGGAGACTTACAGTGAAGCAATCTACGGAACTAGAATCTGTGCACCTTATTTCGGAGCAGGGTTTGCTTTCACTTGTAAAGGAAACTCGGTCTACGCAGCGCATTTGTACGAAGATGAAAATGTGAGTATTCACGCGGATCTACTCATTCCTTATACAGACAAACAGATCCATCGTGTGACCTTGCTGTCTACTGGTGAAGAATTAGTTTATGAGCAAAAGGACGCTGGAATTTTAGTTCGTATCCCATCATCAATTACGGAAGAACAGGCTCCACCTGCGCATATTTTCAAGCTTGAGTACTAGTATACAAGTCTTAAATGAAAACAAGGGCTAGGCAGGCTTTTATTCTACCCTTATACTAACAATATAAAAGACCAATTGTTAATTAAAATGCTGACGTCCTTTAAGGATGTCAGTTTTTTTAAATCATAGACATAAAGTTTACATGGGACATTGTATTGGTGTCTGGTTCCGTGTACACAAAGCATGCTTCGTTCCTTGTGTATAGAGAAAAGGGAGGTCAAGCACAGGATGAATAAAACGTGGTTTCGAAAGTTGTTACTATCTTATCTGCCTGTCTTTTTTATCGTAATTACGATTTTATTTGCCTTGTTTTTTATGACACTAAATGAGCAGAATCGGCGAGAGGCCGTAAAAGCTAATGAATATTTGGCTGAACAGGTCGTGTTGACTCTTGATCGTTCGCTTAAGGCGATTGACTATGAAGTTGTACAAGGCGTTCTAACAGATAAACGGATCTCTCAATTTTTCAAGCAGCAACAAGTGAATGTAGTCAATAATATAGACACCATCAAGGCACTTGATGAGCTGAAATTCAATCACCCAATGATTGATTCTGTATATCTATATCGTTTTTCTGATGGATTTGTTTTTGGCGATGCTTCAAACACCCTTAATGAATTTCCGGACAAAGCATTCATAGAGCAGTTCGAGGCTCAGATGCCTGAGGAAACGTGGACAAGCCAGCGGGAGTTCCAGCCTTTTGAAGATACGAGTCCTCGCCGCGTTATTACGCTGGTCAGAGGCGTTCGTAATGGTAGTCAGGGGGTATCAGGATACTACATCGTAAATGTAAGCGCAAACAAATTAAGTGGTGAAATTAAACAATTATACAACCCAGATACCAGTTCTATTGAGATCATAGATCGTTTGGGGAATAACCTGCTCCAGGATGAAGATAAGTCTCCACAGCAGACCGCTGTGTTGTCGACATTTAATTCTCCTTATACCGGTTATGAAATTCGGAGTGGGGTACAAGATGTCAACGGTCTTTCTCTAATTCTTGGACTCTACAAAGTGTGGGTAGTTGTAGCACTTGTCGTTGTGCTGCTTGGAGTGCTCTGGGTTATTTATGTGACCAAACGAAACTATAGACCAGTGAATCAATTGGTTTCTTGGATTCAGATGTCCTCCGCCAAGTTAGACGGGGTCGCCACCAACTTCGATAAAGAAGGTGAGTTTACCTTTATCCAGCATACGCTTGAACATCTTATGACCGAGAGCAAGCAATATCGTGAGCAGTATCATGAAAAACTAGTAATGCATAAAAAGTATTACTTTTATCAAATATTTGAGGAGCATGCACTCGTCTCCGAAGAAGAGTGGCAGTTGGAGCTTGCGAATTACAACTTGTCTGCCGCCGGAAAGTTATCTCAAGCTCTTATTATTGAATTAGATAATCAGGAAGGTGGAGAGGAACCTTCGGATGAAGAAAATCCTCAACTCCGAATACAAATGTCAGAATATTTGCATGGATTACTAGCTAAACACCATATAGAAGCGTGGTCTGAATGGATTAGTAACAGGCGCATCGCGTTACTGCTCTGGCTGCCTGAAGGCGTCAAGTCATCTGACAACTTGCTTAATGAAGTCGTACCTGAAATTCAGCAATGGATTGAGGAACATGCCGAATCTCGTATTACGATGGGATTAGGAGAAACAGGAGACACACTGGAACAGCTGGCTTCTTCTTACGATACAGCGAAACAATGCTTGCAATACAAGGCGGTGCTTGGTAAAAACCGCTTAATTCGCATTCAAGATATTATTAAACCGGCTGACCCGGGGCAGGAATATTTTAAGACGATCTATAAATTATCTCAGTCCATACGGCTTGCGGAATCTGATTGGCAAGATCATTTAGATCGTTTGATGGATCAGATGGAGAGAGCGGTTCTTCCTCGGAGGGAAATTGAGAATCTAATGCAGTTTTTCCTTCATCATCTGGAAGGGGAATTGCTCGAGTTGTCCAAGGACTACCGCATCATATGGAAGAATGCTAAGGATCAGCTGGAACAGCTAGGGCGAAAATGGGATGATCTACACGAGCTGAAGAAAGGCTGTCAGTCTATTTTTGAAGCCATGATTCAGAAGATGCAGGTGAAAAAAGATTCCCATAGCAACAAATCGCTTATGATTGAAGTAAGAACCTATATAGAAGAAAATTTCCCTAATGCAGAGTTGTCTCTCGATTTTTTGAGTGCTCGTTTTCAGATGAATGCCAAATATCTTAGTAAAATGTTCAAAGATGAATTCGGGGAAAACTTTGTGGATTTTCTTATCGGGTTACGTATGAATGAGGCCAAACGTCTACTGACCGAGACAGATAAATCGATGCAAGCCATTAGTCAGGAAGTCGGATACTATAACTATAATTCTTTTAATCGTGCTTTTAAAAATGTAGTTGGAATCTCACCTCGCGATTTTCGTAAACAGCCGACTCTGCCTATTAAAATAACGTAAATCATAGAAGCCCTTGTAGACATATATAACTAGTCTGCAAGGGTTTTTGATCTGTTTATCATCGATAATCGCCTGGTAGGCCCCCTGAGTTGAAAAAAGAGATGATCAAGAAATTTACGGATTGATGGATAGGAATCACCATCTTAAGATGGTAGGGAAAACTTGGGTACGCCCTCTGAAAGTATGCAATAAAAGCCACATTCATTGAAAACAAGGGAGGCATTATGCATGACATATATGAATGGCAATTTGCCGGTACAAGAAAGAGTGAAGCTACTACT
This sequence comes from Paenibacillus sp. Marseille-Q4541, assembly GCF_018310695.1. Taxonomy (GTDB): domain Bacteria; phylum Bacillota; class Bacilli; order Paenibacillales; family Paenibacillaceae; genus Paenibacillus. The sequence goes on along the minus strand of NZ_JAGXCY010000036.1, from coordinate 17,267 downwards.
TGAACAGATGACAGCCGAAGAAAAGGTAGGCCAGCTGCTGCAACCGTTTGGTTGGAAGGTGTACAACAAGACAGAGAACGGAATTGAACTTACGGAAGAGTTTAAAGAGCAGGTGAAGAATGGGGGCATCGGTTCTTTATATGGTGTGCTGCGTGCGGATCCTTGGACAGAGGTAACTCTAGCAAACGGCCTTTCTCCCGAAGAAGGAGCAGAGGCTTTGAACATGATTCAGGAGTATGTCATGAACAATGCAAGATTGGGCATCCCGATGTTGTTTGGTGAAGAATGCTCTCATGGTCACATGGCAATAGGTGCTACCGTATTTCCTGTACCACTGAATGTAGGGAGTACATGGAATGTAGAACTGTTTGAAGAGATGTGCGCGGCCATAGCAGCAGAGACAAGAGCTCAAGGAGGGGCAGCAACCTATTCCCCTGTGCTTGATATCGTGCGTGATCCAAGATGGGGACGAACCGAGGAATGTTTTTCTGAAGACCCTCATCTCGTAAGTGAGCTGGCGGTTGCCGCAGTAAAAGGGTTGCAGGGTGATGGGCTGGACAAGAAAAACACAGTCATTGCGACACTCAAACATTTTGTAGCTTACGGCAGCTCAGAAGGGGGACAAAATGCCGGTCCTGTTCATATGGGGCTGAGGGAACTTACGGAAGTAGATATGATGCCTTTTCGTAAAGCAGTACAAGCTGGAGCTAAGTCGATTATGACCGCCTATAACGAAATAGATGGTGTTCCTTGTACATCGAATTCTTATCTGCTCGAGGATGTGCTACGGAAGGAATGGGGATTTGATGGTTTTGTCATTACCGATTGCGGAGCAATCAATATGCTCGCTTGGGGGCATGACGTGGCAGAAAACGGAGAGCAGGCATCCGTGATGGCCCTTACGGCAGGTATAGATATGGAGATGTCAGGTGAAATGTTTGGTAAGCATCTGCTCTCAGCGCTCACTAAGGGAGATTTAGCTGTAGAAAAGCTGGATTTGGCCGTAAGCCGGGTACTTACCGCTAAATTTGAGCTGGGGCTATTCGATGATCCTTATGTTGATTCAGCACATGCAGGGCAAGTCATTGGATCGGCAGAGCATGTTCAGCTGGCAAGACAGGTAGCAGAGGAGAGCATTGTGCTACTTAAAAATGAACAAAACATGCTTCCTTTACAAAAAGGAACTCAGCGTATTGCTGTCATTGGCCCGAATGCCAACCACAGATACAATCAACTTGGCGACTATACGTCTCCGCAAGAACCTGATCAGATTGTCACATTGCTAGATGGATTAGTGTCTACACTGGGAGAAGCGGCAGAAGAGTCAATCATGTATGCTCCAGGCTGCCGAATTCGTGGAGAAGAAAGGGAAGGTTTCGAGCAGGCGCTAGCATGTGCGGAACAAGCTGATGTTGTCATCATGGCCGTAGGGGGATCTAGTGCTCGTGATTTTGGAGACGGAACGATTGATCTTCGCACCGGAGCTTCCGTCATTACAGACCACTCTTGGAGCGATATGGAATGTGGAGAAGGCATTGACCGAGCAGATCTGACCTTGATGGGCGTTCAGTTGGAGCTTGTTCAGGAGGTCCATAAGCTTGGCAAGCCGCTCGTTATTGTTTATATGAATGGTCGTCCCATCGTAGAGCCATGGATTGAGGAACATGCCGATGCCATTGTAGAGGCTTGGTATCCAGGGCAAGAAGGGGGACATGCACTAGCAAGCATCTTGTTTGGTGAAGTGAATCCGTCTGGCCGACTTCCAATCTCCATTCCAAGACATGTGGGTCAGCTACCTGTTTATTACAACGGAAAACGTACTCGCGGTAGAAGGTACCTAGAGATGGATAAAGAGCCGATGTATCCGTTTGGTTATGGTCTTAGTTATACCGAGTTTTCATATAGCAATCTACGAATCACTCCTCAATTATCTGATGAGAAGAAGCTGGGGTCAGATGAAGAGATGGCGCAGGTTTACATCGATATCATGAATACTGGAAGAATAGCAGGATCTGAGGTAGTGCAGCTCTATATTACAGATAAAATTAGTTCCATCACACGTCCGCGTATAGAGCTAAAAGGATTTCGTAAAGTACACCTGCTTCCAGGTGAAACAAAAACGGTAAGTTTCTCGGTAAAACGAGAACATTTGGAGTTCATCGGTCCATCGATGCAGCCTTTGCTGGAGGATGGAACGTTCATCATCAAGGTAGGCAAAAATGCAAACGAGTGGCTGAGCGCAGAGCTCGAAGTGCAGGAAGAGGTGCTTGTATGCACACGATAAACCGTTTTTTACGTAAGTTGTCCGCTCTTCAATGGAAAGAACAACAGATGCTTGAGGGCTGGGACGTAAGGAAGGCCAATTACATAGGACCCGGAAATTATGAGTGGGAGAATCAACAGGAACCTGAAGCGTTCAAGCTCGATCCTCTACATAGTGTGCAGGGTACGACCTACTTTATGAAAAAGGAGCTGGATATTCCTATTTATTGGGAAGGTCATAGCTATGGGCTCATCGTGGATGCAGGTGGGTGTGGTGAGGGTATGCTGCGAGTGAATGGCACACCGCATCATGGGATCGACAAGAATCACAGCTATGTGCCGCTCCACTTTGCTGAGATTGGTACCCAGCCGCTTATTGAGATTGAACTGTATGATCCTATTCCAGAGCCACATGATCCGCTGAATGGGCAGGCGACAATTGCTCCACCTATTCCATATATCCGTTTGAAACTAGTGCTCGTAGACGAGCCAATTCAGCAGCTGCTATTCAGTGCTAGAGTCGCTTCTCAGTCTGCTTTTCAGCTGCCAGAGGAGGATGCAAGACGAGTTCGCATCGTAGCAGCGCTTCACCAGCTGAAGGATCAGGTGGAATCTTTACTGGAAGAACAGACTTCTAGGGTAGTAACAGAGGATATTCATGCTACTAAGCAGTCCTTTAAAGAACAGATAGAGCGAATGGAACAGGAACTGCTCGAGATAGTAGAGCAGACAGATCTACCAGCAGCTCTCCGTGGCAAGATGCATATGGTAGGCCAATCTCATATTGATATCGCCTGGCTGTGGCCTGTCCGGGAAACGGTACGGAAAGTAAGTCGAACCTTCTCAACAATGAATACTTTGATGAGGGAATATCCCGAGTTCACCTACTCCCAGAGCCAGCCGCTTCTCTATGCTTTCGCCAAAGAGCATTATCCGGAGCTATACGAACAGATCAAGGCGAGGGTAGCAGAAGGACGATGGGAATTAGTTGGGGGAATGTGGGTAGAGCCGGATCTTAATATTCCAAGTGGAGAGTCGCTTGTTAGACAAATTTTGTATGGACAGCAATTTTATCAAGAGGAATTCGGCAAGAAATCGCATATTGAATGGTTGCCTGACACATTTGGTTACTGTGCTTCCTTACCGCAGCTACTGAAGCTTTCGGGTGTAGAATTTTTTATGACGACCAAGCTGAATTGGAATGATACGAATGTATTCCCTTATGATTTGTTCCGGTGGGTAGGTATTGATGGCACCTCTGTTACCTCCTATCTGAACCATGGATTGAATGAGGACACGGTTCCGAAAGATATCAGGGAACACTGGGATTCTTACCGGCAGAAAGATAAGCTGGATGAACAGATGCTGCTGTACGGACACGGTGACGGTGGGGGCGGTGTAACAAGGGATATGGTGGAAAATATCCGCCGTGCTCCTTATATGACCGGACTTCCGGAGAGCAGGTTCAGTACTGCCACCGCCTTCTTTGATCAAGTTCGCGAAGTTGAAGAAGAGCTGCCGGCATGGCACGGCGATCTCTATTTAGAATTACACAGGGGAACGTATACAACCCATGCTCGGAACAAGAGAAGTAACCGGAAAGCAGAGGCACTTTATCGTGAGGCAGAAATTTGGATGACCATCGCTTCTTCCTACCTGGATGTATCCAAGCAACAAGAGCTTAAAGTAAAACTTGCAGACGGCTGGAAGTTGATCATGCTGAACCAGTTCCACGATATTATCCCGGGAACGGCAATCACGGAAAGCTATGTAACTTCTGCAGCGGAATATGAGCATATTTTCCAATATGGATATGAGGTGCTTGAGGAGGCACTTACTGTTCTTACTAAGCATGCAGATGTAGATAAACAACAGATAGGCAAACCTTATCTTGTCTTTAACAGCCTAGGCTGGAGCCGTAGAGAAGTGATTCATTTGGAACTGGATCAGGCAGAGGGAGACGTGACTGCCTATGATAACGAAGGTAATGTTCTGGCGAGTAACTGGACTGTGGACGAGAAGTACACTTCAGGCAAAAGGACTCTTTCTGTTACGACTGGAGAAATACCTGCATTTGGTCACACTACGGTGTGGCTGCGGCCCGCTATGGAACACTCTTCGCAACCTATAGAAGATTCAGTGACTAAGGGAATTACGGCCATTGATTTTTGGGAGACTGCCTATTATCGCCTTGAGTTTAACGAAGCAGGAGAAATTACTAGTTGGTATGACAAAGCGGCAGAGCGGGAGATCGTCAAACCTGGTCATGTTATGAACGAATGGCAGTTATTCGGCGACAAACCTTTACTGTGGGATGCATGGGATATCGATCCTAATTATGAGCAGAAGCGAGCAGATCCTGCGGTGCTGTTGCAATCCGAAGTTGTACTGCAAGGAGCCACATCGGATATCCTGCGGTTTACATGGCAGCTACATGAATCTACCCTCAAACAGGACATCATTTTCTATCATCATGAGAAACGGGTTGATTTTAAAACATGGGTAGACTGGAAAGAAGAACACAAACTGCTCAAGGTTGCGTTCCCGGTCGATCTGGTAGCAGATAAAGCGACTTATGAAATCCCGTTCGGGGCATTAGAACGTGTAACACATGCAAATACAAGCTGGGAACAAGCACAATATGAAGTATGTGGGCATCGTTTTGCCGACTTATCGGAGCATGGCTATGGAGTAAGTTTGTTGAATGACTGTAAATACGGATATGACATCAAGGAAGGGACCCTTCGGTTATCCTTGCTTCGTGCCCCAAGATGGCCAGACAAAACAGCAGATCAAGGAGAGCATGAGTTCACGTATTCCTTATTGCCTCATGAGGGTGATTGGCGGACTGCACATACTGTAAGATCTGCTGCAGAACTGAATCAGCCAGTCCAGGCGATATTAGTAGATGTTGCAGAAAGTCCAATAGATGCAGGAGCTACTACACCAGAACAGTTTATCGAGCTTGATGCTAAGCAAGTTGTGCTTGATACCGTGAAGGTTGCAGAAAATGGGGATGGAATCATACTCAGATTCTATGAATCATCCGGTAGCAGAGAAACGATCCGAGTAGCGATGAAATCAGGAATTAGCCGGGCAGTTGTCGTTAACCTGCTCGAAGAAGAGGTGTATGAACTTGAAGCTCGGGATGGGGTAATTCAGCTTGACTTCAAACCATATCAGATCGTTAGTGTGAAATTGAATCGATAGAAACGATACTCTTCACATGTCCAATTAAATAGCGTTTGACAAAGAATGGAAATAGTGATAATTTTAATGTATTAAATACCCATTGGATTAATAAGAAATAGTTATGCCGACTGTTCACAACAGAGGTATTGCACGTGTATAACGCTGCGATACCTCTTTTTTTTTGAGTGAAATATAGCCTTCAAAAACAAGTCGACCGTACCTGCGGAGACATCCTGTTGCCCATATAGGGAGACAAGATGTTTCCGTTTTTTTAGGTTTGAGGGGGAAATGAGTTGAGTAGCAGCATTACAGCGAACACACTAGATCGGAAGCCTGGAAGATGGGGTCTTCTTGGGATAGGTCTTATTATTCCTTTAGCCGTACTTGGTGTATGGCAGATTCTTGGATTTTATGGTTTGATCTCTGAACTCTTATTTCCTACCCCTTTGACGATTGGTAAGGCACTGATTGAGCTTACAGTCTCTGGAGAACTGTGGGGGAATTTTAGAATCAGTGCCATGCGGGCTTTAGCCGGTTTTCTTCTCGGAGGAAGTTTGGGATTTATTTTTGGGCTCATGGTAGGTCTGTTTAAACCTTCTGAAAGGTTCCTTGACCCATCGATTCAGATGATCCGAATGATTCCAAGTCTCGCTGTCGTTCCCCTCTTTATTCTCTGGTTTGGAATTGGAGAGGAGTCAAAAGTATTACTCATTGCCAAGAGTGCATTCTTCCCACTCTACATCAATACCTTCATGGGGATTCGCGGAGGAGATAACAAATTATTCGAGGTAGCAAAGGTACTCGGTTTCAGCAAATGGAAACAGATCGTAAGACTTGTTATTCCAGGCGCTCTACCGAATATTCTGCTCGGTGTAAGGTTGTCTATCGGTCTTTCCTGGCTGGGACTTGTCGTAGCGGAGCTAATTGCCTCCACTTCAGGGATTGGATATATGATGTCTGACGCTAGACAGTTTGCTGACACACCAGTCGTTTTTGTCGGCATTATTGTTTTTGCTTGTGCTGGGCTGGTTACAGATGGACTCGTCCGATGGGTGGAAGCTCGTATGCTGCGCTGGAAGGATACTTATGAGGGATAGAAAGGAACGATGAAGATGAGCGAGCGAGCAGATCCCATACTGCAGCAAAGAGGTGAGGAACAGAACAAGTTACGGAATACAATCACAGCAAAGCGCCTCAAACAACATCAACCTAGGAATACTCGCAAGAGCAAAAAAGGGACTGATTTGGCCGCGGCAATGCTTATTCCGTTGCTTGTTATTACAATTTGGCAATATGCAGCTGGAAAAGGCTATATTTCTTCCGTGTTTTTGCCCGCACCGATTTCCATTGGGGAGGCATTCATGCGTCTCTTTGCTACAGGAGAACTCTTTCATCATTTAGGTATTAGTATGTATCGTGCATTGATCGGATTTCTTGCAGGGTCTATCCTCGGACTATCGATTGGCACGCTTACAGGTTTCTCGAGGAAAGCAGCTTACCTGCTTGACCCAAGTATTCAAGTCCTGCGGCTGGTCCCGCACCTTGCTATAGCGCCTCTTATTATTCTTTGGTTTGGATTTGGAGAAGTGTCTAAAGTGGTCATCATTGTAAGTGGAGCTTTCTTTCCGCTTTATATCAATACGTTCACGGGAATACGTAATGTGGATAACAAACTCTATGAAGTAGGAAGGGTGCTTGAATTCAGTCTGAAAAACAAACTGACAAGGCTCATTCTCCCTGCAGCTTTACCCAATATTCTGCTTGGTTTCCGTTTATCACTGGCGGTATCGTGGATTGGGCTCGTTGTAGCAGAACTGATTGGTTCGAAATCAGGGGTAGGTTTCCTCATCAATCAAGCGAAGCAGAATTCGGATACAGAGGTCATTTTTGTTGGCATTATCATTTTTGCAGTCGTCGGTAAGCTTATTGATTCCTTGATGCGTCTTGTGGAGAAAAAATATCTACATTATCGGGATAGCTATCAAGGCTGAAATTAAGAATAATCACCAAAGTTTACGTAAAGTTCTTTAGTTCTTATTTGTTTTTTCGCATTTGAGAGGGGGCATGACACATGATAATGAATCAAAGTTTAAATCAGAAAAAGAGAAAGAATTTGTTATCCCGAAAGTTATTTCTGGTAGGATTTCTCTTTAGTTTGTTGCTACTCCAAGCATGCAGTAATGCAGGAGGAGAGGGGACAGGAGCTCAGCCAACCTCAAAAGCAGAGCTTACAGGAGCTGAAGGGAACGTTAAGGCAGTGCTCAACTACGGATATATTGGAACGAATGATCTTAACTTACCAGGAGGTGCCGAGGGCTGGGGACTTCATAAGGGGATTATTCAGGAGGAGCTTAAGAAACATGGCATTACAGAAGTAAAATTAACCGGTTTTCCTAACGGACCTGATTTGACGGAGTCTCTCATCAGCGGTCGACTTGATCTAGGAAGCCTGGGCGATACGCCTGCCATTATTGCTTATGCATCGGGAGCTAAGACCCGGCTTATTACACAGGGCTCCACCAATTCCATTGGGTACCTGATTGGTAAAAAGGGAGGGCCGCAGTCTCTTTCGGAGCTAAAGGGAAAAACAATTGCCATTCAAAAAGGGTCATTCATGCATCGTTATGTGGTGGGATTGCTGAATGAGGCTGGCGTAACTGACGTTAAACTTGTTCATATGTTGATTCCCGATGCCAAGGCAGCACTTGCCCGAGGTGATGTAGATGCAATGACGAACAATGCTAATCAGGGAGCGCTAGAACAGATCGAGGACGGATTCATCCATCTCGATGATGCTTCCAAACATCCGGATTTGAGAGGAAGCAGCGCCACCGTAGCTTCGGAAGAGTATCTTGCTAGTTTCTCTGATTTTCCTAAGGTATGGAATGAGGCCCGTGAAAAAGCACTGGCTGACCTGAAGCAGCATGAAGAGGAATACTACGAGTTCATTGCTAAGCTGCAAGGGCAATCGGTGGATGTAGTGAAAATTACTAACCCGATTAGCGAGATTAAGAAAGAGCCTTTTACAGATGAAGGACTGAAACTGCTCGATGGGACTAAGAACTTTCTAGTAGACGAAAACCTGGCGAAAAAGAACTTTGAAATGAACGATTGGGTACTCAAGTAACAACGAAGACAGGAAGTATTCCATGCTCTGATGAAGGAAGGGACACACATGTCGGAACGGCAAGAAGTGAAATTGACCGCAGATGTACTTGTGCTAGGCGGTGGCCCAGCGGGTGCCTGGGCAGCCTGGAGTGCAGCCGCGAAAGGGGCAAAGGTGGTTCTTGCAGATAAAGGGTACCTCGGTTCCAGTGGAGCTACGGCCCCAGGGGGGACAACACTGCTTGTCATTCCACCTGTTACAGAACTTAGAGAAAAGGCAGTTCAAACTCGGCTAAAGGCAGGGGGATATTTATCTGAAATACACTGGATTTATCGCCTACTGGAACAAGTGGAACATAACCTAAAACTTGTTGAGGAGTGGGGCTACCCTTTTCCAAAGGACTCGGATGGAACGTCGCTCAGAACTCATTTGCACGGACCGGAGTACATGAAATTGATGAGGAAAATTGTCCGTAGAGCAGGCGTTACAATTTTAGATCAGTCCCCCGCACTGGAGCTACTGATTGACGAGCACGGTGTTGGAGGAGCGCGGGGCGTCAATCGGTTAACCGGCTCTAACTATGAAGTTCGGGCTAATGCTGTTGTCATTGCTACAGGAGGATGCACGTTTCTCAGCAAAAGCCTTGGTTGCAATGTACTCACAGGTGAAGGTCTCTTAATGGCAGCCGAGACGGGAGCCGACCTATCGGGGATGGAATTTAGCAGGCAATATGCTCCTAGCTTTGCAGATGGAAGTGTAACGAGAGGACGTATGCTTGCTTGGTCCAGCCTCTATGATAAAAATAGTGTTCGCCTTCAATCAGGTGATCGTACCTTCGGCAGTATGCAAAAGCTGCTCCTTGAAGGTCCGTTATATGCTTCCATCGATCTCGCTGATACAGAGGAGAAGCGTCAGTTTTTACGGAATGCCCACCCTATTTTCTTTATGCCAATGGAACGAGCCGGCATCGACCCTTTTCGCGACAAGTTTCCTTTGACACTGCGGTATGAAGGGACAATGAGAGGTACAGGAGGGATACGTTTAACTGGGGAGGAATGTAGTACGACGGTTGCTGGACTGTATGCTGCAGGAGATGCAGCATCGAGGGAAAAAGTCATGGGTGCTGTTTCTGGAGGAGGTTCTTATAACGCCTCATGGGCCATTTGCAGCGGAACTTGGGCTGGTGAAGGTGCCGCGGCCTATGCCCTTGCGGAGTCTCGGCAAGCAGACACTCGTACACTTCGTTCAGCAGGCAGGTATGGACTAACAAGTACAACAACTGAACAGAGAAGTGAGCTATCCATTCAGCAAACCATATCGTCCGTTCAGCAAGAAATTTTACCCCTTGAAATTAATTTCTTTCGAAGTGAACCGATCATTAAGGCGTCACTTGACCGATTGAATCATCTTTTTCCTTCATTAAATCGATTGAAATCTTCCACTGTCCAAGAGAGGGTTAAATCAAGAGAGGCAGCAGGGATGCTCGCTGTTGCAAGATGGATATATACAGCAGCGCTAGTCCGTAAAGAAACAAGAGGACTTCAAGCGCTGAAAGAATACCCCGAATTGGACCCGCGCCAAACTCACCGCATTATTCTATCCGGCATTGATGACATCCGGCAGGGTGTAGAGCATGTCCCTCATGCTCATGAAATGTTGACAGCAAAGGAGTGGCAAAGCTCTTGATTGAACTCGTAAGTACAGATCGCTGCATAGGCTGCAAAATGTGCGTTAAGGTATGCCCGACAAATGTGTTTGAAATGAACAATTCGCTAGCCTATATTGCAAGGCAGGAAGATTGCCAGACGTGCTTTATATGTGAAGCCTATTGCCCAGTCGATGCGTTGTATGTAGCTCCTCAGGCCGAAGTATCCATTGTCGTCAATGAGGGGGAACTTCGTGAATCGGGACTCCTGGGCAGCTGGAGGTCGGAGATTGGATGGAACAAGGGTGCTCTTTCAACGATGGCCGAACGGGATACCACTCCTTTTTTTGAAGTTTTTACGGAACAATACCGCATCATACCAGGAACAAAAGAATAAGCGTAGCGGCAAGGATCATTAATAAGAATCTAATCTAAGGAGTTGGTTATAGTGAGCACTAAGGAAACCAAATTACAGTCTAATGAAGAAATTCATAGAGAACAAAACACAGAACTTAGCGAGTTAGTTTTGGAAGGCATCTCCTTGTATCGGAATGCAGAATACCCAGTAGATCCACTGTTTATCCATCGCTGGTCATCTCGGTCTTTCGCAGATAAACCGGTGTCAAAGGAGACATTATATACGGTGTTGGAAGCAGCCCGCTGGGCGCCTTCATCAAATAATCTCCAGCCCTGGCGTTTTGTCATAGCACACACAGAGGAAGAGCATGACTTGTTTCGGCAGTTTATTTTGCCGGGAAATCGCCTATGGACGGACAAAGCTCCGGTTCTTATTTTGATTGCATCAGACAAACGCCGAGATGAAAGTGGAGATATCAACGGGGCCCATAAATTTGATGCAGGGACAGCCTGGGGTTTCCTCGCCATACAAGCCAATCTGTTAGGCCTATCTACAAGGGCTGTTGGTGGATTTGATCGAGTAAAGGCAGTGGACATTCTGGGACTGCCTGAATATATTGAGCCGCATGCGGTCGTTGCCCTCGGCTACCGAGCGACTCCTGACGCACTGGATGAGAAATTTCGAGATAAGGAGAAGCCAAATGGTCGCCGAAGCTTAGGGGAAAGCATACTTGAGATTAGAGTCCAGCAAGGAAAAAAGTCAGGGTTAACAGAGGTATAATTATTTAATAAATGAAGGCAGGGCTTCGGTTTATCCCGAGGTGCTGCCTTTGTTTGTGATTTTTATAGCAGAATACATAAGTTGAACCAGGTAGGCTCATTTTAGATAAGTAAGATAGTAGATGATGAAGATAGAAGGGCAAAGGAGTAGTTACCTCATGATTGAACTCGAAAAAAAACTCGGCCGCATCCATTTACAGCTACGTGCTCTAGGTATGGGCGAGGATCTAGTCGTGCTAATTACAGGCGGCGATCGTCCTCATCTTGGAACAATAACAGCGGGAGCGCGTTTGGAACCCCTTCAAACCGTACAACTTCAGACGCACAAGGAGTTTTATATTACGGAGGAGGTTGCTATGCGATTGCGCAAATCATTTCAAGGTAACTTTGCTATTTGTTGTGGAGCCCACCTAGATCAGATTACAAAAGAAGAAATCCCACTTCTCACTGAACTGGCCGTCCAATTAGGCGATGAACTGATAGAACAACTGCGGCTTAACCCAAATCTAATATATTCAAATAAATTATCTTGAATGGATTTCTCTCTTGCATGGACTTGGTATCTTTCGGTATGATACGAATGTATTCGTTTACAATGATTTGCTCGCTCATCCCAAGATGATAAAATCAAACTACATTTTCTTGGGGCTCCTTAGTTACAAAGAGATCATGGCAATCCACACCTATTTGCGCAAACGATTGCACTTATCATATGATGTGAGCGGTCTTATTATTCGTTTTCAAATTTGAAGTTCTTTTTAAGTTGATTTAGGAAATACCTATATGAGGCGTGCACGAGGGCAGATCCAAAAGTCATACAGCGGGGGTTTATACAAATGGCAAAGAAAGATGGTAATTTCATAAATCAGGGTGGAATAAAATCGGCTATAGCGCCTAAGTCAATAGATTGGAAAGCTTTCGATCAGATGTACTCCTATAACGAAGATGATTTGGGAGCTACTTATATTTCAGGCAGTGTTACTTTAAAATTATGGGCACCGCTAGCTGATGCAGTGACTGTTTTCTTTTACGATAAAGACGATGACACCAAGCTCATAGGTCAGTTCCCTCTTGTGAGAGAAGATCGTGGCGTGTGGGTTGCTCGGCTTCAGCCATCTCAGCTAGATACAGATGATCTTTGTGGGTACTTCTATCAGTACGAGGTAACCAATGAAGGGATCGCCCGTAAAGTGCTGGATCCTTATGCCAAATCGATGGCTCCTTCCCGAGTAGATACGAAGGGAGATGTAGGTAGCGATGGGGACAAGATTGGAAAAGCCGCTATAGTGAATCTATCTAATACAGCACCTGACAAGTATGATTTTGCACATATAGAAGGGTATTACAAAAGAGAAGATGCGATCATTTGGGAGATCCATGTGCGTGATTTCACTTCTGATCCATCTATAGAAGGTGAACTTTCTGCGAGGTGGGGTACATATAAGGCTTTTGAAAACAAACTAGATTACATTCGATCTCTTGGTGTAACACATGTACAGCTGCTGCCCGTTATGGCCTGGTATTTTGGTGATGAGACACGAATGGGAGAAAGGGAGCTTCATTACTCTTCCATCGATAACGAGTACAACTGGGGATACGACCCGCATAATTATTTTTCACCAGACGGAGCTTATTCCGAAAATGCAGCGGATCCCCTTCTCCGCATTAAGGAACTGAAATCACTGATACACGCCATCCATCAAGCCGGTATGGGAGTGATTTTAGATGTTGTTTATACGCATATGGCACTCGTCAATTTCCTTAACGATATTGTGCCTGGCTACTATGCTTGGCAAGATGCGGATGGCGAATTCATCGGTGGTTTTGGCAACAACCTCGCTACAGACCGAACTATGGCGGAGAAACTGATGGTAGATTCGGTCAAATATTGGTTCAGCGAATATAAGATTGACGGATTACGCTGGGACATGATGGGCGATGCCACTTATCCTGCTGTACAAAAAGCATTCGATGAAGCTGCCCGCATCCATCCAAAGCCGCTGTTTATTGGAGAAGGATGGCGGACGTTTGCAGGAGACAAACACGATGAGTCTCTAAGAGGACTCGCAGCAGATCAGGACTGGATGGACAAAACCGATAATGTAGGTGTTTTCTCAGATGAGATTCGTAATGAACTTAAGTCAGGTTTTGGATCGGAAGGAGAGCCACGTTTCCTTACAGGTGGGGCGAGAGACGTAAACCTGATCTTTCAAAATATAAAGGCTCAGCCTTCCAATATTCCGGCGGACAGTCCTGGCGATGTGGTGCAGTATATTGAGGCACACGATAATCTTACCCTTTATGACGTTATCGCCATCTCTATTCATAAAGATCCTACAATAGCGGAGAATGATGTTGAAATTCATGAGCGAATCCGGATTGGTAATGTACTACTGTTGACCTCACAGGGAACTGTATTTTTACATGGAGGTCAGGAGTATGGGAGAACGAAGCAATGGGAAGGTGCGAAGCAGCCGGAGCATAAGTTCCACGAGCTTACGAATAGAAAAGGGGAACTTTTGGGTTATTTTATTGATGACTCTTACGATTCCACTGATGCAATTAACCATTTTGACTGGGCAAAAGCGACGGTTAGCACAAGTTTTCCTGTAAACAACATAACTCGTGAGCATATGCAGGGTCTTATCCAATTGCGCAAGTCATCTGATGCATTTCGGTTAGGAAACCAAGCTCTAGTGGATCAAAATGTGACTCTAATTTCTTCTCCTGACATTAAGGAAAAAGATCTAGTGATTGCATATACTTGTGCCTCTAGTGACCTCACACAATATTATCATGTGTTTATAAATGCAGATGAACGGTCCAGAAGTCTGAGGCTAACGCAAGATTACTCTGGTTTTGATGTTATTGTGGATCAGACAAGATCCGGTATACAGACCTTGATTAACCCGAAAGGTATGCATTTAAACGAAAACGAAATTACGCTCGAACCTCTTACTGCCATTGTCCTCAGAGAATGTAAAAAAAATAAGCTGTAAACTTTGTTGCTTCAAGGAGTAACGCAAGAAGCAGGAGAACAAGGTACCCTTCCCGTATTGATTACACAAAGCTATTAATGGAGGGTACCTTTATTATGAAGGAACAGGATGAAGATATCCGGATCAATTTTGGTAAATATGACATTCCGGATGATCTGAGACGTTTTATCGCTCTGGATCGTAAGCACGAAACGAGATTTGATATGATCATAGGATTTATTACGGAAATTGGGGGACTTCGATATTACTGTACTCCCTGTGATGTGATTGTGTTTGGATCAAATGGTTGTGACGGTATACATTATGGTTTTCTAACCGATTTCGGTACAGTGGATACACTGGATGAAGCACCGATAGTTTGTATCAGCCCGATGGATTTTGGACATACAAACAAGCTCATTGCCCGTAATTTCCGTGACTTCCTTAGTATCCTGTTAGAAGACAGTGCATTGTTTTTTAATCATTTCGCGAGTGAAGCTGCCTATTTGGATCAAGTGGCTCAATGGAAGCGGGAAGAAGAAACAAATCCCTATCGGGATACACCTGAAGAAAAACAATACACAGAAGATGTAAAAACAATGATCAGTGCAGTTTTTGAGCTTCAGCATATTGAACACCCTTATGAATATATACGTGCTTTTCAGGAAGAGCGAAAAAATCAGGCTGTTGTTACAACAAGGGACTCCATTCATGTTGTTTTACCAGATTCGTTCGGTAATGCATTAGATGAAGAAAGACGACAATTAGAACAGATTGATTGTGAAGATGAAGCAGCAGTTCAAATTTTTTTAGAAGGAGCAAGCATTCCTGCTACTCTCGCTATGGCCCGTAATATAGGAATGAATGCAGATAATCCATCCTGGTTCATTATGGAACGTTTTCTAGTGCAGCATGGATTCAATGATGAAGCGATAAGAGCGATGAAGCAGCCGAGTTACTGAAGCCAGCTGAGTCTTCTTGGCAATTTAGTCTTATTATTTCTGTGGTTCACACGAGCGAAGAGAAATAAAATGATTATTTTTGGGACGATTACCCGGGTCTAATACATTTGAAGATTCATAGCAAGAAAACTTCTTATACATTCTCTTTACTCAAACTAACGTTTGTTTTTCATTGCTTAACTACAACTAAACCTAATAAAAAACGAGCAGATTAGGAAACTCAATCTGCTCGTTTTTTGTATTGTAGTCTATTTACAATTTTGTAACCGTTGGTTACAATATAACCATCGGTTACTAACCAGTGGTTACAAATAGAGAGGAGTTATCTATTCTATATGGTAAGAAGTCAGGCTAAACGATCAGAGGAAACGAAACAGGCTATTTTAGCGGCAGCAGCCACCCTATTTTCAGAACGGGGTTATGAGACCGTTACGATGCGTGAAATTGCCAAAACGGCAGGTTGTTCTCACACCACAATCTATATCTATTTCAAAGACAAGGAAGCCTTACTTCACGAGTTGTCCATCCCTCCGCTCTCTGAACTACAAGTTACGATGAAAAATGTACTGAACAATCAAGCTATTTTGCCTAAGGAGAAGGTCATCCAGTTGAGCAGTTTGTTCATTACATTTTGCTTGCAGCACCGGAACATGTTTACTCTCTTTTTTGGTGCGAATGCAGAAAGAGTAGATATTGAACAGTCGGCGATTCCACTGACCGAGCTTCGTAATGATCTTTTTCGGATACTGCAAAAGGCAATTCAGCAAAACTTTTCTTTACACGAAGAGGATGAAAGAGTACTCGCATTCACCCGGATATACTATTACATGCTTCATGGGATCATAGGGACTTATGTTCACTCTAAAGAAAGCATGGAAGAGCTACATAGACGTTTGGAAGCTACTTTTAACGTTGCATTTGAGACGCTACTACTTGGGTTTGCCGAGAAATTGAGAGAAGGGACGAATGAATCATGAAAATTGAACAAATTTCAGATCACATTTGGACATTAAAAAGTTGGATGGTGCTTGAGTTTCGGGTATGGGTTGTAGCGAACCAAGATGGTAAGGGGGTTACTTTAGTAGATGCAGGGGTAGGTAGCATGGCTAAAGATATACTCGCTTTTGTAGAGCAACTTGGAAAAGGCCCTATACAGCAAATCCTGCTAACGCATGGGCATTCTGATCATGTTGGGTCAGTACTTAAAATATTGGAGCATACGAAGGTTCCTGTATACGTCCATCCAACAGAGATTCCTTATATGGAAGGAGATTTACCATACCCAAGGAGAAAAAAGGCAGAACAGACCCTACCTAAAAATGTAGTTAGTCCCCTTCATATAGAAGAGGGAGGTCAACTTTCTTCTTTCGGAGCGCTTCAGGCTTATTCAGCACCAGGTCATTCCCCAGGGCATGTTGTGTATTTTCATGAGCAGGATCGTGTATTGCTAGGAGGCGACTTGTTCACATCCAAAAAAGGAAAACTGAAGAGACCTATGCCAATGTTTACAGCCGATATGCAAGAAGCAATCCGTAGCAGCCGTATCGTTGAGAAGCTAAAACCTGAACGGCTAGAAGTGTGTCATAGTGGACCGGTCTATCACCCTGCTATTCAGATCGCTTCTTATATAGAGAAATGGTCTAATGATAATA
This sequence comes from Paenibacillus sp. Marseille-Q4541, assembly GCF_018310695.1. Lineage (GTDB taxonomy): Bacteria > Bacillota > Bacilli > Paenibacillales > Paenibacillaceae > Paenibacillus. Next base: position 333 of record NZ_JAGXCY010000036.1, on the reverse strand, counting down.
AATAAATTGATCCGAGGTCTCATCAGGAATGGAGGCTAGCTTATCCCTTGCGAGTAATAGAGTGAGAGATGACTTAATAGAGGTAATAGGATTCTAATAGTTTATTGTTATATAGAAGAATACGTTTAGTGAGGACGAAAGGGGACGTGTATGAGAGACATATCCCTTTATTCTTTTTATGTAGGATATTACTTATCTTATCTAGGCATAATGTGAGTCAATAACTGAAATGGAGTGCTTAATTATTTTTAAAAAAAGTACTTGCATAATTTTTATCGGCATGGTATATTCTAATTCCGGCCAAGAAAGTTAGCCAGTAAGCAACACGCTGAA
>NZ_JAGXCY010000035.1 GCF_018310695.1 Paenibacillus sp. Marseille-Q4541 | reverse complement strand
ATATTTACACTTGTTATGGTTATGATGCTTACGGTAGTCCTTGCCGCTTGTGGAACGGACTCTAAAACAGAGGCTGAAGGCGGAGCAGAGACGAACACAGCTGCAGGAAGTAATGGAACTTCGGAACCTGTAGAAAGCGCAGAAGTAACTGTTAAACATAAACTTGGCGAAACCACAGTGAAGACAAACCCAGAAAAAGTAGTCGTATTTGATATGGGGATTCTCGATTCCCTTGATAAACTGGGTGTAAATGTAACAGGTGTGCCGCAAGCGAACATTCCCCCTTACCTTGAAAAGTACAATGATTCTAAATATGCTAACGTAGGTAGTTTGAAAGAACCTGATTTTGAAAAAATCGCAGAAATTAGCCCAGACCTAATCATCATCTCTGGTCGTCAGTCCGATGCTTACGAAGAACTTAGCAAGATTGGAAAAACAATCTACCTTGGAGTAGACACAACTCGCTACATGGATTCTTATAAAGAAAACATGGAGATTCTAGGTCAAATCTTCAACAAAACAGATGAAATCAATACCGAAGTTACAAAAGTAGAAGATGAAATCAAAGCACTGAACGAGAAGGTAACAGCTAGCGGTAAAAATGCATTGATTATCCTTGCAAACGAGGGGAAAATTAGTGCGTACGGTGCAGGATCCCGTTTTGGTATTATCCATGACGTATTTGGTTTCACACCAGCAGATGAAAACATTGAAGTTTCTACACATGGTCAAAGCGTATCGTTTGAATATATTGTAGAGAAAGACCCAGATTACCTGTTCGTAGTGGACCGCGGTGTAATTAATGCTGAAGGGGATGCTTCTTCTGCTAAAGATTTGGTTGAGAACAGTCTTGTAAAGAATACTAAAGCATACAAAGATGGACATATTGTCTACCTTGATGCTAACTACTGGTACTTGTCTGGTGGAGGTCTTGCTTCCGTATCCGAAATGGTGAAAGAAGTAAGTGGAGCATTTGAAGGCTAAGAGTAACGTTTAAAAGATCACTATTTGAACGTAGAGGGTATAGGGGAAAGGAAGGTTTCCCAAGTATCCTCTACGTTTTTTGTGTTCTAAGCTTGTCATGCTACAATACTATTTATGTCACGTTATTCATGTTGGGAGGAGATCACGCAGTGAAAACAAATCGACTCGGTTCCTCTGATCTATTGGTCAGTGAAATTGGTCTCGGATGCATGTCGCTTGGGACCGATGAAAAAAAAGCGATTTCCCTAGTTCATGAAGCTCTCGCACATGGCGTTAATTTTCTGGATACCGCGGATATCTATGATAATGGGCGTAATGAAGAATTGGTGGGACAGGCACTAAAAGGGCGAAGACAAGATGTTATTCTCGCAACAAAAGTAGGGAATCGGCGTTTGCCGGGTAAAGAAGGACTCAGCTGGGATCCTAGCAAGCAACATATCATGAATGCGGTTAAGGAGAGTTTGCGTCGGCTTCAGACTGATTACATTGATCTGTATCAGCTTCACGGGGGTATGATCGAGGATCATATGGAAGAGACGATCGAAGCCTTTGAGGAGCTTAAACAAGCAGGAGTGATTCGTTATTATGGGATATCGTCCATACGTCCGAATGTCATTCGTGAATATGTCGAGCGCTCTTCTATTGTAAGTGTAATGAATCAATACAGTCTGCTTGATCGGCGTGGCGAGGAAGAGGTGTTTCCTGCTCTGCACGAACACGGGGTCAGCGTCATTGCTAGAGGTCCTGTCGCTAGCGGAGCACTCGCAGATGGCAGAGAAGATAAGACCTTGAAGGGTTATCTAGATTACACGCCTGAACAGATTAAAGATATTCGCAGCAAATTGGCACCGTTTGTTACAGCGGAACGAAATATGTCACAACTGGCCATTCGATACGCCCTCTCACATCCCGCAGTTGCCACCGTCATTCCTGGGGCTAGCTCCAGAGAACAACTGCTTAGCAACATAGGGGCTTCCCTAACGGCTCCAATAACGGATAAAGAACAAGGGAAATTGAGAAAATTGACTAGAGCCAATCAATATACACAACATCTATAATTAGATAGACATCAATGATAAAGAAAAGAGGAATTCAAGTGGAACGAATTGAAAGCGAAGAGCAATACCAGAACCTGATTAACGGTGATCGTCTTACGGTAATTAAGTTTGATACGAACTGGTGCCCAGATTGCAAAAATCTGGACCGTTTTATCGGAGATGTGATGGATAAACATCAGGACAAACAGTTTTTTGCTCTGGATGCTGAGAAATTTCTGCCTATAGCGGAACAAAATCAAGTTCGGGGTATTCCGAGTTTGCTCGTGTTTAAAGACGGGGAGAAGATCGCGCATTTACATAGTAAATGGGCAAAGACACCTACTCAAATTTCAGAGTACCTGGACACCCTGGAATCCAAGCAATAAGTTATGATTCAATTTGTTCAAAAAAGGAGCTCTTCCTAAGCTGCAGATAGCTTAGGAAGGCTCCTTTTTTTATAGGATGATAAAAAATAAGAAAAGGGCAAGGGCAAAGCGGTAGTAAGCAAAGGTAGAGAGCTTCCATTTTTTCAAAAGACGCAAGAAGGTTTTGATGGCCAGCATACCTACGCCAAAGGAGGTAAGAAGCCCTATAGCAAAATAAGGGAGATCAGATACTGATAAATAAGATGAGCTTTTCCATAAATCGAGAGCTGTTGCGGCAACCATAATGGGTACGGAGACGAGAAAAGTAAATTCAGCTGCGGCTGTATGACTGACTCTTGCAAGAAGCCCACCGGAAATCGTAGATCCGGAACGTGAAAAGCCGGGCCAAAGTGCTAAAATTTGAAACAGCCCGATAATAAAAGCCTGCTTGTAGGTAATATCATCTGTCGTCTGAGCTGTTGGTTTCTTGTGCCATTTTTCTGCTGCAATCATTAGCAGGCCTCCGGCGATCAAGCTGTAGACGACAGTAGAAGGTCCAAATAAATATTGTTTGATTACATCACGAAACAGTACAGCTGCAAGCCCCGCAGGGATCATAGCGAGAAATATATGAAGTAGATTCAGGCGCGGCATAACACGATCCCCAGGCTTTACGGTGAAAAAACCGACAAAAGTACGCCAGTAAAGTACGACGACTGCCAGCACAGCTCCTAGCTGTACAACTACTTCAAACGTTTTGACATCCTCGTGACTGGTAGAAAGTCCAAGCAGATGAGCAGTAATAATCATATGCCCAGTGGAGGAAACGGGCAGGAATTCCGTGAGTCCTTCCACAATTCCCATAATGATCGATGATAAAATGTCCATAGCTCGTCCCCTTTTTGCCTGCTAAAATAGAAACCATAAAAAACATAACTCATCATTGTATTGTACTCGTCCTATGCTTTTATCAGAACTATTGTAAATGTATTTTAATGTATTATATTGTCGAAACTGGCCATTTCTAGTGTTACATTTTGTGATAGAATAAATGGAGATGTGTAAGCGCTTAAAATGGATGAGGTGTGAAAATTGCTTTCGAGGCTCGTACGGCTTACCAACGATTTGAAGCTGAAACATAAGCTTGTGATTAGCTATGTGATTGTTGTCATGATTCCAGTACTCATCATTGGTTTAGGTGTGACCTATTATTTCAGACAGCAAGCGGTAGATCAGGCGATCCAGCAGGCAGAGAACAATGTAGATCGAATCAATAACCAGACGATGACCTTACTCAGGGTGCCAACAGATATTTCTAATCTTCTTATGTTTAATAATGATATGAAGGAAATTGCTAATACGCGGTTTCCTGATATTTTGGAGCTGACGCGAAGTTATCATGGGTTTACGTTGTTTAATGAGTATTTGCAGCAGTATAGAGAATTGTATGGAATTCGTTTCTTTTCATTTAACTCGACCCTGGTCAATAATCATGAATTTATCCCTGTAAATACTGAAATTCAAAACTCTCCCTGGTTTAAGGAAGCCATGAGTTCTACCAGTATAGGTTGGTTTTATATTCCAACTACAGAAGATAATCCAGCGGACACACTTAGTCTGGTTAGAGGAGTTCAATTTCCAGAGTACCAGAGCCGTGGTGTCCTAATGGTTCTGATTAACCGAGATGAGCTGAACAACATGTTAAGCCAGGAGCCTTTTAACACGATGATTGTGGACAACCAGGGGTACATCGTTGCTGCAAAAGATACGACACTTGTGGGTTCCACCTTTGCCTCATTAAACATCGGAGTTGATCTTAGCACTCATAAGAATGGGTTGGTCGAAGCGAATGTATATGGCGAGCCTTCTAACATTATTGTGGACGAGATCATCCCGCCTTCTAGTATGAACGGATTTCAGATTGTATCCATTTTCTCGACGGAAAGTATCGTAAGCGATGCGAACCAAATTAGCCTCATTGGAATGCTGTTTATTATACTTGTACTCCTTTTTGCTTTGGCACTTGTATATGTGATCTCCTTGCTTACAACCAATCGGTTGTTACGTCTTAGCAGGCAGTTGAATCGATTAGCGCTCGGGGATTTGAATGTCGTTTCGCATGTGGATGGCAATGATGAGATCGGTCAGTTATCAAGGCAGTTCAACCATATGGTGACGAGTATTAATGAGCTAATGGGACAAGTGGTAGACACAAGTGAGCAGAACAATCGTCTTGCGATTGCACAGAAAGAAATTAAACTTAAGATGATGGCGAGTCAAATAAATCCACATTTTCTGTTCAATGCATTGGAATCCATTCGTATGAAGGCTCATATTCAAGGGGAAGTAGAAATTGCGAATATCGTTAGGTTGCTTGGTAAACTGATTCGTAAAAATTTGGAGATTGGTAGCGGCAAAACGACGATTAAAGCGGAAATGGAAATGGTTCGATCTTATTTACAGATTCAGAAGTTTCGCTATGAGGACCGGCTTGATTTTGATCTCAGGGTTGAGGAAGACGTAGAGAGAGCAGAGATCCCTCCGTTAATTATTCAGCCGTTAGTGGAAAATGCAATTGTACATGGTCTAGAGAATAAGGAAGAAGGGGTAAAAGTAGAGGTCTATATCTTTGAGAACAGTGGCCTCGTTCATTTTAAAGTGCGAGATAATGGGATGGGAATTAAGCCGGACAGACTCAAGGAAGTCATATTGTCCATAACCGGACCAGAAGAAGAAGAGAAGAGCAGAATTGGTCTGCGAAATGTGCATCAACGGCTAACATTATCCTATGGTGAAGAGCATGGACTGATCATATCCAGTGAGTATGGAAAAGGTACAGAAATTGATTTCACGGTTCCTAAAGGAGGCAGATAATAATGTATACCGTATTAATAGTTGACGATGAACCTACAATCAGGGAAGGTCTAAAGACGATTATTAACTGGGAAGAACAGGGATACAAGGTTCTAGATACCGCTTCAAATGGAAGGGAAGCTATTGATAAACATCATCAGTTAAACCCGCACCTTACCATTCTGGATATCCGTATGCCGGGCCTTAATGGACTTGAAGTTATAGAACATCTCCGCCGGGAAGGGAAGAAGGGACAGTTTCTTATTTTGAGCGGTCATGCAGACTTTGATTATGCCAAGAAGGCAATCAGTTACGGTGTAGGAGGGTACTTACTGAAACCTGTTGATGAAGAAGAAATGGTAGAGGAACTAGGCCGTATTAAAGGTCTTCTTGATAAGGAACAAAACTTGAAACAACGCAGTACAAATGAGGATTTTTTTTACCGTGAGCACGTAATTGAATCTATATTATTCGGGGGACAAGTGTGGCCGCGGGAAGATGTAATAGAGTACGGACTGGATTGGCCTTTATATCAAGTAGTCCTTCTCGAAGTATACAGTGAATCACATTCTCACATGAGAGCAGAAGTGAAACGTGAAATGGCAGAATTGCTTGCTTCATCGAAGCAAGGAATAGTTTTTACTGCTGGACAGTATATTGGATGCTTGCTTAAACAGCCTTTAGTCTCTGACGAGGAACGTCATCGTTTTTATGATGAAATGGCTTTGGTACTTAAGAGGTTCTCAAGCCCGGTATACATGGCAGGGGGATCTTGTGTACTGTATATCCAAGACATTGAGGCTTCTTATAATGAAGCTCTACATATTATGGAAAATAGGTTTTTCTTTACTGAACCATCGGTTGTGACGATGCAAGCAACAAGTGAGCCAAGTTCGAATGAAGTTGTAGGCCCACTCAGACTAGACGAGGATAAACTTACGGATACACTTTATTATGCGCTGGACATACGAAGTAAAGATCTTCTCTCCCGTGTATTAGATGATATGGAGCGGGTTATGATCCAAGGTTTCTATACAGAGCATGATATTAAAAAGAAGATTACAAAAATTGCGGCTGTTGCTCTAAACAAGCTTTCTCTTCACAGTACGGAATCCAAACTGATTGCAACAGAACATACGGCCATGTTGTCCTCATTATATCAGCAGCCGACGCTTACAGCTCTTTTGGAAACACTGCATCTGCAATTTGCTAAGTTAATTCAGCAACTCGGGGTGAACAGTAAAGATACCATTATTAAGCAGATGATTGATTTTATAAAAAGAAATCCGGGGGATCACTTGAAGCTTGAGGTGCTTGCCGAGGTTTTTAATTATAACAGCAGTTACCTAGGTAAGTTGTTTAAGAATTATACAGGAGAATCGTTTAATGTTTTTCTCGATAAGGTTCGAATGGAGAAGGCAAAATCTTTGCTTGAAGAAGGACTGAAGGTACATCAAGTATCTGCACAGATCGGATATGCAAACGTGGATTATTTTCATAGTAAATTTAAAAAGTACATCGGGATCTCACCTTCCGCATATCGGGATCAGTATAAAGAACGTCAATGATAAAGAACGTTTTATGAGTAATTTCGAAAACGTTTTATAAAAAATGTGAAGTTGTTAACAGACATCACTTTTATCTAAAATAATGCCCTCACTTTTAGACATTTTAACCAATAAAGATTAGACGTACCTCTAATTTTTATATGATTTTACGTGAAATTCATCGGGTATTGATTGTCCATTTCTTGGAGTATGATTAGTTTATCAAACAGAGGAGGGGTCATTTCATGGAAACGCTAACAAAGCCCGCTTCCACGGATTCGAAGGCCTCCGCCGCTAAGCAAGTGAAGCGGAAATGGCCGAACAGTTTATGGAAAAGTTTGAAAGATCAGAAGTACTTGTTGCTGATGTCCATGCCATTTGTAATCTGGGTATTCATATTTAACTATTTACCACTCTGGGGCTGGACAATGGCATTTCAGAATTACAAACCTGCAAAGTCTTTCATGGAGCAGGAATGGGTAGGTTTTGACCACTTTGTGGAACTGTTTAGTGATGAACGGTTTTATCTTGTTCTAAGAAATACACTGGCTATGAGTATGATGGGGCTGGTCGTTGGATTTATATTTCCGATCTTTTTTGCTATCTTGCTGAATGAGCTTCGCGGCAAATTTTTTAAGAGAACCGTGCAAACGGTATCATATCTACCTCACTTTGTATCTTGGGTTGTTGTCGCTGGGATTATAACGAAGATGCTATCTACCGACGGTGGTATCGTCAATGATATTCTGTTAGCACTTCATATTATCGATGAACCGATCCAGTTCATGGCTCAAGGGAACTTGTTTTGGTACATTGTAACCGCTTCCGATTTATGGAAGGAAATGGGTTGGAACGCAATTATCTATCTTGCTGCGATTACGGGGATTGCTCAGGAACTTTATGAAGCTGCAAGGGTGGATGGAGCGAGCCGCTGGAGACAAATGTGGCATATTACATTGCCAGGTATTCGTTCTACAATTTCTGTCCTCTTCATTATGTCCATTGGGCATTTGATCAGCATCGGTTATGAGAAGCAGTTCCTGCTAGGAAACAGTCTAGTTACGGATTACTCTGAAGTATTAGATCTCTATGCACTTAATTATGGTTTGCAAATGGGCAGGTACTCCTATGGTACAGCCATCGGTATATTTAACTCCGTTGTCAGCGTTATCTTGCTGTTTGCAGCAAATGGACTCTTCAAGAAACTGACGAAAGAAAGCATCATGTAGAAGGGAGGAACAAGACATGTCGAGCAAGGCATTTAATGCGACAAGGTCGGAAAAAGTATTCGACTTTGCCAACTATATTTTGATGGCTATCATTCTGATTGTAACGCTGTATCCCTTTCTGAATGTTCTGGCAATTTCCTTGAATGATTCAACCGATACAGTTCGAGGGGTCATTTATTTATGGCCACGGGAGTTTACGCTAGAGAACTACAAAACGATTTTTCAATATGAAGGACTCGTTCAGGGTGCCAAAATCTCATTAGCCAGAACGATTATAGGTACGATACTCGGACTACTTAGTTCCTCAATGCTGGCCTATACACTGAGCCGGCCTGATTTCAGGGTTAAGAAATTTGTATCCACTTTTCTTGCACTGACAATGTATTTCTCTGGAGGTTTGATTCCTGGATACATTCTGATGAGAGACCTTAACCTGATCGGTACGTTCTGGATTTATATTTTGCCGATGATGGTTAGTGCTTTTAATGTTTTTGTTATCCGATCTTTTATTGACGGTTTGCCGTATGCGCTTCAGGAATCAGCCAAGCTTGATGGGGCAAATGATTTTACGATTTACTACAAAGTTATACTTCCACTGTGTAAACCGGTGCTTGCTACGATCGCCCTGTTCCTCGCGGTAGGACAATGGAATTCCTGGTTTGATACTTATCTTTATAACGGCTCAAAACCAGAGCTTACTACACTTCAGTATGAACTTATGAAAGTTCTTCAAAGCACACAGCAAGGCGGGTCTAATATCAATGCCAATGATATGGCACAGCAGATGGCCCAAGTATCTCCAGAGTCGATTCGGATGGCGATTACCATTGTAGTTACCGTACCGATCTTGCTGGTATATCCGTTCTTGCAAAAATACTTTGTTGGCGGAATGACATTGGGTGCTGTTAAAGCGTAAGCGTATAGATTTATAAGCAATTTAGTAGATAGTTCCAATAGAGAAATAAAAGATAAAATGGATAGTGTTATGTCAAAAATCAAAACTCAACCAGAATAGATGTGGGAGGACTTACAAATGGCTAGTAAAACAACGAAATATGCAATGATTCCTTTACTCGGAATGTCGCTGCTTGCGGCAGGGTGTGGCGGAGGAGGGGGGAATGCCTCTGGAGATTACGAAGATACCAGTAATGAAACGACACCGATTACCTTTAGCTACTTTAGTGCAGATGCATCTCCTAACTGGAATCGCATGCAAGATGAGGTCGGTAAAAAGCTGACAGAAGTTACAGGTGTCACTTTAAACGGAGAATTTGCTGTGACGGGTGGTGGCCAGGACCGTGTTGCACTCATGGCAGCAAGCGGCGAGTATCCGGATATTGTTTCCGCTAAAGGGGAAGTAAACAAGCTGGTAGATGCAGGTGCCTTGATTGATTTAGCTCCGCTCATTGAGCAGTATGCACCAAATCTTCAAAAATTGTACGGGGACTATATGGATCGTTTGAAATACAGTAACGAGGATCCATCTATCTACGTACTGCCGACTTACGCCGGTGTAGGGAACACCTATTTCGACGCAACTGGAGGTTTCAAACTTCAGCACCGTGTACTCGAAGAACTGGGATACCCTGAAATTCGTACGACAGAAGATTTTGAGAAAGCACTAAAGGACTATGTGAAACTGCATCCGACAATTGATGGACAGCCAACGATTCCGCTGACGCTGGACGCAGATGACTGGAGAATTCAAATTACGGTAACGAACCCTGCGTTCTGGGCTACAGGTGCTCATGACGATGGTGAATATTTTATTAATCCAGATTCTTATGAAGCAATGCTGCATGTGAAACGCCCAGAGGAGAAAGAGTATTTCCGCTGGTTAAACAAGTTGTACAATGAAGGCCTTCTTGATAAAGAAAGCTTTGTTCAAAAATCAGATCAGTACAAATCCAAAATTGCTAGTGGCCGTGTTCTAGGTTTGATTGACCAGGACTGGGGATTTGCAGATGCGGAGAATGCACTGAAGACATCCGGTAAATATGATCAGACTTATGCTACTTTCCCAGTAACGATGTCAGAGGAATATCTCGATCATACCTTCCAAGATACAGGTTTTATGTCCGGATGGGGCATCGGTATTTCTACAACAAACCCAGATCCTGTGAGAACAATCAAGTTCTTTGATTATCTTGCTTCCGAAGAAGGTCAAGTTCTTATCAATTGGGGGATCGAGGGAGAACACTACAATATCGAAGATGGTAAACGTGTAATTCCTGAAGAAGTATTAAATGAGAAAAATAACAATGCAGGACCTTTCCAGAAAGAAACAGGAATTGGACTGTATGGTAACATCGCTCCTCATTATGGAGACGGAGTTAAAGATTCAACCGATAACTACTATACAACGAACTTTCCAGAACAAATTGTAGCTTCTTATAGTGATGTTGACCGCAAGACGCTGGAACAATACGGGGCAACAACGTATAAGGATCTGTTCCCTAAAGAAGACGAATTCCCAGTGAAACCATGGGGTGCTGCTTATAACCTTCCAGTCCCATCTGGTTCAAGCTATAGTGTTGCTTTCCAGAAATCACAAGATATTATCAGAAAACGGATTCCAGAAGCAATTTTATCTACACCGGAGAAGTTTGATGAAGTCTTTCAGACGATGCTCAGTGAGCTTGATAAAGCAGGAGCTTCCGAGATGGAAAAAGAATATACCGAGCTTGTAAAAGCTAGAGTAGAACTTTGGAGCGGATCTGCAACGCCAACCGAATAAGGATTTAACCTACACAAATTAGGTACACCTAGAGAAAAGAGACGAATTATAAATAATAATAGTCTCTTTTTTCTATATAAAATAGATATTGACATAATAGGTAAAGTTTAATAATATCTAATTATAAAGCGCTTACATTTTAGCGAGAGGGGAAACTTACGTATCGAAAACGTTTAACTTAACGAATTCGAACCATTTCAATGAGTTAAATAGAAACTTAGGAGCGCGCCGGACGGTCTCCCCTAAGTAAGCTCATCATTTCGCTTCAGTCAAAACACTACACTACGTACTCTTTACACTGGTTACTCATGATTGTAAATTGCTTACATTAATAATTGACATCACAGAATCCTTATCTTAATAAATATCTAAGCTTTTAATCTAAAGCGCTTTCTTTAATGGAATATGTTCAATGTAAATTTCGAAAGTTTTCATTGGTATATACAGGGCCACCTGTTATGCATATACAAGCTATTTATTTAAGGGGGATATTGTCAATGAAGCATAAAGCACCGAAAACAATCGCTATGTTGTTGCTCGCAAGTACTATGCTGTTTACTGCTGCTTGTGGAAATACAAAAAGTGAGGAACCAAGTGCAGCAGATTCCGATTCTAAAGCGCCTATTACATTCTCATTCTTTGGAGCAGATACAAGCCCAAACTGGGTTAAAATGCAAGACGCTGTTGGTAAAAAGATTACTGAAGAAACAGGCGTTACGATTAATGCAGAGTATGACATTGCTAGTGGAGGCGGAGATGATAAAATCGCTTTGATGGCTGCGAGCGGTGATTATCCTGATATTATTTTTCCAAAAGGGAATATGGGAAAATTAGTCGATGCAGGAGCCATGATTGATTTGACGGAATTGATAGACAAGTATGCTCCTAATATCAAAAAAATGTATGGCGAGGAAATGAATCGTCTGAAGTATAACAAAGAGGATCAGGCTATCTATGCTATTCCTACGAATGGTTCTGTTGATCAGGTGAGTTTTGATAATACGGGCGGATTTGAGCTGCAGCATCGTGTGGTAAAAGAGCTGGGATATCCTGAAATAAAAACATTAGAAGATTATGAAAATGCACTTCGAGAATATTACAAAAAACATCCGACAACAGAGGATGGCCAGCCGACAATTCCACTTACACTTAGTGCAGATGGCTGGAGAAGTATGATCACGGTCACTAACCCTGCAGTTGCTGCAACGGGCGCACCTGATGATGGTGAATACTATATTAATCCAGAGACTTACGAAGCAATGCTTCATTACAAACGTCCAGAAGAGAAAGAATACTTCCGCTGGCTGAATAAAATGTTTAATGAGGGTCTTCTAGACAAAGATACTTTCATTCAAAAAGAAGATCAGTATAAAGCGAAAATTGCAAGCGGCCGTGTACTTGGTTTGATCGACCAGGAGTGGGCATATAATGATGCAGAAGTCGCGTTGAAAAATGCAGGCAAAAACGATATGACTTATGGACATTATCCGGTAACTCTTTCTTCTGAATATAAACGTGCAGACTTCCAGCCAATTGGTTCAGATGCTTATGGTATTGGGATTACAACAAGCTGTGAAGATCCTATTCGTGCTATTAAATTCTTAGATTGGATGGCCTCCGAAGAAGCACAAGTGCTTCGTAACTGGGGAATTGAAGGGGAACACTATAATGTAGAGGACGGCGTTCGTGTTGTTCCGGCTGACGTACAGGAACGTAAAAATAATGATAACGTAAACTTCACTAAAGAAAGCGGAATCGGTCTCTACTATGTCTTCGGTCCGCATTACGGGGATGGTGTGAAAGATTCTACTGGGAACTACTACACTACCAATTTCCCAGAACAAATTGTAGCAAATTATAGTGATGCAGAGAAAGAAGCTTTAGAAGGTTATGGTATTGAAACGTGGAAAGAGCTATTCCCAAGTGAAGAAGATCTAGCAGTGAAGGAATGGGGAGCTGCCTACAACATGCCAGTACCTACTGATGGTAAATACCAAGTCATTTATCAAAAAACACAGGATATTATTCAAAAACGGATTCCAGAAGCTATTGTGTCCACACCAGCTAAGTTCGACCAGATTTATGATAATATGTTAGCTGAGCTCGATAAAGCTGGGGCAGTAGAGATGGAACAAGAATATACTCAGTTGATTAAAAATAGAGTATCACTTTGGACAGGTAAAGATGTAGAGTAATTCCTGTTATAAATAGAAAAGAGGGAACCTTATGGTTCCTTCTTTTCTATATAAAATGGAAGAGGTATTCTTGATAAACGATAAATATTGAAATATAATAAATTCAATGAAAACGTTTTATATTTACCGTAATCCTCTAAAACTATTAAAGTATAAAATTTTTTATTTGTTTTCGAAAACGTTTTAGCAATTCAAAAATGATGATTTTGGGAGGAATTAAAAATGACCATTTTTAAATTTCCGAAAGATTTCAAATGGGGAACAGCGACCGCATCATATCAGATCGAAGGCGCTACTCAAACGGATGGTAGAGGAACATCGATATGGGATACCTTTGCGAAGACGCCAGGAAAAGTATTTAACGGAGATAATGGAGATATAGCTTGTGATAGTTACCACAGATATGAAGAGGATATTGCTTTAATGAAGGAACTGGGAATTAATACGTATCGTTTTTCCGTAGCTTGGCCTCGCATCATTCCAGATGGGGATGGAGAAATCAACCAAGCGGGTCTAGATTTCTACCATCGTTTTGTTGATAAGTTGATTGAGAACGACATTGAGCCTTTCTGTACGCTTTATCATTGGGATCTTCCTCAAGCGCTACAAGATATCGGAGGATGGGAGAATAGACGTACTGTAGATGCCTTTGTGAAGTACTCAGAAGTGATGTTCCGTGAATTTGGCGGGAAAATCAAATTTTGGCTAACCTTTAATGAGCCGTGGTGTATCGCATTTTTATCTAACTTACTTGGTAATCATGCTCCAGGAAACAAAGATCTTCAAGTTGCTTTAAATGTAGGGCACGGGATTTTGCTCGCTCATGGTAAATCGGTGCTAAAATTCCGCGAGCTCGGAATAGATGGTAAAATTGGTATCGCTCCCAATGTGGAGTGGTCAGTACCATATAGCAAATCAGTAGCAGATCAAGCTGCATGTAATCGTCATATCGCATGGTTTGCAGATTGGTTCCTAGATCCTGTTTTTAAAGGGTCCTATCCACAGTTTATGTTAGACTGGTTTGAAGAAGCAGGGGCTAAACCTGACGTTCAGCCAGGAGATATGGAGACAATTTGTCAGCCAATCGATCATCTGGGAATCAATTACTATACGATGAATGTTGGGCGTTATAATCCGGATGGCGGCATCTTGCACATGGAATCGCTCGATATGGGACTTGTTCGTACCGATATTGGCTGGCCGGTAGAGTCACGCGGATTGTATGAAGTACTGCATTACTTGCAAAAGTACGGAAATATCGATACGTATATTACCGAGAATGGTGCTTGTATTAATGATGGTGTTGTGAATGGGGAAGTTAAAGATTACCGCCGAATCTCCTACTTGCAGCAGCATATGGTACAGGTTCATCGTGCAATGAATGATGGCCTGAATCTGAAAGGGTATATGGCCTGGTCTCTTATGGATAATTTTGAATGGGCTGAAGGGTATCGCATGAGATTTGGACTTGTACATGTAGATTACCGATCCTTAGTTCGTACGCCAAAAGAAAGCTTCTATTGGTATCAGAATGTGATTCGCAATAATTGGCTGGAAACAAAAGACGTTTTGTAATTTGCAATATCAAAAGGAACACAGACGATATCGTGCAGATACAAAAAAGAAATAAAAGTGACATCATTCATAGCTTACAGGATATAGAACCGTTGGAGATTATTAATCTCTGGCGGTTTTTTGTTGTGATCTTATAACACGTGAACCTTAAATCCACCTTAAATGTGGCGGAGTCAACTACAAAAGTCATGATTTGATATGTAAAAATAAGGGTAAAACCCTATAAATACAAAAATATTGAACAAATATTGACTAAAATTTGAACAAATAGTGAACAATTTAGGTGAAGTATGATATATTAAATGTAGTAAGAACTTACAAAATTTAGAAGGGGTTGATATACGATGATCGTCAATAAACCGGTACGTGTAAGCGATAACAAGGAGAACGACACACGCGCAACGCAGATGGTTTTTATGATGACCGTAATGGCTTGGATGGCCTTGATTACTGGAGTTGTAATTTGCTTGTTCAACCTTCACGCGCTGACTCACAGTAATACAGGAATCATGGTGGGCATTGGATTCTTAGTAGGGAGCGTCTACATTTATTTTATTGGTAAGGCAATGGGACTGCTTGATATAAGAAGAAGTGAACGGGATACTGATTAGTTCGAATGAGTTCATCAAGGGAGAAGAGAAGCGTTGATTCAGAAAGGCAATTAAAAGGTAAAGAACCTTAGTCAACTGGCACCCACCGTGTCCACTGGCTAAGGTTTTTTAGTATGGAAAAATCAAGGCAGAATATCAAATGTGAGAAAAGATTCACAAATGAAATGATGAAATTCGACAAATTTGTTAACAAGACGTTCATGTTGATGAATTTCTGATATCTTTAGGGAGAAGATAATAGCATCGTTTTGTAATAGCACGTAAGGAGAGGGGATCAAGATGAACAAAAAACCTAGGTCGCTTTCCAAAATCATTATCGCAGCTGTCCTATCGATCGTCACGATAGGTGTTATCGTGTGGGCTATGTTTGCGGATGAAAGAGGAAGATACGTTGTTCTCGATCCGAAAGGACCGATCGGCGATGCACAAAGGGACTTAATTATTATTTCGACCATTTTGTGCGCGATCATTATCGTACCAACCTTAATACTCGTTGGTGTCATTGTGTGGAAATACCGTGATACACCAGAAAACAAATCAAAATACACACCTAATTGGTCGCACAATACGGTTGCCGAGACGATATGGTGGGGTGTACCTATCCTAATCATTATCATTCTTGGTGTAGTTACTGTGCGATACACTTATGCAACAGAACCTTCGAAACCACTCGTGTCGGACAAAGAGCCGATAACGATACAGGCGGTCTCATTGGACTGGAAATGGCTCTTTATGTATCCGGATGAAAATGTAGCAAGTGTAAATACACTTACGATTCCGGAAGATACGCCAATTCGTTTTGAACTTACATCCGATGCACCGATGAACTCGTTCTGGATTCCTGAACTTGGTGGACAGATGTATACAATGTCCGGTATGGCCATGGTACTTCATTTGCAAGCCGACGAGCCGGGAGTATATAAAGGCTCAGGCGCTAACTTCTCAGGGGAACATTTCGAGGAAATGAAGTTTAATGTAAATGCTGTTTCGGAAGAAGAGTACGACAATTGGGTTAAAGAAGTGAAACTCAAATCAGAACCTCTTACCGAACAATCTTATGACGAGCTTGCTTTGCCAAGTATCGAAAATGAACAATATTTCTCTGCGGTTCCGGACGAAATGTTCCAAAATATCGTAACGAAATATGTAGTTGAGAAAAACGAAAAAGTTGCTGAAGAAGCTGCACATGAATAAATTAATAGCTCGAAAGGAGGCCCTCATCCATGCTAAGTGAGTTTTGGGAGTTTCTGACTACGGAATTCCTCGTTACGGGTGATCCCCTCATTCTTGGGGCACAAGTATCGATTGGACTTGCATCTGTTGCAATCGTAGCCGGACTCACCTACTTTAAAAAGTGGAGCTGGCTCTGGAAAAACTGGTTAACTACCGTTGACCATAAAAAAATCGGTATCATGTACATTTTGGCGGCTATCCTGATGATGTTCCGCGGCGGGGTTGACGCCCTGATGATGAGATTCCAACTGGCCATGCCTAATATGGAATTCCTTCATGCAGATCACTACAATGCCGTATTTACAACACATGGTACGATCATGATTTTGTTCATGGCCATGCCATTTATGTTCGGTTTATTTAATATCGTTACACCGCTGCAGATCGGAGCGCGTGACGTCGCATTCCCTTATTTGAATGCACTAAGTTTCTGGTTGTTCTTCCTAGGAGCTATGCTCTTTAACATTTCATTTGTTATCGGGGGCTCACCAGCAGCAGGTTGGCTCAGTTATCCGCCTTTATCAGGACTGCAGTTTAGTCCGGGGGTAGGACAGAACTTCTATATATGGGGTATCCAGATATCAGGTATCGGTTCCCTTGCTACCGGGATTAACTTCTTGGTAACGATTATTAAAATGCGTGCGCCGGGTATGACTTGGATGAAAATGCCGATGTTTACTTGGTCCGTATTTGCAACGAACATCATTATTTTGTTCGCTTTCCCAATCTTGACAGTAACATTGTTCCTTCTGTTTATGGACCGTTTTGCAGGAACACACTTCTTCACACTGGATCTCGGGGGTAACCCGATGATGTACATCAACTTGATCTGGATGTGGGGTCACCCTGAGGTTTATATCGTAGTCTTACCGGCCTTCGGTATCTTCTCTGAGATCGTTGCTACCTTCTCGAGAAAGAGACTGTTTGGATATAAATCGATGGTATTCGCTATGCTGATCATCAGTGTATTGTCCTTCTTTACTTGGGTCCATCACTTCTTTACGATGGGTTCGGGCGCAGATGTCAACGCGTTCTTTGCGATAACGACAATGCTCATTGCTATACCTACGGGGGTTAAAGTCTTTAACTGGCTGTTCACGATGTATCGTGGCCGGATTCGCTTTACACTTCCGATGATGTGGACCATTGCCTTCTTCCCATGTTTCATTATCGGGGGGATGACAGGGGTAATGCTGTCGGTAGCGCCAGCAGACTTCCAGTTCCACAACAGTTACTTCCTGATCGCTCACTTCCACCAAGTACTTATCGGTGGTGTAGTATTCGGTTATTTTGCAGGGATGTACTACTGGTGGCCTAAACTGTTCGGCTTTACTTTGCCGGATCGCTGGGGACATTGGGCATTCTGGACTTGGAACATTGGTTTCTACCTCACGTTTATGCCGCAATACGCGCTGGGTCTGATGGGTATGACTCGTCGTCTGAGCACATACGGCTGGGATACAGGTTGGGCACCGCTCAACATCGTTTCTTCCGTCGGGGCATTCCTGATGGGTGCAGGTTTCTTGTTCCAGTTGCTGCAAATTGCAGATGGTATTCGTAAATATAAAGAAAATAAAGTGGGAGCGGATCCTTGGGATGCACGTACCCTTGAATGGTCTATTCCGTCTCCTGTACCTGAATATAACTTTGCTATCGTACCTAAGGTCACTACGGTTGACCAATTCTGGGAAGATAAACAACGTAACGCTACAAGCAATCAGACTGAAACACAGCCGGTATACGAACCGATTCATATGCCTAAAAACACAGGTATTCCAATCATTATGGCGGTATTCTTCTTTATCGCAGGTTTCGGATTTGTTTGGGACTGGTGGTGGATGTATATTCCAGGTCTCATCGGTGTAGCTGCATGTCTAGTTGCTCGCTCATTCCAGTACGATACGGATTATTACATTCCGGCTGAAGAAGTAAGTCGTACCGAAGCAGCCTTGAGGGGGTCGGTATAATGGCACATACAGCAACAAATCAACATTCGGATGCACATGATCACGATCATGGACATCACGATCCGCAAGAACTAAAAATGCTCGGCTTTTGGCTATTCCTGATTTCTGACCTTATCCTGTTTGCTGTATTCTTCGCGACATTTATTGTTCTGCGTGACAATACAGCAGGCGGACCTTCGGGTGCTGATCTTTTCAATATGCCAGGGGTCATTGCTGAAACATTTATTCTTTTGACAAGTAGTTTTACAAGTGGTCTAGCTGTACTGGCTATGAACCGTGGCGATAAAAAGGGTCTAATGAACTGGCTTATCGTAACAGGGGTACTTGGTCTAGCGTTCCTTGGACTTGAAATTTTCGAGTTTGTTGAAATGGTACACGAAGGTGCTACGATTACAACAAGTGCTTTCACTGGTGCATTCTTTACACTGGTAGGTACGCACGGAGCTCACGTTACATTCGGTCTTTGCTGGATGTTCGGCCTTCTGCTTCAAATCAAGAAACGTGGCATTACTCCGGTAACTCGCGGTAAAGTAATGGCACTAAGCTTGTTCTGGCACTTTTTGGACGTGGTTTGGATTTTCCTTCTTACCATCGTCTACTTGATGGGGGTGATGTAAGATGGCAGAGCAACATAACCATGCACATGATTCTCACGAGAATCATGGATCGCTTAAGTCTTACCTCATCGGTTATATTATCTCGATCGTACTGACGATCATTCCGCTTGTGGTTGTTCTCAATGACATGTTCGACAAAACGGTAAATATGGTCATTATCCTGATCATGGCCGCATTACAGTTTGTTGTTCAGCTCTTCTTCTTCATGCATATCCGTGAAGGTGAGCCGGGTAAACCAAAATGGAATGTCATGGGTCTGATTCTTGGACTTCTGCTGGTACTTACCATTGTTGTAGGTTCCGTCTGGATCATGATGAACAACCTGGTGGCCCATTAATAGAATATGATTATTTATTTACCTTGTCTGCTCTTTATAGAGCGGGCAAGGTATTTTTATGTGCAGGTATGGAACTGATTCGTGAATTCCTGAATGGAAACGGAGTGGGTTACACAAACTGTAACGTAAAAACCGGTACATGGCCTTTGCTTTACGAAGGCAGTATTGGTATGATAACAGTGGAGTTTCACGGGATATGAACGAAATATAGGATGATAGAAGAAAGGACGATTTTGATTATGACACAAACCGCCATTGCACCACTGGTTGACCATACATTGCTCAAGGCAGATGCTCGCCGTGAGGATATTATTAAACTTGCTGAAGAGGCAAAAACATATGGATTTGCTTCCGTATGTGTAAACCCGGGATTTGTATCGACAGCTTATGAAGTTTTGAAAGATACACCAGAGGTAAAAGTATGCACTGTTATTGGATTCCCTCTAGGGGCGACGACTTCTGAGGTGAAAGCATATGAAACGAAGGATGCAATTGCTAACGGGGCTACGGAAGTAGACATGGTTATTAACATCAGCGCACTGAAAGACGGTAATGACGATTATGTTGGTGCTGATATCAAAGCTGTAGTAGATGCAGCTAAAGGGAAAGCTCTAACGAAAGTAATCATTGAAACTTGTCTGCTTACAGATGATGAGAAAGTACGTGCATGCAAACTTGCTGTACAAGCTGGTGCTGATTTTGTTAAGACATCTACTGGTTTCTCCACTGGAGGAGCAACGAAAGAAGACATCGCTCTGATGCGCAAAACAGTAGGTCCTGATGTTGGCGTGAAGGCTTCTGGCGGTGTTCGTAGTGCAGAAGATGCGCTTGTTATGATCAAAGCAGGAGCTACAAGAATTGGTACGAGCGGCGGAGTCGCAATTGCTAAAGGCGAACGTTCCGAGAGCAGCTACTAAGATGATATTTGCGTAATAAGGTTTAAATGAACGGCCCTTTTAGGGCCGTTTTTTTGTTTTTATAGAAACATCATCTTTATATATTTTTTTAAAGTTTTTATAAATAAGTGTACACAAATGATATAAAATGAACTAATATAAACCTATATGAACGAATGTGCAGTTAATAATCCAAGCTACTCACTATGAAAGGAATGATGAGAAATGCAAAATCGTTATGCGTCCCATCCAAATGAAGTGAAAAATTATGATACAAAACGTCTACGTGAAGAGTTTCTAATTGAACAGCTGTTTGCTAAGGATGAACTGGTAACCGTGTATTCGCATGTGGACCGTTATATTGTAGGTTCGGCAGTACCTGAGTCCAAGGACATTAAGCTTGAAGTTCCTTTGAAGGATATTGGTACAGACTTTTTTCTCGCACGTCGTGAAGTCGGAATTATTAATATAGGTGGACATGGTACAGTTTCAGCTGACGGTGTGAGATACGAGGTAGGTGCGAAGGAATGCCTATATATTGGTCTGGGAGTCAAGGAGGTCATCTTCCATTCGGGAGCAGGAGAAGTTCCGCAGTTCTATTTTGTCTCAACTCCGGCTCACCACGCTTACCCGACAGTGAAAGCAACGCAGGAAGATGCAACACCTAGCCATCTGGGAAGCATTGCGTCCTCCAATGAGAGAACGATTTATAAGTATATTCATGAAGGCGGTATCAAAAGCTGTCAGCTCGTACTCGGGATAACCGAACTAGATGCAGGGAACATGTGGAATACAATGCCTGCTCATACACATAATCGTCGCTCTGAAGTTTATCTGTACTTTAACTTGCCGGAGCAAGGTGCTGTTTTTCATATGATGGGAGAACCGGATGAAACGAGACATCTCGTTGTACGTCAAGGTCAAGCTGTTATTTCTCCAAGTTGGTCTATTCATAGCGGTGTTGGAACAAGCAACTATACTTTCTGTTGGGCGATGGCAGGAGAGAATCAGACGTTCGATGATATGGACGGCGTTGCTATGACCGAGCTAAAATAGAACGTATGACAGAAATACAGATAGGAAGTTGAACCGTTTATGAATTCAATGAAACGACACGAGAAAATTATGGAAACGCTGATTGCCAAAAAAGAAGTTACTGTTAGTGAACTGAGCGAAAAGCTAGATGTGACCGGCAAGACAATTCGGGAGGATCTTGACAAGCTGGAATCGATGGGCCTCCTTATGAGAGTACATGGCGGTGCAATGCTCGCTCAGAACGATCAATATGGCATTCTTACAAGCAGAGGGGCGCTAGAGAAGCATAACCCGGAAAAAATGGAGATTGCTGAACGTGCTCTTACCTACATTGAGCCGGGAGACATTATTGCTCTAGATGGAGGAAGCACCACGCTGGAGATGGCAAGACTGCTGAATAATGAACCACTCACGGTGATTACGAATGATTTGTTTATCATTGCAGAGCTCACAAAAAAAGATCAGATCCGTCTCGTTGTGCCCGGAGGATCGAGAGTCAGAAATATGCTAGTTAGTGAGGACACAGAGCATTTTATTAAGAATCTGAACATTCACAAGGCGTTTATTTCTACGACTGCTCTCCATCCAGAGTTTGGATTCTCTATCTATACAGGGGATCTTGTTCCGTTAAAAAGGGCTTTAATTCAAACTGCGCAACATGTCTATGTTGTTGCTGATCATTATAAATTTGGGAAGTTTGCCCTTCGTACCTTTGCACAGACCTCAGAAATTCATAGGGTGATCAGTGATAAGGCACTTGATGAGGGGATTTTGGAACCATATAAAAATGCAGGGTTAATTATCGATTACTAACTTGCAGGAGGCGTAAAAGATGAGCATTTTTGACTTGAGCGGAAAGGTAGCTCTGATTACCGGAACATCCGGCGGACTAGGTCAAGGTATGGCACTAGGGCTTGCAGAAGCTGGGGCAGATATAGTTGCTGTCTCCCACTCCATGCCCACGGAAACCGTACAGGCCATTGAAGCTTTAGGTCGCAAAGCCCTTCCTATTCAGGCAGACCTGAGTAAAGAGGAAGAGCTGTCCGCTCTTTTTGAACAGGCACTTGGTTTTCTAGGTCATATTGATATTCTTGTCAACAATGCAGGGATCATTCGTCGTACGCCGGCTGCAAATCATGGAGCTTCAGATTGGCACGATGTCATAGCTCTCAATCTTAATACCGTATTTTTTCTTAGTCAGCTAGCAGGTCGCCATATGATTGAGCGGGGAAGTGGCAAGATTATCAGCATTGCTTCCATGCTTTCTTACCAGGGCGGTATCAATGTTCCAGGATATACGGCAAGTAAACATGCTGTAGCGGGACTGACGAAGGCACTTGCGAATGAGTGGGCTGGGAAAGGTGTACAGGTCAACGCCATAGCTCCAGGGTATATGGTCACGAACAATACGCAGCAGATTAGAGAAGATGAGGATCGCTACAAAGATATTACTGCACGGATTCCTGCAGGACGTTGGGGTACACCAGCAGATTTGAAAGGTCCCGTAGTATTCCTTGCATCGGATGCATCCGATTATTTGAACGGTCATATTCTGAACGTGGATGGCGGCTGGCTTGCTCGCTAGAAGTTTCTCGCCTAGAGGAGGGGTACGACAATGAAACTTGGAGTACTGGCACATACGTTTGGTAAACAAAAAACGAATGATCTTGCCCGCCGAATTGCAGGCAGCGGATTTACATCCGTTCAGCTTGCTCTTGCTAAAGCCCTTTCGGATATCGATTCATCGAACGGGAAGCTAAGTCCTGGGCTTGCCAATTGGGTTGGAGAACAGTTCAGCAAAGAAGGAATTCGCATTGCTGTTCTAGGATGCTATATTAATCCCGTCAATCCAGATGCTGAAGAAAGACGATCGGATCTTGCTAGATTTAAGGAGCATCTGCGGTATGCCCGTGACTTTGGCTGCAGCATAGTAGCAACGGAAACAGGGAGCCTTACGACTTATCAAAAGACACATCCGGATTTTTACGAGGAGCAAGGTTTCCAGGTACTTCGAGATTCTGTGCTGGAGTTGGCAGAAGAAGCAGATAAATGGGGTGTACATGTAGCCATTGAACCGGTTTCCGTACACACGCTGCATACAACAGAGCATATGCAGCGTCTCTTTGAGGAGATTCCAAATTCCAGCCTGGGTCTGCTGTTTGATCCTTGCAACTTGATGAAGGTAGAACATGTGGTGAATCAGGCAGATTTTTTAAGAGATGTGTTTGAAAAGCTTTATGATCGAATGATTGCTATTCATGCTAAGGACGTGGCTTTTGATGTAAACGGCAATAAATACAATCCTCTGCCTGGTGAAGGGATCCTTAATTATCCATTGTTTTTTGAACTGCTTAAAACCTATAAACCCCACATCGACATTTCATTGGAAGGGGTAACGGAGGAGCAGGCAGACGAGGCCGCAGCTTATTTACGCCGTTTGTGGCATGCTGAAAGTGCTCGGGAATTCATCTCTTCATAAAAAAGATAAAAAACCTCATGTAACAGAATGAAAGGTTTTTTATCTTTTTTAATAAAATACATAGGAAAACTCGGAATTAGTTCTTTTCAAATGTAACAAGTTGTGAGAGAATATGGAAAAATACGAGGGCCAATAACCTCGTCAAGGAGGAATAAGTCTTATGTCAAATGACAAAAAGGATTTCGCTTTTGAAACGCTCGCCGTGCACGCAGGTCAAGAAATTGATCCAACGACTTTATCGAGAGCAGTTCCTTTGTATCAGACGACTTCTTATGGATTCCGTGACAGTGAGCATGCAGCTAATTTGTTTTCCCTTCAAGAGTTCGGAAATATCTATACAAGGATCACCAATCCTACAACGGACGTGTTTGAGAAGCGAATTGCAGCACTTGAGGGCGGGGTAGGTGCGCTTGCTACGGCTTCAGGTCAAGCAGCCATTACATTTGCTATTCTGAATATCGCAGGAAGTGGAGATGAGATCGTATCTTCATCAAGCTTATATGGCGGAACATATAACTTGTTCTCCAATACACTGAAGAAGCTAGGTATTACGGTTCGCTTTGTAGATTCAACTGATCCAGAGAACTTCCGTGCGGCGATTACAGATAAGACGAAGGCCCTCTATGCTGAAACGATCGGAAATCCACAAGGAAATGTACTTGATATTGAAGCTGTAGCAGAGATTGCACATAACAATGGATTACCCCTTATTGTAGATAATACATTTCCAAGTCCTTACTTATTGAGACCAATTGAGCACGGAGCGGACATTGTTGTTCATTCTGCGACGAAATTTATTGGAGGCCACGGTACTTCAATCGGCGGTGTGATTGTAGATAGTGGTAAGTTTGACTGGAGTGTAGGGGATAAATTCCCGGGTCTGACAGAGCCTGATCCAAGTTATCATGGAGTGAAATATACGGAGGCTGTTGGAGAACTAGCATACATTGTAAAAGCAAGAGTTCAGCTATTGCGTGATTTGGGTGCGAGTATCGCACCGTTTAATTCCTGGTTATTGCTGCAGGGCCTAGAAACTCTTCATCTTCGTCTCGAACGCCATAGTTCGAATGCACTTCAAGTTGCCGAGTTTCTTGAACAACATCCAGATGTACAGTGGGTAAGCTATGCGGGGCTACCAAGCCATCCTTCGTATTCCCTTGCACAGAAGTATTTGCCTAGAGGACAGGGGGCCATCCTTACTTTTGGTATCAGAGGAGGAGCAGCAGCAGGTGCAAAACTAATCGAAAATGTAAAACTGTTTTCCCACCTGGCTAACGTTGGAGACTCGAAATCACTTATTATTCATCCCGCAAGTACGACGCACCAACAGCTGAGTGAAGAAGAACAGAAGTCCGCAGGTGTACATCCGGAGTTACTGCGTTTATCGATTGGTACAGAGAATATTCAAGATATATTGCAGGATCTGGAGCAGGCTATCGCGGCAAGTCAGGAAGCGGCCATACCTTCCACTTAATAAGCATATAAAGTTTTTATCCTTAAATTTAAAATAAAAAGGCACCCAAAAGGGTGCCTTTTTATTTTGATTTATTTTATTGATGAGCTTGAGCAACTGCCTATTTACAAAGAAAGGGAATGCGAATATAATTATAAAAAAAGTTGCACTAGATAAAAATAATTGTACTAGTACAATATTGATTATCATTCTCAGCAAAATAGAACACAAAAGTGAATAGAACATGTAAAAAACCATGCTGCTTCGGGTCTCCCGAAGCAGCATGTGCCATTTTAAGGGCATTAACAATGGCTCTCATTCTCAATTAGTTGAACTCAATGAATATAACAGAGAGAGGAAAGTGATCGTAATGGATGCAATTAATAACAGATTAAACCCAGTGGTTCAAACCAAAGGACATTCTGCACCACCGCAACAACCAGGACGTAAAGGCGGCCCCAACTTTAAAATGATGCTCAGAAATAAAGAGATGCAAGCAGCACTTGGCAGTGGTGTCATGATGTTAGCGGCTTGGGGGATCTCAGGAAGCAATGAATTATTATCCATCTTGCTATACATTGCTGCTTACACCATTGGCGGATGGGCAAAGGCAAAAGAAGGGGTGGCAACGCTTGTTAAGGAGCGAGATCTCGATGTAAACCTGCTTATGATCGCGGCGGCGATGGGAGCGGCTGCCATCGGTTATTGGAACGAGGGGGCTATGCTCATTTTTATCTTTGCGCTGAGTGGTGCTCTGGAGAGCTATACAACCGAACGCAGCCATAAAGATATTTCTTCACTTATTTCATTAAAACCGGAAACGGCGCTGCGAATTGATCGTGGCACAATGGAGCTTGTTTCAACCGATGAACTTGCGCCAGGAGACCTGATTCTTGTAAAGCCTGGTGAACTGATGCCTTCGGATGGGAAAGTGTACAAAGGAAGTTCGTCTGTCAATCAATCTTACATCACTGGCGAGTCTACACCTGTCGAGAAGGCGTCCGGAGATGAGGTATTTGCCGGCACCATGAATGGGGAAGGGGCACTGTACGTTGAAGTTACACAGCTTGCTGAAAATTCTCTTTTCTCAAAAATTATTAAACTGGTAGAAGAAGCACAGAATGAAGTACCCGCGTCTCAGCGTTTCATTGAGAAATTTGAAGGCATTTATGCCAAGTTAATTGTAGCCATTACCCTTGTTATCATTGGGGCTCTTCCTCTTCTGTTTGGGTGGACCTGGGGAGATTCATTCTACAAAGCATGTGTGTTTCTTGTCGTTGCTTCTCCGTGTGCGTTAGTAGCTTCAATTATGCCGGTTATGTTGTCTTCGATTTCAAGCAGTGCGAGACGAGGTCTTCTCTTTAAAGGCGGGGCACATGTTGAAAATATGGCCAAAACTGCGGTGGTCGCTTTTGACAAAACAGGGACTCTCACCAGAGGTGTTCCTGAAGTGACGGATTTATACACAGCAGAAGGTTTTGATGAAATGCAGCTGCTGACTGCCTCTGCAGCGATCGAAAGCCAATCCATGCACCCGCTCGCTGAAGCAATCGTAAGTAAGGCAAGAATAGCAGGTGCAGAGATGCGAGAGGCCGATGAAGTTCAGTCCATAACAGGCTGGGGTCTTGAAGGAATAGTGGACGGTGTGAAATGGAGCATTGGTAAAACGGATGTTCTGGACCAGAGAGATACCGATTCTTTTTGGATTCAAACAAGAGCCGTGCTAGAGCAGGAAGGAAAGACGGTATCGGTCATTATTAGAGAAGATGAAATCGCCGGAATGATTGCGATGCGTGATACGGTTCGTCCTCAGGCACTTGATGCTGTGAAACGATTGCAACAACTGGGTGTGAAAGTTGCCATGTTAACGGGGGATCGAAAAGGAACCGCTGATGTTATAGCAAAAGAGACGGGCGTTGATTTTGTTTACGCTGAGCTCCTGCCCGAACAAAAGGTAAAGCAGGTACGCAAACTCCGGGAAACCTACGGTCATGTCGTTATGGTCGGAGATGGAGTGAATGATGCACCTGCTCTGGCAGCAGCGACCGTCGGAATAGGAATGGGGATGTCCGGCAGCGGTACTGCCATTGAAGTAGCGGATGTCGTGCTCATGAACGACAATATCGAAGAGATTGCTTGGAGTATCAAGCAGTCTCGAAGAGCAGCAAGCGTAGTGAAGCAGAATATTGTATTTGCCATTTCAGTGATCACGCTGCTCATCGCGGGAAACTTCCTGACCGAGATTGCATTGCCATTTGGAGTTATTGGTCATGAAGGTAGCACGATCTTGGTTATATTAAATGGACTGCGTTTGTTAAAATAACGTTTATGTTTTTGTTTGTTCTATGGAATTAGAGAACGGAAGCAGAAATAAAAAAAGCGCCGTGAAGCGGCGCTTTTTGCTGTTAACCTACCTATTCTCTTTAGCAGATCTAATTGGAATTGGCTAGAATATCTCTGTAAGAGTAATCATCGTGATGAGACCAAGAAGGAAGGAAATCGTAGCTACACGCTGATTACCATCCCCATGACTTTCCGGGATTAACTCCTTATAGACGATAAACATCATCGCACCTGCAGCAAAGGCAAGACCATAAGGGACAAGTCCTTCTACCACACTGCTGAGTGTGTACCCGATGATGGCAGTGATAATTTCAACTGCACCGGTCAATGTAGCGATACCAAGTGCTTTAAACCGGCCAATATTTTGGTTTACTAGGAATAGTGCAACGAGAAAACCTTCAGGTGCATTTTGCAAACCAATTGATAAGGCGATCAGATTACCGAGATTTTCGTCAGCACTAGCGTAACTGACACCTACCGAGAGACCCTCCGGTAGATTATGCATCGTAATGGCAGCAATAATAAGGAAAGCCTTCCCTTCAATATTAAACGGACGGGATTCTGGATTTTCTAGATCGATATGAGGAATATATCTCTCTAAGATGAGCAGTACGCAGCTACCTGCCATAATTCCGATAGCGAGTACGATAAGATTGGATTGCGCCAGCGCTTCTGGAATGAGACTATACATCGATGCTGAAGTCATGATTCCTGCAGCGTAAGCGAGCAAAATATCCCGCAGGCGATGAGTCACATTGGTCATAAATAAGATGGGTAATGCACCAAGTCCCGTAGACAAGGCTGAAATAATACTGCCAATTATTGCTTCAGTCATAAAATTCGTATTCCCTCCTCTTGATGCTGTTCTCTCTATTTACTACAAGAATAAGACATGCAAAGATCATTGACATCGACTTTGAAAATGATCATAATTATATCTAGATTAGAATTATTATAAATTATGTATTCCATTTCCGTAAAGGTTGCTTTTTATATGAACGGGTAGAGCGATTCATTACATTATTTCCGATTCGGCAAGGGATGACAAGGTAAGGGAATGACAGTTCCTCTTTTTTCGAATCAAAGGTAATAACTTATTGTATGCTTGTTCGCACCTGGTTCATTCGAAGTTCATTTACTTTAGTGTTTTGCGGAAGAAATCGGGAGGTAAAGTGAATGTATAAATCGGTTATTATCGGTACAGGTCCTGCGGGCCTGACTGCAGCAATTTATTTGGCGCGCGCCAATCTGAAACCACTCGTCATTGAGGGTCCTGAACCAGGCGGTCAACTTACCACAACAACAGAAGTAGAAAATTTCCCGGGTTTTCCTGAAGGTATTATGGGACCCGAACTTATGGACAATATGCGCAAACAGGCAGAACGTTTCGGTGCTGAATTCCGTACGGGATGGGTTAACAGCATTGATATGGCAGAACGTCCTTTCAAAATCCAAGTAGAAGGTCAAGGCGAGATCGTTTCTGAAACTGTAATTTTGTCTACGGGTGCCTCTGCTAAATATCTCGGCATTCCTGGAGAGCAAGAAAACGTAGGTTACGGAGTAAGTACTTGTGCAACTTGTGACGGCTTCTTCTTCCGTGGTAAAGAAATTATTGTTATCGGCGGCGGAGACTCGGCTCTTGAGGAAGCTAACTTCCTGACTCGTTTCGCATCCAAAGTAACAGTAGTGCACCGTCGTGAAGAGCTTCGTGCTTCAAAAATTATGCAAGATCGTGCGCGTGACAATGCAAAAATTGAATGGGCTCTGAACCGTACACCTGTTGAGATCCTTGCCGGTGAAAAAGGAGTAAACGGTCTGAAAGTGATCAACAATGTAACAGGCGAAGAAGAAATCATCAAAACTGATGGTGTGTTCGTAGCAATCGGTCACAATCCGAATACTGCTTTCTTGGATGGTCAAGTGACTACGGATGCCAATGGGTATATCGTTGTAAATCCGGGCACAAGTGAAACGAATATTCCTGGTGTGTTTGCATGTGGTGACGTACAAGATACTCGCTACAGACAAGCCATTACTGCAGCAGGCAGCGGATGTAAAGCAGCGATGGATTCCGAGAGATTTATCGAGAGTCTTGAGCACAGTGCAGTAGCGAACTAATTCTTGTTTATATATTCAACTTATGAGTAAGTGTGAACGAAATTCCATGAAATTATTTTAAACCGCACCCAGTATTTGGGGGCGGTTTTTCTTTTTAACGATAGATGGGTAGTATAAAGGATAGAGAATGATTACGTAGGAGCGATGATTTTGAAAAAAGGATATATTTTTATATTGTTATTTATTCTGATTATAACGGGCTGTGCTACGGGAGCAGAGTCTCCTGAGAATCCCTCTGTGAACAATTCCGCTTCCGAACCAGACAAGAACCAAGAGGCAGATTCCGGGTCTGAAGCAGAAGGAGAGGAAGGAAATAACTTGGGAGGAACGGAACTGCCTGGATATAAAGATGAAACTTCGGAGAAGGATACAGGGACGTATGAAGCCGAGCTTGCATCGATGACCTTAGAGCAGAAAATAGGTCAGCTGATTATTGCGGGATTTTCCGGTACACAACTGGCAGCTGAAGAGGCACAGTTTATTGCTTCTGGACAAATCGGCGGTGTCATCTTGTTTGGACCGAATGTAGAAAATAAGCATCAGCTGCTTAAGCTTATCAATGATATCAAGGCAAGTAATCCGGAGGGCAACAAACCACTCTTCATTTCCGTAGATGAAGAAGGAGGGCGTGTGTCACGCTTACCGGATGGTAAAACGGAGTTCCCATCTGCTCTTGTTATTGGGGAGCAAGATGATGCTAAATTATCTGAAGAAGTGGGAAGAGTTATTGGAGAAGAGGTCGGCGCTTTTGGATTTAATGTAGATTATGCTCCTGTCCTAGATATTTATAGTAATCCAGATAATAAGGTAATCGGTAATCGAGCTTTTGGTACAACGGCAGAAGAAGTATCCACTCATGGAATTGCTACAATGAAGGGACTCCAGAGAGCCGGAATAATCTCAGTTGTGAAACACTTTCCCGGTCATGGAGATACAGTAGTTGATTCACATGAGAGTCTACCTGTTGTAGACAAAACGAAAGCCGAGTTAGAGAAGTTGGAGCTTGTTCCTTTTCGAAAGGCGATAAAGGAAGGGGCGGACATGATGATGGTTGCACATATTCAGTATCCAGGTATAGACTCATCGGGCAAACCTGCCTCGCTGTCACCTGTCATGATTACAGAAATACTGCGAGAGGAACTTCATTATGATGGCGTTGTCGTTACGGACGACCTTGAAATGGGAGCGATTGAGAAAAATTATGGTTCTGGGGAGGCTGCTGTGATGGCCCTTGAAGCCGGGGCAGATGTGGTTCTGTTTGGTCACACACCGGAAAAAGCATCGGAAGCTTACAGCGCGATTCAGACCGCAGTAGAAGAAGGAAGGATGTCCGAATCGGAAGTGGATAAACATGTGCTTCGTATTCTGAAGCTGAAAGATAAATATGAACTATCAGATAAGAATTTGTCTGCAGAGGCATTAAAGAAGTTTGGTTCTGAGGAACATAAGCAGATAGCGGATCAGATTCGGTAGAAGAGACTCATTAAAGCTTAGATAATAGAAAGGCCAAATATGTAGATATCAAAAAAAGAGAGACTTTTTGTCTCTCTTTTTTTGATAATTTTGAAAGAAATATATTGTACAGATTATGGATAGAACCTTGGCTAAAAAACAAACCACATAAACCATTGGAATATAAAATAGACGGCTACACCGGATAATACGTACCATAATGCCTGTTTTTTCTTGCCTTGAAATAGTTTGAGAATTCCCAGACTAACCAAAGGGGCAATAATAATGAGGAAAAGCAGGACCGTGATGAACATCGCGGCTGAAATATCGGAAGTATCCACATAAGTCACGAGAGTTCTCTCCATTCCGTGCGTAAGGTATAGCTGCAATTTAAACCTTTGCAGTAATAAATGACACATAGTTAGACTTATTATACCTTGGATACTTGGGAATTCAGTCCAGAAAATAGGGCGAATTTTTGTCTATTTTCGTTAAATTTTTACATTTTACGTACGAACCCGAATTTGTCCGAGAAACTGGGATATGGCTCCATAGGCCGAACCGATTAAGGTAGAACTTGCACCAAGCTGAGCAAAGCCGATGTGGAGACTACGCCGGTGATAGGGAAGGGTTCGCTCGGCAACGACCCGCTGCAGAGAGGTTTCCATATATTTCTGGGCTTCAGAGAGTGGACCTCCGATAATAATGCGCTCTGGATTAAAACTATTTACGATGTTTGTAATCCCTACCCCTAGACGATGCCCCATACTTTTATAGAGTTCAAGGATTACAGGATCCCCTTTGGCGGCAAGTTCAATAAGTTCGGAAGTAGAACGTGAGGGCAGCTGCCAGCTAGCCTCATCATATGCTTTTTCTGATGCATAAAGCTCCCAGCAGCCCCGATTTCCGCAGGTGCATTGCTTTCCTTCTGCATCAATGGACATGTGTCCGGTTTCCCCAGCATAACCCCATGCTCCTTTATACAGTTCTCCGTCAATCATAATTCCTGATCCAATCCCTATTCCTGCACTGATATATATGAGATGTCGTAATCCTCTGGCTGCCCCGAAATGAAACTCGCCCAAAGCTCCGGCGTTTGCCTCATTATCTATGGTGACTGGGATATGGAGTTCTTCTTCTAACATGCTCCGAAGGGGAACCATATTCCATGCAAGGTTGGGTGCAAAAAGAACGGTGCCCTCTTCGTCTACCATCCCAGGCACTCCGATGCCAACACCAATGACCCCATGCGGGGAAGATGGAGCTTTATGTTGCAATCGATTGGTCATAGATACAATCGAATCACAAATGGAAGAGACATCGTGGTTATCAAGTGTCTGAATTTCCTCAGCAACAATCGATCCGGCTAGGTCGGTCAGCACCCCTTTTAGACGTCTCACACTGACTTCTATGCCTACCGCATAACCAGCATGTTTATTAAAAAGGAGCATGAGCGGTTTGCGTCCGCCGCTGGATTCCCCCGGTCCAAGTTCGGTGACCAAATGTCCCTCAATAAGTTCTGCTACAAGATTGGATACGGTCGCTTTATTTAATCCGGATAGCGTAGATACGGTGGCCCTGGATAAGGGGGCATGCTGCCGGATCGTATTTAAAATAATGGACTTATTAATTTTTTTGACCAGAGCCTGATCTCCGGTTATTGCCATGAATCAGCACATCCCTTCAGGAATTAGCGTTGTCATATTTTCCGAGATCTCGTCTCTTGGTACATATGTAACGTCTATTGTAGCAGAAAAAAACAAAAATGAACAAACTTTGTTTAACCAATAGACAAAGTAGAAAAGAGTGTGTTAGTATATCGTTGTAAACGATTTCGCGAATCGGAAATTAATAATTCAGAGGAGGGCTTTGTACAATGGCTTATTTTGAATCCGTGAACAAAGTTGCATTTGAAGGTAAAGAATCGAAAAATCCTTTTGCATTTAAATTTTATAATCCGGAAGAAGTCGTAGCTGGCAAAACAATGGAAGAGCATTTCCGCTTCGGTATGGCATACTGGCATACGTTGACGGCTGGTGGGGCTGATCCTTTTGGTGCAGAAACCGCTGTTCGTTCTTATAATAAATATTCAGGTCTTGACCTTGCGAAAGTCCGCGTTGAAGCGGCATTTGAATTTATGGAGAAAATGAATCTTCCTTTCTTCTGTTTCCATGATGTTGATATTGCTCCAGAAGGAAATAGTTTGCGTGAATTCTACAGCAACATCGACACGATCGTAGATTTGATTGAAGAACAGATGAAAGCTAGCGGTAAGAAACTGTTGTGGAATACAGCAAACATGTTTACTAACCCACGTTTTATGCACGGTGCAGCTTCTACATGCAATGCAGATGTATATGCTCACGCGGCAGCTCAGATCAAGAAAGGTCTCGAAGTTGGGAAACGTCTTGGTGCAGAAAACTACGTATTCTGGGGCGGTCGTGAAGGATACGATACTTTACTGAATACGGATATGGCTCTAGAGCAGGACAACATTGCCCGTATGTTCCATATGGCTGTTGATTATGCCAAAGAGATCGGCTTTGATGCTCAGTTCCTTATTGAACCTAAACCGAAAGAACCAACAAAGCATCAATATGATTTTGATGCAGCAACATCGATCGCCTTCTTGCAAAAATACGGCTTAGATAAAGACTTCAAACTGAATCTTGAAGCAAACCATGCTACACTTGCGGGTCATACCTTTGATCATGAGCTTCGTGTGGCACGCATTAACGGTATGCTTGGATCACTGGATGCCAATCAGGGTGATCTGTTGATCGGATGGGATACAGATGAGTTCCCAGTAGATATCTATGATGCAACTCTTACAATGTACGAAGTACTGAAGAATGGCGGACTTGGTAAAGGTGGCGTAAACTTTGATGCAAAAGTACGTCGTTCTTCCTTCGAGCCAGAAGATCTGTTCCTTGCTCATATTGCAGGTATGGACACGTATGCGAAAGGTCTGAAAGTAGCTGCGAAGCTGATTGAGGATCGTGTATTTGATAACTTTATCGAAAATCGTTACGCGAGCTTTAAAGAAGGCATCGGTGCAGAAGTAGTGGAAGGAAAAGCAACTCTAAGCTCCCTTGCTGAGTACGCACTGAACAATGAAACGCCGCGTGCGAATAAATCAGGTCGTCAAGAGCTTCTGAAAGCAACACTTAACCAGTATATCTTGGCTGACTAATACTTTGATTCGAGTAGGGTCAGATAGGTATCTTATCTGAGCAGCCCTTTTTTGAAAAGGGAATTAACTGAACAAGCCAACAGGACGCCTTAATTTTTAGTAGAGACTTTACGGAACGTCCCCGGCCTTTTTCGCCCGTATGCGAAAGGTGCGGGGACGTTTCTTATATAGTAGAAGAAAAAGTATGGAATATGGGGAGGAAGGAATACAATGAGTTATGTTATCGGGATAGATTTAGGAACGAGTGCAGTCAAAACGGTCCTCGTCAACCGCAGTGGCGAGGTGCTGTTTGAATCATCAGAGCCCTATCCGCTGTATCAGCCCAAGGCTGGCTATAGCGAACAAAATCCGGAAGATTGGGTAGAGCAAACGTTAGTTTCTCTCCGTAAGCTGTTGGGGATGTCAAACGTGTCCCCTGAGGATGTTACAGGACTGAGCTTCTCAGGACAGATGCATGGACTGGTATTACTGGATAAGGAAGGTCAGGTGCTGCGTCCGGCAATGTTGTGGAATGACACACGGACAACGGCACAATGCCGCCGAATTGAGGAGACATTAGGTGCGGATTTATTGCAGATTGCGAAAAACCGTGCACTGGAAGGTTTCACCCTCCCCAAAATATTATGGGTTCAAGAGCATGAACCTGAGATCCTGGAACAGGCATCGGTATTCCTACTTCCGAAAGATTATGTCCGCTATCGGTTAACCGGAGATTATGCCATGGATTATTCAGATGCGGCAGGAACACTGCTTTTGGATGTAGCAAGTAAAACATGGAGTGAGTCTATTGCAGCAGCCTTCTCACTGCCTCTCACTCTTTGTCCAAGACTCGTAGAGTCTTTTGAAGAAGTAGGAACCTTGCTGCCGGAGATTGCGAAAGCTTCTGGTCTTAACGCGGAGACGAAAGTATTCGCGGGTGGAGCGGACAATGCCTGTGGTGCAATTGGGGCAGGAATTCTAAGTGAAGGTCAGACAATGAGCAGTATCGGTACTTCTGGCGTAGTTCTTGCTTATGAAGAACGTAGAGAGCTTGATTTCGAAGGGAAAGTTCACTTTTTTAACCACGGGGAAAAAGACGCCTTTTACATTATGGGTGTGACGCTCGCAGCTGGATATAGTTTGAGCTGGTTTAAGGATACATTTGCAAAAGACCTATCATTTGATGAACTGCTCAGCGGTATTGATCAAATACCGGCAGGCAGCAAGGGGCTGCTATTTACTCCTTATCTAGTTGGAGAACGTACCCCCCATCCAGATGCGAGTGTACGAGCCAGCTTTATCGGGATGGACGCAGGTCATACCCTTCCGCACTTTGGACGTGCCGTACTGGAGGGGATTACTTTTTCCTTGAGAGAATCTATTGATATTATCCGTGAATCTGGTAAAACCATTCATGAAGTTGTTTCTATTGGCGGCGGTGCCAAAAATGAAACATGGCTGCAAATGCAGGCTGATATTTTTAATGCTCGAATTATTAAGTTGGAAAGCGAACAAGGCCCAGCGATGGGGGCAGCGATGCTTGCTGCTTATGGATGCGGCTGGTTTGATTCTCTTCAGGCATGTGCTGCTGAATTTATCCGTCCCGCAAAAACCTATGAACCGAATCCTGAAACCGCAGCACGATACGATAAATTGTTTGCACTATATCAGAACGTATATGGACAAACACGCGAACTCAATGAGCAATTAGCAGAATATAGATAAGAGCTTTATTCGCAGACCTAATAACCACCTCGCATTCTTCAAGCTGAGGTGGTTATTTGACTTATTTGAGTAGTATTTGTATGAAAATAAGGTCTTAAAATCGTCAATTTTTCCATGGAACTGGTAAGAAATAATGGAAGTAGGGTTTTACGCTACTGAAAGTTATGGTAGAGTGAATGGGGTTTAGCATACTTTTTCCGGCTAAAAAGTTCGATCATAAATCAATACTTTTAAATGTAAAATATGGAATATGATAGTTTATATTGTGATATAATGGCATAGATTGGAAATTGAAGGGGAGGTACAGATTTGGATAAAAGGTCATCTATTCCGGTGAAAAAAGTAGCAGCTGCGATGGCGGCCATCATGCTTGGTGTACATACGCAAGGTGCGATACAAAGTGTTTCTGCTGCTTCTGCAGTTGTAAGTAATACTAAAGATGATCAGGCAGTCAGTTCTATTACGGATTCCAAAATACCTACAGGTGCTAAAATCTCTTCAAATGAAGCACATAAAAAGATAGTGGCTCTTTTTCCTGAATTGTCTAAAGCTACTCTTGTCTCTGTTAATTACGGAGACAGCTATTCTTATCCGAAAACGGATAAGAAAGATTGGGACCTGCAATATCAAGTGGAAAAAGGAACAATGACGCATGGTTTCAATGCAAGGGTATCCGGAGAAACCGGAGAAGTTTTGTCTGTCCACGTTCCTGAAATCCTATGGGAAACGAATGATACGGATCAAAGAATTTCTAAAGAAAATGCAGCCGAGATCAGCAAGACTTTTCTTCGTAAGGCGCTTCCTAATCTAAAAGAAGAAGACTACAGATTGGTGTATCAAGGGATGGGGGAGACGCCCCCACTTTTTGGTCACGCACAGTATTCATTTAGCTATCAGCTTAAAGTGAATGGTCTGCCAGCAAGCGATAGTCAGGCTTCTATTAGTGTGCATGATAGCGGAAAAGTTGTTGGCTATTCAAGGTCAAGCCTAGATAGTAAATACCCATCATCTACGCCAAAGGTCACCCAAGCTGAAGCAGAAGCTTTATTCAAGAAAAGTTTTGATGTGCAGCTTGCCTATATCCCTGTAAGCTATCCACTTGGAGCTAGACATACCAATTATTATATTGGATATGTACCTACGGGTGAGGGAATCGGTATTGATGCAAATACCGGAAAAATACTGAATTCGGCTGATATTAGCGGAGATAATACAACGGAGATGCTAAACGAGGCGCTTCCTACAGGAAGCGAGAAATTTAAACCTGCTGCTTCACCTATTAGTCAAGATGAGGCTGTTGCCTTGATTAAGAAGTATTTAGCACTCCCAGAAGGCTATGTGCAGCGGGACACAAGGCTGGTTAAGAATAGATATGGTACAGGAAAGTCCACGTGGGATATTCGTTTTGAAAAAGAAAATGTGAGCCCTGATCGCATGTTTATGAACGATATTTCCGTACAAGTGGATCAGACGACAGGGGAAATCAAAAGTTATAATCTTTATACTAGTTATACAGAATCTGAGCAAAATGATTCAAAGCAATCCCAAGGTAAAGACATCTCGAAAGAGGTAGCAAAAGAGCAGGTACTCAAAACAATACTTGCTTTGGTACCTAATGCGTCTGAGGAACTGAAACTTACTTCTATTTATACCTCGGATGATAGCTACAGTTTCTCATTTAGCAGATATATTAACGGAGTATCCGTATATAACGATGGTATACAAATGACGATTTCCAAGAAGGGAATTGTCCAGTCTTACTATAACAGCCTATATGCAGACGCGAAGAAACTTCCTGCAGCAGAACCTTCCGTTACCAAGGAACAAGCCATAGCATCTTACCTAAAGGAATATAAACTTGAACTCGGCTATCAAGGTTATGGTGGGTATTATTCTAACAATGGAGAGGTACCGCGAACGGTTAAACTGGTGTATAATCCGACTTTGGCCAACGGCGAATCTGATTATTATGCATCAAAAGTTTTGGACGGTGTTACAGCTAAATGGCGTTCACTTTATTCAAGTGAAGAAGAAAGTATAGTAGCTGAAGTAGTGGATATCAAAGGCCATCAGAATGAAAAAGTGCTTGAAAATATGATTTCACATGGTGTGCTGGTACCGAGTGCGGAAGGGAAAGTAGAGCCGGAGCGAACGATTACTAAAGGTGACTGGTATACTTACCTTGCAAGAGCTGTATATCCGAACCCGGAGAATGGTTATTATTCCAGCCGTGAACAACAACTTTTTGCAGATGTCGATGTAGAAAGTCCATACTATCAAGTTGTGAGCATACTGATTGAGAATGGATGGCTCGAAGCTGATTCAGAAGTGAAGTTGTCTGCCGACGACCAAATTACCCGTGAACAATTATCCGAGATGATTGTGAGTATTTTAAAATATGATAAATTGTCCAAATTCTATCAAGAGGGTTCCGATCTGCCGAGTGTAGCGGATGCTTCACAGATTAAGAATAAGGGGGCTGCTTCACTCGCGATCAAGTTAGATCTGCTTCCATTGATTGATGGACGCTTCCTGCCGGAACGCCTAGTAACGGTTGCTGAAGCATCTAAAGTACTGAGCCGACTAGCTGAATTACAAGGGAAACTTGATTTTTTCATGAATAGTCAGTCATCCTATCGCTATTATTAATGAATTGAATAGTACAGGTACTTATTTTTCATAAACTGAATAGATATAGTTAGATACAGAAATAGCTTCCTACTAAGGAAGCTATTTTTTTTCGAGGAGGATCGACAAAACTAGAAAAGAGATGTCAAGAGCGTTTATGTTACAATATTCCTGTAAAGACTAGAGCCCATTACCCGAAGAGAGGCGGAGACGACCTTGAGGAAAAACCGCTTTGGTTTATTAATCGTTGTACTGCTCGGCGTTGTGATGCTCGCCGGCATTCCCCGTGCGGTAGACTTGGATACGTTGTATGCTGCTTCTACGGAGAAAGTGGTAACGTCGGAAAGTATGCATACCGTATTAACAACAGCTATGCTAGGCAGAACAGAAAGTGTGAAGTTTACCTACAAGGGAAAAGTCAAAACACTGAAGTCCACTCTGCAAAATGCCATTGAAGAAGCGATGGCCAGCGACCCCTATATTCAATACAATATAAAAAGTTATGCTTATCATTACAAAGGAAACAATGTGTCTGCTGAAGTCAATATTGATTTGAAATACCGGGAGTCCAAGACGCAGACAGCGTATGTGGAACGTAGAGTAAAAGAGATTTTACAGAAGATTATTACACCCGAAATGAATGCGCATGAGAAGGTGGAAGCCATTCATGACTGGATTGTGCTTCATCTTGCGTATGATGAGTCACTGCAGAAGTACACTGCCTATGATGGACTTGCTACAGGTAGTACCGTATGCCAAGGATACTCGCTACTTGCTTATAAGATGCTGGAGGAGTCGGGGATAGAGAACCGGATTGTGGAGGGTCAGGCAGGAGGACAACTCCATGCTTGGAATTTGGTATTACTCGATGGCAAATGGTATCATCTGGACGCAACATGGGATGATCCAACGCCTAATCAACCGGGTAAGGTGAGTTATAACTATTATTTACTTACAGATCAAGAGATGGCTGAGGATCATACGTGGCAAAAAAAATATCCAGCGGCAACCCAGTTATATCGGGATACCCTCGGAGAACTACAGCAACAAAATGATGGAAAGATAGAAGCCTACGATCGTCTTTATCGTAAACTGGATTACGTTCTTTATAATGAGGATGAAATTATTCGTAGTTCTGCTGATCTAAAGGCACTCGTAAAGGAAACAATAAAGGAAGAGCAAAAGACGGTCCTTTTCCGTTACAGTGGGGAGAGGGCAAGACTTACGGAGGCCCTTAAGGATTTGTACAGTCTAGGACTCGAATCCATTTCCTATTATGTATCTGATTTTGAGGATACCGGAGATGCTAAGGTGAAAGTGAGCTGGAACCTTGAATAAGAAAAAGCCTGATCTACACTTTGGTGTAGATCAGGCTTTTTTCATTAAGAATGTTGTCCAGATTCGAAATCGCATTCCTGAAGTGGAATCACTTTTGTTTTATGCTTCCATTTATAACCTAGCCAGATGATCAGGAATAAAGGAATCGTGAAGTAGGTTGCTATCAGATCGAGCCATCCTACATTACTTAGATCGAGAGTGAAAACTTGACCTAGGATAACAATCAAACATAAAACAAAGGCAAAGATCGGTCCGAACGGAAACCATCTTGCCCGGAAAGGCAAGTCTTTCAAATCGCGTCCTTGGGCGATATAAGCTTTTCGGAAACGATAATGACTAATGGAAATACCGAGCCATGTAATAAATCCGCACATTCCTGAAGCATTTAGTAGCCAAGTGTATACGACGCCATCCCCGAAAAATGAAGCAAAGAAGGCGAGCATTCCAACTGCTCCAGTAACTAGAAGGGCATAGATTGGAACGCCATGTTTGTTCAGCTTGCCAAAAATCCGTGGCGCTTTTCCTTCCTTCGCAAGGGCAAAGAGCACACGACTAGAAGCATAGATCCCGGAATTTCCGGCAGAAAGGACAGAAGTAAGGATAACTGCATTCATGACAGAAGCTGCGAAAGCAAGTCCTGCTTTTTCGAATACTAAGGTAAACGGACTGACGCTGATACTATCAATACCCGATTTTAGCAAACTCGGACTTGTATATGGAATGATGAGACCAATGACCAGAATCGTAAAAATATAAAAGAGCAAAATCCGCCAGAACACCTGACGAATGGCACGCGGTACATTTTCACGTGGGTTTTCGCTTTCACCAGCGGCAAC
Source organism: Paenibacillus sp. Marseille-Q4541 (assembly GCF_018310695.1). Classification (GTDB taxonomy): domain Bacteria; phylum Bacillota; class Bacilli; order Paenibacillales; family Paenibacillaceae; genus Paenibacillus. Next base: position 5,675 of record NZ_JAGXCY010000035.1, on the reverse strand, counting down.
ACCGATTAGTTCTGTGCCTTGGAAGGAGAAACCGGCAGCCATAAATACACCAAGCAGTGCAAAAAATCCTCCGTGCAGCGGTGCATCTCCAATCGTGAAGTTGCTAAAACCAACGGCTTCGCCGCCAATAATACCCACGATCATCATGACACCGACAATCAAAAATATAATAACCGTTACAATTTTAATAAGAGCGAACCAATATTCCGATTCCCCGTATCCTTTGACCGACAGTACATTGAGTCCAACAATGAGCAAAAGGAAAAGTAAACTCCACAACGCGGAGTTGCTATCAGGAAACCAGTATTTAATGATGAGAGTTGCTGCAGATAATTCGGCAGCTATTGTGATCGCCCAGTTATACCAGAAGTTCCACCCCAGTGCGAAACCGAGAGATGGATCTACAAACCGAGTTGCATAAGTACTAAACGAACCGGAATCCGGCATAAAAGTGGCAAGCTCACCAAGGCTGGACATCAGGAAATACACCATAATGCCAACGGCCGCATAAGCAATAAGAGCACCGCCAGGGCCAGAAGATGCGATAGCACCACCACTCGCTAGAAAGAGTCCTGTTCCGATCGATCCGCCTAGTGCAATCATTGTCATATGGCGTGCCTTAAGACCCTTTTTCAGTGTGGGTGCTGGTGTGTCATGTTGCATGATGTAAATACACTCCTTCTTTTTGAGTCAGACAATACAAAAAGACCGCAGGTAGGTACCGGCGGTCTTTATTATCAATTCCGCACCATACGTTAATTTCAATGTGAAGATAGCTCAACATAGCTGTTCCCTTTAGTAAAGAGAATCATGCTATGACAGTTCTGCCCCTTTCGGAAGCAGCCCCAACCTGGAGTATATTTCAATCGAGCATTACTCACAGATTTCGGCAAATACGCCTTTTGACCCGGATGCTAGCGGCAGCTCATATGCCTCTCCTTAGTCTACTCATCGTATTCGCGACCTCTACCTCACCGTAAACTTACGTATGATGAGGTGTATCTTAATATATAATTGTCCAAAAATCTTGTGGAAAACAGACTCTAGTATAAAGGAAGGATACATCTAAATCAATGGTACAAACTTCCTTTTTGTGTGAGTTTATTGTTAAGTTAATCCTTTTTACGACCCGCCATTTGTTGCCATATCGTGCCTGCTGCTTCTTCCCCGGATTCGATACGTTCGAGAGCCATTCTTGCCTGAAGACTGACTTCAAACTCAGGATCATTCACAGCTTCTTCGAGAGCTTCTTTTGCATCTTCTGTTCCTACTTCATAGAGGAAACGTGCGGCCCGCCAGCGGACGAGCTTACTGCTATCTTTGAGCGCTGGAATCATAACCGGCGTGGCTGCAGCATCTCCAATGTCTGATAAAGTATCTCCTGCTGTTCGGCGCACGGCAGGGGATTTATCCTGCATTGCTTCATATAATAGTTCTTGAGCTTCCGGCGTTTTTAAATCACCAAGATAAATAATCGCAAGACGACGAATCTGCATTTTCTCATCCTGAAGAGCCGTATGGATAAGATCGATTCGTTCCGGAGTAGGCTCCATTTGATCTAGAGCAGCATAACGAACACGCCAGTCCTCATTTTGAAGAGCAGTCTTCACTTCTTCATCTGTTAGATCGCGGCGCTGCTCTATAAATTCGTCTTGATTGGCGCCATGGGCGATTGCTTGATCAATGACTTTCTGCAGACGCTCTTGCGGGAAAGCAGCTTCTAGCTCTTGTTCTACTTCGCGCGCAATATCAGGCAGTTCGCCATAACGTACTCCATAGTCTGTTAGCTTACGTTCTTTGATCAGCGTATTGGAAGCAACTTCTGTGACAGCTTTAACGAATCGATCCGATAGGGAGATACGTTCTTCTTGAGAACCGGATTTTACACGAATCTGCATAGGAATTCCGCGGAAAAATTGAACAAATACTTGGGCTTCGCCAAAGTGTTCACCGATGTTTTCCTCAGATTGAGTCCAGTTCAGTTCGGCACCTTCCTGACCAAGTTTCTCTTGGACTTCACCAAGAATGGCAGACCAGTCTGCATTTCCTTTACGGTCGAGAGCAACAAAACCAGCGGTGTGGAATACACTTTTGACACCGGTAATATGAAGCATTTGACGAATAAAAGCAGGGGCAGAGCGTTCATTATCAAGGGTATATGTTTTACGAATTCCCGCTTCAAGTTGTTCATCCAAGTGAAGCATCATTGTATTGGGACTTGGCGTAGGTTCTATGGATATAATTTTCATAAGTCAAAATACCTCCGTTCATATAAAATTCATCTTGAGATAAAGTAATCTCCATTATTGTACATGAGGAATGAAATAAATCCAAAAAGTGTGTATTCCTTTTGTAAATTGAGAAAATAGATCATATTTATGCTATAATATGATGCCATACGGGTAAATGCGGTTTATACTGCTGTTGTATGCCCTGAGGGCTTGTATAAGAGCTTACGATACAACTTATGAAATAAATTTATTTTAATATAAAGGATGGGATTCTTGAATGATTAGTACAAGCGGCATAACACTCCGCTACGGAAAGCGCGCACTATTTGAAGATGTGAACATCAAGTTCACGCCGGGCAATTGCTACGGTCTTATTGGTGCCAACGGAGCAGGTAAATCTACATTTTTGAAAATTTTATCTGGTGAGATTGAACCGAACCAAGGTGAAGTACACATGACACCAGGTGAGCGTATGGCTGTATTGAAACAGAACCACTACGAGTACGACCAATATCCGGTACTTGAGACTGTAATTATGGGTCACACGAAACTCTACAGTATTATGAAAGAAAAAGATGCGCTCTATGCTAAATCTGACTTTACAGAAGCAGATGGACTTCGCGCAGGTGAGCTAGAAGGTGAGTTTGCTGAGCTGAACGGCTGGGATGCTGAACCTGATGCAGCTGCACTCCTGATCGGTCTAGGTATTCCTCGTGAAATGCACGAGAACAAAATGGCTGAGCTTAGCGGAAATGAAAAAGTTCGGGTACTCTTGGCACAAGCTTTGTTCGGTAATCCGAATAACCTTTTGCTCGATGAGCCTACCAACTATTTGGATCTGGAATCTATTCAGTGGCTGGAGAACTTCCTCATGGATTACGAAGGTACTGTTATCGTCGTATCCCATGACCGTCACTTCTTAAACAAAGTTTGTACGCATATTGCGGACATCGACTTTGGTAAAATCCAGCTATATGTAGGTAACTATGATTTCTGGTATGAATCAAGTCAGCTGGCACTTGCTTTGCAGCGTGATGCGAATAAGAAAAAAGAAGATAAGATGAAAGAACTTCAAGCGTTTATCCAGCGTTTCTCGGCGAATGCATCGAAATCGAAGCAAGCAACTTCCCGTAAGAAACAACTCGAGAAGATCCAATTGGATGATATTCGTCCGTCAAACCGGAAATATCCATTTATTAACTTCAAGCCAGAGCGTGAAGCAGGTAAACAACTGCTTACCGTAGATCGTCTTGTTAAATCCGTAGAAGGCGAGAAAGTCATTGACGATCTTAGCTTTGTTGTAAATAAAGGCGACAAGATTGCTTTTGTAGGTCCAAACACTTTGCCTAAATCGACATTGTTTGAAGTGCTTATGAATGAGACAGAACCTGATGCAGGTGAATTCGCATGGGGAGTTACGACAACACAAGCTTATTTCCCGAAAGACAACTCCAAATATTTTGAAGGTGTCGATATGAATTTGGTGGAGTGGCTTCGTCAGTTCTCCAAAGATCAGGAAGAAACTTTCTTGCGCGGATTCTTGGGACGTATGCTTTTCTCTGGAGAAGAAGCACTTAAGAAAGCAAGTGTTCTTTCCGGGGGAGAAAAAGTTCGTTGTATGCTGTCCAAAATGATGCTGAACGGTGCGAACGTGCTAATTCTGGATGAGCCAACGAATCACCTTGACCTCGAATCCATTACTGCACTGAATAATGGTTTGATTGATTTTGATGGTACCATCTTGTTTACATCCCATGACCATCAGTTCATTCAAACGATTGCGAATCGCATCATTGAAATTACACCGAACGGTGTAATCGATCGCTCCATGAGCTATGATGAGTATCTCGATAGTGAAGAAGTGAAACAGCTTCGTGCTCAAATGTATCCGGCTGAGGCTTAATTCTAAAATCCAGCTAAAGTAATATAAAAAGTCCGTATCTCTTCGTCAGAGATACGGACTTTTTTAGGTTGCTAACAGAGAACCTTTTATGAACCACCTGTACGGCGGCGTTGATTATTCGGTTTTTTGTTATTTTGACTGACCATTTTCTTGGTTCCTGCGCTTTGAAATCCTCCACGATTGCCGGAAGAAGCTTGTTCTTTTTTTTGTGCCAATTTTTGCTTGATCGCATCGGCTAGACTTACTTTGCGTTGTTCATTCTCTTCATTCATACGGGTACATCCTCCTAAGAGATGTTTAAAATACTTATTATCTGATATCCACCTTATTTTATACGTTTTTAAATACGGGAACAAGGGAAAGAATAGTTAAAGTGGGATGAACCGTGCGGGAAGAATAATTGCACTAATGCAAAAAAGTTTAATTAATCATACAGCCCTGCCATAAAGCAACACTGTTTCACAGTCACTACAGCAATGTGGAGCTGCAACACTGTTTCTGTAGACCCACACGATCTCCGTTTGGTAACATGAGTAGACAAAGTTTTTCGTCCTGTCTTTTTCTTGATAAAGCTAATTTGAGGGAGTGTCTTCTGGTTGAACGCTTATGATGATATTAAAAAAGGAGAGCGCGGTGCCTGGATCAGTATCGCAGCTTATCTTGTTTTGTCTGCTTTTAAACTCTTTTGTGGGTTTGTTTTTAATTCAAGTGCGCTGAAGGCGGATGGTCTCAATAATATGACCGACATCGTAGCTTCAATCGCAGTACTCATAGGTCTTAAAATATCGAGAAAACCGCCCGATTCTGATCATGCTTATGGACATTTTCGTGCTGAGACAGTAGCTGCAATGGTGGCTTCCTTTATTATGGCGATGGTCGGTATACAGGTACTGATTGATGCAACGAAAGGGTTATTTGAAGGGAATAAAGAGATTCCGAACGCTTGGTCTGCTGCAGTAGCAGCCATATCGGCAGTCGTCATGATTTTTGTCTATTTATACAATCGTAAGCTTGCAAAACAGATTAAGAGTCAGGCGCTAATGGCAGCTGCAAAAGATAATTTATCGGATGCGCTGGTCAGTGTCGGAGCAGGTATTGGTATTTTAGGTGCACAGCTCGGATTGCCTTGGCTTGATACGGTGGCAGCTTTTGTTGTTGGATTGTTAATCTGTAAAACTGCATGGGATATTTTCAGAGAATCAACACATAGTTTGACCGATGGATTTAATGAAGAGGAACTGCTAGATTTACGAAGTACAATTGCAAAAACCTCAGGAGTTCAAGGGATTAAGGATGTAAAAGCAAGATTGTATGGAAGCCATGTGATGGTTGATGTCGTCGTAGAGGTTGACCCGAACTTGAGTCTTGTGGAAGGGCATAAAATCAGTGATACCATTGAGGAAAATATGAGACGGCACCATAACATTATGCATGTTCATGTACACGTAGAACCGAAAATTGCATTACGTTAATGTTTCATAGTTATTCTGTCCTTTGTGAAAAAGGGTGTCTGCTGCAAGCTGTTAAAGCTTGCAGCAGAC
>NZ_JAGXCY010000034.1 GCF_018310695.1 Paenibacillus sp. Marseille-Q4541 | reverse complement strand
GAATTATAGTAGGCGATAGAAAGAAACACCAACAAAAAACTAGCACAAAGACTTTAGAAACGAATTCTACAAAATTAGATATCCCGAAACCGTGGATTATACTTCTATCAATAGTTTTCTTGATGATATCATTATTCCTCATAAATAGAATTGGTGGACTATCTTCGTTATTTTCCTCTAGAACTGAAATTAACCAAGTATTTAATGACACTTATTCTAAAACAAATCTCTTGATCTTCGGTAACCTGCAAAAGGTACCTCTATTTGTAATACTTGTTCTGTGTATAACTCAGATTAAAAATGGTGGTAAAAAATTATTATTGTTGGGTATTGTACTGATTGTTATTAATCTAATTATAAGTAATCCACTTTCAAACTCCCGATACTGGTTTGGATCGGTGATTTTATCCTTAGGATTTATAATTTTAAAATGGAAAAATAATTCATTCAGTTTTTGGACTATAACAATAATAACTTTGCTACTAATCATTTTTCCATACTCAGACATATTTAGAGTTACGACTGAGTTTAATGGCATAGAAATTGAAAGTATAGCAACCCAAATTACTCAAAATGGAGATTATGACGCTTTTCAGATGTTGATGAATACTATTAAATTTGTCGACACATATGGACTTACTTATGGAATGCAATTTTTAGGGGCAATTTTCTTTTTTGTTCCTAGGTCTATATGGCCAGACAAACCACTGAGTTCAGCTCAACTAGTAGGGGAGGGATTGGGCTATCGCTTTACAAATCTATCAGAACCTCTTTGGGCTGAAGCATACTTAAATATGGGCGTTATAGGAATAATAGTAGGATTTTTCCTATATGGGCTGATGACTAGCTATTTACAGAGAAAATTTATGGAAAGTATTTCAGATAATACAGTTACCTTTTTTAGAATCCTAGTACCCTTCTTTGCGGCTTACCAACCGTTTTTGATGAGAGGCGACCTAATGAATGGTATTTCATATTTAGCTTCATTTATATTCTTTTCCTTTGTATTTGTGAAGTTTAAACCTAAAAAAAGGGAAGAGATTGCAGCAAAAGACGTGAGAACTAGAAGAATATTTATCAGGTGATTACCAAAAAGATAAGGGAGCTAATTGCTCCCTTTTTATTTTTAATATTCATTTTGACATACAGCATTAATGTAAATAATTAATTCGACAGACGATGTGGTGGAGCAAGAAATATTGAGATCTCCGTTAGTGTCTAATGTTGCATGCAAGTTTGAAATCATTGTTCCTGTAGTTACATCACTCTGAATTTTTAATATGCTAGCAAGTGTGTTTTCACTTAACGTTGCCGTTTTAAATCTGGATATCAGCGTAGAAGACAATGTATTATTAGAATCTGATGTCATAAACGTTACATTAATTAACCAACTTCCTTGATTCAGAACAGATGTACAATTATGTGATGTTCCAGTAGGGGATATAGTTTTATAAGTAAAATTCTTACCTGTCAGTATTTGCTGTAATTTTGTTTTCCCTTGAAAATATATTCGATTTTGATCATCGAAATAAAATTCAGATATCTTCGAATCTGTGACATTGTAATTGGAGCCTACATAAATAGGTGCTGAACACATAATAATATTTGATGCGGCATCACCAGTTAAATTCACAACAATTGGATACTTAGATGTTTTATTAGAACTATTGTTTAGAAAGATAGTTCTATTACCCACGTATATCTCTGTTTCATCATAATTTTCAAAATAACATTGTGTAATGTGCGTCTGATACCCCTTATTAATTATAGCGGGCAAAGTTGTTTTTTCGCCTGAGAATCTACAATTATTGAAGTAATTTAACTGAGAATCATTTATTTCAACAGCGGCGATAGACATGTCAGTAGTTGAAAATTCACAATCGTTGAATTCATTTTGTTTGCCACCATCAAGTCTAACTGCGCTTAAACAAGTTCCTCTTTCGAACACACATCCATAAAATTTATTAGCTTGTGGTACATTATTAAAATCATTGTTACCATACCCGCCTAAAGCTTGCGATGTTCCTCCGTAGATATGGTGAGTTCGACTAGCTGAGGCAAACTCACTTTTCATTACAACATTATTACCAGCCCCATTGAGCATAGCTAACGACCCACCACAATACTCAATGTCAATTAAGTTGAAGTAATTGTTTTGGCAAGCATCCCATACCATACCGTACTCAATAGATCTTTCAATTCTAATGTGGGTAAATTTATTTCCAACAACTGTCCCCTTATCAGAGCCGATTATTAGGCCGTTTGTAGTTAAATTATCACAATCAATAAGCAAATCCTTTACAGTTCCACCTCGATTGCCGAACTTATTAATTCCAACATATTTGAGAACGTACGGCATGGAGACAACAGCCTTTAACTTCGAGCCATGTCCCACGCCTTTTAATGAGGTGTTTTTTGAATCAATTAATATGGGAGAATTTATGTACAATGTCCTATTTGGTATTAAGACTACTCCTCCACCATCTGATTTTACCTTATCAATAGCTGACTGCAATGCTTTGGTGTCATCGTCTGGATCGTAAACATTTTGCTTGTTTTTAAATTCTGAAACACTAACCGAACGTTCGTTTATAGAATTCTTGAAATTTAAATTAAAATCATTGATTTTTTTTAGTGTAGATAAAGCTAGATTTTTATAAAAACTCACCTATTAAGCACCCTCCATAAAAAAGAATACTTATCTTGAGTCGAAAATATACCCGCCAAGAAACTGTATCCTTCTGTTTGTTTCAAGAGATTCGGTGGCAGAAGTATTTAGACCATTAAAAACAACTTTGACATAATGTTTACCATAACCAATATCAAATCGATTAATTGATGAATATGGGAATAGATCTACAGAAGCCACATTGTTATTTGCACTATATAAATCCTTGCCGGTAATTACTTTTACACCATCAAGATAAACATCTACTTTGCCGCTAGCACTTTTATTTGAAAACAACAATTGAGCACCAGTTCCCAGAAATTCAAAATCAAAAGAGTCTCCATTAGTGTCTGTATATTTTGTGTATGGTACATTCCACATCCAAGGTTCTTCTAACCAAGTTCCAGTGTATTTAATTTCATCGAAACGAAGTTCTCTATTTTTCCAGGTGTGAAAAACTACCCCGACAATCTTCATGGTTCCAGAGGTACAATTTATCTTAATTCCAGCATTTCTATATCCTGGCTTGCCATTGGATGCGTCACCCCACACTCCAAGATCGGCAACTTCGATTAAACCAATCCTTGTGGGGTGTATAGTGGAGTGAGATATAGTTTTTACAGCGATAGCGTCTCCATTACGAGTTACATTTGCTGTGAAGGCAGAAGAATATTCATAAATGATATCTACCGCATGCGCATGAGCGTGCCCATATTGAACATTTTGACCTTGGCTAACCGTCTGTAAATAGTTAGTAGTCAATTTACCACCAAAAAGTAGCGCTGGATTAAACGAAGCAACGGTGGATGTTCCACCTTCAGTTGTACCAGTTTTAGCAAAAGGATCAAATACGATTTCACAAGCATTAGGGAATTTTGAATATAATCCAGAATCAGATACTGGCATAATACGTGTTTGAGTATGTGGATTAGTAAGTTCAGGCTCTTGATAAATATCGTTTAGTGTTGACCTAATAGCCTTAGCCCAAGCAATATGACCTTTAGTAGACATGTGAATGCTATCAGCATGAACATTATCTCCATTCCATTGAGCTTCTCTAACATAAGCCCATGTGTCTGCAAACTCGCAACCCCAAACATCCGCCATATCTCTCATTAATTTAGTATCATCATATAGAAAATTACTATCATCTCTACTAAAATTTGATGATGTAAGAATAACTTCCACATCGTTTGTGCGGAGCTCTTTTATTATATTTTCTAAATAGGAAAGGTAGTTTGTTCCTCCGTTTGCACCAAAAGAAACAATAGCAAGATCGTATTGAGTAGAAGCGACAGGAGATGAAGCAGCTGGTTTTGGTGGATTAATATACACATTATTTATGTATTCTCCAAGTGTCACCGATGTGTTATCATACTGAGCATTAGAAGTGTAAACCTTGCGACCAGTAACAGCAAACCCATACCTAGATGTCTGGCTACCAACAGCATAATTGTCAATTGTAATATCGGTAAGTCTAGAGAGACTATATCCGAGCGCAGAATTAGTAGAATCAAAAATTATTGATCTCCAGTATGGAGTGTCTCCTGCTCCTTGAGTCAAAGAGTCTCCCAGTAATTCAACTCTAACAACCTGTCCTTTTCTTTTTATTTTTCTTTTAGTTTTCTCAATGCGACTAGTAGGTATCAGAAATACATCAGGTTGTTCTACACTAGTAAAGGAAGATGCATTTGTTTGGACTGATGCAATATGTATTGCCCCACGATGAATAGCCCTTGGTAAAGCATGTAATTTATTATCATACAAATCCAACATAATTTCACAAGGAGTACTTGGAGGAACATTAACTGCTCCACCTCCGTATTTCAAGAAAGTTCCATCAGCTAATCGAAGCTTGCCGGGTCCAAAATATAATGATAGATCTTTACTTTTTGTAGAATCAAACAGAAAGTTTTTACTATTCAACATAGTGTTCAATGAGTTAACTTTGTTTAGAGCAGAAGCACCCAATACATCCATTAAGCTACCGCCTTTCCTTTTGCCGTTAAGCTGCCTCCAGAAAGCGATACTATCTCCACGGCTATTGATTCTAATCCTGTAATGTCAATTTGCCATATTTCATTTATAGAACCACTGGTACCCAGAGAGAGATCGGATATTCTTATGCCGGAAATAGGTCTGGATACACCACTTGCACTCACAGCTTTAAAATTTACTGTGGCAGACGTTGCGGTTCCATATATCTCTATAGTCATACTCTTATATGATTCCACAGTAAATAAGTTGCCTTCAGCAATCTTAGTTTCAGAGTTATGAAATGTGTGTGCTTTTATGGCAGATTTAATATCGCCAAGCGTTGCATTAATATTTGCTCCACCAATATCCACTTTCATTCGACCATCTGATGTTGTTTCAACACCAGCAATTTTTACACCAGTGTATACTTTGATTTCATTTGCCAAGTAAATTCCTCCATTAATTGATTTACTACTGAAAACACAAATAGACCCATCCAAAACCCTTGCTACTAGTGGGTTTTCTGAGCCTTTTTACTTCATGAAATGCCTATTTCATATTCCTGCTATTTTTATGTATTATGCTGCTGATGTTGCGATAGGAGAGAGGGGATTACCATTCTCATCAAGGTCAAGCGAGTTAAGGTGATTTCTTACATCTGCCTGAAGTTTAGTTGGAACTTGTTGAATAGTTTTAACACCTTTTACAATAAGAGTTGCATATACGACTACCATTTCATCACCTCCTCCAATAAGTAAAAGTCCGATATTAGTAGATAATTTAGAGAGGTAATTATTTATTATCGAGAATAGCTTGAACTTCTTTTTTGTTTCTCGTTGGAACATCTTCAATCTGTTTTTCTCCTTTGATGATGAGAGATGCATAAATCTGATTCATGATGAACTATTCTCCTTTAAGTTTTGCAATTTCTGTTTGTAAGGTTTGGATTGCTAAATTAACAGTTGAGAGAGCAGCCTTTGTTTTTTGTAAATCTTCGTATACTTCGGTTAGTGCTAGTTGTGTTTTAGTGTTGTCTTTTTCAACTTCAAGTGTAGTTTCATATGATTCTGTCACAGCTACTTGAGTATCTGTTATGTCTGTATTTAGAGATGAAACTTGATTAGCTAATTCTTCTTTTTGAAGTTCTAGATCATTTAAATTTGAAGCTAAGTTAACAACACGCATTTCAATAGTGGTACTAGATTCGTAATCATAAAAAAGTTCTTTAGAATCCAACTCAATTCTTAAAACAGCTGAAAGATTTGGGTAATTTTTAATCTCAGGATCTTGAGAAGAAGTATATACTCCATTAGAAGAGTCGTCGGGTATATTTCCAGAAAGGATTGACACAACTGTTCCTACATTTTCTGCATAAGGTTTATAAACAACAAACCTCTGTAACATATTAATCCTCCTTTTTTAATCTCCATAAACGCAAACGCTTCGTATAGTAGTCGCATGCGTTCCACTAAGGTCAGTGTTTACAGCAAGTACCCCAAAAGTTACGGTGTTAGCATTAAAGGTCACATTACTGAAATATCCGTAAGCAGCGCCTGAACTGCCTCTCCTATACTCAACCACTCCTGATAATTTGTCGGCAGTTAGAATACAATTCACTGCAGTGAACGTACTTCCAAAGTAAGTATTAAAACTCATATTCACTTCTATTAACTTTGGAGTAAAACCTAATGCAGGAGTCGTGTACACATTCGCATTACTTGCCGCTGCATCTTGGTTTATATTCATGATCTTGGTGTATTTCATCGTTGTGCTGATGGCACGTACCTTCGCAAACAATGAATCCCATGTATCATTAATGGATGCACTTCCACCCTTGGCGTTAATGGCATCCACCATGCCTTGTTTCGCATTAACGCCAGATTGAAAAACCTCATTAATAGCACTAACCACATTAGTTTTAGCTGTTGTTTGTAGACTGGATAACGTACCAACTTGACCAGTTACAGTATCTAATCGTGCAATATCGTCAACTGCTGATGGAGCCGCTACCTTAGCTCTGCCACTTGCATCTCTTTGTATGATTCTATTTGCGGTAGCAGCACTAGTTGAACCATGTACGGATGTTGTAGTTATGTTGCTATGTGTAGTCAATGCATCCGATACATCTTTCACAAGTTTAGGCGTAGCAGCTAATACTTCACTTGTGCTAGAAGTAGAGGCGAGTTGAACAATACCTTTTTGAGTAGTTGAAGCATCCGTAGGAGCTTTAGAATTAACTTCATTAACAGCGGCAACAAGTGAATTTTTAGCGTTTGTATTAAGTTCAGCCATAACTCCAATGTCATTACGCAATTTGCCCGCCTCTAAGCTATCCAAATAAACGATGATTGCGTTCTTCTTTTGATCAATAGCAATCAACGCATTATCTCTAGCCACATCAACTTGGACGACCATACCATCTATGTAACCCTCAACATTATTTTTGAGAAATAGTTGCATCTCCACTAATGCATTCTGGAATTGATTCCAATCATCTGAACTAATAAATTTAGATCTCAATCGAGCCATAAGATTAGACATTTCAGTTTCCTCTTCAGGAGTGCGATTTGCTTTTAGTTTTAACTCTTGAAACCTCTGAACGTATGGGACATCTGAAGCCAAAATTTCTGTTCGGAGCTGAAATTGGTACACCTCTTGAGGAAAAGCCATATTTAATTAATCACCTCTGCGAATATATTCATGTCACTAAAAATTTGTTGCAGACATACAAAAAAGCCAGTGTCACCTTTTACAACAGGTTCACTGACATAATGCGATTTAAATCCATATACTTCTTTTATTAAGTGAAACTTCTGATCATTCTCCCAATACTGCAGAGACAAATTTCCATTAATCCCTTTGAGTACAAATAGATCAACATTTGATTTGAAACTTTTAATCCACATCTTAATAGTAAAATCTTGAGATAAGCTAAATCCTTCTGACCAACTAAATGTGTCATTGGTTAAATCTATGTACGTTCCATCTAGAAATATAGGACTCTTAGTTGTCGTGCCTATAATCTGAATCGTGTTCCAACTAATTAACATACCAGCATTATCTGTATTCTCAGCTGTTAAATTAACCTTGATATCAGGTTGTTGATATTGAACAGTAAATGATACTAATCCACTAGTCCCGACTAAACCTTTAGCCGATGTAACTTGAAACTCAATATAATAAGATGTTCCACTTTTCATATTGCTAAATATGTATTCAATATTAGGTTCTATACTGATAGAACTCTGTGAAATCTTAGTTTTATTTGAATCATATAAATAGACAACCCATGATCTTAAAGGAATAGTTTCGGCCTGATAATATGTAGCGCCAAACGAGTAGGAAGGAGAGGGGATAGTTCCAATACTATCAATAGTTACAATTGGCCTAGAGGATGTCTGGAATATCTCATTGTCTGAGCTAATACTTAATCCTGATTGATTCCAGATGGTAACTTGAATCTTATATTCAATTCCATTAGCTATTGTGTTAGAGGGAAGAGTGTGGGATTGAGCAAAGGAAGTAATCTTACCTGTATCATGAATCAATGCATTATTTGAGTTTCTATAAATTCTAATTTGATAAGCAACAGATGGATCACCTGAAACTTGCCATGTAATTTTAATTTGATCTTTTGCGTCTAGTGTTTGACCACGTATATTTATATTATATGGTTTTTGTAGAGCCAACTTTTCACCTTCTTATACAGCTCTGCGTGAGATAACAAACTTATTTTTAGAGTCTCCATTGATGAAAATAACCCAAACTTCTGAATTAACACTAAAGTTTCCATCTGGATTACATGGAATGTCCTGTGGAGTAATGGAACCATCCACAAAAACGGAAAGTATACTATTTGCTTTTACAGCCTGAACTTTTCCTAAGTGGTAATCACCTTTAAGCAAACCTAAGTTAGATATCTCAGCATGAATTATCTTCTTAATCAATTCATATTCTTGCATCATTTAACTCCTTTATTAAAGGAAATCCCAATCATCAATAACCTTCACATATTTCAAACAATCACAAGTCATAATCTCTGGTTTTAAGGGGATGTTTAGTGATTGAATTAGATACTTTCCATTCACTGAATTGTTTGGAACATTTACTTCTATAATGTCGTTAGCTTCTAAGACATAAATTGGTGCCAGATTTAATGACAATCTCTCTGAGTAAGATAAACGATTCAACAATTCGTACTTAGCCCTCCACAATACAGGGCCATTATCCTCTCCACCTAGAAGTGAATCTGGCTCACCATTGTTGTGCCAATATGTAATGCGACCAATTGACTCAACCGTATAAGGAGAATCTTTCCACTTCGGATCTGTTTCAGTAACAATCAACTCACACTTTTGAGTAGCTGTTTGACCTGAGCCACCCAATACTACAATATGATTGGCTATTGTATCTTCCAGGCTACGCTGATTACCTGCATAGAAACGTTCATTTGGATTCGTTGAATCTACCTTCCACACAGATGGTTCATGTTCAAAGCTATTTAAGTCTATTTTTCTAAGTCTCAGATATCCATTTACATCATAGTATAAGTCGCATTTAGCTAAGAGGCTTAACTCTTCATAGGCTTTATACGTACTATCTCCTGCTTGATATGTAAGGGTATATGGAACAGTTTCAGTTACTGTGTCAAAGTTGAACAATGTTTCACCATTATTTCTAGCTAACACCTTAATGGCTTCACCAATGTTCAATCCCACAGCTAACTCTGTATCATATTTCAAACTGCCTCGTTTATCTGTTTGTAAATACATTTTGTCTTGACCAGAGATAGTCGTGTAGCTTCCATTCTCATTGTCAGTATCTTTTAATTCAGTTAACACAAATACCCCTTGAGGGATATACTCAATAGTTTTATTAGTTAATTTCAATCCTGTGTAAACCCGCACACGTTTATTTAGCCAAATCAATTTATCAGATCCAAAAAGGAACTCACCATGTTTGTTTAGAAGGGTAAATTGAAAACTGCGTCTCACCGCTCTAGAAGAGTCTACCGTAATACTACCAATATCATTTTCTGTAATCTGTTTTGTGAATTCGTTAAGATAGTTCATTTTAGAATCATAGAATTCAATTTTTAGATAGAACTCTTTAATAGGTAATCGTAGTGCTCTGAGAAAATCAGAAGAGGAGGGAATCATATTATAATTCTCCTCTCATGTATTCATCATAACCACCTATTTCAGTGAAATCGAAAGTGATTGTCTTATAATCATAGTCTTTCCATGTGTTTTGCGGAGTAGATTCCTTTGGATAATGAACATCACAAATAAATAGGCGTCCATCGCTGGATTTTACAAGGCAGGGCTTATGACTATATATGAAGTCATTTAGAATCTTCTCATATTCCAAACCAGACAGATTAAATTCTTCTGGGGTGATAACCGTAGAAAGGCTAAACTCATGATAGTTCTTCTCACTATAAAATACAGTAGGGTATCTAGTTAACGTTTCAATAACTGTTCTTCCTTGCTGCAAGCTTGTTTCGACATCGCCCATGCTACCAATTGATTTATCCATGGGAAGGATATTGTTAGTTTCTTTATCAACAATCCACCAACCCACAAACATGGATTCTGTCTGAATCTCGACTGATTTACCGTCTAAAGCATTCTCAGCCAATGGAACAATACTATAAATAAGTTCACCATTTGGTTGAGTGTAATCTATGTATTCAATTTTCTTGTTGTTTTCAAAAGGAATGGTAGCAAGCGTGTATCCGTCTAACTCATTCAGTCTACGTCTTTTAATTTGAAACGATACGATTTCTAGTCCATTGTTGGCAATGTTACCACCTTCAAGATCCTCGATAAATTTAAATATCGCTCTCGTATCAGCTTCCCAATTACTTTTATTGCTATCTGTATTAACATTTGTAGCTTCTCTAATTTCTAATTCATCGTATGTGCCATTTTTTAATTCACCATAGTACATATCTCGTATAGCTGTTCCAGGACTCCTGAAAAAATGAGTACCATAAAAATCTAGTCCAATCATTGTCATATA
Organism: Paenibacillus sp. Marseille-Q4541; assembly: GCF_018310695.1. GTDB lineage: Bacteria > Bacillota > Bacilli > Paenibacillales > Paenibacillaceae > Paenibacillus. The sequence continues at coordinate 36,666 of NZ_JAGXCY010000034.1, read as the reverse complement.
AATCACCTTCCGTGAAAAAGAAGAAAAGGGAGGAGTACTCCCTTTTGTGTACCTATTACTTTCGTCTAGCATCAACTTGAGTCTGGATTTTAGACCAGAAATCATCTGGATTATTAGTAGTGATTTTTGTATCGTAGAAGTTAAACGTATCACCTGAAGGTGTAGCAATAGTTGCTTTATCAGCACTAGAAGCAAATCTAGAAATATTGTCCTTAACTCCACTATAGAGATTCTTCAACATTGTCCAAGGTTCCATAAGCGATTGTTTTATTTTAGACATGTGATCCTCGGTTAAAACGTATTCTCCCATTTCAAGAACAGTAGGGTACTCATTGGATTTGAGTGGAGCATCTCCAACACGTCCGCCAGTATGATACTTACGATTAGCTCTCCAATTTGTGTTGTACTCAATAGCATCCAAAGCATCCTGAGATATCTTGTTCCCATCAACGGATACGATACCGCTGATATAGCCTTGTGCGCTTGAACTACTAGAGGATATAGCTTGATCCTTTGCGGACTGTAATGCTGTGCTACCACTCGAACTTCCACTTGAAGAAGAACTAGATGAACCAGAGGAATTTCCTCCAATTGAGCCCATAGAAGCTGCAACATTCGCCAAATTAGCATACATAGACTGTAGCTCAGCTAATTTAGATGCTACTTGTGAGATATAGACATCCCATTTTTGCAATGATGAAGCTTGCCATCCATCAACTACGAGTTGTAGCAACTTACTTCCTTCATCTGCACTAAGAGTTCCATCTTCCAAACCTTTTCGTAAAGCTTCCTCATACTGATCCATTTTAGTTTGAGTGTCTGTAACAGTCTGAGAGTAGAGGGAGGATAAGTAGGATTGATAAAGTTTCATTGACTCAAGATTTTGCTGATGAATTTGTTTCGTCTTTTCTAGAGCTTCTTGCTGTATTTCAACTTCTCTTTCCTTAGCCTCTTGTAGACGATCAATCTCATCTTGGATAGCTTGTTTTACATCTTCACGTTCATATTGTTCAACAAGTTCATCCTTTTGTTTCTCAAGTTCTTCAACTCTACCCTTATCATATGTAAGGATTTCTTCTCCAGCTTCAGTAATATAGCTGAATCGCTTATCATTCTTAGCTGCGTCAAGTTCATCATTGATTTCCTTGAGTTTCTTTACTCTGTCTTCTTTCTCATACTGTTCCTCTAAGTTATCAAGAATCTCTTGTTGTTTCTCAATCTGAACATCGTAATACTTTTCAGTATTTTTAATCTGCTGTTCTAGAGCTGCTTCTTGCTTTTGATATGCTAATTCAGTATCACGAATTTGATCATCTATATCCGATAACTGATTCTTAAGTTGTGCTACTAAATTAATTTGAGATTTAATCTGATTACCAAGAGCAGACATATTGCTAAAATTGATGTTGCTCATATCGCTGGTGTAATTAAGCGCACTCTTTACACTGTTAGCAATATCTTTAACTTTATTAGCATAGTCATTAAGATCCGAGCGTGATTGAGAAGTAGTATCTACAAACTGTACACCGTTCTCATATTTACCATCAATCATATCTAATTGAGCGATTATAGAATCAATTGAGTCATTAAACTCATCCAAATTGAAGATATCCTCGGAATCGAGAGAAGTCTTCATCGTGTCAATAAGAGAAGATAAAGCTTCATTGGTGAATGAAAGGAGAGTCTGATAAGTGGATTTAATGGCAGCTTCATTATTCCACCAGTCAGTTGTTAGCTGCTGTAATCTGGCGCTTAGTTCAGCTTTCCGTTCAGCAGTTAACTTGTCATTCTTTAAGCTTTCTCTAATAAGCTCTGCTTCCTTATGGAGTAAGTCTTGTTGTTTCTGAAGCAAAGGAATTTGTGCGGCTAATTCAGCTTTATAGGCATCAGTTCCATCGTTTAGAGCAGAAAGTTTGGCATTAGAGAAATCAATGGAATCACCTAATTTGGCAACTTTCTCAGTGTACTCATCCAATACACTAATAGTGATGGAAAACTGTTTAGCGGCTTTTTCATCGGCCAAGGAATACCATTCTTCGGATAGTTGAGCTAATCGCTGAGTCAATTCATCTGACTCAATACCCCACTTAGACATAAGCGTTCGAATAGCTTCAGCTTCATTGTGAATAATTCCTTGTTTTTTTGTGAGTACGTCAATTTGGTTGCCCTCAATTTTGCGCCATCTTTCAGTATTCTGACTATACTTTTCTTGAGTGCGTTCAGATTTAGAAAGTACCGCATCTTGTTCGGCAATTTTCCCTTGATAGCGTGCGGTGTAGCCATCGATAATTTTGAGTCTATTCTCATAAATCTGCTTATCAATTGCTAGTTGCTCTTGAATAGCACTTTCACGTTGTGCATCTAATTCTTTTTGAGTCGGTTTATCTACGGTAACCTTTGTTTTGGAACTTGAGGATGAAGATGTATTGGTTGAGGGAGTGGATGTAGTAGTTGATGCGTTATCATAGTATCTAAGAACATGATTAACATAGTCAGGATCTCCATATATACGGTATCCATTTTTGTTCTTTTGATAATTTGAAAATCCTTGCATGTTTTCTTTGGAATATCCACCATTTTTATTAAAGTAGTTTAGTACTCCGGGACCCATGTTATAAGCAGATAACGCTTTGTTAATATCTCCGTTCGTCTTCTTGAGCAAATCTGCGAGCATTTGAGTTCCCTTTTTAATGCTTGCTTCAGGAGTAGAATTACTCATTCCATTTACCTGCATAACATTGTTCGAAGCTTTGCCTAGAGTTGATTCTTGCATAGCTACTGCTTTAACTAATGCGGGATCAATTCCGTATTGCGCTGCATACTTGTTTATGTAATTAGAATAATCACCAGTTACGTTCTTACTCGATCCAGAAACAACCGTAGAACCAGAAGATGAGCCTCCCGAAGAAGTTGTTGTAGTTGAGGTTGTTGTCTTAATCGACATAAGCTTCGAAGGATCTAGTTCGCCTTCTTTAAGCAATTTCTTTTTCTCAAGTAGTAATTTGTTTTCTTTTGCGATTGAATCGAGATATTTCTTTGATGAAGTGGCATATTTACTGCGTTCGTTTTGAATTTTAGAGAGCGCTGATTCAACATCATTAAGCTTCTTTTGAAGTTCTGTGAGTACTTCTGTTGTTTCTTTTGTAGTCTCTTGTGAGTTCTTTTCTGCCTTACTTGCTTTTGAGGCAGACTTAGCTTCTTCTTCAAAAGATTTTTTGTTGTTTGCAGTAGTTTCAGCTAACTCCTGTCGAGCTGTGCTGAGTAGATTGCTTCTCTGCTTAAGAGCTTCCAGTTCTGCTAGTAAGCGAGAAGATCCATTGGTGTTTCCAGCAATAATCCGTTCGGCTGTTAACTCATCCACTTGTCCAGTTTCAACTTTAACACTATACAATTCAATGAGTTGTTCACGCTCAAGATCAATAGCTTTGATACGTTTCTTGGTTTCTTCTATTAAATTATCCGTTTTATCCTTTTCAGCCTGTATGAAGCCGTCAGTCTCATCTTTTTTGGCTGTTAGATATTTGTATAACTCTTCACTGCTTAGTCCAACAACTTTGTTAAAATCACCGTATTGTTTATTAAGCTTTTCAATTGTCTCGGCAGATAATTTGTTAGATTTCTTAAGTTCATTTTGAGCAGTATCAAGTAGTGTTGTTTCATCTTTCGCTGCACTAAGTGCTTTTGCAAAGTGTCCAATCTCAGCCGAAGTTAAATTGGTATCACCGGATAATAATGAAATAGCATCTGCCAAACTAAGAACAGCATCTTCCGCTATATTTGCAACATCTGTGATACCAGATAGCTCATCTGCGTCTTCAGATATTCCACTGAAGTTAATTTGAGACAATGCATTGCTGAGTGATTTAAATTCATCTGTATTAAGTTTTGATACTCCGGGCAACTTTTCAAATAGCTTAACTGCTTGATCTATATTTGATACATCAGCATCTTGGATTTCTTTAAATACTTTCTCAAAGTCCTCAAGCGAACTTACTTCACTTTGTCCAGATCTAGCAGAAACAGCAGCGAAGATATCTGAGATAGAGCGAGTAGATTCTTTGATTTTTTTGCCTTGTAGTTCTTGTGAGTCGATATAATTTTGAAAAGCAGCGGCCATCGCCTTTTCTTTGACGCTGATTTGTTTGATGAACTCGCCATTTTCTTTATCATATTTCTCTTTAGCTGTTTTAACTGCCTGGGCAAGTAATTCACCCATCGATTCAATTCCGTTTATATGATCTTTATTGTTCGGGTCAAGGCCAATCATACTCGGTAATTGGTCAGTCCATTGACCACCTTCGTTATTCATGGCTACATTATCACGTAAGTTGTTCAGGAATTCTTGTTGTTTTTTACTCGCTTCCTGGTATGCTGTAGCAGCTTCCTGAGTCTTCTTTTTACGTTCGTCAATCTCAGCATTAATAGTTGATGCATTGGACTGGTATTCCAATTGAGCCTTTTCACGTTCAATAGCAATTTCTTCTCTAAGTGCTGCTACTTTGCCGTTAATAGCATCAGTGTTCTCTTTGAAAGCTTGGCTTTGATTACTAAGATTAGAGAGAACGATACCGTGCTGGGATGACAAAGCTTCTTCCGCATTGGCGAGTTTAATTTTTTCGTCTGTTGTTAACTCCGTTTTATTTGCGAGTTCTTGGTAAGTAGAGGAGAGACGTTCGAGATTTTTAAGTGAAGCAGTTTTATCGTTTAGCTCATTGAGATCGGTCGATAGTTGTTCGGTAGATTCAGACGCATCTGCGAATTTACCAATTAGCCATTCTGCAGCATATCCAATTGCGACTAAAACTAGCCCAACTCCAGTACTGGCTAGAAATCCTCTCATAGCTGTTTTAGAAATCGTAAGAGCGGTTGCTAATCCTCTGAAACCAGTGCCTGCAGTAGTTGCTGCTGCTGCATTTTTGATTAAAGAGGTTGTTCCTGCTGCTAGAGAAACATTAAATGTACGATATTTCGAGCTAACTAATGTTAAAGAAGCTGCAACAAGCCCCAATACAACTGGTAGTGCGCCAAATTTATCGACAATAACTGCAGTAGAATTTAAAAGAGATGCAAGTGCTGTGGTAATAGCAATAATCGAATCAGAGATTACTGCATTCCCGAATGCCACCGAAAGGGTTTCCCAGGCTGTTTTCATTTTCTGAATACGAGCTGCAAGACTGTCCATATACTTCTCGTTTTCACGCATAGATGAACCTTGAGAATTTAGAGCTGTTTCTGTGGCGCTAACCGAAATTGAATAATTCTGCATAAGCGCAAGGAAGCGAGTTAATTGGAAACGCAAGTATCTGTTACTTTCAGGCTTTTCTGCCTTACTGACTATACTAAAAAGTACAGCGGGAATGGTTCTTCTTAGAGAAGCGTTAAACCCTCAGAGTGTCTTTACACTCGACCATTCCTCACTATGTTTCCATAGTGCTCAGACTATAACATCATCTTAGGTTATAAGATGGTCAACGTTTAGTCGTTACGGATCTAAGTTCATGAGAAACAATGTCCTCACAAAACAAAGTTTCCTCGGTATTGCCTTCATCGTGACATGTTAAGGTGTTCACCGATACGGTTGACTTTGCAACAATCAATCACTTGATTGTGGGGCCGTTTATTTTTAACCCGCCAAATTAACTGCTGTATTTTGTTGTTGTTCTGAGGTCAATGAGTTCCATTTTCCAGCAAGTTCATCAAGAATATCAGATACATCACGGACTTCACCGTTGATGCCTCTCATGGCTATGCCAACATCTTTTAAAACACCTTCGGATTTATCCATTGTTGTAATTCGTGAATAGATGGTTTTCAGTGAGTTCACTCTGTTACTTCAAATTGAAGAATTCTATTTCAATTTTACTGACTACAATAGTTAAAATTGTAGCGGAAATGGTTCTTCAATAAGTGTCTTTACACTTGACCATTTCTCTCTATATTGCTATAGAGTTCAGACTGTCGCATTATCCGTTCTGGATATCTCTACACTCAGTCGTTCACGGTGTATTTAAACTTCCGCCTTGTTGTCCATTAAGGAGTTCCAAGTCAATAAGTAGAGATTTTTCACTAACATATTCCTATGCTAGGCGGCAACTATTTTACCGACCACTGATCCACTCTCACGAGTAGCTGTTGTAATTGCTGTAGTATCACCTAAAAGCTTTTCTAAGCTTACCTTTTTGTTACTCCTTCTTAGCGGTAAAGAAGGGGACAAGTCATTTCTGCTTGTCTCTGCATTTTCATATTCATAAAAAAGAATTGGATTATCGATGCAGAACAGACTCTATGTTTATCTTTCATGGAGGGTGAAAGATAGTCAGCGTAGGACTATGATGTCACCATCATAATCGCGTAGTCGTTACGGATAACACTATAAAATCTTTGCAAATATATGAATCAATTATTACTCAAATAAATCTATTTGCTCTTTTATTGCTAATGACGTATCTATGTATATATCATTTTCCCAGATGCCTACAATATTGTGCCCAACTGTCTTGAGATAAGCGAATCTAGCTTTGTCTTTGTTTCTTTGTCTTTCTTGTTTGGGAGTGAGTGGGATTAAACCATCTTCTTCGTTACCATATTTGATTGGATTGGCATGCCAGTAATCACCTAAAACCTCGATTACTGTATCGTGAGAGGGGAGGTAGAAGTCTACAATGAATTTGTCGTACATTAGTTTCTGTGGTTCATACGGAATATGATTAGACTTTAAGTAATCTCTAACCATTCTCTCCGGCTTTGTGTCTTTATGCTTTGCGTTTAAAGTAGATCTAATTCCGTTGTTGATGTAAAGTAACTTTCCTTCAGGAGTATTAGGGTAGATTTTACTTTTCCAGATATTTAAACATTTTACAGAACAGCACTTAGATTTTCTTCGATTGTTTTGAACTATATAATTTTCATTACATATCGTACACTTTTTATTAATTTGCTTATTCTTGGTTTCTGAATTCCATTTTGATCTACATTCAACTGAGCAAAAATTGTTATCTCTAACCTGTGCAGGTTTCTTTGTAAGTAGAGTGGTGCAATAATCGCATTCTAAGTCTACATTCGCAATCTTCGACTTGTTAAAACATATATTAGAACAATATTCTTGATTTTCTCTTTTTGTTTGATATTTCGTTTCACAAGTCTTACAAGTCTTTAGAATAGGTTGTTTAGAAAACTCAATCTTCTGCCATTCAGCTAAACAGTGTCTGTCACAGAACAGATTTTTTCTTTTACCCTGTTTTAAATCCTTAAGTTTATATTGTGGAACTCTTATGCTCTTATTGCAATGACCGCATTCTACTGTGGCTTGTTTGTAATGAGGGGAATCTTCACCTTTTAGAGTTGATTGAAACTTATCTTTACACTCTTTGTTGCAAAACGAATTCTTACATCTTTTAATATCGCTAGGGCTTCTATTTATTTCATTATCACAAAACGCACAATTAACTATCAATTAATAACCTCCATTATTAATTGACCCATACAATTTACTGAATTTTATAGTGTTCTTTCCTCGGAATTGTCTGTCCCCAGAGTTTTCCCGATATGGCTGACTTTTCACTAATCGATCACTCGACTAGGCGGCTAGGGTTGAATCCCCACCGAATGTATTTGCTGCTGAACCAGCTTTGGTGATACCTAATGCAAGGTCTTGCGTTGTGACTGCGTAGTTGTTATCACGATCTGTTACTTTCACTCATATTCGAGCTACTGACTATTTCAAGTTTGAAATAGCGAGGATACTGCTTCCAGAAACGTCTTTACGTTTGAGTATCCTTCTCTGTATTACTACAGAAGTTCAGACTTTCGCTTCTCCCTTATTACAGGAAGTCTCTTCGTTAAGTCGTTCAGGCTGTATTTAAACTTGCCCCCTGTTATCCGACAAGTCGGAACTCCAAGTCAATTAGAAGAGATTTTACATGTGTGTTATCACACAAGGAGGCTGATAAGTTAACCTCGTTCAACTTGTCTGCAATCTCAATACTTTTATCTGCCTCAATATTAAATACAGTCATGGCTGCAGTTAATGTATCAACCGATTCTTCGGGTGTTAAATCAGAAATGTTTTGTAGCAAAGTTGTGGTTTCAGCTAATGCTGTAGTATCAATTTCACTGAAGCCCATTCGAGCAAATCCAATAAGATTCTCATTAACATCTTTGATGGATCTGCCATATTCATTTGCTAATTCAATACTACTTTCCAACATTGAGTCGAAGTTAGTGTTGTCACTCATAACACGTTGCAGTTGAGTCATTTGAGTATTAACTTCAACTATTGTTTGTACAGCGTTCTGTAAGCCTTGAATTGGAAGGAAGATGGCAGTAGATATACCACCCCATAACGCAATCTTACTAGCGGCACTTGCAAACTGTTGCCCTAGAGCATTGACTTGCAATTCTGCCTTCTTAGATGTTGTAGTTATTTCTTTAAGTTTTGTATTGACATCACTAATAGCCTTCTTATAGTTCCCAACACTTGTAATCTGGGATAACTCATTAGTCAATCCATCTATGCTATTCGCAGAAGTAGAGTTGTTTCTGTACTGCTTTCTAGCTGAAGCTAATCTTATCTCAGCTTCTTTAATTGCTTTCTCATATTCTTGTTGTCTTTTACGGTTTTGTTGTAAGGCTATGTAATGTTGCTTGTCTCTATCTAATTCAAGTTGTTTCTCATTTTGAATATCTTTTCTATTTAAATCTGCATTCTTGCTAATGTGTTCTTGTTGAGCCTTTTCCCAATTGTTATAAAAGTTTCGTGTATTTGATTCTGCCTTAAGTCTTTGTTGATACATCTGATCTATGAATTGTTCTTCGTCTCGAAGTAGTTTTTCATAGTCCTCAGATATGGAATAACTATTTAACAATCCATCTTTATTGTAATTAGCGGTTACCTTTTGAGTTCCGTCATCAGACTTATAAGTTGAATTGGTTCCCGTTATTTCACCATATTTATTCTTTTTAACTTTTTCTTGAGCTAAACTGAGATTCTTAAGATCCTTCTCAAGTCGTTCGACTGAAGCCGATTGATTATTATACGCAGCTGATTCTTCGGCTAATTTATTCTTGTTTTCATCGTGAATAACTTTAGTTTTATTAATGATCTCACCAGATTTAAGAATCTGCTGTGTGACTTTCTCAACAGTTCCATCTAGCTTGCGATATTCATTAATTGTCTCTTGAGTAACTTTGTTCTGAGTTTCCAATGCTACATTTAATTTCTTTGTTGATTCAATAAAATTACTAATCGACTTAACAAATGACTCATCTACATTAATTTTCACATCCAATTTTTGAAGAGAAGGATGCCTTGATAATGCTTTTAGAGCAGCATTAATATTACCAATACTCTCACTAGTGTTTATTCCAGCAGAGATTAGTATTTGTAATTTATCCATAAAACTGATATCACTTCCTTTTTAAAATAAAAAAGAAGCGATAGATATCGCTCCTTGATGGGGGTTATATGCAAAAAAATCCACACCAACATAAGCTGACGAGGATTTTTTTACATGTAACTATTATGAACTTGATATTCTTATTGACATTGAAGAGCATATATTTAGAATTAAAGATGTATGAAACTGGAAAGGGGATATAAGATGAAGAAGGGAACAGGATATCTCATTTTTAACGCAATCTTTATAATACCAAGTATAATTTTAGTTATTATAAATGGAATATCAGTTGGTCCTGTGATGTTAACAGTATTTTCTTTGTGCATAACTGGATTTTTAGTATTATCATCCAAAGAAACTAAAGAGAAAGAGGATGCTATACAGAAGTTGGAATCGCAGATTTCAATGGTGAAAGATTTTACTCCGACTAATATTCTGCATGCTGCAAACTGCGTAGTAGCTTTAGATGAAAACAAAGAGAAATTAGTTATTGCTAATACAGTGGGTACATACACTTATGACTTTAAGAAGGTAATTGAATCAGAAATTTTCCAAGATGAAGTATCTATTAGTAAAGTATCTAGAACTGGTCAAATTGGCGGAGCTCTAGTTGGTGGGGTTTTAGCTGGTGGAGTTGGAGCAATAATAGGTGGTTTAAGTAGCTCGAAACAAAACGAAACTCAAGTGAGAAGCATCTCGTTAAAAATAGTTTTGGATGATTTGAAAAGACCATACCAGAACATACAAATCTTAAATAGTGATATTCCATTAAAATTATCAAATACAACTTATACTCAAGCATTAGAAGATGCTAGTCAGTGGCAAAGCATAATGAGTGTAATAATAAGTCGCAATCAAAGATCCATTGTAAATCAATAATTAAAAGAGGACTCCCAAATTAGGAGTCCTTTTTATTGTGATGAAAGGATAGTTTTATTCGTTACTTTCTTCCTTAACAACATGGTTTTTAAGTTTGTCTAAACTTTTCCACTTACGTTCTTTTGCTGTTAGGTCATTGTAGACCTTATACATATCACTGCTTGACCAACCTACAAGCTCAATAATAAAGTCTGACTCCATACCGATACGAGTTAAGTTGGTAACAAGGTAATGTCGGAGTGAGTGGAAGTAAAAAGGCACACCTAAATATTTTTCCCATTTGGTGCTCCAAGAACGAACTGTACTTACTTGTGCTGGTTCACCGTTAGACTTAATAAAGATAGCATCATGTTCCTTATTATTCTTTGTCATAATTTTTTCCCGTTCAGTGAGCCAATCTTTATAGTAGGGAAGAAACTTATCTTTGATTATGTATTTGTGTAAAAGCTTGCCTTGCTTACCAAAACCTTTAGTTTTAATCTGTTTGGTTGTCTCAAGAAACATTCCTTCGAATGCAGTATTGTTTTCATCAATTATTGAAGTGTTGAATCTTAGTAACTCAGATACTCGTGCTCCACTATTCGCAGCCAAAGCTAAGAGACATGCCTCTTGAGGTTTTTTAAGCTCATCTTTTAAATACTTAAGAAGTCCATCAACTTGATCTTCGAGAAGTATTGTTTTCTCTCTAACTGGATTATTCATAAGATTATCAATAGATTTCAAAATTACATTGCGAAAAGATGGATAGATGTCATCAAAATAGTTTTCAATAAAGTTCGAAAAACTACTTAAGCAAGACTTCAGTCGCCCAAATCTTTTTGGACTCCATTTTAATTCCTCAATTCCATAACTGAAGAAATCAGAAAATTCAATTTTTCGGATATCTACAAAGAACTTATTATCATTTTCAAGCAAGTTCCAAGTAAAGAAGATATTTAAATCACTTTTATATCCATTGATTGTTCCTTCGGAACACTTCATGTTTTTGTCTTTTAGGAATCTATTTACTAGCTTTATGTTCTCAGGGTTAAACTGTTGGATTAGTTCATCGCTTGTAATGATCTTTTTGTATGTTTTTCTACCCAATAAAACCACACTTTCTAGAGGTTATTATGATGTACCAAAGGAAATTGTTTTGATTTTTAGTAATCCTAATGTGTAATACAATTCAGCTATTTGATTCTTTCTGTATAAAAATCCTTCATCGAGCACAACTCTGGCAACCTTTTTGCCCTCAAAACTTCTCCGATCAATGATGTCTGTACCATATAGAATCTGATTATGAAGGTGCTTAGGGTAAAATTGTTTCATATGTTTGTTTGGGATAATACAGTATAGGGAAGGGTCTTGTTTTAGCAATTCGATAACTCGCGTTTTCTTTCCTGATGCTCTTTCCATGTCAAAAACTTGAATCATTTATGTCACATCCAATCTCTTTATGAAATAACTCTTTTACTTAATCTGTAGTCCAGTCTTCTTTAGCCCCATTGCTAGTGCAGCTACATGAGCATTGGTTGCTTCTAAAGAATCTTTTGTTGCCTCAATATAATCTCTAGCTACTCCGTTATATGCGAAGGGGAAACTATATCCTTGGCCTGTAACGACCACTTCACCAACATTCTTATCACCGTCAAAACGATTACTCTCAACGACTAATGTGGTAGCATCAGTCATATATGTATCAATATTCTCATCATCAATTAAGCCACCATCATCCATCTGACGTTCATATTCTTTGGGGTCGTACACGCTATAGACTACTTGTTCAATCTGATCTTTCATTTCTTCTCTTACTGTTGGAGCTACGTCAGTTGTCTGAGTAACATTTACTCTCCGCTGTAATTCTGCAAATAGTTTATTCAAATCTTTTGTACTACTGACATTAATCTTCATTTAATCAACTCACTTTGCTTTTAATGCCAACTCTCCAAAGTTTTGACCAATCCCATTGGCTCCTTCACTAGCGCGTTTAGCAAAATCACTTATCTTATCAATATTCTCTTGTCCCATTTCATTAAAGAGAGCTGCCGTAATGTAGGAGTCTATAAAGGCATAATTAAGTTTAATAAGTTGATCAACATTCAATTCCTTTGGAATAGGTATATTGGTGAATTCTTGAAAAATTAGAACGGGAAGAAGTTGAGAGGTATCTACGACATCTTCATCTTCTATTTCAGTTTTTTTGTTTAAAGTTTGCAATGCTTTCAAGTATCGAAGAGCAACCTTACTTACTTTTGAATCTCGAAAATCCTTAGATAAAGCTATATTGTGTTCATCACCATATTTATCTGTAATAACAACATTCTCTGTCTGATTTAATTTTTGTTCTAATTTCTTTAGAGAAGTAGCAGTCATATTTTTAGCCATTCTTATTTAACACGCTCCCTATAAATTATAATTGTCTTAACAATCAAACTTTCAATAAACTCAACTACTTGATTCATAAGACAAAAAGAAGAGGAGACAGCATACGCCATCTCCTCGATATAATAAATTATTATTCATCGTCTTCTTCTAGCAATACGATTGTGATCATTTCATTTTCTTTATCTTTAAGAACCTTACAATTGAATTCAAATGGTTGTGGGTCTCCAGAGGAAGCCATACCGATGGTGAAATTAGGAAGAATTTTTAGTTTAGGGATTAAGAAGAGAGCTTCAACATCATACCCGTCTTCGTTTCTCCAGAAAGTAGTACCCTCGAGTGTGTAAACACCTGGGAAAATATCAGCAGTGATTGTGATGCTTTGTGTAGTGACTGGTGATTCGTAATAGTAACTAGCAATTACTTGATCACCTTCTTTAATGTCTGTATTGCCTGTCAAAGTAACTTCTGTGCCAGTACTCGTAGCTGTTAGCTTTTCACCCATGTTTGTACCATCAACTGTCTTATAGAAGAAGATAGGATATTTGGCGTTCGAAGCAACAGGGATTCTAGTTAGAACGATAGCTAGACTTCCAGCATCGCTTGTTACAGTTACTACTTCTTTTTTAGGGACAATTTTTGCACCCTTAGTAAATTTAGAACCAGTTAAGGCTTCAAGAGTTGCTTTAGTAATCAAAGAGTCTGTCATATTCAGTGCGATATCTTTTTCACTATCCCAAATTATACGCTCAGGGTTTCCTTGTCCACCTCTAAGAGATGCTGATTGTGCTGAGATCTCAACTGAAGATGCAGTCAGGCTTTCAATAATTGCTCTTAATTCTCTTGATTTATAGTCTCTAAGTGTCACGTTGAAAATCTCACGAACACCATAGTTTTGACTTGCTGTCATCTTAGGAATTCCTCCGTTTATTGAACACAAAAATAAGTAGACACATATGCCTACTCGATTTTTGTCATCCAATGTGTAATTTTAGTTTTGTTTGTATCTAGCATTTGATGAAATAGTGCGTCCATATTTTCTTTATAACTCTGGTATTTTTGAAGACGAATTAATTGATCATGGAATTGATAATAGTTTAACTTCAACACTTCATTGACGTTCATTCCATTACCCACAACAGCTAAAGAAGATAAATAATCTCTGAACGATAAATTATCTTCTTTCTGCGATTCAGTCTTCAATTTAGCTATCTTATCTTTGTATCTCTGCTGTTGTTCCTTTAACTTCCGAACTCTATCGTTCTTAGGATTGAATTCGTCCTTGCCTGATTTGTTGCTCATACAATTTTGGATTTTGATTATAACGACCAAAGAAGCAATATCCTCGAGAGTGTATTTGTTCTCATTTATAAGAATAACTTTATCAGGTTCAACTGATATTTCTGTAGACAGAAAGTATTGGATCGCATCTAAATAGCTATTTAGAAAATCAAAGTTCTCTGTTGCATATAATAGTTCAGCAAAACTTAGTTTTTTTAGAGCTGTATCGAAACTGTTACCGTCAGGAAATACTTGTTCCTTATCTATAGCCACCAGATTTAAGTTATAAAGAAAGTTTTGATAGCCATCACGAATTATCTCTTTAATGGTTTTAGGCTTGATAGGAATTGATTTATATATGTATGGCTCATTACCCCAGCTTCTAAGTTTTACGTCTTCAACATCAATCATCAGTTGAACTCCAATAAATCAAATGAGATAAACTTACCCTCGTAACTCGAATTCACAGAGACATCCCTAATTGATTTAAACTTTAGTCTAAAATCACCAACACCACGTTTATCATTGAATAAATCATCGACCTTAGATAGTATGTAATCCATTCGCAAAACACCATAATCAGTACTAAGTAAACTATTGTGTATGAGAACATAAATATAGACTGTGGCTCTTTTGAAACGAGGGTTGTTAGAGGGTTTGAAATCAGTAATATCTATCGTAATGAACGTTTTAGTTTCTTTGTCTAGAGGGATGCTCTTCTTCAAATGAATATTGTCATTAATCAACTCTTCTGGGACTTCAACATCTGCCTGATCGAGAAAATCTCTATTCGGATAATATATCGCCTTTACTAAATCGGGTGAGCCGATAATCCTATTCATGATTTTTTCTTTATTTGGTGACAAGTTTCTTAATCTAGAAATCGACTCACACCTCCTATAGTATCGATTTGATTGTGATTTCTTTTGTGGTTTCAGCATGAGAACCTACAACTTTTAACGTAACTTTACCAACGCTATTAGCTTGTAACACACAGCGATTATCGCCTTGTAATGTAATAGTCGCTAGATTTGTAGTAAGCGAGAATAATCCATTGTCCTCATAAGCTAATCCATTGTCCTCATAAGCTATTCCATTATCCTTAAATACAGCTTTAAACTCTTTAGACTTTCCACGGTAAATAACAAATGGATTGGATGAATCATCAATAATTTCAACGGTGTAGTTGTAAGTTTGTTCTTGAACAACCTTAACTGAAATCACACTTTGAATATCCTTAAACTGGACAATTATTGATGTCAAACCTTCTGATATTGGTGTAAGCAATCCATTCTGATTTACTGTGCAAATTGATTCATCTTTAGAAGAGAAGGATAGAGTAGGGGATGGAACTATTTGATCTCTATTTCTTACTTCTACTTGAAGCTGGAGAGGAAAGTTAGGGGAGAGGGTTAGCGAGGTACCGCTCAGCACGTTAATCTCATGGGTGGCAATATTGCCATAGTAATTAGCTATTCGAAGCTCAACATTGTCTGTAGCAGTATTTATTTGATCTGCATTTAAGACTAAATACATCAAATTGCTTTCAAGTCTGTCTATAGAAGTTACCTTCCAGGCTCTATCATCAAATATAAATCTGCTGTCATTATCCAAATCATTAGAAATTTCCTTATCATTCTTGATGATAATTTGCCTTCGATCTTTATCTAGAACAATAAAACGTCCTTCATCAACACCAAAATTAGATGTAGATTCACCCGAGTAAGTGAACCATGTTTCTTTCACTTTACCTTCTGAATTCAGCCATTTAAGAGTGGTGAAGCATTTACGTAAAATTCCTCTTTTATAAACTTCGCTCATCTCGTCAAAGTGAATAGCGAGCCAATGATTGTCTTTCCAGTGGATAGTATCCCCAAGAGAGAATTCGGAATCGAATGGTACAGCAAAGTTTTTCAGATCCTTACTATCACTATTGTCTATAATCAACATGTCACAAGGAACAGTCTTGTTTAATACATTGACTTGATAATAGGAGGGAGACTGAGTGATTGTACTATTAATATTATCCCTGTTTCTACTTACAATCCTAGAACGCACATCAACACCATATGCATTGTCCCTGGCTATATATTTGTCTTTGTAACTCATTTAAGCAAACCTAAATCGCCATTATTGTATGTATAATCTAAAATCAACTTATTAACATCAAGCTTTTTATTTTCCTTCATGTCTAAAAGTTGCTTTAGATGGGCTGCTTGTGATGTCATAGAAAAATCTTTAGTGGACATGAATTGCTCGATATTTCGGATTGAAGTGATTAAGGGATTTAAATACTCGACTACCATGAGACTTCCTAAAATTAGCTGTTCCTCATCACTTAATTTTTCAATGAATGAGGTTTCAGTACGTAATTGCAGGTCTTTTTTACATTTCTTGAACCTTGGAATACTATTTAGTAAGTAACGATATTTTAATGAATTGTCCTGGTCTCGCTCCATAAAAATAGGATCTGAAATTTGACTAAGAAATACATCATATATTTCATCAAACGTTGTGCTCAATTAATCACCCCTAGTTGTTAGGGTCTAAAGATTGACCTAAACCTTCTTCAATAGCCTTTATAGTATGATAATCAGTCAACTGATTGTTTAGGAATTTGTCTTGGGCTAGATCAAAAATTAAAGATTTTGTATTAGCAGATGCCTCATTAACAGTTTTAAGAATCTTATCTCCTGGAAGTTGGAGGATATGTTCGATATCTTCAGCATCAACAACATTCTTCTGAATTCTACTAATGTTTAGGTAATCAACAACTTCTTCATCTAGGACTAAAATCCATCCTTTTTCAAGAAACGACCTATTGGAAGAGATCATGGTGCGCAAATCTCTAAGAGTGATCACATCCTCATCACCAATGTTGCTGAATCGAATATCTACTCCAGTTCTAGATTTGTAAGTAAGCCTTCCAGTTACATTACTTCGAATTGGAACAAGCAAATTCTCATCTAATTGTTTTCTAACTTTGCGTTCAATAGTAGTTTGTTTACTGTCATTTATTTCATTGTTTTTTTCAGGCGCATCATTATCTCCTGATGGGTCAGTATTGATGACAGTCTCCTTTTTTTGCATTGGCTTTACCATAAATTCAGCTCCCTTAATAAATTCTAAGGAGTGAAACTACTCACCCCTTAGATAGAACATGTATTATTTACCCTAAAATATAAGCACCATATTTAGCGGATTTTTCTACAGCTACTCCATATTTCTTGCGTAGTGTGTACTCTACAGAGTCATCTGCGTTAGCTGAATCTTTTGCATCGTCAATAAGAGCTTCTCCTTCCATCACAAACTTCACAATTTTCTCATTACCGTTTGGAAGGATTAATAGAAAATCATTATCGATAGCAAATTGCTCTGTACCTGGCAAGAAACCTTGTTCAATGATACCAAATGTGATTCCATCAACTTCCTTAAAGAAGCCATCCGAATTACGTTGTTCCATCATGCCGTTAGAAACATAAGCAGGTGTTGCTTTTGAAACAGCAACACGAGTACCGATTACCATGGGTTTAAGACCTGTTGCTGCACGTACATATTCGACCACCAGATTGAATTCTTCTAAATCCCACACTCCAGTATGCTTGTACGGAGCGCTTAGTCCATTATATGCATCCTTAATAGCTTTAAAAATGTCTGCAGTAATTCGCTCTTCAAATGCACGTTCAACATCATTGATTAGATCGACCCAGTCGATTTGACCAGACAAAAATCTCTCTAGTTCTTCGTAAATCTTTACACCGTACCATTCAGTATCAATACGGTAGGCTTCACCTTTCCCAATTCTCTGTCTCCGAAGGTTATTAGTGCCTCCAGCAATCTTGGAAACAGAGAGGAATTCTGTGCTTTTTGGAATAAACTCAAGCTTATCCCCAAATGCAGTTGATCTGTAATCAACAAAAGCCTTAAAACGCTCTCTTACATCAGCCTCAACACGCTGATCAACAGCTTCTTCAATAATCTCAAACAAATCTAGTTTATTTCTCCGTAATTTTTTAGCGTTAAATTTACCGTTTTCGGAGCCTAGAATTTTATTCATCGCTTCACGAAGTTTGTCATTTGCCTCATTTGTAGAATAGCTGCCAAGCGAACCTGTTACGATGTCATTTGCTAGTTCAATAATTACTTTTACATCTTTACTCATTTATTTATATCCTCCAGATTATATGTATTGTTTGTGATTAAGCTTTTACTACTCGGTAAGCCGTTGCCGCTTTGCCATAAATTTTTGTTTTCTCAATAACTTGAGCTGCAAAACGAGTGCCTCCAGTGAGGTTGGCAGCCGGAACTAATTTTGTTTTGCCGTTAGCTGGGATAAGGTATTGACCAACTACGCTAGTTCCTTCAATAACATCATCTGTAACAGTAATAATGTCAGCAACTGTATAGTGATCAGCGCGAGCTACTTTATTAGCTATATTTACAAAATCAGTGATGTGTTGTTTTCGTTCATAAAGTACTTCTGGTGAAGTGAGGACTACAATTTCCTGTGTTAACACATCAGTAGGAGCTACTCCTTTGAAAACTTCACGCTCTCCTGCTACAGGATCACCCACAACAAACACTTGACCGTTATGTGCGTCTGCACTTAGAAGTAAACTTGTAATATTACCTGCATAAACTGACTGCATCTTGTCTTTACGAATTGCCATGATTAAAAAGTCCTCCTTAAATTTAGGGAAAAATAAAAACACACCTCTTTGAGATGTGTTTAATGTTATTCAAATAGAATGTCGTATGATTTACCTGTAGATTTTGGTTCTTTAGGTTGATCAATTTGAATTACTGTTTTTTGTTTAAATGTGTTGTGATTAAACTTAGCTTTCTTCTTACCGACTAGAGCGAACAATTTTTCTTCAAGTTCTTCAAGAGTATAATCGGAACTTTTATCCTTAACAGATTTCATTTCCTCTTCTGTTAATTCGCTGGACACAAGCTCAAACATAGCATCTTCTGCTTCTTTTCTTTCTTGTTCTAACTTAGCCGAATATTCAGTTGATACCTTAGCAAAATCAGCTTGAAGTGCTTCATACTTTTGATTTGCTTCATTGATAATCTGATCTTTCTCGGTAACTGTTAAATCATACTCTTCTTTAACTTTTGATGCTTTGTGATCAGCGTAGCCTTCGCTAAAGGACTTAACAGTATCGAGACTAAATATGCTTTCTTCATTCAATTCCATCGGTGAATAACTAATTTTAAAACGTTTATTAGACTCTTTATTAATATTTACTTTGTCACCATCTAAAGAATAAGAGAAGCCTGCAAAATACCAATCCTCATAATCCTGAGCAATCACATATCCATTTTCTGTATCGATATCTACTAAACCAAACCTTGGATATTCATAACCATAGAAATCAATAGTTCCAAAAGAAACCATTTCACGACTAACTTCTTCAAACAATTGCGAACCAGTCAAAGCGTATGTATTAGATTGAACTTGATTGTTTTCTTTGCTAAATTCAGTCTTTACTTTTTGTTCTAATTGCTCAAGAGAGAAGTCTTCGTGGTTAATTCCCTTAGCTTTTAAATCCTCAAATGAAACATTGTAGGATTCTAGCATTTCAAGGATTTCGTCCACTTCTTTTCCTCCTTGCGTATTTTTATTTATATTGAGAGAAAATTTCAACTCGCTAACCATTTGTGTAAATCTACTTTTAAACTCATCTTCATCTAAATGATAAGCCACTATTGACGCTGATTCAAAACAAGGTTCCACATGTCCATCAGGATCAGATTCCTTACTGATACCAAGAATACAAAGAGCGGAGAAGAGGAACTCATTAATCTCATAGGCTTTATGACCATCAAAAGTTGAATATTTACCTTTTGTAATATCAATTTCCATAGACTGATTAAATTCTTGCTCAATTAGCATCTTGGCTTCAGGATATCTACCTGTCCATAAATAAGCACCGTCAACTGCAAGGTACTCTCGAATTTCACCAGAATCTTCTTCTACATCTTCCCAGTAAACATTTGCTTCTCTTGGGATAAATCCATATGGCATAGTAGTAATTTTCCATCGTATCTCATCACCTAAAAAGTCGATTTCCCCACCGTGACCACCAAAATTCTTATCTTCTTCTTTGAATTCACCAACAATAGGAATGCCGTAGATAGAAGGGATTGCGTCTTCAATAACTTCTTTAGACATGTATGAATTGTTTCTATTAAGACCAGGGTAGAGGATTCTAATTTTGCATTGGCTAAATAGCGGATTGATCTTCTCAACATTTAAAGCTTTTACTTCGAATCGCATAATTTTCTCTGTCAATTTACCTTTTCACCTCCTCACCCAGACGAGTTGCTTTCTAAGTCTCTAGTTTGTTGTCCTTTATCAGTGAGGTCTCGCTCATCTTGTTCGGGTGCTCCAGCTTCATTGTTGGTTGCATTGCCTGTGTGACTAGACATTAATGGGATGAGTTTCTCTGTTAGCTCTAGAATTTCGTTTTCTAAAAAGTTATTGAGATACATAGAACTAGGTTGATGACCCATAGCTGCTATTATTTCATTTTTAACTGGCATTCCGAATTGTGCAGCCTTTAACCTGGAATCTACAAATGCATCTCTATTGTGTTTGGTTGTTTCTAGAATCCTTACTCTAAATTTATAAGTTCCAGATTGAGTAGCTTTTAGATGTTCATTTATCCACTTCTCAATATCTTTAATAAAACCAAAAGTTTCAGAATCATCTACGATTATTGAAGATTTTAAAGAAGCTGTAGAATTTGCGTCTGACCCAAATAGCAATTCCGAAACACCAGAGTCTTTCCAAAATTGGCTTGTTGCTTGAGAGACTTTACTTTTTTCTGCCATCTCCTTATCAAACCTGACTACATCAATCTCCATTGGAGTAGTAGCTAATCCAACCTGAGACGGGAGTCCATCTTCGATATTTTGATGAAAGGCGAGTACCCAGTCTTGGGTGAGTAGAAATCTATTCGAATCTGAACCACTTTGATCCATTGGGATCTTTTGAGTAAGCAGCATATAATTACTGATTTCTTCACTATTTTTATCCAAAGTCTTATAGTCTTGGATATCTAGGAGTTCTTCAAGTAGAGAGATAAAAGGGGGAACTGCATAAAAATCTGGGATAGGTTTTAAACATATAGCATAAGGGGATTCAATTCTAACAAATTTGTTTTTAACGCTTTTGCTCTTATCTCTATTGAGAGAATTATAAATAGACTTGAATTCGTTTGGGAATGATTCTATGCTGTTTTCTTTACTATCAAAAAATGAAAAATCAAACGAATAACCTAGTAAACCAGTATCAATATCAACATAGGACAACTGGCAATAATCTGGATTTAACTCCTGGATATAGAAACCATCTTTGCTTACCCGGGCGTACCCATAGAAAATACCATCTCTATACGAGATAAACCTAGCTTTAGTGAATTGATCTTTGATATTCATTTTTTCAACGTAATCAACATTTTTAAAATAAGCATTTTTGAATAATTTTGCATTTACTTTGTCAGGACTTGTGCCGTATCCTTCAAGAACATAATCTAAGTTAAATAAAGTTGCGTAATAATTAACGAGTCTTCGATATTGAGGGCTAGTATAGTAAATTTCCCTACTTATTTCTCTAAGTTTCTTTTGATTGTCGGCTGTGTGTTTGTTCTTGAGAAACTTCTTAATATCTTCTTTATTGTATGAGCTCAACAATCGAGTACCCGAAGAACCGTTGCTTAAATTAATCATAGCCATCTGCTTGAAGTATTCTGGCGAGTTTACATTAGTCACATGTCACCACCAACTCACTTGTAAATTACTGGCTTCCTCATTAGAAAGAAGTCATTAGGATTCATATTGTTCTGCGATTTATTTGTTATATTTTCTCTTCGTAAATTTCGAAGATGCCATGCCAACATTGCTATAGTGTAAGCCCTGTCATCTCCGATTTTACTTTGTTTATCTGGAGGTAGATCATAACGGATATTTCCATTAGAGCTCTTAAAAGAATAGATGCTTACCAATTCTTCTTTAGCAATATCCAAATTCACTAAAGCCAGTTCTTCATCTTGAGATAAAGTATATTGTTTAGATTGCCCTTCACCTAAGTCAATATTTAAATACCCTTTACTATCATAATTTTCCGTAAAAGATATTAAATCTAGGCTTAACATTTCAATTAGAGCATCGAATAAATCTCGTTTGTATTTCTGAGGTGAGATGAGTTTTAAGATGTTAGAGGCATTTGGATATTTGTGGGAGTGTACACTGTATTCGTCGTGATCTTTATCAATTAAACCCTTACGCCTTACTCCTCTAGTATCTACCCAGTCGTCTAAAAGTCCATCAGCCCATGCAGATACTCCTCCACCACCAGCTCCAGAATCGATTAATACACCATTGATATTTTCGTAATCTGCAGACTGTGGTCCATTATAATCCAGCAATAATTGTTTAAAATGTTTGATTTGGTCAGGGGTCTTCATTGGAGTTCTCTTCTTTTTTGCTATGTCTGCAAAACTAACCGAATTAACCAATTTCAATTTGTAGCCAATATTTTCATCTAAATAAATTTCTCCAATGGTGCAGATAGAGTTGTCGTGCTGTCTAGCGGGGTCAACTGCCAATGCGAATTTCTTTGAACCATCATTAGCAAGCTGAGGAACTCTTACTTCAGAATTTCTGATAATTGTAGCTCGTTTAACTATTTGATTATCAGAGCCTTCGGTAGTGAATATATTTTTATATTCCCTCAATGCTTTTTCTTTGTTTTCACGCATTGCTGAATCCACTTTTTCTTGAGAGAGAAGAGAGACGGGGTAGAGGACTCCATTATAAGTCGCATTGATAACAACATCTGAACTGATATCTGCTACAAAATAACGCTTATCTCCTAAAAACATTTTCATTCCAAAGTCTCTATATTTTCTAAAGAAGTAAGTGTCAGTAGAGGAAGCCGAGGAAGCATAAATAAGTTGATTGGGAAATTGTCTTGGCAGAAGTGTCACATCAGTGTCCCCACCTAATCGGAAATCACTATTCTGGGTTGTGAACGGTTCTGAGGTCGTAAATAACTCATCAGGAGCAAATCCGCTCTCATCATAAAAATTTAAATTCGATCTCTTTGACCTATTATTGTCGAAGGAGCCGTTCAGTGATCGCGTTACACTGCCGTTATATAACTTATATGTATATGAAGCAGGGTTGTGAGTAAATCCATCTGTATTGGCTGAGCTTTTTACTGTTTCATTATAGAAAATATCGGTCAACCCAGTGAATGATGCTATTTCTCGTTTGGCGATTTTCTCAATTTTCATAAACATTTCCTGACTCTGAGAACCAACACCAGCGAGGATATAAGCCTCGAAATTCGGTATCAATAAGGATTTAGCCATTATAAAAGGAGCACCAAGAGTAGTCTTGCCGGAGTTTCTACCCATACACCATAAAACAAATGGAGTAGTCCAACTACTCATAAATACATACTTTTGATAATCAAGAAGTTCCATACCCAGGAAGCGTTCGACAAATCTTACAGGATATTTTCTGCCCCAGTTGACAATTTCAGCCCACTTTAAATAGCCATCTATCTTGCGTTGAGACATATTATGTTTTTCCATTATGCCTCACCATCTTGCAACAGGAGGAGTTGTTTACGAAGCAGTCGATTTTCTTCTTCTAGTTTTGAAGTTTTTTTCTCATAATCGTCAATCATACTTCTCTGTTCCATTATCATTGTAGTGTAGTCATTCTCATCAAACTGTAATTGTTTGAAGATACTTTCATTGCTCACGTTTGCAACTTGCTGCATCCCTTCGCATGTCTCAATGTTGAATATATTGACGTCTGCCTCTTCGAACCCTTTTTCTTGAAGTTGTTTTATTATGCCTGAAAGAGTGCCTGCGCCTTTGCTTTTATTATTATTGTGATTGACAGAAATACCATTGTCTTTAGCTAGGGCCAATACAGATTTCAACATTTTATCTTTAGTAGAAACCAAGGAATTGACTGCACCAACGTTTTCACCAAGTGTTTTTGCATCAGCCGCTAATGTAGAAAGCGCACTATTGATTTTGTCTAATTGGTTAAAAGATTTTACGATTTCTATAACTGTTGGAAGTTTGAAGCTATCTTCAAGTGTTCCTTCATCAAGAAAATCTACTAGCTTATTATAGAGATGACGCTTATCGGATTGTGGCTCTGTTTCAAAGGGATCATAACCCAACATTCTCAAGACATCATTTTTGTTTTTGTTTTCATCAAATACTTTCTCATCTTCGATGAGCGAAGTATCATCAACCACTAATTGGGTATTAAATACAGGAGTAGGAGCAACATTCTTGCTTTGAACATCATCTCCGTCTTTCCATGTCAATTCTTTATTATCTCCAAACTGAATGTTCTTCATATATACACCAAAAACATCTTTGTTTTTCACACTTGCTTCATCTAATGCAGATTGCCATAGTTGGGTAATGAATGGCCTGTTGATCTGCAAGAGCGTATCTTTAATAGTATTTAAGTTATTATAGTCGATATCTTTTTTAAGGCATTCTTTACATATTTCCAATCTTCCGTCTGAATCGAATTTGTTTTTGGAAGCATAGAAGTAGATTTTCTTTCTGTTTTTGCCGCAAGTTTTACATACTTTATAATCATTGCTGCTCCCTGACATAGTTGTTTCACCTTCCTGTGTCTCCCTTTTGAATAATAGGTAAAGCAATGGAGGAGATGGGGAGGGAGAGCCCCGTTTTTAAATCGCCTTGTAACAGGAGATTCCTCCATTACAAATATGAACAAAAAGACGGACAAAAGATTTCTTGTCCGCCGTACTTCTTGATATTTGATTAATAATCTTCCTCTGAAGAATCGTAAAACACTTCCGAATCATCAGGAATACCGTAAATCACTTCATCTTGAAGAATATTGATGTCTAGTTGTATTTTATTTATCATCTCTAAAATTTTTCCATGACGCTCAGCTTCTACCCATAAGTCTTGTAGCAACAACTTCAACTGTTTTTTAGTTGCAAGTGATTGACTCTGATTAACATAGGAGTCGATTACAGATTCAATATCTAATGTGTAATGTGGTATCACAATGACATTTGTAGAACTCACTTCATTTTCTTTTGAAAGAAAAGATGAGGGGAGAGCCATATCTTCTTGATTATATTCTTCCGACATAAAGCCTCCTTAACAATTAGAAGGCATTGGCATCACTAGTATGCATACCGATATGTATTATTTAATATCTTGCAAATTAATATCAATCTTATATTCAATTCGACCACTATCATTAAAAATATGCATCTTCTGCATCGCATCAGAGTACATACGCTTACCAAGCGCGTAGGAATCCGATCCGCATAAACTGCCGTTTGAGATTACAGTGGTTCTTCCGTAATCTTTAACTGTATCATGATGTATATGTCCCATAAAAACGTACTTACTGATTATTCCTAGAAATTGCGGCAAACTTTTAGCTACGCTGGTTACATGGTCTAAATCTCCGTGAACGTATACATGAGGCTCTTTAAACGTAGTGTCAACAAAATATCCATCTTCACTTCTAATGATTTCTACATTGCTGTAATTTCTTAATCTACTTTCTAAATACCAAGGAATGAGATTCTCAAAATTCTCTTTAAGGATTGAATCGTTCTTATTTGGAGTTGTTCTTGCATGATTTCCGATTATATTTACCACTCTAACTTTGGGGACGTGTAACGAAACTTCTGCAATAGCTTCAGCCAATCTTTCTGATATGTATTGAATCTGAGAAACCACATCTTCACTTTGTTCTATGCGAGAAGTTAAATGAATGAAGCCAGCAATCTGATCGCCGAGAGAACCAATAGTCAACTCTTGAACATCGTGTTTCTTACAATAGCAGATGGTTTTAGCCACAAGATGTTGAAACCTTTTCTCAAATACTACTGGATTATATGTATTTAGACTATTCTGTGTTTCTTGACCGTAGTGAAAATCACTCCACAATACATTTGCCCTAATATTGGTGTCTGATATAGATGGTTCGAACGAGTAGGGGAGAGGTTTTACTTTCTCTAATTCTTTAATCCCCTTCAAAATTTCATCTTTAAGGTGTTCGTATCGAGCAATTAATCTGATTTTATTGTTGTATTCACGCTTCTGATCATTAAATTGATACTTTTGCTTTTGGAGTTCAACTGTTTTATCTTCAATCTCTCTAAGTTGTTCGCCCGAAGCTGATTTACGTATACCAATTTCAATTCCACGGTTGAGGTTGTGATACTCTTTACGATATTTTGATTCCGTATATTCCTCATCTAAGAAATTATTCATCAATGTAGCTATTTGGCTCCAAGATAATTCTAATTCTTCTTTATTGGAACCCAATCTTAGCAAATAGTCCTCATATGATTCGTTCTTTAAACTTTGCAAAGGAGTAATGGTCATTCAATCACTCCTCTTCGTCGGTCTGAATGCCTACAGGAACGCTATATTCTTCATTGGGTGTTACTTTAATCTTTTCACCAGTCACCACTACGGTAATTGTTTTTGCGTTTGGATATAAATCATAAAGAACTTCTCTAACTTCGTTCAATCCATCTAATTTAATATCTGACATTTATATTTCTCCCTAAAATATAATTTTTATTAACACTCTAATTGATCTGCTTTAGTTGCCAATCTACCTCTGAAATTATGAGTAAGGCTGCACACTTTAACGTATTCTTCGTCTTTAAGATGTTCTATGTATGGTACAAATCCACTTTTAGCAGGATTCTTCAGGTCACATTGCTTATCATGACCTATAATAACCACCTTGCAACTTTCATGTATTCTTGTTAGCAATTTCTTTAATTCGCTACGAGAAAAGTTTTGAGATTCATCAATTATTACAAACTTATTCTCGATATTCGTGCCTCTCGCAAACACATGTGATACAGGTGTAACCCAAGCAGTTCCATTCTTCACATTCTGAATATTTTCCTTTGATATAATTACTCTATCTGGATTTTCATTGATCTTCAGTAAGGCATCTTTAAGTGGGGTAGTATATTTTGATTCTTTATCAAACACATCACCAGGAGTAAATCCAAGTACGCTTTCCTCAACAGGGGAGAAGATGTACAACAATTCCATATTCAATAATTTTGCACAAGCTACAGCCAGTGTAGTTTTACCACTACCAGCACACGCATTAACAATAGTAACATGGTTATCAATAATACTATCTACATATTCCTTCTGTTCGTCAGTCAACTTAGGTGCAAATCCAAACAATGGATTACTCTTTGATAATGGCATAGTATTTACCTCTCATATAGGTAGAATAGGGGAGGGGGCAGTCAATTTGCCATAGTTTATCAACTGAACCCCTCGGTGAAGCAAAATACAGTTTTATCTGACATTGCCGCAAATGGGCTCTGTTTATTTAAATTTAATCCGGTATATGCAAAGCTTTATATTATGTATAAATTAATTATTTTATATTTAAAATTATTGTTTTACTGCTTCTTTGAGTGCTTTACTGGGTTTGAAAGCAGGGGCTTTTGATGCAGGAATATCTAGTTCCTCACCTGTTTGCGGATTACGTCCTTTACGTGCAGAACGCTCGCGTACTTCAAAGTTACCAAAACCAACGAGTTGTACTTTGCCTCCGTTAGCAAGAGCAGTGAAGATAACATCTAGAGTTGAGTTTACTGCAGCTTCAATATCCTTTTTTTGATATCCAGTTTTAGTTACTACCTCTGCGATCAATTCAGTTTTATTCATTTTTTAAATCTCCCTTGGTTTTTATAGTTTTTATTATTTGAGGGAACGCTTTGCAATGCTTCTATCTTTGTCATTAAGTCGTTAACTACACACTCCCCTAAAAGACCTATCTAATTATTGCCTAAAAGCTAATAAACCCTTATGTATCAACGATTCATACTATACTATGAATTATCGATTTGATTACACCTATTTATTTATTTTTATTTCTTAAATTCCTTACATTATTCTTAACTTTTTCTTTTCTGATTTCCTTCGAACAGTCTTCGCAATACTTTTTGGAGTTAGTGCTCTTTCTTTTAGTGTTATCAATGACTGTGGTACAGTTCTCACAAATACGAATTCTATCTTTTAAATTGATTTTTAAATTTTCCACAATGATATCTCCAAAGCACGACCACAGAGTAGTTTTATACTGCCCATTTATTTCTCTGTAGAGATAATCAAGTATAACGTTAGTTACATGATGTGGGTCGTTGCAAACCTTCAGTAATTCTTCTTTAATATAGGTGTATATTGGCAAGATATCTGATGTTGTAATATCGTCATTACTCTTTTTTTTCGGTGTCAAACACCATTTTTGTTCATTTAGCTGTTTATATTTTGTGATTATTTCCTCATATATTTGATCTCTTGGTGGCTCAGCACTCATTAGTTGAGCGTAGTCAAAATCATACAAATCACTAACTGATTTAAACTTAATGCGCACAGGTGGGAACATTTCTTTTAACCGATTCACGGTTGTCTTATTGTCCCATGGTTGAGTTTCTCTTTTCTTCTTTTTATTTTTTTTGTCTTGTGGTTTTGGGCGATATTTTTCATATGAGAAGAAGAAAGGCATTTTCATTTTGTTGTAAGGCTTGAATAGTGCTTTAATATTTGCTGGTCTAGTCGGCTTATAATTTGTTTTGGCTGCATCAATTTCAAAGTTGTTTTCCATCGTCCTAATCTTTACTAACTCAATATCTACATTATCACTATTCCAAATCTTAGTGATATCATTGCTTATATTCCCGATGTTGCCGCTAAACGCTCGTTTGAGATTTTCTTTCATGCTTTTTCTTGATATCTTCTCTGGAGGTGCTTTCTTCATATCATAGTATAGTGGAACTATGTCTATCATATTTCGCTCAGCAACCGAAACTAAAGTTTTATCGTTACTTACAGTTATCTTGTCTCCATCACAATCAAACATAAGAATCTTACTAATGGGATCATGAATAGATGAATGAACACATTTGCTTACAAACCATTTGTCTGTATCGGTTGTTTGAGTATTTATTCTAACCGCATGTTCTCGGTATAGATGAGGACTTCTTAAACAATCCACCTTTTCTCCGGGGTTAATAACAGAACAAGAAACTTCTCCGTTCTTCAAAAGTCCAACTGGATTACTTGTTTTATTGAATAGCCATTCACAGAATGCATACAGGTCAGGAGCTACAAATGTATAGCACCCATCAACTTTAACCTTGCCCGAGTTAGCTCGTCTAACTAAACTTCCTTTAGCATCTTTAATTTTCTGTTTGGTGTGAGAATCCAATAATAACTCTGGATATATGTATAATGCTTGTTGTAGATGGTTCTTATCTTTAAATGCACCGCCAACGGCACCAATCAATTTTAACATTTGTTCAGGTTCACTTACGGATAGTTTGATTTCGTTTCTTGTGATAGAAGCTAATTTATCTAATTCTTCATCTGTTATTGATGTTAGAGTTTGAAGCATTTGATAACAAAGTCTTGCACCACTAATATCATCTTCTTCAATGTTGGTAATGCTTGCGTGACACTTATGTATTTTGAACAATTTCTTGTAGTCATCCCAACTACTATAATATTTCCACATTTTAAACTGACTTTTGGTGAAAATAACTTCAATCTTATCTTTTACTACATCATATTCTTTGCCATAAATATCAGTCACTTTACTATTCCCATTAGCAAATGCAAATTTATCAAAAGGAAATGGAACAAGTAAGCCTTTTACCCATGGAAGTCTAGTCATAAATGCCTTCTTACTTTTATTAGGTAAGATCATTCCGCAGCCATCCGTATGATTGATTGGAATATCCATTGTCTTACGGGTGATTTCATATTTTATATCATCTACGAAATCAACAGTAGTGTTAATGGTCGTTTCAAAATCATCTACAACTATTGTACGGTCAATATTAAACTTTTCCCAAAGGTCTGTTGCACTAGAGCAAAGAGCGAGATATGCCAAATACTTGTTAATACTAACTCCGTATTTCCTGTGGTTGTTCCTATCTAAATCATAGTGAGAATTTATACTTTCTTCGCTAATTCCGCACATTAATGTTTGCTTGACGGTATCCCAAACATCTTTCTTCATAAATAGTGTCTTTTTAGTCCTGATTTGTCCAGCCGATGCAGTAAAGGGGATGTATTCTTCGCCATGATAAGTAAATCCATTGTCAATTAGACTATCAAAAATACTATAGTAATTCGTTTCAACAATTAACACTTCTTCATATGTATTACCTGTTTCAAGTCCTAATGTTCGCGTTAATGAAGACTCAAATATAGAAACCTTGTTCTTTATATTTAAGCTTGTAGGATCTAAAGTTCTTCGCAGATAGCTATTTGCGTCAATAACATTTCTAAAGCTTCTTTCAAGTTCTTTAACCCTGGAGTATTCTTTCATCTGTTTTGCTCTATGTATTTCTTTTCTTAGCAATTTCTCTTTCTGATTATAAAATGCGCTTGTATCTACACTATAAATATATACTTGTTTATCTAATGCCATTACAACACCCTTTATCTTTCATTTATGTATTCGAAATCCCTATAAAAATTTGTATTAACTACATTATTTTTAATTCTATATGTATATTTAAACTTCTACTTTACTATGTACTGGCTTATGTGGTTCTCTATAATATTTCTTTTGTGCTTCGTTCTTCAACCAGATAACATCATCATCATATGTATCGTACTTTTCTTGCTCATAAGCTTCTTGCAATATGTATTCCCCGCTAAATTCCTTACTCACCAACTCTTCATCATACCACTCCTCGAAACCATCATAGTAATTTTCTTGCTTCGTTCTATGTAAGATTGTCCCCGCATTTCTTTTTGTCATGTACTTGTCTTTAATTCCTCTCTAATGTGGTATCAGAAACTGTTTACCAATCTCTGTAAATTCAATTTACCACCCGGATATAATTATGTCAATAAGTAAATTATTTTTATTTCTAATTGACTAAGAAGATTACTGAATGGTAATATATAGAAGAAGGGAGTGTTAAGCATATGGAAAATACGGCAGCAAATAATATTGTTGGATTACATAATGGAAGTGTACATGGAGACATTAGAACGTTTTTAGATTCATTTGAGAGCAAGTATACAACACGTAATTATGAAAGAAGTCTAAAGAATTTTTTTATGTGGTATAAAAATAAATCAGTAAACGAGTTGGTTAAAGAGGATTTGCATGTTAGAAATGCAGATATGCTACGATATAGAAAGTTTCTTAAAGATCATCCTGCTGATTACACAAACAATTATATCAATAGTATAATCGCTGCAATTCAAAGCTTATATGAATTCCTAGAGAGAAATGAATATGATCTAAAAGCTTCACATGTAAAATTAAAACCATTACCCGATGACTCTGTAAGGTGTGGATCTTTATACGCAAATGAAGCGGAAGAAATGAGTCAAAGAGTACTGTGTACAACTAAAGGACAAGAAAAATCAGCTTTAATTAGACTAGCTTACACAACAAGTTTACGTAAGAGTACTTTATTGAGTATTACCAAAGATGACATCGTACTTCATCCATCAGGTAATTATTATGAGTTAACAGCAATAGGTAAGGGAGGAGAAAAACATACAGTACCAATATCTCATGAAATGTATAGAGAATTGGTCAAGATTACTGAACAAGAATATTATGCACAATATAATGATGGAAAGTTTTTTCACCTGGATAAGATGACCATTCAAAATATGATGAATAAGCTGAAGGATGAGATGAATATTCCTACTGAAAGGAATATCGTATTTCACAGTTTTAGAAACGTAGCTGCCATGTTTGGAACACTAGAAGAAGCAAAAACTCACTATAATCACTCAAGTATAGTAGTAACTGATAAATACTATAGACATTATAGTGATGATCAATCAAATGCGATTAGTCTAAGAATTGAAGATAAGATTGAAGATCAAATTTTTGAAGAGTTGAGCAAAGAGGAATTGATTAAATTGATTGAGTCTCAAAATCAAGGATTGCTGTTTCAAATGAAAAGGGAAGCACGAGATATAATCACCAATAGACCAGTTGAGAGTGTTTTTTAAACATTAAGGATTAATTCCTATTAATCCTTATTACATCAAAGGGACATAAATATCTTTCCTGATATAGTAAATAATATGAAGTTCGAATATAATAAGTTAGGCAAGTAAGTAAAAGAAATACATAAAGAAGATTAGCCTAGATTGAAGAAATGAGGAGTATTTATGAGTTTGACGAAAAAGTTAAAGTATGGTGTGACCGGATTTACGCTTGGTGCAGTTTTCTTCGGCGGAATTGCCTTTGGAGCGACAACAAAGATCGAAGTGAGTTTAGATCCAATCAAGTTTATTGTAGATGGCAAAGACAAGACTCCGTTAAACGGAAAGTTCAACAATAATGGAACTGTTGTTCCGGCTTCGCTCTCATACAGTGGAACGACTTATGTACCATTAAAGATGGTTGGGGACATGGTAAGTAAGGAAGTTGCTTGGGATGGTAAAACGAAATCGGTATTGATTGGAGATCCAGGCTCAGTTGGAGAGCAAAAGTCTTTAACTGATTTGCCTCCTTTGAAAATATCTTCTGGGAATGTTGATACAAACAGAAGCTTGAAAATTAATGATGAGCGTTACACCAAAGGAATTATGACCTCTGTGCATTCGTACAATCGTATGGAATCTCAGAGCTACAACCTAAATGGACAATACGAGACACTTAATTTTGGTTATGGTACAATTTCTGTATGGTCGTCAGGAAACCTTGTTAAAATATCCGTATACGGAGACGGCAAAGAGCTGTGGAGCGGAAATGCCGTAAATGGCGTTCCAGTGAATACGGCTTCTGTTCCTGTCAAGGGAGTGCAGGAATTGGAAATCAGATTCGAGGCTCCGGAAGGTGATTCGGCTAATACAACCGCAGCTGTCGTAAATCCCGTATTGATCAAATAAGATTTAATAGTATAAGATCTCGATTATCTAGCATAGGCGAATTGATTGATCCTGAAAAGGTGACGATTGATTCGTTTTTGCTTTTTAGTGGGTTAAAATTGAATATGAAAATTAATGGAGTAGTCATTTATTATCTGATTACTCTTTTTTACGTTAAAGCGTTAGTCTGTATCGTGAGCTTGAAAAGTCTCAATCGGAGAGAGTAGCCAAAAGTGGTAAAAACGTAGATGTACCAAGGGATTTTGTCAATTTTGAGTCAAAAATAGGTAGTCCACATCGAAAAAGTGTAAGCGCAGCAAGGGTTTATAGGGTGTGAGAGGGGTGAAAATGGTCAATTTAGGGTAGGTTACAGGAATGTTACCAGTTAAAAAACATAGATGGAATAAGGGAAAATCCGATGCGTTCCCGATTGCGATTCCGATAGAGAGTAAGGTTAAAAGTTACAGTATTGTAATTAAAGTTGAATAAGGGAAAAATAAGTTGAGTGTGGAGATGGAAGTGCTAGGCGAATATTTCCCTTATATTAACCAATTTCAACTTTTAAATATCCCCCCTATATCATATACAACTATACTTGTGTATTATTTAGAGCTATTGACCACTCACGGGCTGCCACGGGCTGCTTACAATTCCATAGCTGGTCCAACCAATTTAAAATTTTTAAAAATCATGCAAATTGTGCTTTGAATTTTAACTCATACATATGATGTATAGGTGGGACGTAAAAAGTCCAGATCGACAATAACATGTAACGCAAAATCGCTGACTTATACTTGTAACTATAATGGTTACAGGAAAATTATTATTCTTATCTATTTATCCATACAGTTTATATCTATATACTATATGTTGTGTATTACCTCTAACATTACATGTATATAGTGTCTGTGGACTCACTCTATGATATAATAGTATGGTATCATATCCCAATGAACAGTAAATGGAGAGTGTAGTATTTGAATAATGAATCAAATGAATTGAGTAAAGCAATAAAACAAATGTATGCCAATATTAATTTTGCTGAACTGTCTAAAGTATCACAGATAGTATCAAACACACAGCGTCAAATGAGAGAAGCTGTTGTTCCAATATTAGAGCTTCAAAGTGAACTTCAACGTATCGTTCAACCATCTCAAGAATATATCAATGCAATTAAGCAAATACGTGATATTCAAACATCAATAGCTTCAATTGATTTATCACATATTAATAGTATCAATGAACGAGTGAGACAGTCCACTATAAACATTAGCAATATGATTCCTTCTTCATTGTTTCAATTTGATACGATAGATGAGGCAGAAGAGTATCTTGATACAGGTAAAGGGATTGACGATTTACAATTGGCATACGATTCAGTATCAAGTATAAGCGAGTCTCTAACCGATGAAGATACTAAGACTGACGAAGAAACTAAATCTGTATCAGTTAAAGCAATGACAATCAGTGAACGTATTAATACTTTGTTTGTAATATTACAGATGATCCAGCTCATATACTCATTTTTTGGAGATAATACTGGTGAACATATAGAGAACATATCGAAGGCTAATAATCAAATCATTCAAATTGAGCAGCAACAATACGATGAACAGGTTAGACACAATAAGGCAATAGAAGAGATAGAAGGGGATAAGAATGAATCATTAAAGAAGTTAGCTGATGAATTAGAATTATCAAACAATCTCAAACAGAAGAGTGATGCTGATTAAGCATTGCTCTTTTTTTATTTTTCTAAAATTAATCAGAAGTATAGTCCTTTTAGAAATAAAAATAATGTACAAACTATATAATAAATGGTATAATATTCTTGTAAGGGAAAGGAGGTGTTAACCTTTGGACTCTTGGCAAAAAGCAACAGTCATCATTTCCTTATTAACCTTCATCCGATTGGTAGCAAAAGACATCATAGAATATATACATAAGCCAAGTAAGAAGAAGAGGAAGAGAAAAAAGAAAAAGACGCCCAAGTCTCCACGAAAGACTAAGCGTCAGCCCAAAAGGTAAACAAACATAAGATATAGCACGAGACGGATACTAGAACCGTCTCACCTTCCCTTACATTTTAAACCAGTAATTGGATTCAAGTCAACGAGGTTAATGTCAATTATTTAAAAAGGAGATGATGAATATGAAGAAGGTGACAGAAGGGGAATTGCGTTTAACTATTTCAATCATATTATTCTGTACTATTCCAGTAGTAGCAAATAAACCTATATACATAGGTATAGTTACCATCGTAGGCATATACGCATTAGTCACAGGTAT
Source organism: Paenibacillus sp. Marseille-Q4541 (assembly GCF_018310695.1). GTDB lineage: Bacteria > Bacillota > Bacilli > Paenibacillales > Paenibacillaceae > Paenibacillus. The sequence goes on along the minus strand of NZ_JAGXCY010000034.1, from coordinate 1,517 downwards.
TATAAGAATGAAGCGCAAGAAGAAGTAAATAATATCAATCCAAAACCATGTTCAGTAGGTTTCGACTTTGAATTTTATCTTTTGAACTTGAACTCAAATCCTTTAGTATCCTAAAGCAATTGTGTAGTATACACAAGAGATATTATATTTATTCTTTAAGATTATTATATCTTAATATTATATCCCTTTTTTTAAGGTTAAATCCAAGAAATAGACCATACCTCATCCTATTTTTTCGCTGTTTATCCAAAATACATATTTTAACAATTGACTAATAATCCTTATGGGAGTTGGGTTTTGAGGCTATAATTAATAACTCTGGTATATCCTATTTTTTCGCTTCAAATCCAAAAATATCAGTTACTTCATCCTATTTTTTTAGTGTAAATCCAAAAAAAATGTACAAAAATGATCGAAATTGGGCTGTCTGCCAAGCCACAGTGCTCAAACCCTTGATATGAATACGTTTCTTTCATCCTATTTTTTCGCTGTTTATCCAAACTCATCTACACAGTTATACTTATTTTGGAGGTAATTATGTAATGCGCTATGTTAATGATATCAATGCTGTAGCTTATCTGTCTTTGAATGGAATTGATTACGACCACATCTTACAAAAAGAAGATGCAGATAAACTGGTCTTTGTGTACCAGGATAGGGAGTCTGTTAATAGGCTTATCGGAATTTATAAAAATTCTAAATTCAAAAACTTTACCACAAAGCAAAATGAAATAAAAAAAGTTATTCGTAGCTTGAAATAAGAGCTACCATCAAACATTCGGGGAGAATCTTAGAATAAATGAACTTTACTATAAACCACTTAAAGGTACGTTCAAATTGGTTTGACACTGGCGGTAAATACAGTCAAATGAAATATGATGCTTTTAACTCATACATTAATCTTTTCAAGTTTAGACTCTCTAAACAGCAATATGAATATTACTTTGTCACATCAATTAATGATCTTAAAAAAGAAACTGGCTACACTAAACAAAGAACATATGACAATCTTTCGTTGCTTATTAAACTAAAAATAATAAAGGTGTTGAATGTTAGCAGATGGGATAGATTCATTAAGAATGGTGTAATACCAGGACAAATCATACTTCACATTGCAGCTATCGATATTCCAGTAACTAATAGAATTTTAACTGAGCATGGTGATAGAGATCAAGCGGATACTGAAAATGACTACTATGTAAGTGTAGATCTTAAGCTTATGGAATATTACAAAGCAATTGGATTAAACGAAAAATATTATGCTGTATATTGCCTAATTAAGAAGTTGAGCAATAATACTGAACAAAAGTCATTTATGACTATAGAGAGTATGTCGAATAGTTTAGGTATAAATAAGAATGCAATTAACAAGTATATCAAAGAAATGAATAGTAAATATGTTCTTTACTCCAACTATAGAAAAAATCGTAAGAGTGGATTTAAATTTGAACACCACTTACTAAGAAAGTATTCAGACATAGATAAGTTTAAAAATGAAATGAAGCATTACATAGATA
>NZ_JAGXCY010000033.1 GCF_018310695.1 Paenibacillus sp. Marseille-Q4541 | reverse complement strand
GCGCCGATGGTACTTGGACCGCAGGGTCCTGGGAGAGTAGGACGCCGCCAAGCAATAGATAACCGTTGTTGACTATACAGTCAGCAACGGTTTTTTTATGTTGTTTTAAGTGGTTGTATTGTCAATGAATATACTTTCTCAGAAATGGTTTTTATTATTAAATACTTCGAGTAGCAACTTACCCATTCCTAAAGTAGAATGGCTCCCATAGATATTTACTGTCATGAACAGTGCAGGAAGCATTGTACTCGACAACCTTGGCTAGGGTGACAATAGGGCTTGATCGTGCAGACAAGGGGATACAGGGCTCGCAGCGGCGCTCGTTATACTAGATTAGGAGGGCTTTGATCTTAGATCGACTAGATTGCTTGATTACAAAAGAGACATTTAATATAAAATACTTTAAGACACCGAACTGCCATTTCAGGTGTCATTACATTCCCTTCGGCTACGACGGATGTTTTTCCACTGGAGATAATCTCTTTCAGGAGAACAAAATCCTTATCGTGCTACAAGAAGTGTATTGTGGTGTTGTAGGAGGGGCAATTACCGGTTCTCAGCAAATCACTCAGCGATTTGCTACTGCAATATTTGAAGCGAGACAACAAGCGGGTACTTTAAAATAAAGAGCTCAATAATATGGGCTAGGCAGCTCCTGATTATCCGACTCCTTAATCGTATGAATATCATGATTGATGAAGTAACGGACTCTCACATGATGATTATGAGTGCATCTCTACTAGGTCAGAATGATCTTGTGTTAGCTGCTAGATCCCGAATAAATATTTATATTTTTAATGGACGCTTGATTACGCATGACATAGTCGGTTCTTTTCTTTTGCTGAAAAACATTGATATTGGATTTGTAGCTTATCGATCACACTAGACGATATCATTTTAGCCTCCATTTCGTTCAAATATTAGCTGTGGGCAAGCTTGTTTCAATATAGTCTACTGTCGAATAAGGAAAAGCACAAACAAGGCACTTACCATTGCGCAGAAATTACATTATATAATGTGCATTCAAAAAGCTACTCAGGAGATAATATGTTGAAATTGAATATCCAGTTAAATGATTCATTCAAGCAGCTTTACCTTACTTTGTTCTGGGAAAGTTGGGGGAGTTCGCTGTAAAGGAATTGCAGATTAATGCAGCATTGTCCGCCAGGCGAAAACAGTTGTTTTTGCTCAGTGATACACTCTTTCACAGCAGGTTACTTTTCCTTGACAGTGCAAATGGGCCTTTGCTAAGATGGCAATAATATATTTTCAGAAAATGTTCATTAGATCAATAAATGCTTTCATTTAGGGATCTTCAGTCTATATATAATTTAAGGAGGAACATCGTAGTGTGGGGAGATAAGTTTGGCAAGGAAGGTTTAACATTTGATGATGTTTTGTTAGTACCCCGTAAGTCTGAGGTACTTCCCAAGGAAGTTGATGTTTCTGTTCGTTTAAGTGATAATGTAAAGCTCAACATTCCATTGATCAGTGCTGCGATGGATACTGTTACAGAAGCGCCTTTGGCTATTGCGATTGCAAGAGAAGGTGGTATCGGTATCATCCACAAAAATATGCCGATTGAACAACAAGCTGAAGAAGTTGATCGTGTAAAACGTTCTGAAAGTGGTGTTATTACAAATCCTTTTTCTTTGACTAAGGATCACCTAGTTTCAGATGCAGAGAACGTAATGGCGAAATATCGCATCTCTGGCGTACCTATCGTTGACGAAGCTCAAAAATTGGTAGGTATTCTTACAAACCGTGATTTGCGTTTCATTCATAACTATGAGATCAAAATTTCTGAGGTTATGACTAGTGAAAACTTAGTGACTGCTCCTGTAGGCACAACGCTTGCACAAGCAGAAGAAATTTTGCAAAAACATAAGATCGAGAAACTTCCTCTCGTTGATGAGTCCAACACGCTTAAAGGGCTCATTACGATTAAAGATATTGAAAAAGCAATCCAATTCCCGAACGCAGCAAAAGATGTTCAAGGAAGACTGATTGTTGGTGCGGCTGTTGGTATATCCAAAGACTTGTATGAGCGTACGGAAGCTCTGGTACAAGCTGGTGTAGATTTGATCTCCATCGATTCCGCTCACGGTCACAGCAAAAACATTCTTGATTCTGTGCGCAAACTTCGTGAACTATACCCAGAACTTACGATTATTGCAGGTAACGTAGCTACGGGTGAAGCAACTCGTGATCTCATTGAAGCTGGAGCATCTGTTGTTAAGGTTGGTATCGGTCCTGGTTCCATCTGTACAACACGTGTTGTTGCTGGTATTGGTGTACCTCAAGTAACGGCAGTGTATGACTGTGCCAATGTAGCACGCGAATACAATATTCCTGTTATTGCAGATGGTGGTATTAAGTATTCAGGTGAGATTACGAAGGCCCTTGCTGCTGGAGCTCATGCAGTTATGCTAGGAAGTTTGCTTGCTGGTACAGAAGAAAGCCCAGGCGAATTTGAAATTTATCAAGGACGTCGCTTCAAAGGTTATCGTGGTATGGGTTCAATCAGCGCTATGAAGATGGGCAGTAAGGACCGTTACTTCCAGGATGACGACAAAAAACTCGTTCCTGAAGGTATTGAAGGACGCGTTGCCTACAAAGGTCCACTGAGTGACACTATTCATCAGCTAATTGGCGGTCTTCGTTCCGGTATGGGATACTGTGGCACAGCAACAATCGACGCTCTTCGCAACGACACTCAGTTTATTCGTATTACTGGTGCGGGCCTTCGTGAGAGCCATCCACATGATGTTCAAATTACAAAAGAAGCGCCAAACTATACGTTGTAAAAGATACGTTTTTTGATCATATAGCAGGCAGGCAAGGTGAATTTCACTTTGCCTGTCTTTTTTTGCAGAATATCGTGTGTTAAAATGAAACAGGGCTTGTATGAGCATACAAGCAGATTTCATGAACCTTACAAGAAAACACGAACAAAAAGGCCCACGCATTTTGAAATGTAGGGTATTACATATATATCTGTAATTTTCGTTTGTTTAATGGGGTTCTCTTTGGTCCTTGTTTATGGTTTCTACTACGCTCGAAATTGAAAAGAATTAGCTTACCAATCATAGCCGTACAGGAGTACAGGCATTGTGAAAGATTAGAGGGGGATTTATTCCATTGAAGAAGAAGTACAGTCATTCCTTGATTCGCTCCGCGCAAAGCGAGAGATCAAAGTTTAAGAAACGCGTTGCTACGATTATGGTGATGAACATGTTATGTATGTCGGTGATTCCGGCAGCAGTATCTGCTGATCAAGTAACGCAGGTAGCAACGGCTGCAACAACGAATACCGCTAATACCACAGCAACTCCAAAAGTACCATCACCAGATACACTAAATCTGAATGTGAAATCTGCCGTTCTTATGGAAGCTTCTACTGGTAAAATTCTAATGTCACTCAATGCAGATAAAGGTTATGCGCCTGCTAGTATGACAAAGATGATGACTGAGTATATTGTCGCTGACAAAGTGAAAAAGGGTGAATACTCCTGGGATGATATCGTAACGGTAGGGAAGAATGCTTCGCTAAGTGTTGGTTCTCGTATTTACTTGGCTGAAGGCGATCAACATACAGTTAAAGAACTGTATATTGCCATGGCCATTGGCTCTGCGAATGATGCATCCGTAGCACTTGCAGAATATGTGGCAGGTTCAGAGCAAGAGTTTGTAAAACTGATGAATGCGGAAGCTAAGCGTATGGGTATGGCCGATACACACTTTATTAACTCAACTGGTCTTAATCGTAATGATATGCCGAAAGAATACCGTCCAGAAGAAGACCGCGAGACGGTAATGACGGCGAAAGATGTCGCTACTTTGACTAGATATATTGTTGAAGATCATCCTGACTTTGCTGAATTCACATCACTTCAATCTTATAATTTCCGTGGAAAAGATAAGATTATCAACTGGAACTGGATGCTTGAAGACAACAAAAACATTACAAACTTCAAACAGTATGCTTATGAAGGGCTCGACGGTATGAAGACTGGGCATACAATAGATGCAGGTTACTGTTTTGCCGGAACTGCGGAACGAGATGGAATGCGTCTTATCAGTGTTGTAATGGGTGCAGAAACAGAGCCTACCCGTTTCACTGAAACAAAAAAGGTGCTAGACTACGGCTTTAATAATTTTGAAGTGAAGCAAGTCGTTGCTGGTAAAACAACAGTAGCGGGTGCAGAAACGGCTCCTGTATCGAAAGGCAAAGAAGCAACGGTACCGGTTGTAACCGAGGAAGCAGTCAGCTTTATCGTACCGAAAGGGACTAAATCTATTAACCCTACTTTCACAACCAGTTTCGAGGGGGAAGGCTTTGAAGCACCCGTAGAAGCAGGCGCCAAAGCAGGTACAATCACCTATACTTACAAAGTTGAGGGTATGAGTGATGCTCAAGAGCAAACGGTAAACTTGGTTACTTCTGAGAAAGTCGAAAAAGCTGGATGGTTCGGTTTAATGTTCCGTGCAATCGGAGACTTCTTCGGAGACATGTTTGACAGTATTAAAAATCTGTTTTAATCAAAAAACATAATTTTATGTTATTGCTGAGTCATGCTTTTTTCAAAGCGTAATTCAGGAAAATAGTTGTATAATAAGGGTTCATACGGTAAAATATCAAGTTAGAATTCTATTTGGAAACTTTTGATTGGTACAAGTTCTTTTCTATAGGAGATTCCCCTTTTAGAAGGGGATTGAATTGGAGAAACTGCAGATATAATACGGGAGGCGTAAACATGGAAACGGGCACATCACGCGTTAAAAGAGGTATGGCAGAAATGCAAAAAGGTGGCGTCATTATGGACGTCATGAATGCAGAACAGGCAAAAATCGCAGAGGCAGCAGGTGCTACTGCAGTTATGGCGCTTGAGCGCGTTCCATCTGATATTCGCGCAGCTGGCGGAGTAGCTCGTATGGCTGATCCAACGATCGTAGAAGAAGTTATGAAAGTCGTATCTATCCCAGTTATGGCAAAAGCTCGTATCGGTCATTATGTTGAAGCCAAAGTACTTGAGTCCTTAGGTGTCGACTACCTCGATGAGAGTGAAGTTCTTACTCCAGCGGATGAAGTTTTCCATATCGATAAACATGAATTTACGGTACCGTTTGTATGTGGAGCTAAAGATCTAGGTGAGGCACTTCGTCGTATTGGTGAAGGAGCTTCCATGATTCGTACTAAAGGTGAACCAGGAACAGGTAACATTGTTGAAGCAGTACGTCATATGCGTTTTATTAACAGCCAAATTCGCAAAGTCCAAAACTTGTCCAAGGACGAGCTGTATGCAGAGGCAAAAAATCTGGGTGTAGCCTATGAGCTTTTGCTTGATGTACATCAGAATGGAAAACTTCCTGTAGTTAACTTTGCAGCAGGTGGAGTAGCAACTCCAGCTGACGCAGCTTTGATGATGCATCTTGGTGCAGACGGTGTATTTGTAGGCTCAGGTATCTTTAAATCCGAAAGCCCTGAAAAGTTTGCTCGTGCTATTGTAGAAGCTACAACGCATTACACAGATTACAAGCTGATTGCGGAAGTCTCTAAGAATTTGGGTGCACCAATGAAAGGGATTGAAATCTCTACATTGTCTCCTGCAGAGCGTATGTCAGATCGTGGTTGGTAAGAGAGAAGGTAATCTGAAGTGAAAATTGGCGTATTAGCACTACAGGGCGCAGTTGCTGAACATATTCGCAGTATTGAACTTGCTGGAGCAGAAGGTGTAGCGGTTAAGAAAGTTGAGCAACTTGACGATATGGATGGCTTGATCATCCCAGGCGGCGAGAGCACTACGATCGGTAAGCTGATGCGCAAGTATGGTTTTATTGAAGCGATTAGGCAGTTTTCTGAAGCAGGCAAACCGATTTTTGGTACTTGTGCAGGACTTATCGTTTTGGCGAAAAATATTTCTGGACAAGATGATGCTCATCTTAGCTTGATGAATATGTCTGTTTCTCGTAACGCATTTGGACGCCAGCGGGAGAGCTTTGAGACTGATCTAGACGTGGTTGGTATTGATGAGCCCGTTCGTGCAGTATTCATTCGTGCTCCGCTTATTGAGTCAGTTGGCGAAGGGGTCGAAGTACTTTCTACCTATCAAGATGAAATTGTGACAGCTCGTGAAGGTCATTTGTTAGCTTCTTCTTTTCATCCAGAGCTGACGGATGATTATCGGTTGCATAAGTATTTTGCAGATATGGTAGAGAGCAGCTTGAAGTCCTTGAGATAAGATAACTGTATATAAACGATCTTGACTCTCGTGATGCTTGAAGACATTCCCTTATGCTGGCCTAAAAAGCTCGTATAAGGAAAAGTCTTTTCTGGCCACAGGTCAAGATTGTTTTTTTAGGAGGAATTTTTTGTGTTAGATGTGAAAATATTGCGTAATGACTTTGGCCGGGTAGAGGAAGCGCTCCAGCGTCGTGGTAAATCAGTAGATCTGATTGCTGATTTTCCAAAGCTCGATGTGCGTCGTCGTGAACTGGTTCAAGAGGTTGAGATACTAAAGAACCGTAGAAACATGGTATCTGGTGAAGTAGCGAAACGTAAAAAGAACAAAGAAGATGCCGAAGAATTGATTACTGAGATGCGTCAAGTTTCCGATAATATTAAGCAAATGGACGAAGAAATTCGTGATCTTGAGATGCAAATCAATGAGCTAACGATGGCGATCCCGAACATCCCACATGAAAGCGTACCTGTAGGTTCTTCTGAGGATGATAATGTTGAAATTCGTCGCTGGTCTGAACCGAGCGAGTTTTCTTTTACGCCAAAAGCACACTGGGATTTAGCTCAGGAGCTCGGTATCCTTGATTTTGAAGCAGCTGCTAAAGTTACTGGATCCAGATTTACATTCTATAGAGGGCTTGGGGCACGTCTTGAACGCGCACTGATCAGCTTTATGATGGATCTGCATAGTGATCATCATGGATATGAAGAGATTCTTCCTCCGATGATTGTGAACAAAGACAGCCTCTATGGAACGGGACAACTTCCGAAATTTGAAGAAGACCTTTTCAAAATCAAGGATACGGAATATTATCTGATTCCAACAGCAGAGGTTCCTGTAACCAACTATCACCGGGAAGAAATTATTGATGCAGAACAGTTGCCGCAGAAGTTTGTAGCTTATAGTTCCTGTTTCCGCTCCGAAGCTGGATCTGCTGGCCGTGACACAAGAGGTTTGATTCGGCAGCATCAATTTAATAAGGTAGAAATGCTGAAGTTTGCTTTGCCGGAACAATCTTATGATGAACTGGAGTCCATGACTAAGAATGCAGAGCGTGTTCTAGAGCTGCTGGAGCTTCCGTACCGCGTTATGGCGCTTTGCACTGCTGATATGGGCTTTACTTCGGCGAAGACGTATGACCTCGAAGTATGGCTGCCTGAGAGCGGGATGTATCGTGAAATCTCTTCATGCTCTAACTGTGAGGACTTCCAAGCGAGACGTGCTAATATTCGTTTCCGCCGCGAAGCCAAATCAAAACCTGAATTTTTGCATACTTTGAATGGTTCGGGACTTGCTGTAGGAAGAACGGTCGCTGCAATTCTTGAGAATTATCAACAAGAAGATGGCAGTGTGAAGATTCCTAAAGTGCTTATTCCTTATATGGGTGGCATTGAAGTTATTGCTCCAAAATAAATTTTAAATAATTCTTGCGTATGTGGACAATCTATGATAAAATAAATTTTGTTACGCGTTAAGTATTTAAAAACGCAAATAAAAGTTGTTTTATCCTGGAGAGGTACCGAAGCGGTCATAACGGGGCGGTCTTGAAAACCGTTAGGGTGCAAGCCCACGTGGGTTCGAATCCCACCCTCTCCGCCATAACACATACATGACAAGCCATTTTCCTTAGTAATAAGGAGAGTGGCTTTTTTGATTTTCGAAAGGTACGATGGCTATGCATTTTCTCTGATGGGAGTAAGAATGAGTAAGTTTAGAAAATGCATAAAAAAGCGGGTAATTTCACACGTTAAAAGGTGTGGAGGTGTTACTAATGGATGAAGTTTTTAATATCGATCAAACACAGCTTGTTCATGCTTGGAACGAGAGTTTACCGAATGTGCTGAATAAAGGTGACCATGCACAAGTAGACCCAGATGAAGCAGATCAACATACCATTCGCATTCATATCGATACGGCAGGACACCAGATGTATTCTTTTGATTTCAAGTGTGCCTATGTTGATAACCGTGAAGTGAAAGTGGACCTGGTAGATGTTGAAAGAGACGGACATCATATTGATGAACGTACTGAAACAATTCAGCAGCTTACTCATGATTACACGCGTCATATCCACGAGTGTGCACAAGCTGTACAGCATTTAACTAATCCTTAAGGAGATGATCTAATGAGTAAGCCTAAAGCGATTCCTGTACCAGAAGCGCAGCCGTCCCACGGCGTAAAACATAAACAGGACCATGCATCTGGCCCAGAGCCTCTTTCCGGATCCAAGAAAGTAAAGAATCATAACCACGTAGATCATAACAATCCCCAAGGTTAAGCTGATTTATATCTTCATAATTGTAAAGGGTTCCCGCTGATATAGTGGGAATCTTTTTTCTGTTTTGTACATAAATAAAGGAATGCCCGGAATGCCTCACAATCCACCAAAATTTCGTTTTATAAATATTTTTCACCAAATTTCACCAAAAGTGTTTATGTTTCAGCAAAAATGTTATATCATTCTTAGGTGTTTATTTAAGGCTAAGTCATGAAAGGGGAACAACAATGAACAAGAAGTACACAAAGATCCTGTTTACAATTATGCTGGCGGCAGTCGTCGTTCTAGCGGGTTGTGGAGCGAATCAGGAGCCAAAAGAAGCAGTAAAATCCGCTACGTCTAAAGCCACGGAGATGACCTCGTATGCACTTACGAGTAAGGTCGTTATTAATAATTTGTCGATTAGTGAATCCGAGGACGCTCCTGAAATGAGTATGGTACTCGCTATGTTGAAAGATGCCGAGCTGAATATAGACGGTGTATTTCAAAATGATCCGATGCAAGCGGAATTTACGCTTGGTGTAGAGCTGAAAGGTGATATGGAAGTTACATACAACATTCCGATGGTTATGACTACAGAAAAACTATATGTCAAAGTACCAAATATTCCAATGCTCGGAATTCCGGAAACTTTAGTGAACAAATATATTGAACTGGATATGAAGAAGCTTGCTGAAGAAGAGGGAGTAGAATGGAATCCAGCTTCCATGGATCTGACCAAATCTCAGCAGTTTTCTAATGAAGTGATGGATGCGGTTTTGGCTGAATATGATGAGGCGACTTATTTCAAGAACCTAGAAAAAGATGCAATTACGGTTCCTGAAGATGTAGAAGTACAGCAAATCGTCCAGTTTCAAGTAACGAACGAAAATGTAAAAGAAGCGATTACGATTTTGGTGAACAATGCACTGCCAAAAGTAATCGACATTATGAGTAAAGCCGAATATAAAGATATGCTCCAGCTTACCGATGAAGATTTGACTCTATTCAAAGAAGAGCTCAGTAACACTGATCAGAATCAAATGGCGGCAGATTTAGAAGAATTAAAAGATCATCTGACTATCAACACATTTAACATTAATACGGCGATCAATAAAGATGGAATTCCTGCGTATCAGGAAGGAAATGTAGATGTTGTCATTAATGATCCAGACACCAAAGAGACGATGAACCTTGCCATGACGATGACTAACCATTATAAAGATATTAATAAGACTCCAGAATTTAAAATTGGTATTCCTGCAGGGGATGAAGTGGTAACGATGGAGCAATTTCAAGAAATGATGAGTGAGGCATACAGCTATTAATAAGGAATGTAAGCAAAAAGGTCAAGTATAGGGGCAGTATATCCCTTGCTTGACCTTTTTGCTTACAAAAGTATAAATCAATCTTTCCACTCTGGGTGGATCGCGGCATAAATTTGATGATCTTGCCATTTGCCGGAAATTAGCAGATATTGACGAGCAATACCCTCCGCTTGAAAACCGTTCTTCTCTAACACCCGTCTAGATGCTACGTTATGAACAAGAATAGAGGCTTGTACACGATGCAGGTGCAGCTCATAAAAAGCGTAATGCAATACTAGTTTCACGGCTGCACTCATATACCCTTTTCCCATGTGGGAAGCATGAGTAAAATACCCCATATCAGCATATTGAGCTACTCCTCGGCTAACATTAGACAGGCTTACATGCCCGACAAGTTGATTGGTCTGGAGTTCAAATACCCCAAAATAATAACCTTGGTCATGTTCGGCCTGCTTCTGACGATCTATGATACGGTTCAGTTGTTCTGTAGGTGTATAAAATAGGTCTCCGCGAATCGGTTCAAAAGGGGCGTGGTGCTCTCTACTCACGGTCATCATGTTACACAACTCCTCAGCATCAAGGGGTGTCAGTGGCCGAATACCAATACCTGTCTGTATGTCCTTGTACATCATGTCAGTCATCATTTATTCCTCCTTGCAGCTATGTTTACGTCTAAGGCGTCTGAAAAAAGTAGTGAGCAATGAAGCGCAGGTTTCCTGCAGCACTCCACTTGTCACCTCTGTCTGATGATTAAATCTTGATTCTTGGAGCAGATTCATGAGTGTCCCTGCGCATCCAGCTTTCGGGTCGGATGTTCCAAAAATGACATGTGGGATTCTCGACTGAACAATAGCACCTGCACACATCGGGCAAGGTTCCAATGTAACATATAGTTTGCAATCAAGAAGACGCCAGGCTCGCAAATGTTCACTTGCTTCTTTAATCGCTAAAATTTCAGCATGAGCAGTAGCATCATAATTTACTTCGCGAAGATTGTATCCTCTACCGATGATTTGGTTATCTTTTACGACAACAGCCCCAATCGGAACCTCACCGAGTGCTTCTGCCTTTAAAGCTTCTTTAATCGCCTCATTCATCCAATACTCATCTGTGTATAAAATGGGCTGATTTTCTTCCATAAACGTAGTACATCCTTTCTTAACTTGCATTTATCCAACGAACAAATATTCGGGTTGTTAACATGTTGTGCATAACTTTGTGGATAACACTTCAGTTTTGCACAGAGTTATACACATATTATCCAAAGCCCTGTGGATTTGTTAACAAAGTTGTGTATGACTTCTTTATTTTATGCTCTCAATCCCGATATATCAATTTTGATTTACAAAAGTTCCTTTTCTTACATACGTACGTAGTTCGTTCCTTTTCAAATAACTTGTAAGAAGGTATGATGGTTCTATATACATGAATCCCTAAAAAGTCGTACATATAGTCACTTTTCGCCAGGATACGAGCCAAGAGGTGAGCTGGAGATTGTCTATTAAAATTAAATTGTCTTTGATGATGTCGTTCTCTTTGTTCATAATACTTGGGCTCAACATTGCTTTGAGTTATTATACGACACAGGAGAATTTGCAGCAGGATAGTGAAAAACGAACCGTATCTGCAGCGAAGCAAATTGCACTGGCTATGGAGCAAAATCAAGATAATGCCGAAGTTATTAAAAAGCAGATTTCCAAAAATTTATGGCTTTCTGCAAAGTTTGCAGCAAATATGTTAGACCCAGATATTAATAAAGTAACTACAGAGCAGTTAGAAGAGTTAAGCGAACAGACAGGGGTAACAGACATTTCCCTGATGATTCAAACCGATGATGATATTATTGTAAGCAAATCGTCCGATCCGAATGAAATTGGACTATCTACGAGAAAAATGACTTTTTGGTATCAGGCATTTACTCAACTTTTTGAAAATCACCAGGTGAACATACCGCAAGGTATCACATTTGAAAATTTTTGGTCTAATGGATTTGAATATGCGACATCAGATCCGGAGAATATCAACATATGGGGTTACTACCACGATGGGAAGAGAAACTATATCATCAATCCCTTTATGAATGCAGATCAGATTGAGGATTACGTACTTTTTTTCAACCCCGAAGGGATTATTAAGAAGTTTCAGGATGTAAACCCGTCGATTCTATCAATCGCTGGGATCAATCCAATTACATTTGGTCAGCCCTCGATGTCGCAAGACGGTACAGATGAACTAAACTTTAAGTTTGTGACAAAGCCCGTTTTTTTTGGAACTTATCGATATGGAGATATTGAGGCAGATAAAGCGGCCGTTAATAAAGCGATAGAAACCGGAAATAATGTATCCTATACAGCTGTAGTCGATGGTAAAAAGGTATTAAAGAACATGATCCCAATTATGAACACCACGGGTAGATCGTATGTAATCAGCATCGTGACAGATTATCGTGAGATTGAGAGTGTAATATCAGAGCAACTGATCAGTCATATCGCTGTCTCGCTTGTACTTTTGGAGATTGTTATTTTTGGGAGTTATGTTTTTGCCTCTGCCTACACGAAACCAATACAGACTGTTCTTTCAAAAGTGAATGAAGTGGGCGACGGACATTTTAAATATGATCTGAAATTAAAGCGCAATGATGAGCTAGGACAGTTATCTAACGGGATTAATGCGATGATCCGAAATCTCGGTCACTATACAAATCGTTTGAAACAAATGTATGAAGAAAATAGAGCAGTAAAAGAACACTTAGAGTCTGTTATTAACCAGACAGCAGATGCGATTCATATTACAGATGAACGAGGAAACATTATTCAGGTCAATCGTGCCTTTGAACAATTGTATGGATGGTCAGGAAAAGAGATCATTGGAAATCCTCTAAGTAATATTCCTGAGGAATTAATGGAAGAAGAGTGTGAACAAAGAAAGAAACTTCAAAGTGGGCAAACGATTCCTTCCAATGAATCCTACCGTTTTGCGAAAGATGGCAGCCGAGTTGAAGTCAGCGTCAGCACAGCACCGGTAAGGGACGATGAAGGAGAAATCACGGGGTTTATTAGTATTTCAAGAGATATAACAGCGCGTAAAAGAATGGAAGAGTTGCTGCGTCGTTCCGAGAAGCTTACAACGGTAGGTCAGTTAGCTGCAGGGGTAGCTCATGAAATTAGAAACCCACTCACGACGCTAAGAGGGTTTATACAACTTCAACAGCAGACCCAAAAAATGAATCCGCGTCACATTGATTTGATGTTGTCTGAGCTCGATCGAATTAACTTGATTGTAGGGGAGTTTCTGATTCTGGCGAAGCCGCAGGCAGCTAACTTTACTCCGAAAGATATCCGTTTTATTATGGGGGATGTTATTTCTCTGTTAGACAATCAGGCCCATATGCTTGGCATTGAGTTTGTATTGGACGCTGATATTCCCACCATTGTTCATTGCGGGGAGAACCAGTTAAAACAAGTGTTTATTAATCTTCTTAAAAATTCGATGGAAGCTATGCCAGATGGCGGGAAAATTGAGATTCAAATACTACTGACATCCGATCATCATGCAGAAATTGTGATCCGAGATGAAGGCGAAGGAGTTCCAGAAGATCTATTACCGAAGCTGGGAGAGCCTTTCTTCACAAGTAAAGAATCAGGTACTGGTCTTGGTTTGATGGTGAGTCAGCGCCTCATACAAGCACATAAGGGAACATTTGAAATTGAAAGTGAATATGGCAAAGGGACGACGGTTACCATTGTGATGCCGGCTTTGAACAAAAGGAATTCAAATGAAAACAGCAAAGATGAGCAATAAAATATATGAAAGTTAGGTGTGTGGCCCAATTGCGGATTAATAAATTTATAAGTGAAACTGGATATTGTTCTCGCCGGGAAGCAGACAAGCTTGTGGACAGCGGAAGAGTAACCATTAATGGCAGTATTGCTGTCTTGGGCAGCCAAGCGGAAGAGGGAGATGAGGTTCTTGTAGACGGGAAGCCCTTGAAAGAGAAAAAGAATACAGTCTATATTGCCCTTAATAAGCCGATTGGAATTACAAGTACAACGGAACAACATATCGAGGGGAACATCGTCGATTTTGTTGGCCATACGGAGAGAATATTCCCTATAGGTAGACTGGATAAAGACTCTGAAGGACTCATTCTCTTAACTAACGATGGGGATATTGTTAACAAGATTTTGCGTTCCGAAGGGAAACACGAGAAAGAATACATTGTAACTGTAAATCGTCCGGTGACTGAATCCTTTCTAAGAGGGATGGCTAGTGGTGTTAAAATTCTGGGGGAGAAGACTCTCCCATGTACGGTCACGCGAATTTCAGAGCGTACTTTTCGGATTATTCTGACGGAGGGGAAAAACCGTCAAATTCGCCGGATGTGTAGTGCTTTTGGGTATGAAGTTCATAAACTGCAAAGAATTCGGATTATGAATATTCATCTGGGATCGATGAATAGAGGTTCCTGGCGTGAACTAACAATGGATGAAAAAACAGAGCTTGGGCGCTTACTGGATTATCGTCTACTCTAAAATAATTAAATAAAAGGAGCTGTGCCAGATGGCACAGCTCCTTTTATAATAAATGTAAGATTAGTTCGAATTGATTGTTTTTGTATCGGTGGTGTACTTACGAATAATTGAGATTTCCACTCTTCGATTCTGTGCTCTTCCCTCAGCGGTTGAGTTTGACGCAACGGGATGGTACTCACCGAAGCCGCTTGGAGTAAACTTGGATGGGTCCAAATTAGAGTTTTGAAGCACGATTTTCAAAAAGTTTAAAGCTCGATCACTACTTAGATCCCAATTATCTGTGTATTCGTTATTACTAATAGGCATATTATCCGTATGACCGGTAACAATGACATCATAAGAAGGAAATTGCTCTAGCATCCGCGAGATGTTCTTGGCAAGCACCTTAGCCTCAGGTTTAACATTAGCCGCACCTGAAGCAAACAGTGCATTGTCAGCAATCGTGATCATGAGCTGTGATTGATTGAGCTTCGTATCTAGCTGTTTGGTTAAACCATTTTTATCTATATAGTCATCCAGCTGTTTTTTAAGTTTCTCAAGATCTTCTTGTTCCTTCTTCGCTAGTGCAGCATCGGTAACTGTATTTTGATTCTTTGCAGGATTTGTGTTTTTACCAAGATCCATACTGGAATCAGTCTGATAGGAAGAGGTGTGATCCAGAACCCCAGTACCTCCGTTAAGAGCACTGCTTAGGGCTTGGGACATTTCTTCAAATTTTTTGGCATCCACGGAACTCATGGAGAACAGGGTGATGAATAATGCCAATAAGAGAGTCATGAGGTCTGAATAAGGCAAGAGCCAACTCTCATCTGCATGTTCCTCGTGTTCCTCATGGCGTTTATTAGTCTTTTTCACCTGCTCTTCCCTCCTTATTGACGAGTTCTGCACGTTCTTTCGGTGTCAAAAATACAGAAAGCTTTTGATTAATTGCAATTGTTGAAACCCCAGATTGAATGGAGAGAAGACCTTCAACCATCATGAGTTTGATTTCGGATTCTTGTTTAGACAAACGTTTCAGTTTGTTAGCAATCGGATGCCACAGTACATAACCTGTGAAGATACCAAGCAAGGTAGCGATAAACGCAGCCGCAATCGCATGGGACAATTTCTCCATGTCACTAAGGTCAGCTAGAGCAGCAATTAGACCAACTACGGCACCTAGAACACCGAGTGTTGGAGCATACATGCCCGCTTGCGAGAAAATAAGGGCGCCTACCTTATGACGATCTTCTGTTGCGTGAATATCTTCCATGAGCACATCGCGAACAAACTCTTGATCATTACCATCAATGATCATTCGCATTCCACCGCGAAGAAAATCATCATTGATATCATCTACTTTGGATTCGAGTGCGAGTAGGCCTTCACGTCTAGTAATGGAAGCCCATTCTACAAACATACTGATCAGTGTTACTTTGTCGATAAACTTGGGTTTCACGAAGACTATTTTAAACAGCTTCGGAATTTTTTTGACTTCAGACATGGGAAATGCCATAAATATGGTGGCTATGGTACCACCAAAGATGATAAGGTAGGCCGCAGGGTTATTTACCAAGTTAATAATTGGTGCTCCCTTTAGGACCATACCAAATACAAGAGATATGATTCCCAAAATTAGTCCGATAATAGTTGAAATTTCCATCATACACCTCATCCGTGAGATTTAATCTGAATCCATTCATTGAGACATCCGGCTCATTTATTTTATTTATCGACATGTGATTCATTTTTATGAAGGTTTATTTTCGGTATAATGGAACCATGATATGGAAATGGAGTGAATATTCAAATGGGCGTAAAACATGGACGCGAGTATAATGACATATTACAAGATTTAATAAAGGCCGTCGGAAAAATACCGGATCGGTATACTTTCTTCGAAATGGAGGAAGAGGACTGGGCTAGGCTGGAGGATAAAGATCGACTAGAGGTAGATGAGGCACTCGCTGAAGATTTGTTCTACGCACTGGGTGCAGAAAAAATGATCGCAGTAGGAAGTGGGGTTGTTATTCATGACCAGGATCTCCACCGTCTAAACATTCTTATTGGTGATGATGAACTCGACTTTGTCTCTCTTATTTAAAGGGAGTGTATGCAACTGGATTTAAGACTGCTTCCGTGATAAGATGGAACACGAATAAAGCCGTTCGGGAAGCGAACGGCTCAATCTTATAAAGCGATAGGCTTAAAATAGAGTTTACAATATAAGCTCTATTTTAAGCCTGAGGTAATAGGGTATCTAAAGAGGCACCGGGCATGCTGAAATGGATACGTTTTTTGATTAGGGGAGGTTAGATTTAACGATGGTCTTTACGCAAGAGGAAGTAGAAGCTCATCTCGATAAACTCGAAGGTTGGGATTACGAAGAAGGACGGTGGATCGTCCGTAAATTCACATTTACCAACTTTATGAAAGGTATTGCTTTTGTGGATGAAGTAGGTTTGATCTCCGAGGCGTTTAATCATCACCCCTTCATAACCATTGACCATAAAGTAGTGACATTAAGACTCACTTCATGGGATGATGGAGGGATCACTGCTATTGATATCAAAGAAGCGCAGCAATATAACGAAGCTTACGACAAAATGATGCAAGTTTAATGGAACGACGAAAACACGCCTTATGACTTCTCTTCAGGGAGAAAGCAAAGGCGTGTTTTTATTTTACTTCTTCTCAGCTAACCAGAGAGCAAGGTTTGCTATTTCTTCTTCTGAAAGTTTTCCCTCAAAAGCAGGCATTTTGCCGCCGCCTTTACCTTTGGTAATCGTTTTATAGATTTGCTCAGCATTTAATTCAGCACCAACCGTTTGCAAGGAAGGACCGACCCCTCCTTCAAGCTGGTTCCCGTGACAAGTAATACAACTGGCTTTTGCCTTTTCTTCGGCGCTTGCTGCATCCAAGGTCACCTGGGGCATTACTGGTCCAGCTTCTTCTGCAGCTTCATGATCTCTTCCTGGCACCGTAAACATTAACACGAGGGCAAAAGTGCAAGCGAAGAAAAACAATCCGCTCATGATCCATTTCTTCATTTGTTGTGTCCTCCTACTATGTACAATCCTTAGTTTATTATAATGGAACCGGCTTCAGCTTCATAGTATTTTATGGTAAATATTTAAACAAAAGTGAGAAGAGACAAACATCCCTAAATTTGATCGGTTCCTTCATAAATCATGCAATGGAATAGCTTCGAGCCATCTGGAGTTAACCGTTCATAAGTATCATCAATGATAAACCCTGCTTTTTCGTAAGCCCGAATGGCTCTTGTATTCCAGGTTAATACCTCCAGATCAATGATATGGCCTGGGTTTCTTTGCTTAGCCTCATGTACGATAGAAGACACAAAAGCTGTACCATGCCCGTTGCCACACAAAGAGGGTCGCATGCCAAGGCCCAGACGGGTGACTCCTTCCATTGGGAATAGTTGAGCAAATCCGCATAATACAGGTTCATCTTGTTCAATTAGTACGGAGAGATACTGACGAGCCCTTATATTAGGGTCTCCAAACTCAATCTCTAGTGCTTTCATCTGATCCCATGGCAACCATCCATAGATGTTATAGGGAGGATCGTACTGCCAGGTGCTTATCTCCGCTGCCTGCTCCTCCGTCATGGGCATGACTCGGAAAACGATATTAGCCTGTGTCATATTAATTCTCCTCTACATAAGTTTCATCTCTTCTAACACTCTACAGGTACAGACGGAGTAGGGGCAAGCACTTTCCAGTGCATCGCAGGCAAAAAAAGAACTCACACTCGACTACTCTGTGGAAAAAGTAGTCAAATGTGAGTTCTCTGGGTAATGATATATAACGCTACTTACTCAATAGTAGCTGTCTCAAACTGTTCTGTACTCATGATTCGTTTAGCACCAACATAGCGTTTTGCATAATAACTTTCGTCAAGCTTGCTGATAGTAACACCTTTAGAAGTAGAAGCATGTGCAAACTTACCATCTCCTACAAAAATACCAACATGGGATACTCCTTTACCGCTTGTGTTAAAGAATACAAGGTCTCCAGATCTGATATCGGAACGGGAAACTTCTTTACCCATGTTAAACTGTGATCCAGATTGTCTTGGCAAATCGATGCCGAGCTTCTCGAATACATACATCGTGAATCCGGAGCAATCAAAACCACTAAGTGTAGTCCCGCCGTATTTATATTCTGTTCCCTCGGTACTTTCAATAACCTTGTCCATTTTGGAATCCGCAAAAGCACTTCCTGTTCCGATGGATAGCGCGATAGCAAGACTTAGTGCTGCAGCAGTTAGTGTCTTTTTCAAAAAAATAAACTCCTTCCAATGCCTGCGAGGTTAGCTTAAGGATTCGGTAGAAGGTTCCCCTATGATCACTCTGTTTCGAGATCAATTCACCCATAATATGGTTCCCCCGCTTCCCAGGTACCAGGAATTTGGCTGTCTGATGATGTGTACCTGTGAAAGACGACGTTATAACTTAGTTAATAACAATAAAACTACTATGTAAGATAAGGCTTGGATAATTTAGTTACAATAGATTACAAAGTTGTTACTACATGTTCTGGGCTTATTGTAACAGAATATGTGTAAATTTGGCAATTGTTTTTCATGGAAAAACTACAAAAAACAAGCCTGGCTCAAAATAAAGAGCGAGGCTTGTATTATTGTAGGAATTGAAGTAGTTTTTATTTCTAGTTGTTATCAGAAATATTTTTGGAATTCCACAGGCTGAAATGGGAGCATATCTTCCATACATTCATAATGGATCGAATCAGATGATAGGACTGCTGAAGTATCAGGGACAGAAGTCCAGTCCAGATCAGAGAAGCAGCAGTAAAGGATCCGAACAAGGTGAGTGTGATGAAACCTAGCAGGAGAGCGATAAGAGTGACGGGAATTGCATAACGTATGCAGATCCAAATGGACCCCGAAGTACTATGTTTTCCCGTTAGTCCAAATTGCAAGTAAAGTAACAGCTGTTTCACTATATATCCGTAGATTAGCCATAAGGCAAGGTAAGGAATGATTTTGACGAGAGCAGGAAGATTGTAAACGGCCGTGATGAGTGTCGGGAGCGTGACCGGAACAATCCAGTAGGCAGGAAGAAGTAACAGTATGATTTCTATTAAATAGAGCAGAGATGTTTTCTTCCAGTGCCGTTTCATGCCTTGGAAAAATGCAAAACCTTTTGCTGTATTCTCTTGATCATGAAGGCTATGAAGTAATCCTGCACGAATGAGAGGCGTCATGAGCATCCGGATTAGGAACATGAGGACGAGCAGCCAGGCATATTGGTGTACGAGCGGACTAGAGGACAAGCTGAGTTGTCCTTCCATCCAGAACAGTACTTTGCTCAGTTCATGAGGGGGAGGATTGGGATACCGCATTAACAGCGGAACTACTGCCGATGCGACGATTTTGTACAGGAACATCCCCCAGACTAACTGGTATAAAAAGAGGAACAGAACGATAAAATAGTGATCCTTCACATGTTTGAATCCTTCGGATAAATAAACCTTCATCGAATACACCTCACCATGACAGACTTCCAAGCAGTGCTTCAATCAGTTTGGTAATGCTGATATTGAAACGTGTCTGTACTTTCTCATCTACTTCTGCCCTCATATAATTGTTGATGTGCTTATTCTCAATGGCGATAGAGTAAGAAGGATCTACCATGACCCAGTCCAGAGGTTCCTTGTACGTGAGATTGTAGATGATCTCTGCATTCTCACCATTCCATACTTTACGGATCAGATGTCCATCCTTGAATGCGAATATGACAGGGATCTCAGTATAGTCCCCAGCTTTTTTTGTTACTTTTACTGTGGAGATGAAGCTAGGCTCTTTTTCCGTGCTTTTATCCTGAATCGAAATCGAATCCACTGCAAAGTCGGCCATCATATTACTATATACATACTGGTCGAAGAAGGTGGCCCATGACTTCCGGGTAACTTGTTCGACAACCGTCTGAAAATCTTTCGTTGAAGGATGTTTAAAACGGTATTTAGAAGCATAGGTTGCCATCACTTTGTCCATTTTTTTGGTGCCAATCTGTTGTTCAATGGCGCGTAGGATCAGTTTTCCACGGGTATATACATTTTCTGCATACTCCTGTTGTGAATCATATTTCCAAGCTTCTTGGGTGAGCGAGGCAGGTGAACTAATATAGCCCGATTGCAAAGCAATATTAGGTGTTAGACCATACTCTTGTTCCATCAGGCGATCCTCGGCGTAAGAGGTAAATGCCTCATCAAGCCAGGCCTCTTCAAATTCATTACTTGCAATCATGCCGTAAAAGTACTGATGTCCTATTTCGTGGATGACGGTACGTTCCAGTTCATACCCAGGAGAAGTCTCATCTGCACCAAATGCTGTGATGAGGGTAGGATACTCCATTCCTCCGGCTCCATTTCCGGCTTTGGGTGGTACTACAATGGATAGAGTAGAATATGGGTATTTTCCATACCATTTGCTGAAATTCGATAGCGCTGATTTGGCTGCATAAAGGTAACGGTCTTTTAAATCAGCATGAGCTGGGTCCAGATAAAGCTTAATTCGGACTCCGGGAACATTCGGTGCAGAGAATGGTTCTTCTACAACAACAAAATCTGGGGAAGCGGCCCATGCAAAATCATGTACATCGTCTGCATAGAATTGGTAGATCCGTTGACCATTCTGTTTAAAGTAAGGTTTGGTTGGGAATCCAGTTGCTGCTACGGTATAATTATCAGGTACTGCGATACGCACGCTATAAATGCCAAAGTCAGAGTAGAATTCGGAGTTGCCGTGATACTGATGTAAATTCCAACCTTCTGTTTTCCGATTGCGTGTTCCAACAGGTTCATAAACACTCAGTTTCGGAAACCACTGTCCGGCCATAACGAAGTTATCTGCTGTTCCCATACGGGCAAATATTTTTGGCATATCGACTTCGAAAGCCATACTAAGGGTAATGGACTCCCCACCTTTTACTGGCTTTGGTAAACGGACTTTCACTAGGCTTTTATCATTTACATTTCCATCATCGGGTTGAACATACTGGATGCGATGGAGCAGAGAAAGGCCATCGGTCGTTTTAATCTCAGTAAGTTTCATGGACCCATAGCCATCCTTTGGCATGGCATCACCTCTGAGTTTTCCGCCTGATTCTTTCATAAAGGTTGTCTCATCCGAGGCAAACGCATTGGGATATAAATGAAAATAAAGCTCACTTACTGTTTTTTCCCCCGGATGAGTCCACGTCATGGTGGACGTACCTTTTAGAACATGGTCTTCTGTTAATTGCACATCAATGTGATATTCAACCACTCGGTCACTAAGAACCTCGGCGAGGGGCGTCTGTACACTTTCCTGAATGGGAGCAGGTACAGGGGCATTCATATTGCCCGTTATCGGCGCAAGAGTAGACTGCGTAGATGGAGCTTGGCTTAAACTAAGCAGCAGTGTGCCACCGAGGACACAAATAGCAAGAACAGAGGATAGATAAATTTTCGCGCGAACTGGGGTCATACGTTAAATACCTCCCACTTGACAAGCATCTAAGGCATGTATATGTTTGCATCGAGAGAAATATTAGTTAAAATATTGGTATCAACTTTTGGAGGCCATAAAAAATGGAACAAAGCGGACAAAGCGGCAAAAAACAGATTGCCTTAAATATTGTTAACAGCAAGAGTAAGCATAAAGGATTCGGCTCAGGCTCCATCGATTTGAACAATGTATCACCTGTCATTATTGATGGAGGAGTTGCAACAATTGATATTGGCGCAATGCATGCCAAGAGCAAAGTAGAACGTGGCATTAAATTTTCTACTGAGAAGTCAGATGTGCCGAATGGTCGGCAGGTCTGGTTGGTGTGGGTAGCAGTGGACCGTACACCGGAAGGTCAGTTGTATGCTGGGGCAACGGCATGCGAAATGTGGATTGATACGGAAGCAAAACGCGGATGGAAAATTCTTGCCGATCATGTAAACAAAATGGATTATGCAATGAAGCGCCGCATTATGTTGGATGAGCTTGGAAGTGAAGAGAAGGCAGCTTTGAAAAAGCTTCTTATTTCCCACAATGAAGACTGGTGGAATGCAACACCAGAAGAGCTTAAACAAGCGCTTGAGAACAACTAAGCGCATATAACACGAAGAGGGTTTCGGCAATTTAGCCGAAACCCTCTTTTTGTATATAGTAAACGTTGTGCCGAATGGGTCCTTATTCAGTCCACCAACGTTTAAAATGGCCCCACCAAGAATCGTCTCGATCATTCTGAATGTCGTCGTTCTCTTGATCTGGGTTCGGTACCGCTTCATGTTCCTCGCAATATTCTGTGGGCTCTGTCCCGCGAACGAACACTTCAAGTCTGCGCCCTTCACAGTTTTCTCCAGCAAGTTTACCGGTAGAAGGGTCTATATAGACGCTGACCACTCCTTCAGGAACCGGGAATATTTTAGGTGGAACGTTCTTCAGTGCCTTTTCCATATACTCTGCAAAAATAGGAGCAGCTCGCCGGCTTTCAGCGGTTGTAATCTCCTGATTACTGTCATATCCAACCCATACCGCAGTAGATAATTCTGGCGTATAGCCTACAAGCCAAGCATCGGAACTCGTAGTTCCTGTTTTTCCAGCTACCGGTCTTTTGATCTTGTCAGCTACACGGTGAGCCGTTCCACCTGTATCAAAGACGCTCTCCATCAGACTTGTCACAACGTAAGCAGAAGCAGAGTCTACGACTTGTTCAGGTGCTTGTTCTGGCACTTTATATACAATTCTGTCTGCCGCATCCGTAATCTTCAGTACAGCTATGGGTGTATTACGAAGTCCCTCATTTGCGAGAACCGAATAGGCAGAAGCCATTTCGAAAGGACTGATGGGTGACGTGCCGAGAGCCAAGGATGGAACCGGGTTAAGAGGGCTCGTAATCCCTAGTTTTTTGGCCATTTCAATAATAGGGTCCGTCCCAATCCGCATGAGTGTACTTACAGCGTATATATTATCTGAGACTGAGATTGCTTTTCTCATATCGATGGGTCCAAGATACTTATCACCAAAGTTTTTCGGTTCATACGTTTTCCGATCATTATCATATTTGAAGACGGTTGGTTTACTATCCATCTTAGAGATCGCTGTCAGCTGTTTTGAAGAAATCGCACTCAAATACATAATCGGTTTAAAAGAGGACGCCGGCTGTCTGTTATCAGCAAGAGCATGGTTATACTGGCTGGATCTATAATCGGTTCCGCCCACCATTGCCTTAACATGACCGTTTCTCGGGTCAATCGACAAAAGGCCTACCTCAAGATCGCTATTTGCATCCATCCCCTTAGCTACTGTCTCTTCAGCAGCTTCCTGCATCCGCATATCAAGGGTGGTGTAGATGTTAAGACCACCATGGTCGAGTTTGGCTGAATCAATTCCTAGTTCACCAACAACCACACTTCGAATATAGTCACGGAAATAGGAGGCCCTCTCATTCGTTTTCGGTTCACTTTTCGGCTTGATATCAAGCAACTCGTTATAAGCCTCATCAGCTTGTTGTTGTGTAATATTTCCAGTATCCACCATGGAGCTTAGCACGATTTTTTGCCGGTCCTTGGCCTTTTTCATATCGTTATAGGGTGAGTAATATGTCGGTCCTTTCGGTATCCCGGCGAGCATGGCACTTTCGGCCAGACTTAAGTCAGCTGCAGATTTGCCAAAATA
The DNA here is from genome assembly GCF_018310695.1 of Paenibacillus sp. Marseille-Q4541. Classification (GTDB taxonomy): domain Bacteria; phylum Bacillota; class Bacilli; order Paenibacillales; family Paenibacillaceae; genus Paenibacillus. Next base: position 24,764 of record NZ_JAGXCY010000033.1, on the reverse strand, counting down.
CATCAGGGCAGCCGATTCAACACCATAGGCGCCATGACCATAATAAATTTCATTAAGATACATCTGCAAAATTTCATCTTTGGTATATTTCATTTCGAGTTGGACCGTATAGATGGCCTCTTTTATTTTTCTGGACCATGTCTTTTCATGGGACAAGTACAAATTCCTTGCCAGTTGCTGTGTAATCGTGCTGGCCCCCTGCGACATATTCATCTCTTTTATATTTACAAGGATGGCACGTGCCACGCCCTTAAAGTCAAACCCAATATGTTTGTAGAACTTTCGATCCTCTACCGAAATGGTAGCTTGTGTCAGCTCCGGTGAGATTTGATCCAACTTGACAGGTATGGATTCCTTACCTCCGGGTGAGAACGTGGCAATGACTTCACCATCAATATCAAAAAGTCTGGAGTTGCGGTCATTATCTGCAAGAGGAAGACTGGTCGCGTATAAATAAACAACAAGTACAACAGCAAATATAAGACCCAGTATGGTTAAGCCTGCTAACCATTTCAGAACCTTTTTGGTGCGAGAAAATTTCTTTTTTGACTGATCTACAGATTCTGGCATAACGTAGGTCTCCTTTCCAAAAATAACCCGATGTTTCCATTATGGGATTACAATTCATCCATTATTCACGATTTATACAGATTCTCCGCATAGGCAATAAGGGTAAAGGTTAACATAAACTGTAATTCGTGCTAATCCTGCTCGTTAGGTTGCTAGTTATTATACATAGGGGGTGTATTTGTGTACCTGATTCATGCTGCTATCCTGCTTCCCATTATCGCAGGAGTTGGGATTGCTTTTATGAAACGGTTGTCCCGCAGTTTTCACTTGGGATGGGCTGTTTTAACCGTACCACTTGTTCTATTTTTATACTTTCTTAGTCTGATTCCGCAGGTGCGTGATCGTAACCTTATTTATGAAACGATTCACTGGATGCCATCCCTTGGAATTAATTTCACTATTTTTCTGGATGGATTAAGTCTCTTGCTTTCATTACTAATAACCGGTATTGGTTCATTGGTTGTCCTATATTCTATCTATTATATGGAACGCGAGCAGGCTCTGCATCGATTCTATCTGTATCTGCTTCTTTTTATGGGTGCGATGCTTGGTGTTGTTCTGTCAGATAATATGATGGTGTTGTACGGATTCTGGGAATTAACTAGTATCGCTTCTTTCTTGCTCATTGCGTTTAACCACAGCAAGGAAGCATCTATTCGTGGTGCGCAAAAGTCATTCCTTATTACTGTCTTTGGCGGATTCGCCATGTTGGTTGGATTCATCTTACTGTATCTTATCAGCGGATCCTACAGTATTCGGGAGACCATCGCATCCCTCTCGAATATTGCACAGGATCCTTTGTTTGTTCCTGCACTGATTTTGATCCTAATAGGAGCTTTTACGAAATCAGCGCAATTTCCGTTTCACGTCTGGCTGCCTGATGCGATGGAGGCACCGACACCAATCAGTGCTTACTTGCACTCGGCCACTATGGTTAAAGCAGGAATTTACATTGTTGCTAGGTTTACACCTATCTTTGGCGGTGAGGCGGTTTGGTTCTGGCTGGTTTCATTAGTCGGAACAGTTACGCTGGTCTATGGTTCGTTAATCGCAATAAAGAAAACCGATCTGAAGTCCATACTAGCTTACTCCACGGTGTCTCAGTTGGGGCTAATTATGTCTCTGTTCGGATTGGGATCGGCAGCGCTCCATTTTGGCAATGGTACAGAATCTTTACTGTATACCACTGCCACTATGGCAGGATTACTCCATTTGTTTAATCACGCTTTATTTAAAGGCTCTCTGTTTATGATGGCGGGAATTGTTGATCATGAAACGGGGACGCGTGATATCCGGAAATTAGGCGGGCTTATGGCGGTTATGCCGCTAACGTTTACCGTTGCACTTGTAGGTACATTTTCAATGGCAGGTCTACCACCCTTCAATGGCTTTGTCAGTAAGGAATTATTTTTCAAGGCCACACTCGAGGCATCTGAGTTATCTATTTTTAGTCTGGAAACGTGGGGGATTATTTTCCCTGTGTTAGCTTGGATTGGTAGTGTAATGACGTTCATTTATTCACTCGTTATCGTTTTACGTACCTTCCTTGGTAAAAATAAGACTGAAATACCACTTGAAAAGCTTCATGAAGCACCGATCGGAATGTTGATTCCGCCGCTTGTCTTGGCAGCGATGGTGCTAATTACCGGTATTTATCCCGATTTCTTGTCTGCATCGATTATTGAACCTGCTATGGCTTCTGTGTTGTCTCCACTCCTTGCTGAAGGGGAACGATTTGATGTCCATCTGTATCTCTGGCATGGGTTCACTCCAGAACTGTGGATGACACTCGGTGTCATTGTGCTGGGTGTGATCTCTTATAAGTTGTTGCCACGCTGGAAAACGGTTTATGAGGAATACATACCCGTATACACAATCAATAAGTTCTACGATTCATCATTTCGTGCGCTGCATCGTTTCTCCAAACGCTGGACACAAACGTATATGAATGGCTCTGTTCGAAACTACCTTATATATATCTTTGTATTTATGATCGGGTTGATCGGTTATGGCTTCTTCCATGCAACGAATATTGAATGGAACTTTAGTGGATATGATTCCTTTATGTTGTATGAGACCATTTTGCTTGTTGGGCTAGTTATTACAGCCCTTTGTGTTCCTTTTGCAAAACAACGCTTGTCCGCTGTCATTTTGACTGGGGCCGTCGGTTATCTCGTGACTTTGTTCTTCGTGCTGTTCCGCGCACCGGATCTGGCGCTGACTCAGATGGTTGTAGAGACGGTATCCGTTGCTCTTTTCCTACTCTGTTTCTACCATCTGCCGGAACTTACGCCGAAATCAAGCAAGAAATACAAATTTGTAAATCTGGTTATTTCCATCGGTGTTGGTGTTGTTATGATGCTTATTGCTCTTGCTGCCAGCGGGACTACACAGCTTGATTCCATATCCGAATTTTATACCGCGGAAAGCTACAATCTGGCAGGAGGTAAGAACATTGTAAATGTGCTGCTAGTTGATTTTCGAGGTTTTGATACATTGCTTGAAATCATGGTACTTGGCGTAGCGGCGCTTGCCATTTACTCCATGATCAATCTGAATTTGAGTGGAAAAGATCTAGGTTCTTCTCACCGGGCCCATTCAGCCGCGGATGAAGAGGCATCGGAAGAGAAGAGAGGCATCTCTAATCCGGAAAGCTGGAATAGCGTTCCGCTGCGAAGTAACGATGTGTTCTTGCAGATGAGCACCAAGATCATTGTGTTTATTATTCTTATTTTTGCTCTGTATCTGTTCTTTGCAGGGCATCATCAGCCAGGGGGAGGATTTATCAGTGGTCTCGTTACATCGGCAGCTCTAGTACTCTTGGCTATTGCCTTTAATACAGATACACTGCGCCGAATTTTACCGGTAGATTATCGTCTGGTCATTGCTTGGGGACTTCTCATTTCCTTGGCAACGGCAGCAGGATCCTTTGTGCTGGGAGTACCTTTTATGAGTCAAGCCTTTGATTACTTTGATATCCCTCTGCTTGGAGAAGTGGAGTTAACAACAGCCATGATATTTGAAACGGGTGTATTTATGGCTGTCGTGGGCGTCACGATGACGATCATTTTACAGATCGGGGAGGACCGTTAATTATGGAAATTATAATGAGTGTCACGGTAGGTATTTTATTTGCAGTGGGGGTTTACTTAATTCTTTCAAGAAGTTTGCTTCGCCTTGTGCTTGGTATTTCCTTGATGACGCATGGCGTACACTTGCTCTTGATGACTATGGCCCGTCTCAAAACAGGGGCACCCCCGCTTCTAGGGGAGAAGGCCGAGAGTTACGTAGATCCGCTGCCCCAGGCATTGATTTTGACTTCCATTGTTATAAATTTTGGGCTGTTAGCGTTTTTCTTCGTATTGGCTTATCGGTCTTATATAAAGTTGAAGACGGACGATATGGAAGAGGTAAGGGGGCCGAAGTATGAATAATGCAGTAGTTCTGCCGATCTTTATGCCTGTACTGACCGGGATTTTGCTTATTCTCTTTATGAGATCGATCCGGTTACAGCGCGTGATCAGTGGAATTGGTTCCTTGGTGACGCTCGGTATAGCCATCTTATTGTTTTATACCGTATCCACCTCGGGATTACAGATCTTGAATATGGGTGGATGGGCTGCCCCTTACGGAATTGTATTCGTCGCAGATACACTAGCTTCCTTACTAGTACTGGTTTCTTCCGTCATTTCAGTAGCATGTACCTTTTATGCCTTTCACAGCATTACGGAAGAACGGGAGAAGCACCACTTCTATGTGTTCTTTCAGTTTCTAATGGCAGGAGTCAACGGCTCATTTTTAACGGGAGATTTGTTTACCTTGTTTGTCTGCTTTGAACTCATGCTGATCTCCTCCTATGCTTTGCTAGTGCTTGGCAACACAGAACGTCAACTTAGAGAATCTCTTAAATATGTATTGATTAATCTGGTTTCGTCTTCTCTGTTTGTTGCAGCTATTGGTTATCTGTACTCCGTTACAGGGACCATTAACATGGCTCACCTTTCTGTACGGGTAGCAGAGGTAGGGCAAAATGGGATTTTAGGTGTCATTGCGGTATTGTTTTTGCTCATCTTCAGTATTAAGGCTGGATTGTTTCTTTTCTTCTGGTTATCAGGATCCTATGCAGCCCCGCCTGCTCTTGTCACCGCACTATTTGCCGGCTTACTGACGAAAGTGGGATTATATGCAATCGTTAGAGTATTTACTTTGATCTTTTACCATGATCCAGGCTTTACACACGCCATCATTGGCTGGATGGCAGGAGCGACCATGATACTTGGAGTGATCGGTGCGATTGCTTATAAAGATGTAAATAAAATACTGGTATATAACGTAGTAGCTGGAGTAGGGTTTGTGGCTTTTGGTATGGCCGCCGGTAATAAGCTGGCACTTGAGGGGCTGATGTTTTATCTCATGCATGACATGATTATCAAAACGTTACTCTTCTTGCTCGGCGGAGCACTTATCGCTGCTGCAGGTACATCGAATCTGAGCAATATGGGCGGAATGATTCGAAGATATCCGTTACTTGGTTGGATGTTTTTTGTTACTACGCTTGCGCTAGCAGGAGTGCCTCCTCTTAGCGGTTTTCCAGGAAAACTAATGTTATTCGAGGGAGGACTTGATGCAGGTCTGTACGGACTGACTGCTATTGCAGTCGTAGCCAGCTTTATCATGCTGTACTCTCTGCTGCGTGTGTTCATTTATGCTTTCTGGGGGAGAGGGCAGACGATCCAAAGCGAGACGATACAGTTCTCTGTTAATCGTATGCTTGCTCCGGCAGGCTTCCTGTTTGTTCTTATTATCGGAATGGGGGTATTCGCAGAAGTGTTATATCCTGCAATCTCCACGGCAGCCCATGTACTGATCGACCCGAATCTTTATATTGATAACGTATTGAAGGAGTGGTGATAGATGGCACAGCAAATGATACTGAACCTGATCATTGCTTTCATATGGATGCTTCTAAATCAGTCTTGGACCGGAGCCGGCTTTCTGATCGGATATGCACTTGGTCTGCTCATTATCGGAGTCTTCCGACGATTTTTCCCCACTCCGTTCTATATTGTTCGAATTTGGGCAACGCTCAAACTGCTCAAATTACTTCTTGTTGAGCTCTTCCGATCATCATTTCAAGTCATTGGCGAAATATTGAAACCTAAACTGGATATTACACCAGGAACATTTAAATATCGGACCGAACTGACTTCCGACTTTGAAATTATGCTTTTATTCTTGTTCGTATCTTTAACTCCGGGTACCCTTGCACTGGAAATATCAAAAAATAAACGAACGTTATATATCCATGCCTTTAATATGACAGATGAAGAGGAGATGGTATCAAGCATAAGGGAGTCTTTTGAAAAAGCTATTATGGAGGTGACGAGATAATGCTGAACGTTATTTTGAACATTTCCTTGCTTCTGCTAGGTATTTCTATCATAGGCTGTCTCTACCGTGTGCTGAAAGGACCTTCGATGGCTGACCGAATTACAGCTTTGGATACAATAGGTATTCAACTTATCGGGAGTGTTGCCGTCCTTTCCATGCTCCTACATACACAGGCTTATGTCGATATTATCTTGCTCATTGGTATTCTGGCTTTCATTAGTACTGTTGCTTTTGCGAGGTTTATCGAAAGGGGGGTAGTACTCGAAAATGACGACGATCTTTAGTATTCTCATCGGAATTCTAGTTCTGTTCGGGTCGGTGCTCAGCGTACTAAGCGCCTTCGGTCTTATTCGCCTTCCAGACGTTTATCTACGTGCCCATGCTGCGACAAAGAGTACAACGCTTGGCATTTTATGCATCCTATTTGGTAGTTTTCTGTTTTTTCTTGTATTTGACGGGTATATAAGTGCAAGGCTCCTTTTAGGTATTCTATTTGTATTTATGACTGCGCCTGTGGCTGGCCATTTGAATGCACGTGCAGCGTATCGGACAGATGTTCATCTCTGGAAAGGGACGGTTCAAGACTCATTAGCCCCCGTTCTACGAGGAAAGAAGCGCCTTCTGCTGGAGGAGGAAGAAATCTCAGTGGATGGCAAAGAGGAGCAGAAACAACAAGAGTGACATTTCTCACACGTATCTTTACAGTTATTTCAGATTTAACGTATAATGCAAAAGTGCGTTTAAAGGCACAACAACGTTTAGTACAATATTAAGAAGTGAAACGGAATTCATTCTGGCGTGGACCGCTCACGTCTTTTCCATATCGCTTCGTAAACGCTGTTTACGATGGAGAACTCCAGCTGAGCTGGCCTAAATCATAGGAAACCCTTGCTATATAGGGCCATTTTACGGCGAATCATATGACGGCTGAACACCTATTCTAATCGAGAGAAGGTAATTAACGATGGAATTGTGGTTTACGGAGAAACAAACTGAAAATTTTGGTATTACTATGAAGATCAAAGAGACTTATGTAAGTGAGAAGACAGATTTTCAGGATTTGGCTATGGTTAAAACCGAAGAGTTCGGCAATATGTTGTTGCTTGATGGAATGGTTATGACAACAGAAAAAGACGAATTCGTATACCATGAAATGGTTGCGCATCCGGTTCTATATACACATCCAAACCCAGAACAAGTTCTTGTTGTTGGCGGAGGAGACGGCGGAGTGATTCGTGAAGTGCTTAAACACCCACAGGTGAAAAAAGCAGTTCTTGTTGATATTGATGGAAAAGTTATCGAATACTCTAAAAAATATTTGCCAAGCATTGCGGGCCAACTTGAAAACCCTCGTGTTGAAGTGCTTGTAAATGATGGCTTTATGCATATCCATGATCATAAGAATACTTATGATGTCATTATGGTAGATTCTACTGAACCGGTTGGCCCAGCGGCAAACCTATTTACACGTGGATTTTATCAAGGAATCTATGAAGCATTGAAAGAGGACGGAATTTTCGTTGCTCAAACGGATAATCCTTGGTTCAAGGCTGACTTGATTCAAAGTGTAAATAAAGACGTGAAAGAAGTATTCCCGATTGTACGTGTATACGCTGCTAACATTCCTACTTACCCAAGTGGTTTGTGGACTTTCACGATGGGAAGCAAGAAATATGATCCGCTTGAAGTGGACGAGAATGCTATTCCTGAAATCGATACAAAATACTATACACCGCGTCTTCACAAAGCAGCGTTTGTACTGCCTAAATTTGTAGAAGATCTGATTAAATAAAGGAGGCTTATACGGATGAAGCTTGATCAAGCCTATTCAGGCAACGTGTTTATCTGTAGTTCGGAAGACTATGCAAGTGCCAAAGCTGTCATTTATGGCATGCCTATGGACTATACTGTAAGCTTCCGCCCAGGTTCCCGATTTGGCCCTGCACATATTCGTCAGGCATCGGTTGGACTTGAGGAGTACAGTCCTTACCTCGACAAAAGTATTGTTGACATGAACTATTATGATGCTGGGGATTTACTGCTTCCTTTCGGTAATGCAAGTCGAAGTCTGGATGTCATTCGCGAATACGTGGAAGGTCTACTTGCAGATGACAAAATTCCAGTGGGTCTTGGCGGGGAACATCTCGTGACATGGCCGGTAATTGAAGCACTGTACAAAAAGTACCCTGATCTTGCTATCATTCATATCGATGCACATGCTGACCTTCGTGATCAGTATGAAGGGGAGCCGCTCTCTCATTCTACTCCGATCCGCAAAGCAGCTGAGCTTATGGGTGGAAAGAATATCTATCAATTCGGTATTCGCTCCGGTTCAAGAGAAGAGTTCCAGTATGGACGAGAGCATATTAACTTTCATCCGTTTGATGTAGCTGAGCCTTTGAAGAAAGAGCTTCCTTCTATGGGGAATCGTCCTGTCTACGTTACAATTGATATTGATGTACTCGATCCTTCCGCTGCGCCGGGAACGGGAACTGCAGAGGCAGGCGGAATTACTTCCAAAGAGCTTCTGGAGGCAGTACATGCCATTGCCGGATCTAATGTGAACGTGGTGGGCTTCGATGTAGTAGAGGTAGCTCCAATCTATGACCCTACACAGCAGACTCCGATTGTGGCAGCGAAACTTATTCGTGAAATGCTGCTTGGATTCGTGAAGTAAGTTTTTTCTTCCAATTGCAGAAGAAGGCAAATTTATGTGACTCGATTACACCCTTTAAAAACTTTGGCCTTAAAGAGCCGGGAATTTAAGGGGTGTTTTTATGTACAGTAAGAGTAAACATCTGCCTTCATTCTAAAAACAGGTTGTTTTTGTACCTGCAGGTAGGATTTAAATTTGAACAATAACCGTAAACTATATAGAATATATAAAGATGTAATAAAAAAGTACGCCTATGAATAGATGGGAGAAGAAAAAGATGTCAGTATGGAGTCCCGTCAAACTCCAAATTCACAGCGTGGCTGATGGAGAGAATGTCATCCAGCATGTAGTGGGTGAGGCTTTACGGAAAGGCACCGCTTTATATATACGATATGAGGAAGAAGAACAGCAGACTGGAAGCGAGTCCATTCGTAATACAGTGAAGATAACAGGTGACAGCGTGAAGCTGATCCGGCATGGTGGAGTTGAATCAGAGCAAACATTTGAGCTAGGGAAAAGATTGCCTGGCTTTTATCGCTCTCCATTTACTTCATTTGCTTTATCTACCGATACGAAAGAGCTGACTCTGGCCGTATCGAATTTATCGGGTAAGATTTCGTTTAGCTATGACTTATATGTTTTTGAAGAACAATCAGGGCAGTTGTCTATTAGTATAGAAATTCAGGAGGAACAATAAAATCATGACACGCAATCCACTCGATCTTATTAACGAGAAGGTAACTAAAGGAATAAAAGAAGCTATTCTTTCGGCAGGGCTGGTAACATCTGAAGAGATGCCGAGCATTGTACTTGAAGTACCAAAAGACAAGAATCATGGAGATCTTGCAACCAATGCAGCAATGCAGCTTACTCGTATTGCTAAAAAAAATCCACGGATGATTGCTGAACAAATCATTGAACATTTGAATCTTTCCGAAGCGGGGATTGAAGCAGCAGAGATTGCAGGACCAGGATTCATCAACTTCCGTTTAACCAAGAGCTATCTATACCCAATCGTAGAACTTGTTCAAGAACAAGGCGATGATTATGGACGGGTTAATCTGGGAGAAGGACGTAAAGTTCAAGTTGAGTTTGTTAGTGCAAATCCAACGGGAAGTCTGCATCTAGGACATGCTCGCGGGGCAGCAGTAGGAGATGCGCTTTGTAATGTGCTTGATTTTGCTGGCTATGAAGTAACTCGTGAGTACTATATTAATGATGCGGGAAACCAGGTATTTAACCTTAGTAAGTCAATTGAAGCACGTTACCTTCAGGAACTCGGACAAGAAGTTGAGATGCCGGAAGATGGTTACCACGGTGCTGATATTCGTGGATTTGCCAAGGAATTAATAGCGGAGAAGGGTTCATCTCTGCTTGAACTGACTCCTGGTGATCGTGCAGCCTTTTTCAGAGACTATGGTTTGGAAAAAGAACTGGATAAAATTAAACGTGACCTCGGTCTATTCCGGGTTTCCTTTGATAACTGGTTCAGCGAAACGTCCCTTTACGATAATGGTGCGGTGCTTAACGCACTCGATGAGCTCCGTGAACGGAATGAGATATTTGAAGAAGAAGGTGCAACTTGGCTTCATACAACCAAGTATGGCGATGATAAGGACCGGGTACTGATTAAGAATGATGGTACCTATACTTACCTGACTCCAGACATTGCGTATCACCGCGACAAATATGCCCGTGGATATGACACAATGATTAATATTTGGGGTGCAGATCATCACGGTTATATTCCAAGAATGAAAGCCGCGATGGAAGCACTCGGCAATGATCCGGACAAACTCATTGTTCTGATTGCTCAGATGGTCAGCTTGTTCCAAGACGGCGAAAAAGTGAAAATGTCCAAACGTACAGGAAAAGCAGTAACGATGGAAGATTTGATGGAAGAAGTAGGCGTTGACGCTATTCGTTATTTCTTCACAATGCGCAGTATGGATTCCCATCTTGATTTTGATATGGACTTGGCTATCTCCACATCGAATGAGAATCCGGTCTTCTATGTCCAGTATGCTCATGCTCGTGTATGCAGTGTGTACCGCCAGGCAGAAGAGCAAGGGATTGTTGTGTATCCAGTACGCGATGTTGACATGTCCAAGCTGACAGCTGAGCATGAATACAATCTGCTTCGCAAACTGGGAGAATTCCCAGAAGAAGTTGCGGTAGCAGCTAAAGGCCATGCACCACACCGAATCATTCGTTACGTATATGAGTTGTCCTCTATGTTCCACAGCTATTACAAAGCTGAACGTGTAATAACTGAGGATGCAGAGCAGACACAAGCTCGTCTTGCACTTCTAGGTGCGGTACGTATCGTAATTAAGAACAGTTTGAAACTGGTGGGCGTAAGCGCTCCGGAAAAAATGTAAAATACACTACTACCAAGTAGTGTAGAGAAATAGGTAAAACCCCTCTCGGAAACGGAAGGGGTTTTTACGTGATTCAAGTATCTATGAAACTACCATTGTGTAATGCCATCCATAAGATTATAGAATTCATCCCTTCATCCCTTCCTGAAGTAGCCGGAGTGCATGTAGTTCCCCGCCTTGTTCAGAGCCTCTTGCCGATTTACGGGGGCGCAAGGGCGTAGCTGTTTTTTTAATCAGGTTCTTGATCTCATCCGGAGTTAAGCCTGGTCTTTCAGCCATTAATAATGCGATTGCTCCACTTACATGGGAAGTTGCCATGGATGTTCCGCTCATTTCGTGGTACTTACCCTGCACCCAGCAGGAATTTATGTTCTTTCCTGGTGCATAGATATCAACGTGAGGGCCACGGTTACTAAAATCAGCAATATGCCGATTTTCGTCTGTTGCTCCAACTGAAATTGTCTGTGAGTATCGTGCTGGATAATCAATACTTCGGCGTTTGCCATCATTTCCGGAAGAAGCAACGATAACGATGCCTTGTTTGGTAGCTCGATTCACAACATCAAGAAGTGCTTTGCTCTTGGTTCTCATGCCAAAGCTCATATTAATGATATCCACTCGGTTTCGGACGCACCAATCGATTCCGAGAATAATATCAGATACATAGGCTGATCCTTGATTATCGAAAGCTTTGACAGGGTAGATAACAGACCTCGGTGCAACGCCAATAATCCCTTCCGTGCTGTTCGCTGCTGCAATTGTGCCGGCAATATGGGTGCCATGTCCGTTATCATCTAGTGGAAGCATACTTCGGTTTAGCAGGTTAATGCCCCTAGCTAATGAATGCCTAAGATCGGGGTGCTGATAATCCGCGCCGGTATCAATGACAGCAATTTTAATCTTATGCCCCGTTGATGTGGACCATGCCTTAGGAGCTCGAATTTGTTTTACACCCCAAGGGATACCTATGCCGCCTTCCGATTTGGGATTTCTAAAATTAGAATGAACCTGGATTCTGGTGTCCTGTTCAATCGTGACTTCGCTGTTGAAATGATGCAGCCTAGCTGAGGAAGGTAGAGGAACAATCAGTGCTCTAATTAAGTGCGAGGCACGTATATGTTGGAGTTTACTAAGGGAAGGTTTCATTTTACTTAACTGGATCAGGCAATCCCGGTATTGCTGCGGTTTCATAAAACGAATAATTTGGTGTCTTCCGGTTGGGTGGGAGGTGTGGTCAATTTCGTCATGGAGCATTTTTAAAAATATGGAATAGTCCATTTTGGGAAGTCCCCCTCTGGATGCCATGCTTGAGGTATTGTATGAAGAAGACTTCTTTGCCGCATGGGAAACACGCCCGTTTTTTCTGAGAAATAGGCGCTTTGTTCCGTGTCAAAATGGAATTAAACTCATACTATACATAGAGAGCTCCATAGCTCTTGTAGGGACCCGTAGAAGAGAATTTCTTCAGGGCGGATACAGTCAGAAGGCGGGGGAGGGACCTCCGTCTTTTTTATCTTCGAATTCGCTTTCAAAGAAGTGAAACTGTTTTTTGGTTCATCTCCTTACATAAAACTTGCATTTTGGGGCTAAATAGGTTTTACTTATGTTTGTTAATGGATATGTTAGATAAAGGTCCAAGTTATTGAAACGACAAAAGTCAATGAATTATGTGTGAGAGGAAGTGTCCGCAAGTGAGTACCTCACTCAAATTAAAATTAGATCCAGAGCAAATTCGTGAGATGCCGTTGGTTGACTTGGCATTTATGGTACTGAAAGCAGTCAATACGCCTTATTACTATCGTGACCTTATGGAAGAGGTAGCAAAACTGCGTGGTTTGAATGCTGAAGAAACAAATGATGTCATCGCTCAGCTATATACCGAAATCAATATTGATGGTCGTTTTGCTTATGTAGGAACCAATCTGTGGGGACTGAAGCGTTGGTACCCGATTGATAAGTCTGAGGACGCGGTTACAGGTACGAAACGTCCAAGAATTATCAACGATGAAGATGATGAAGAGGAATACACAGAGGAAGAAGATACATTCAGCAACGAGGAAGAAGACTTCGACAATCCTGAAGACGAAGAGGATGAGGATGAAGACCTCTTTGACGACGATTCAGAAGACGATGAAGAAGAAGAAATTATCGGTGATGAAGAGCTTGACGAAGATGAAGACCTGGAAGAAGACGACGATGACTCTTTGGAAGAAGACGAAGAGGAAAAGTAGTCCATATCTGGTCTTATAAAGTCTGTGAACATCCTTGACAAAAGATCATGCAAAGCAGTAAACTATTGCATGGGCTTATGATTGAACGATGATAATACACTTGTTTTTATATAAAAAAGTGCCCCGTTTTTCGGGTGTGCTTTTTTGTTTTTTATAGGGGAAGTTGATATGTAATTAAATGGACCGCCTTGAACGTGAAGGCGGGATGTTTTTTTGCAAGCAAATTTTGCATTTTCCCTTTTTTGACGATGATAACCTGAAAAATGGGTTAGGATAACATCATAATGTCGCCTGATTTTAACGGACTTTTAAGTAGGAGGGTATTAGTAGTGACAACAAAGTATATTTTCGTGACGGGCGGGGTTGTTTCTTCCCTGGGTAAAGGGATTACGGCTGCATCTCTTGGGAGATTGCTCAAGAACAGAGGACTTAAGGTAACGATTCAGAAATTTGATCCATACATCAATGTGGACCCAGGAACGATGAGTCCTTATCAACATGGTGAAGTGTTTGTTACAGATGATGGAGCGGAGACGGACCTTGACCTTGGACACTATGAGCGTTTTATCGATATTAATCTATCCAAGAACAGCAACGTAACGACAGGTAAAGTATATTCATCTGTTATTAGTAAAGAGCGTCGTGGAGAATACTTGGGCGGTACAGTTCAGGTTATTCCTCATATTACGAACGAAATTAAAGAGCGTGTATTCCGTGCAGGACGTGAAGCAGGTTCGGATGTAGTTATTACTGAAATTGGCGGAACTGTGGGCGACATCGAAAGTTTGCCTTACCTTGAAGCGATTCGTCAGATCAAAAGTGATGTAGGTCGCGATAATGTAATGTACATCCATGTTACTTTGATTCCTTTCATTAAAGCAGCTGGTGAAATCAAAACAAAACCGACACAACACAGTGTAAAAGAACTGCGTAGCATCGGTATTCAGCCTAATGTTATCGTATGTCGTACGGAACAAGAGCTGTCTGCTGACGTTAAGGCTAAGCTTGCTCTTTTCTGTGATATTGATCCACATGCAGTTGTGGAATGCCGTGATGCAAGTACACTGTATGAAGTGCCTCTGAATTTACGTGATGAGGGACTGGATGAAATCGTAGTAAATCACTTGAAGCTGACAACTCCTTTGCCAGATATGACTGAATGGGAAAGTCTTGTTAGCCAAATCAACAAATTGGAAAGAACAGTGGAAATCGCAATTGTAGGTAAATACGTTGCTCTTCACGATGCTTACCTCAGTGTAGTTGAGTCTCTTTCCCATGCTGGATTTGCTGCGAACGCAGATGTGAAAATTCGCTGGGTTAACGCAGAAGAAATTACGGATGAGAACGTAGATGAGCTTCTGCATGGAATCGGTGGTATTCTCGTTCCAGGCGGTTTCGGTGATCGTGGTATCGAAGGTAAAGTATCTGCGATTCGTTATGCGCGCGAGAAACAAATTCCGTTCTTCGGGATCTGTCTTGGAATGCAAGTGTCTGTAATTGAGTATGCACGTTCTGTAGTGGGACTTGCTGATGCCAATAGCTCTGAAATTAATCCTTCTACAGAGTTCCCTGTTATCGATCTTCTTCCTGAGCAGAAGGATATCGAAGATTTGGGCGGTACAATGAGACTTGGACTATACCCTTGTAAATTACAAGAAGGTTCCCTTGCAGCAGAATGCTACCAAGACGAGCTGGTATACGAAAGACATCGTCACCGGTACGAGTTTAACAATCAATATCGTGAAATGATTGAAAAAGCAGGTCTTCTTATTTCTGGTACTTCACCAGATGGACGTCTTGTGGAAATCGTAGAGCTGCCAGGACACCCTTGGTTCCTTTCAGTTCAATTCCATCCAGAATTTATTTCTCGTCCAAACCGTCCGCAACCTCTTTTCCGTGAATTTGTGAAAGCATCCCTAACTCATTCGGAAAACCTGTAGTGAAACGGAACAAAGTCTTTTCTGGGCTTTGATTAATATAGATTGCTAACGTAAAGACCCCTTATCTTCTAGGGGTCTTTTTTTGTTTGATAACAAGAGAAGAAGGATTTATCAGAGGGAGGTAGAATCTTTAACTAAACAGCCTAATGATCGTGTTTAGGTAAGAATAATGAGCGGGTAGAACAGTTAGAAATAGCGGGAGGTTTAGATGAATAATAAAAAGGTACTCATTGTAGATGATCAGAATGGAATTCGCATTTTGCTCATGGAGGTTTTCAGCAGTGAAGGATATACGACTTATCAGGCAGCTAACGGTAAAACAGCACTAGAGATCGTTGAGAAGCATATTCCGGATTTGGTGCTCTTAGATATGAAAATCCCTGGAATGGATGGCTTAGAGATTCTGAAACATATTAAAGAAATGAATCCATCTATAAAGGTTATCATGATGACGGCATATGGGGAATTGGACATGATTAAGGAAGTGACAGAACTGGGCGCACTTATGCATTTCACTAAGCCTTTCGATATAGATGAGATGCGGATCGCAGTGAATATGCAGTTAAACGGAGTAAACACATAACAGGGAAAGTGTATGAAGTCCTGTCTTCCTGGGCAGGATTTTTTGTAGTGGCTTTTTTCTTGTGGTAAAGAGCACAGCAATTTTTATTGCCTATGTTTAGTATTTGACATGGGATGTGGTATAATAAGTTCCGTATGTGATGTCGGCTTAAAACCATAGACAAACAATCATTTTAGGAGGATTTAAACCATGCCATTAGTATCTATGACAGACATGTTGAACAAAGCTCTTGAGGGTAAATACGCTGTTGGTCAATTTAACATCAACAACCTTGAGTGGACACAAGCAATCTTGGGTGCAGCTGAACAAGAAAAATCCCCAGTAATCCTTGGTGTTTCTGAAGGTGCAGCTCGCCACATGGGCGGATTCTATACCGTTGTAAAAATGGTGGAAGGTCTTATTCACGATATGAAAATTACCGTGCCTGTAGCCATTCATCTTGATCATGGCTCCAGTTTCGATAAATGTAAAGAAGCAATCGATGCAGGTTTCACTTCCGTTATGATTGACGGATCTCACCATGTTATCGACGAGAACGTTGAAATCACGAAAAAAGTGGTTGAATACGCTCATTCCAAAGGTGTTTCTGTTGAAGCAGAAGTTGGAATCGTTGGTGGACAAGAGGATGATGTTATTGGTGAAGTAATGTACGCGAAACTTGACGATTGCCTTCGCATCGTTAACGAAACAGGTATCGATACACTTGCTCCAGCACTTGGTTCTGTACATGGTCCTTACAAAGGCGAACCAAACCTTGGATTTAAAGAGATGGAAGAAATCTGCAATGCAGTTCATACTCCACTCGTTCTTCATGGTGGTACAGGTATCCCTGAGCATGACATCAAAAAAGCAATCTCTTTGGGTACATCCAAAATCAACGTAAACACAGAGAACCAAATCGCATTTGCTAAAGTCGTTCGCGAAGTTCTTGCTGCTAAACCAGATGCTTACGATCCACGTACTTTCATTCAACCAGGACGTGACGCAATTAAAGAAACAGTTGTTGGTAAAATCCGTGAGTTCGGTTCCAGCAACAAAGCGTAAGATTGTTCTTTAACATAACGCTTTAACATTATAGTTGTGAATGGAAACACACCGCTTAGTCGGTGTGTTTCCATTTTTAATACGATTTTTAAATAATGATTGGGATATGTTATACTAACTCTGCCATGAGAACTATTTTTTCGGCTAGAAGTGATTTCTAGGGGGACCCTTTACCTTATGGAAAAATTAATGATTAGTGGTGGACGTCCACTACAAGGTACTGTCAATATTAGTGGTGCCAAAAACAGTGCGATTGCACTTATACCGGCGGCGATTTTAGCCGAATCGGAAGTTATTCTTGATAATTTACCTTTACTCAGTGATGTAGCAGTATATTCCGAAATTCTGGAAGAACTTGGTGCAACTGTTTCTTGGGAAGGAAACCAGATGAGAATTGATCCTTCTCATATTATTTCACTTCCAATGCCGAATGGACCAGTGAAGAAGCTTCGTGCTTCCTACTATATGATGGGGGCGTTACTTGGTCGTTTTAAAGAAGCAGTCATTGGACTTCCAGGGGGATGTAACTTTGAGCCACGTCCAATTGATCAACATATTAAAGGATTTGAAGCTTTGGGTGCTACCGTTACCAATGAGCATGGCTCTATCCATCTTCACGCCAAGGAACTGAAAGGCGCTAAGATCTATTTGGATGTAGTCAGTGTAGGAGCAACCATTAATATTATGCTGGCGGCCACTCGTGCCAAAGGCTCTACAATTATCGAAAACGCGGCGAAAGAGCCTGAGATTATAGATGTGGCAACACTTTTGAATTCAATGGGTGCTTCCATTAAGGGAGCGGGTACAGAGACGATCCGAATTGAAGGGAAATCAGAACTTCGCGGATGCCGTCATTCCATTATTCCTGACCGTATACAAGCTGGAACCTATATGATTGCAGCTGCGGCAACTCGCGGCAATGTTTTGATTGATAATGTTATTCCGAAGCATCTGGAAGCCTTGACAGCCAAGCTGATCGAGATGGGTGTGGGAATTGAAGAACTCGACGAAAGTATCCGTGTTATTGGAAAAGAAAAATATGAGAGTATCGATGTCAAAGCACTCGTATACCCTGGTTTTGCTACCGATCTGCAGTCACCGATGACGAGTCTACTGACTCAAGCGAATGGTGTTAGTGTGCTGAGTGACTTTGTTTACAGCAACCGTTTTAAGCATGTACCTGAACTTGCTCGAATGGGAGCCAAAATTAGAGTTGAGGGACGTTCTGCAATTATTGAAGGACATCCTTTGAATGCTGCAAAAGTAAAAGCGACGGATTTACGTGCTGGAGCAGCGCTGGTTATTGCTGGGCTGACAGTGAGTGAAGGTGTAACAGAAGTCACTGGAGTGGAGTTTATCGACCGTGGATACGATCATTTGGTTACTAACTTGAGAGAGCTTGGTGCAGATGTTTGGCGTCAGAATGACTAACGTTTCTATTTTTCACAAGGGATATCTCATGTAAGCGAGAAGTTGGTATTACTTTTGCTTTTGAATATCCCTTTGAAAATTGGGTAAACCTATTCTAATAGATTTGTATTATAGTAATGATTGAAAACGCGTAACATACAATTTGCAATATGTAGGGTATATTCCTTACAATGGAGAGTAAGTATTATTCTAATTGCTTAATAAGCTTACAAACAAGGCTGAACCGTCGGCTTTTCTCCTTACAACGGACTTAATAATTGAATAGGTGGTTATTTTATGGATCTACAAATTTCTGATCTGGAGGTAATGAAGCTAACCGATTTGTACAAGTTAGCAAAGAAGTACCAGATCCCTTATTATGGGCAGCTCAAGAAGAAGGAACTCGTTTTCGCTATTCTTCGTGCACAAGCAGAACAAAGCGGCCTTATGTTTATGGAAGGTGTTCTAGAAATTCTGCCTGAAGGTTACGGCTTTCTCCGCCCGATAAACTATTTGCCTAGTAAAGAGGATATCTATATTTCTTCCTCACAAATTCGTAAATTTGATTTAAGGACAGGGGATCTTGTATCAGGTAAGTGTCGTACCCCTAAAGAGAATGAACGGTATTTCGGACTACTGCAAGTCAATGCTGTAAACGGCCAAAGTCCTGAACTTGCTGCAGAAAGACTCCATTTTCCAGCCTTAACTCCTCTATATCCACAGAAAAAGCTAACGCTTGAAACATCCCCGACGAATTTATCTACCCGAATTATGGATGTGCTTGCTCCCGTAGGTCTGGGACAGCGCGGACTTATCGTTGCTCCACCCAAAGCGGGAAAGACGCTTCTTCTGAAAGAGATCGCAAACAGTATTTCAACCAACAATCCGGAAATAGAATTATTTGTGCTACTGATTGATGAACGGCCTGAAGAAGTAACTGATATGCAGCGTTCTGTAAAAGGGGAAGTGGTAGCGTCCACATTTGATGAGCTTCCGGAAAATCATATAAAAGTGGCAGAACTTGTACTAGAGCGTGCTTTGCGTTTAGTAGAGGCAAAAAAAGATGTTGTCATTTTACTAGATAGTATCACACGTCTTGCGCGTGCATATAACCTAGTTATTCCACCTTCTGGTCGAACGCTTAGTGGTGGTATTGACCCTGCAGCATTTCATCGTCCGAAACGTTTCTTTGGTTCGGCACGTAATGTGGAAGAAGGCGGTAGCTTGACGATTTTGGCTACAGCTTTGATTGATACAGGTTCACGGATGGATGATATTATCTATGAAGAGTTTAAAGGAACAGGTAATATGGAGCTTCATCTGGATCGTAAGCTGGCAGAGCGTCGTATTTTCCCTGCTATCGACATTCGTCGATCCGGTACTCGGCGGGAGGAAGTTCTTCTTAGCAAAGAGGAACTGGATGCAATTTGGGCAGTGCGTAAAAACATGAATGAAAGTTATGACTTCGTTGAAGGATTCCTCAAAAAATTGCGTAACACCAAAACGAATGAGGAATTTTTGGCTTCGCTGGATACAGCAGGTCAATCCGGAGGACAAACTTCAAATTCAGGGACAAGCGCACCGCGTCGTTCTAATCGAACGACAACAGCTTCAGTAACAACGTAATAGTCGTGTGCTTGAATAAGATGCAGCTTTTCTACAAAAGTTATAGTAGTAAGAATAAAGTCACAACGGTATTATAGGGACATTCTGCAAATAGAGAAGGGATTGCATTTGCAAAATGTACGTGCTATAATCGACTTTGTGTTCTTAATAACTCTGGATCCGCATGAGGTTCAGGGCAAGAAGAGGTGAAAGTCATGAATGAAGCGATTCAACCAAAATATCACGTAACTACAGCTACTTGCGCTTGTGGTAACACGTTTGAAACGGGTTCTGTTAAAGAATCTTTGCGTGTAGAGGTTTGCTCCGCATGTCACCCGTTCTTCACTGGTAAACAGAAATTCCTGGATGCTGGTGGTCGTGTTGATAGATTTAAGAAAAAATACGGTATGTAATTTTGATATGAGGCCAGCGTTATATGCTGGCCTCATTTTTGTTTTCTTTTCATTATAGAAGTACAGCGTGTGTTATGGTTTCTTTAACACGTTACTTTTTGTTTCGTATAACAATATATTTACGTAGGGTAAATGTTGTTTTTGTTTTTTTTCAAGAGAGACAAATGTTGGATTAGCCCGTATCTGGTTGCATTTTTACTTGTCTTGCGATATACTTATTTTCACCGTGCTAGATGGGGAGGTAGCGGTGCCCTGTAACTCGCAATCCGCTGTAGCGAGGTTGAATTCCTGTTAGAGGTTTTGTCGATGTGAGGTTTGGTCTCTGCATGCAATGTTGACGGCTGGGTCCTCCGCAATGAGTACTTGTGAACTTGGTCAGGTCCGGAAGGAAGCAGCCATAAGCAGGACCACTCTTGTGCCGGAGGGGTGCCTAACCCGAGTTGTTATGCAGGGGTGCCGCTTGGATCGCAATTATCGATAACAGGTGCACGGTTCTACTTTTTAATTAAAAGAAGAACGAATAATATATGAACTTCAAGACATCTTTGCATGCAATTGCAAGGATTTTTTTGTTTTTAACAAGATAAAATATTTTTGCTAATTTATACTTGGCTGCTTTTAAAGTTTTGATTGAGCAGGGAATATAGTATAATGAAGCCACGACAAAAGGTCACGAGACATGTGGAAAGAGGGTAAAGCACAGTGGAACATATTGCGTTGTACCGTGCTTGGCGGCCTCAGTCGTTTCAAGACATGGTTGGACAACAGCATATTATTCAGACCTTGCAGAATGCCATTCGTGAGCAGCGGATTTCGCATGCGTATTTATTCAGCGGTCCGCGAGGGACGGGGAAGACCAGTGCAGCCAAAATCTTGGCCAAAGCCGTTAACTGTGAACGTGGTCCAAGTACAGAGCCGTGTAACGAATGTGAAGCGTGTCTTCGCATTACATCTGGAGCAGTTATGGATGTTCAGGAGATTGATGCTGCCTCTAACCGGGGTGTAGAAGAAATTCGTGATCTCCGGGAGAAAGTAAAATATGCTCCAACAGAGGTTCGTCACAAAGTGTATATCATAGATGAGGTACACATGTTGACGACAGAAGCATTCAATGCTCTGCTTAAAACGCTTGAAGAACCGCCGCCGCACGTTATGTTTATTTTGGCAACAACCGAGCCTCATAGACTTCCAGCTACGATTATTTCCCGTTGTCAGCGGTTTGATTTCCGCCGGGTTTCTCTTGAGGAGCAGACAGAGCGTCTTGCTATGATCTGCAAGGAAGAGAATATTACTGCTGAGGAAGAGGCGCTACAATATATTGCTCGTCTATCGGATGGTGGTATGAGGGATGCGCTGAGTATTCTTGATCAGGTTTCTTCTTTTACTGGTGGGCATGTTTCCTATAGCCAAACGCTTGATATGACTGGCGGTTTGCCTGCAGAGCAGTTTAGTAAACTTGCTAAATTTCTCCTTCAAGGAGAAGTGGGTGAAGTATTGCAGACGGTGGAGCAGTTCATGCAAGAGGGTAAAAGTGCAGATAAGAGCATGGAGAACCTGCTTTACTATTTCCGAGATCTTCTTCTGATTAAAATGGTGCCAGATGCGGAACGTATGACAGATCGTGTACTTGACCCGGCATCATTTAAAGGAATGGCAGATGCATTTTCCAAGGAACAACTTTTTTATATTATTGATACACTTAATCGTTATCAAAGTGAGATGAAATATGCGGCCCAGCCGCAGACTCTGTTTGAAGTAGCGCTTCTGAAACTGTGCAGTCTTCCTCAGGGAGGGAAAGAATCTGTTTCTGGCGCAGGAGAAGCTGTAGCGGTTGGTTCTTCGGAGTTAACTGCAATGAAACGTCAGATAGCAGAACTTGAACAGAAGCTTGAGAAGGCACTTAAGAACGGTGGTATTGGAGCTGGGAGCACGAACCAGAATTCTGTGACTCCGGCAAGATCTAATCGCCCAGCCGCGCCAAGATCTTCGGGAGTAGCTAAAATTCCGCCTCATATGGATCAGTATATTGCTGAGAAGGGGAGTGCTGAGTTCACCGAGGTCACTAGAAAATGGAGCCAGATTCTTCAGCGTGTGAAAGAAGAAAAGGTGACGGTCCATGCTTGGTTTGTTGATGGAGAGCCGGTATCTATACTGAACGATGCGATTCTTGTAGCCTTTAAGAATAATATTCATCGCGAAACTACTGAGAAACCAGCAAACAAGCAAGTGATTGAGAGTGTTCTCGAGCAGCAGATCGGCAGACCGCTTCGGCTTGTAACGATGCTACAAAAAGATTGGCTTGCCGCGATTGAGGGTTCCTCTGATCCGAAGAAAGAAGAAGAGTTTACACTCGAAATGGAACAAGTGGATGGGAAAAAGGAACCTTGGATTGATGAGGCGCTTGAGCTTTTTGGTGAAAAATTGGTTATCATTAAGGAATAAAGTTGCAAGTCAAATACAATAGACTTAGGAGATGATGAGACGATGAATAACATGAACCAAATGATGAAGCAAGTGAAGAAGATGCAGGAACAAATGCTGAAAGCTCAAGAAGAGCTTGGAACAAAAACGGTAGAAGGTACTTCTGGTGGCGGTGTAGTAACTGCAGAAGTTAACGGTCACAAAAAACTGACTTCTATTACAATCAAACCGGAAGCTGTTGATCCAGAGGACGTAGAAATGCTACAAGATCTCGTTATGGCGGCAGTGAATGACGCGATGACGAAAGCTGATGAACTAGCTAACCAAGACATGGGTAAATTTACGAACGGTATGAAAATCCCTGGCTTGTTCTAATTTGAATTGATCTAGAAGGAGAATTAATATTGTATTATCCGGAACCGATTGCGAAACTTATAGATGCTTTCACCCGTCTACCCGGCATCGGTCCGAAAACGGCCGCTCGCTTGGCTTTTCATGTACTGAAGATGAACGAAGACGATGTGATTGATTTTGCTAAGGCGCTGGTTAGCGTGAAGAGGAACCTTCATTACTGTTCGGTGTGCTGTAACATTACGGATACAGATCCTTGCAGGATATGCCAAGATAAATCGCGTGACCCTTCTGTCATTTGCGTAGTTCAGGATTCAAAAGACCTTGTGGCTATGGAACGGACGAAAGAGTTCGATGGATATTATCATGTGCTTCAGGGCGCTATCTCTCCTATGGAGGGTGTTGGTCCTGATGACATAAGACTTAAAGAGTTACTTATGAGGCTGAGTGATGAGCGGGTAAAAGAATTAATACTTGCCACCAATCCGAATATTGAGGGAGAGGCTACAGCAATGTACATCTCTCGGCTCGTTAAACCTTTTGAGATCGTAGTAAGTCGTATCGCCCACGGACTCCCGGTAGGTGGAGATTTGGAGTACGCAGACGAAGTAACCTTATCGAAGGCCTTGGAAGGACGGCGCCAGCTGAATTAGTTTTAAATCTTATATAGTAACAACAAAAAAGCTCCCAATCTGGGAGCTTTTTTTGTTCTAAGTTGGTCCCTTCAGCGATATGTATGGAATAACGTCAGAAGATGAAGTGCGCAACTGACAAGAAGGACAAGCGCTCATGTACAAGCTGTGTAGCGTTTGTTTCATTCCAAGCATTCTTGCTTCAAGAATGGTATAGGCAAATGAACGGGAGGGGTTATTATGGTAGGTTGGATAAAAGTGGCTGGTTCCAGAAGTGAAAAATTAATAAACGAAGGGGTGGAATTGCACAGGGAGATATTCGAAGATATCAGGAAATCACACGAGGAATGGAAACTGGCACATTGTATGTTTGAAGAAGCAATAGAGCAGGATCAAATTGACTATGCCATTTTTACACTGGAGGCCGCAGAACGGAGATATCAAATGCATCTTAGAAGGGCTAAACAGTGTGGGATCTCAGGCTCAACTCAAGAATGTGTTTACGATACACCGTATTCTAACCTTTCTAAAAGAATGGAGGGGTAACATTGAGGGATATGATTTTGTGGGGAGTGCTTTCTGTTTCGTTAGTACTGATACTATTTATTGTATTTAGAAAAAAGATAGGTCTTAGTTGGCTAAGTTCATTGGGTCTTCATTTGGTTCTTGCGGCTCTTGGGATTTATGTTGTTAATTATTCGGGTTTATCGGGCGATTTGTATATACCCATTAATCCGACAACAATAGGAACAGTAACGGTTTTGGGATTGCCTGGAGTAGGGCTTTTATTAGGTTTAAAATTCACTTTATTTAATGGTTGACTTTCATAGATGGTATATGATACATTATATCTCGGCCCTTTAAAGAGCAATTAATCAGAACGAGAAGCCAAAATAACGGCTGAAAAGAAAATTAAAAAAACTCTTGACATCAAGGTAGCCAACATGATATATTATAAAGGTCGCTGAAACAAAGCGATTCACAAGAAACTTGATCTTTGAAAACTGAACAACGAGGAGTTTTACGCAAGTGAAACTCGTGAGTGAGTAATACAATTTCAATTTGTTGGTCATAACAAATTAAAAAAAAGAGAACGTTAAGTTCTCGTCAGCATTTTCTAAATGAGCTTATCGCTC
>NZ_JAGXCY010000032.1 GCF_018310695.1 Paenibacillus sp. Marseille-Q4541 | reverse complement strand
ATATACTTGTGTGTTATTATGTTAGTTAGTTAATTGATATATATGTATATATGAAATTGGGGGTGAGTATTTGAGCAAGAACAAAAAAGTTGTTTTGGTAAGTGTAGGAGCATTACTGCTTCTAATTGCTTCGGTTATTTTTTTTCGGAGCCCCACAAAAGAATTGCAGCCTGAGCCAAGCCCATCACTTGTACATACAGAAGAAAGCCAAGAATCTCATGGTATCTCTTCAGAGGAATACAGCGATTCTCACGACAGAGTGGCTAAGGTAATCGATGACGCAACAAACGCAATAGCGGAACGAGCTCCTGGTTGGTGGGACAAAATCGAATCATGGTGGGATTGGTTCCTCGGGTTTAAAACGCATCATGCCATTATTTTAGCTATAGTTGCATTGTTCATTATTGGTGTCGTCTTCAATCCGAAAAACCGTGATCAGTCTCGAAATCGATAGGGGGTGATAATCTTTGGGACTATTCAGAAAAAGCAAAATAATAGATACAGATGAACCAGTAGCAACTACGGATTCTGTAAAGAAGACAGCTGAGAGGTTGAAGTCTGACAAGGCAATAAAGGAACGAGCTCCAAAATCAAGGACTGGAATGAAATTACTTAGAACGTGCGTTTGGATATTCGTCGGTTTTATCCTCATCAAAGGGTGCATGTCATTTGTTCAAGGTACACGTGTGGTAAACCAGACCATCATTAATGGAGAAACCGCTCCTGTAATTGAAGAAAGAGTTAAAGGATTCGCCGCGGATTATGCTTCAGAATACTTCACCTGGAATATGAATAACTTCTCTGAGCGTTCAACACGATTGGCTGCTTTTGTGTCGGGCATTGATTCAGATGCAGGAATAAAATCTCTAGACGTTAAAGGATCAAGTCGTGTCCTGACAACAGAAGTATTTGATGCAAAACAACTAAACGAAAATCAAGTGGAAGTAACAGTGATGGTAAGAAGAGAAGTTGAAATTCCTACTGAACCATCAAGCACAACACCTACGAATAATATTGAGAGTACTGAAAGAGCAGTATCAATAAACAAAGTCTACATGGTTGTACCAGTGACTGTAGCAGAAGAGGGGTTGGTAATCCGGTCGTATCCTCGGTTTGTTACCGAATTACCAAAAGGGGAAGCAACAACTACCTCGATAGGCCCATCAGTCTCCGACACAAATACGCTTGCTTTAGCGAAAGAATTAACCGGCAGCTTCCTTAGTGCTTGGTACGAAGGAAATGCTAGTCAGTTGCGTTATTTCTACTCAATTGCGGATGATGCTCCAAAATCTCTGATCAAATCTTCATTCGTATTTGACCGAGTTGAAAGCCTCAATATGTACCGTATCGAAGATCAAAGTGAAACAATGAGAATTCAAGCGACAGTCATCTTAAAAAGCGACATTGGCGAGTCATTTACTAACGCATGGTCACTCGACGTAACTGAGAAAGATGGCCGATTATATGTTCTTAAATCCTCCCAGGAAACCGAAAAAAATGATTCTGCCGTAGAGGAACAATTGACTGAAGAGCCACAACCGAATGTAGAAGAAACAACTCAGGTGCTGCCTGAGCCCAATAATGCAAATTAATGAAAGGATGTTAACTAAATGAAGGATGTTTAAAAAGGATTTAATGATCCGTACTACATTAATGTCAAGTGCTCTTATGCTGATAGCTACTCCTGCTTTTGCAAGTGGTCCAGGAGTAAAGTTAGGTGATTGGCTTGAAACTAATATTGGTGGAGTTGTACCAGGAATCCTGATTGCTATCGGTGTTTATCATCTAATCAAACGCGATTGGATGAAACTAATCAGTTTTGTTGCAATTGCACTTGTAGTAGCTATCCTGATGAACTGGTCTGATGTACAAAAGCTAGCTAAGTACTTCTTTGACCAAATCTTCGGAGGCATCTAAATGAGTGATAGACAATCAGAATCCCCACGAGTAACCGTATCTAATTACTCAAAGATATGGACCTGGGATTGGGTTATTTACGCTTTTGAAGGCAAGAAGTTACCGGTGCCTGCGAATGTTCGAGCTATCGGCACATTCTTCGCTTGTCTAGTATTTTGGTCGATTTTCGGTAAAATATTATTTTTCCTGCCAGATGCTTATATTTATGTAGTCCTCCCATTTGTCTCTGCCTGGTTAATCATGAAACAAAAACTTGATGGGAAAGCGCCACATAAATGGCTACTTTCAATGATATTTCACTGGATAAGACCAAAACATCTTCGAAGATATCGACCGATTCAACACAATAAGCGATATACCTACGGCAGCAAAGTGGTTTATCGTACTCACCGGGAGCGTGCTTAATACGCGCTCCTCTTTTTTAATAAGGAGGGTAGAACTATGGGTGTGGAAGTGACTAAGCGACCAAATAAAATAAACGTTGAGTTCCCTATTGCTTACTTTGAAGGAAACTTAATATTTAATCATAACAAGCAGGTGTGGGCCGTATATGAGCTAGATCCTTTCATATATGACCATCAGAGTGACCAACAAAAAATAGATCGTCTGATTGCCCAAACCTCTTTCCTAAGCATGTTAACGGACCAATTCCAAATCCTATGGTTACCTAAAGCCCATGACATTGCTAAGCACCATGAAAAGCTTAGACAACGAAATACTGGACCGCTTAAAAGTTGGGGGAACAGGTATATCTCCGGAATGGAAGATTATCTAGGCGAAGCATACAACACATCGGATGGATCCAATAATGCGGAATATCGTCCCTATGTTGTTGTATACATCCCCAAGAGTGATGATAAGGATCTGGTAGAACAAATAGAGAACGTATATACCGAAATGAAGAAAATGATTCTTCATCCTAAACGTTTTATTGAACATATTTCAGGTCTTAATGAACCAGAAATTTTCGAACATGAATACCAGGCTTATATGGTAAAGGAGCGGCAAATATACGATCGTATTTCCCGCAGAATCAAAGTAAAACGAGGAACTCCTGCAACAACAGAGTGGCTAATCAAGCGTAACTTCTGGTGGGGGATATCGGATCCAGTTCTCCGTTCGACGAAAGACAAACCATGGACTCCAAAGAAAAGAAAAGGAAACCGCGGCGGTCTTGATACATTCTTATATGACTCAAGACAAATTATCACTTTGACTGAGGCTGAAATTGATGGATCGCATCCTCGTAGATTGCAGATTAATCAGCCCCATGAAGGCCAGGACGATTACATCTACCATACGTATCTTACCGTTTCTGAACTTCCAGATAATATGGATATGCCGGGAAGTGAGTGGCTTTACAGTGCAGCTACATTGCCATTTCCAGTTCAAATGAGCATTAAAGTGGAAGTGATAGAAGCACCTGAAGCAATTAAGAAACTAGCAAAGAAAAAAACTGACATCGACAACCAGGTAAAGAACGTGCATGAAGCTGGTGCAACCGTACCTCTTGAACTTGCTGAAAAGCAAGAAAGGGCATTACTGCTCGAAGACGAGTATAAGAAAAGAAAGAACCAAACCTTCATTACACATATTACCTTTGGGCTGTACCATACGGATATTAATCTCTTAAAAAGTAATGCCAAGATATTGCAGGATCATTTCAGAGATTTCGGAAACATACATGTTGAATTACCTGCAGGTGATCAATGGTTACTCTTTAATGATTTTATCCCTGGATCCCCCCGCTATGTTTCAGACTATATTCAAAGAATCCCTCCTGAAACATTGGCTTCCGGAATGTTTGGGGCAACTCAACAGTTAGGAGATAACATTGGGGTCTATATAGGCACAACGGGGTCATTACAACAACCTGTATTTGTTGATCTTAGGCACGCTAGCCAAATCAATAGATCACCGTCTTTTACCATAAGCGGAACACTCGGAGGCGGTAAATCCGTCCTGCTAAACTTGTTAGGATATATTAACGCAGTATGCGGAGGAAAAACTCTAATATTCGACCCTAAGGGTGAACGTTCTCATTGGCCGGATATGCTGCCTGAGCTAAAAGGACAAATTCAAGTGGCTACCTTATCTGCTTCTCATGAGGATCAAGGGAAGCTGGATCCTTTTGTGATGCTACAAAATATTGAAGATGCTAAAGAAGCAGCGATGGACATTTTATCATACTTAGCATCTGTACAGAGTGATCGGGTAGAGTACAGTTACATATCTCAAGCGGTCACAAGAGTAGCTTCCGAACCGAAACCTTACTTAAAAAAATGTATTGATGTCCTGCGACAAATGGGTGAGACTAGACAACCGGCTGCTGTGGTAGCTGAAGTACTCGACAGTTTCAGTAACTTATCATTTGCCAAGTTACTTTTTGGTAACGGGGAACAAAAAACAATTGACTTAAACTATGCGATGAACATTTTACAGGTTCAGAATCTTAAAATGCCTCCTGTAGAAAAGCCTCCCGGGAACTACTCCTTGGTTGAGAAAATGTCTGTAGCCACGATGTATTCAATTGGTCGATTCATGGATACCTTCATTTATTTTGATCGCTCGGTCTTTACACTTGCCGAAATGGATGAGGCATGGGCGATCCTGCGAACTCAAATCGGGAAGGAAATGGCCGATCGTGTAATTCGTACGGGGCGCTCTCTAAATGGCGGACTTGGAATTGCGACTCAAAACCCTACAGATGTAGCTGGTGACCTTGCTGGTAACATTGGAATGAAGTTTGCGTTTAGGGACTCAGACACAGCCAAGATCAAAAGTACGCTTTCCTACTTTGGATTGGAGCACACTCAAGAAAATATTGATCTAATTAAGAATCTTGATAATGGGCAATGTCTCATGCAGGATATTTACGGCCGAAATGGTGTACTTACAGTAGATGTTGTATTTCAACGTCTCTTTGATTGTTTTGATACTAGACCACCTGAAGAGGATAGTTCAGAAACAAGAGAGGAAACAGAGTATACAATACTTGAGAAATTCCAAGAACACTATGAGCAGTATGCTGCTGCAGGTGATGTAGGAGGGGAGCTTGATGGAGAAGACCCCGACCATGATTAAGCGAGGAGTGAAAATAAGGAAGTCTCTTGTATTGCTAGGTGTAATAGTATCATTTCTCCTAGTCTTGATACTTCCTACAGTAGTAGAAGCATCCTCCATCGATGAAATGATTCCTTCTGACAACAACAAAGAAGGGATATATAACAAGTATGGAGCAACCAACTATTCATTTCAAACACTGATCCCAGAGCGATCATTCTGGCAAATAGGTCAGAAAGCTTCGGACGGTATAATCAGGGTTTATGATCATGTACTAAGTTTCTTTTTTCTTGTCCTAGTTCAAATCACTCGTTTATTCACCTTTTTATCTCATCAAGCATTTACATTTTCCTTTATGGATCAATTAATCGATGCTGCTGAGGATATTATTCAAAGTGTCGCAGGGGTGAATAACGGTCTCTTAGGTAACGGTCTATGGGGGAGTCTCTTGGGGATTTTTGCTTCCATTACCGTTCTTTATATCTTGTTTAATATGCTTCGAGGAAGATACATGGATGGATATCAATCCGCATTAGGCTTCGTAATGGCTCTTGTCATATGTCTCGGTTTTATTTCAAACGCAGGCACCATTATTAAGTCTTTTAATGGGATCGGCAACGAGGTGGGGGGGATGATGTACTCCATGCTCGCCAAAACAACTGGTCTTAATACTGATCCTAACAATGGTGTAGGAACGATCTCAGAACAAGTATGGAATGAGCTAGTAGTTCGACCCTACACCATGCTCCAGTTTGATGATCCAGACGTTCAAAAAAAAGACCCTCAACTTTTTAACGAAGTTCTTTCAACAGCACCATTTTCAGATGAACGAGAAGCAGTTTTACAGAAGGCACTAAGTAAGTACCCCGACATTGGGCGAGAAAGACCATATGAACAGATGCTAATACTTGTGTGTTACTATGCATTCTCCATTTTTACACTTGGGTTATTTATCTTCTGGGCTGTCCTTTCTATATTCTATCGTTTGAAACTGCTAATTCATGCAGCTGTTATGGCCGTAACGTTACTTGCAACGCTTCTTCCAGGTAAAGAAGCTGGGTTCAACTCTATGAAGCAACAATTCATCAAATTAATAGGTCTTTGTGTAATGACCGCCTTTGTCATGTTTTTCTTAAGTCTATCCCTAGTATTTGGACATCTATCCTTTGATGTTGTCTATTCAGCAGGAGCAGGCTGGTTTACCGCAATGATAGTAGAGGCAATTGTAGTTGTTGTTATATTCAAATATCGTAACGAGATTGGACAAGTTTTCAGCAAAGCAGCCGGTCATATTCCAATGCCGGAACGTGCCAAATCCACTGTTGTAGATACATTACAGCGTGGTGCAACGAGAACCTTGTATCACAGTACTGCTGGTAAAATCAGTAGCATGTTTAACCGAAAAGAGCATGAAGGAGTTCCTAGTACATTTACTCCGTCTTCTCTCAGTACTGCCGGCACCAACATTAACGATGCTACTACAGCAAGTATGGTCCTGCGTTACCAGCGAGAGAAACAAGCTGCCGAACAAATTTCTAATGAATCTGGAGCAGAGGCACAATATTCTCCTTTTGTTCAGAAAGTAAATGAGAATCTTCGGAATGGCAGTAAAAATCCTTTCCGTGGGTTGGACAAAGAATGGAAAGAAGAGAAGAACAGATTGTCGTCTGTCAAAACTGATGGTGGAGATATGCGTAACGCGATTCTTATGCAGGGCGTAAATGAGAACATGAATGATCAAGAGGTTGCATCAACATTGTATTCAAATGAGAATGCAATCCGAGAAGCAAGTTCCTTCATGGTGAATCGACCAAAACAGGCTATAAACCAACTCGACAGGGCCAAAACACTCAATCGGAATCGTAAACTCGAAACTGCAGTGGATGATTTTGTTATGGTCCAATTGTTCCAAAGGTACAAAACGGAATATAAGCAAGCTGTTGATACCTCCATCGAGACGGGTGAACCAATCAGACACTCTGACTTTGTAAAGAAAATGGATGGTCGATTTAAGGAAGCAGGGCTCAGCAACACCAACAAAGTAAACACTACGATGCTATCAAGAAAAAGTAGGATTGCCGTTGCTACTCATTTCCAATCGATGCCTGAGTATGGAGCACAGAAGGAGCGGCTACTAAAAGCTAATGACTCATTCCGAAGGGTAGCCGTACAAAATGGTGGAATATCTGAAGTACCTAAAATTCAGCTAAATCCTTTACAGAATCCTGCTACTATTATGAAAAATATGCCTCCTCTACCAACGGCTCAGTTCGGATCTAGAGGAAATAAGTATAGTGCAGGAAGCTTTAATACTACTAAATCTGTACCATCATCAATATTGTCGGCTCCTGCAGTACCTGCAGCTCTTGCAGCTCCTGTAACTTTACCATCCGTTCCTGATCCTAAGAAGACTATGAACAATGTTAAGGGTAAGAATATCGCAACTCAATTTAACGTTCCTATGTCTGTTACAGCAACTCCTGTGACCGATCCTAAACTAACCATTAACAATGTTAAATTTAGTAATCCGGATCTTAAGAACAAGATTGAAGCTTCACGTGCCAATCTCAAAAACAGCATCACTACGGATGACCTTCAAGACATGCGGCTTGAAATTGATACTAATGCAAAAACCGAAGTGGTCATGAATTTGAGGAATAAGGTAACTGGTGAAGTAACAGGTGGACTAGATGATATGAAAGCGTCCCTTGAAATCATGAAAAAGGCCCGCGGTCAGCTGCATCGCGCTGAAGTTTCTTCTGCCAATCGTAACATTGAGAAAACAGTGGCAAATAAAGCGCAAAGCGGTAGAAAACAAACCAGGGTCCTAAAACAGCTTGAGTAGTAAGGGGGCGTACTATTTTGCTAGACAAGAAAGCTATTATTGGTGAAGCATTGCAAGGTGGTTTGAATAAGGAAAACCTTAAGCAACGAATCAAAAATGAAGCGATAAAGCGACTGCTCAATAAAGTATCAACATCGTTATTGAAAAACCCTGTGTTTTGGATCGTAACTGCAGTGCTGGCTGGAATCTTCATGTTCTTCTTTCTGATCGCAGCGCTAGTTTCATCTACAACCGTCGTTGCTTCTTCTGCATTTGTATCTGAAAGGGTGTTACCTCCTCAAATTTACTATCGTGATCTGGATAAGATCATAACCAGTGAGTTTGGGGAGCGAACTGACCCTGTTTTTGGAACGAAAGCTTTCCATAAAGGAATTGATTTCGGTATACCCGTGGGCACTCCAATCATCAGCTCATTCGATGGCGTTGTAACAACCGTGAGTTATCCGTCTACAAACTCAACGGAAAGTAATTCAAATGCCGGTATATATGTCTCGGTTAAAAGTTCTGATCCTGAGCTTTCATCCACCACAAGATACCTTCATTTGAGTGAAGCATTCGTCGAGCCAGGTCAATTGGTTCGTCGAGGGGAAATCATTGGACTATCGGGGAACACTGGTAAGTCTACAGGTCCTCATCTTCATTATGAGTGGATTCCTGAAGGGGAAGAGCCAGTTGACCCTACTCCTTTCATAATGCTCATGTCTAAGGCAACGGATACTGCTAGTAAAGAAGCTTTTAAGTATTTCGATAAGGTGAAATTTTCTAAAGAAGATGGAGATTATGATTATTTTTCAAATAAGATGCTCTATTTAAGCGGAGTCTATATGGAATCTGCTGCACCTCCATTTAGCAATATGGGAACTGTAACGACACGAAATGTTCAGACTGGCGCGTCCAGCTCAACAACTGGGGAGGGAACTGAAACTTCAGAAGACGTACCTGAAGTTTCAGTTCCACCAAATCTAGGTTCACTAACTCATCCCTTCTTTATTGAGTATGCTGCCGCTGCCATGGAAGAAGAACGCAGAAGCGGGGTACCTGCAAGTGTCACTCTTGCACAAGCTGCGCTCGAATCAGGGTATGGTCAACGAAGCGTATGTAATAACGTTTTTGGTATCAAAGCATCCAAAGGGTGGAAAGGTCCTACTTGTTCATCTCCAACTAAAGAAGAATATGGTGGTAACATTGTCACGATCGTTGGTACGTTCCGTGCCTACTCTAGTGTAGAGCAATCATTTGCAGATCATTCAGCTTTTCTTTTAGAAAACCCTCGCTATCGTTTTGCTTTAGCCCAGGATAATCCCTATGCCTTCGCAAATGAATTACAACGGGCAGGATATGCTACAGATAGCCAATATGCAAATAAGCTTAAGAGTATTATGAGAAGTCAGAATCTCGTCTCCCTCGATGCCAACGGAGGAATTGATCCTGCAACTGGACAGCCTTTCAATGATGTACCATTCGGTAGTGGGGGAGGAAGTGTAGGAAGCGGTGGAAGCGGTGGAAGCAGCAGAGGGAGTGTAAATACTGATGGTACTGTAACTCTCGTATTCGGCATCCAGCAATTTTATGGTAACTATGCAAAGCAGGTATACCGATCAACGTCAACTGTTACAGACTCCAAAACCGGTAAAACACAAACTAGTCAAACGGTTACTAAATCCGATCTAATCGATCCGACTTTTAATAAACCAATCATTAATTCAGTTAATTATAATAACGTGGTGAACAATGGAGGTTACGGGGAGACTGAAGGACCTAATCTATTTGTTAAGGACCTTCCTGCAGCTATTGCAGTAACTCTTTCCAGTGGTACCGATGAGGAACTTTATATCTCTAACGTTCAGTACGTAAGGGGGACATACTAATGAATGTACAATTAGTTGAACAGTTACAGACCGAAACATACTTTATGCTTAATTTAGAAATCACTTTCACCGGCTTAAAAGAATGGTTTCATATGGCTGGAATGCAATGCGATGATGTATCCCTTTTTCAAAGTATCCTGATGCCAGAAAAGATATCACCGGAGAAGCAAGTTGAATTTGCACAGTTGATACTGTATCGACATGAGGATGTCTTCTTCCAGATGCATCGAGGATTATCTGCCGAAGAGCCGCTTCATCAGTTACTCATACAATTGCTGAACGTTAGAACTCTTCATGGTGAGGAGACTGCTATCCTTGATCTATGGGAAAAATTGAACCTTGATCGCAAAGAAACGGATCCAAAGTACCGTTCTATTTACGAGTTGTTTAGCAATTAGTATTCTATTTTCCTGCAAAAAGTTTATTTAACCGCTTGGGGAAGCATAACAATTAATACTGGGGTAATAGATGGGTCGATTGAAGGCCTTTCTATTGCCCCTTTTCCATAATTAGACTATAATCATTGTATTACTATTAAATGAATTATTTTTCTTTGCTGCTATATTTCAGCGAAGAGAGGAGCATGTTGTTCATATTCGACAACGATAAATAATTGCCTTGATGCAAAAGGATGGAGCAGGCCCTATTCAGGTGTGCTTTTATTTTTGCGTTCAGGGCTTATTTATTTTCATCTATCTCAGAGAAAAGGGGGTAATAAAGACGTGGATTACCGTAAGGAAAATTGGTCCTACGAGTTAGAGTGTTTCCGGAAAGCGGTGAATGGGGGCGTTGACGGCTTCATCATTGAAATTGCCGATCATTACTTAAATGATCGCCTTGACAATGAAGAGTACGAGGATCGTACATATACTCAAATCGATATCGCCGTAGCCATTTTTAACGGAAAAATAATTGAAGGATATTCAAGTGAAGATAATCGGATAAGGGAATCTCGCTCCATGGGACTAGTTACCCCTAGCCGTTTAGTTCTCGGCAAAGATCTTCAGGGAAATTGGTTCATTATTGTAGTTGGATTGCTCACAAGCAAGCATTTCAAGGTGGTTACTTGTTACCCTCCTGGAAAACGCCATCTTCCGTATATCGAGAATTTTTAATGAGCTGAAATTTTTTGGAGAAACGGAGTTCCGTGATACAATAAGGTTAGAAGGAGGCGTTGTGCATGACGACTCATTGTGACCGTTGCAAAGGGGAGTACGTAAATATGATAACCACCAAAACCCAAGTATTTGAAGGTGGCACTTTAATTGTTTCCGATGTTCCTGCAAGAAAATGCGAATGTGAGGTACTAACGCAAATTCCTGATGGAGTTATTATGGAAGGTTATAAGATGCTGCTCGAAAAGAATGGAATTGTTGGTGATGTGACGGTATCGTTGGCTAAGCTCAAAGAGCATTTCACGCCAATGGATTTTATTAGACCGCATATCAGTACTTAACCAGGAGTTATAAAAAGAGAAGTCCCAAGTAGAGTTTTACGTTAAAAAACGTGATTCTTGTTGGGGCTTTTTTTATTTTCTATGGACTATAAAAAACTATTGGAAGGACTGATCCTTTTGCCACATAAAAACACGGATAAGACGAAAGTTCTGCTACTCATGAGTTATATTATCGGTCTTTGTCTGATAATTGATCACTTAGTTTTCGGGTAACGATCCAAAAAAATGGGGGGAATAGATATGAATAATTGCGAGCGCAGGTTTGATGGAGGACTGTTAGTCGTGACAAACATTGGAGATGAGGATGTTCAATTCATGAAGAAGATTGAGCAATACACCCAACTCCTCAATCAACTTAAGGTATACGGCACCGTAGAAGTGACTTTGGCTGATCTGACACGAAGACTCAACGCAAAGTTAACTTCGATTGCGTAACGCAAAATAAGGATGGCCATAAAGAGAGCGACATGAGCGCTCTTTTTTTTGTGCCCTAAGGAGGCAATAAAAATGATAAAAAAGGTTTCGATTCAGCTTAACCGGAGCCTAATTTGTGGTGGGGTAGCGATCGTTGATAAGAATGGTAGCGACGCTTGCATCTTCTTTGATGTTGTGAAATCCAATCCCATGAAAGTGATTGTTGGCAATCGTGGGAAGGAAGTACCTGAAAACGAGGCAGATGTCTATGAGCACACACTTCTAGAGCTCTTTGCAAAGCATAATGTGCCCCTGCAGCTAGGTACTTACCTTGTTCAAACCCATGCGCTATAGAGAGGAGTAATATATATGCGAAAATTCAGTCGTAAACCCATCTGCCTGCTTATGAATCTTGGTGGCTTTGAAACACGTATCGATGAGCTCATAAATAAGGCATCCCGCATTGGAGAGATTGTTTATTCTCTCACAGGTGAAGGTATTGTTCCTTTTTCCACTCGAGGAATAGTTCCTGTGAATGTGATGACCTTATCTCCTGGTGAACTTCATGTATGGTCTTCACTGATCAATGAGCAGCTGCAAGAGCAGGGTATGAGTGTTGAGAACGTCGTCATCCTAGCTGCAGGACGTAAATATTGTGGAGTACTTCCATTAGGCACTATCGTCTATGAAGGCTTCAGGATAGGAGCGTGAGTTATGCAGCTGCTAAGTATTGCATTTAAGTGGCATGCTGAAGCACCTATCGATGCTGTTCTCCCCATTTTAAAGCTTGCAGGATTCACGCCAAGTAAGAAAAATATTTGGTACCGTTCCGTCGGTTTACACAAGCTTGAAATTGAGGCGCGTGTGCGAATGAATAATCCAGAGAGGTCTTATTTCTGGATTCGGTGGGTAAGCGCTAAGGGAGTCGTAGATAAGGGTCCATTGGAACGTCTGTTGAATGATTGGTTTTTTACACTCAACAGCCACGTCAACATAACGGTCAACTGGCTTCAGGTCAAAGTAGATACCAATGACTTTAAGCCTCCGTTATTTGGCTACAAGGAAAATGTCCCTACAATTTGGGTCAAGGCGGAAAAGCAGATCCGATTATCTTTCTATCCAATCCTAGGTCACTATCATTTTGAGGCTAGGAACAGCGATATTCGGCTACCCATTCCACATAATCGTTTTTCACTATGGATCGATGAGCTTAAGCATAATTTGCTTGGACATCAGCGTCCAGATGATCAAATCACTTTTGACCTGAACGTAGGATAAAGAGAAGCATTTTGGGAACGCTTAGCTGCGTTACCCGCCGGAGGCAATAAATAAAAACTCAATTAATGTGAGGAGGGAGCCCCTCTGCCGCAACAATGGTGAGGGCTCTTGTCCTCAGTTGCGGTAAGGGCAGATATATATGAATAACAAAGTAAACCTTATGAGACTTCAACGGATTTATAACCGCAGGAAGCAGCTAAAAAAGTATACCGTCATTGGAAAACTTTTGTCACGCTAATAAGGGAGGAGTAATAGAAATGTCGTATTCGGTCTTAAACCAATCCGCTGTTAAAGAAGCCAGAAGCGTCTATTTTCATAGTTGTGACGTAAGTCGGCTCTCAGTTAAGGATTTACTGATAGTTATCCTTGAGCCGATCGTGAAAAGCCGATCCATCTCTGCTGTAGTAGATGATATCCTGCAGAATGGGCTGCCATATCTCGGAACCTTATCCGAGTTTGAATTATCGGTTCTTTTCGATCTGAACGAGAAACAGAGTTTCCAGTTGATGTCGATCTTTGAGTTGGCAAAGCGCATGAATACTTCTGTTGCTACTGAAGAGGTCATCATTCGATCTCCTGTAGACGCGAGATATGCCGTTCAAGATCTTAAATATTTGGATCGTGAACATTTCGTTACCCTTTATCTTAACACTAAGAACCGAGTGATTGGTCGTGAGACGGTATCTATCGGATCTTTGAATGCAACTTTAGTACATCCAAGAGAAGTATTTAAAGGGGCAATTCGAAAAGGTGCAGCGAGTGTTATTTTCGCTCATAACCATCCAAGTGGTAATCCTGAACCTAGCATAGAGGACATCAGCCTTACTGAAAGAATGGTGGAAGCCGGCGTAATCATAGGTATTGATGTACTGGACCATATAATCATTGGTGGAGATAAATATTACAGCATGAAGGAGAAAGGCAGACTTCCTATTCTTAAAGAAGCAAGTAATAAAGGAAGTATTGTTTGATGGAAGAGTCTTAAGAGATCCCGATTTAAGGCGGATTAGCTCATTGCTTACATAAAAAGGGCAGAGCGATGAAGCTCCTCCCTTTTTTCCATCATAAATAAATTAAATACACTAATTGGAGGATATAAAAAATGAGTATACTCGAAAATGCAAAAGTGATTGATACGTATTCCCGTGCCAATGCGTTAGCTGATGGATTTCTAGTTGATGTAAGCCATCTTGCTAAAGAGGTCGGTATAAAGTATCCAGTTCATATGAAACGAAATGTGTGGGATTCAATGATTGTTCCTGATCAAACCGCTATTATTAACGGCGAGAGCGAAAAAGGGAGACTTTGGGATTGCTTGTGGATGTTTCGCATAGCAATCTCGAGCCAAAGTGGATCGATCGTACATTTTAAATTCATAGCCACTTTTGATGGAGCTGATAGATATGTATCAGTTAAAGCAATTTGTGGTCCCGGGGATAACCTCGAACCGGTGATTACTATTCTTTTTCCTGATGAGGATTAAGTGATACCACACTAAAGAGGCATAACGATGAATTCGAGGCAGATAATTCATGTCATTGGTGAGACCCTGCCTCCCCTTTAATCTATAAGGTGATTTATCATCTGAAATATTAATCACTTGATATAGATAGATTTATAGTGGAACCTGGGGAAGAACTACCTTTGCTATGTAAAGACGAGGGGTACATTAAATTACGACCCCGTAACACTGGCAGATTCTAATAAAAATCAACCGATAAATGGTATACTACCTATGAAAGGATGGTTGTTGTGGATAATAGAGAGAATGAAAATCTTGATGATTTGATAGGAGATTCTAGATACATTCCCTTTTTACATCGTACGAGGGAATCTAACACGTCTCTGACTGTGAAATGGATAGTTAACTTCTTGGCAAGTGTAGTTCAAATGGTTAACATCCCTTTTTTCTTTTTCCTTCTTTTAATTGCAGTTGAACAAGTCGGCCAACAATTAAACTCTTCATTCACTATACCTTACAAGATTTTTTTTGCTCTTGGTCTTTTAATATTATTAGTTCTTGGTGAATATTTAGTACAGAGGACTCGAAAGAACATGGTTAGTCCCAGTGTTAACCTAATATGGTTTATGAACTTTAAGGGGCCTCTAAACAACCACTTTTATTCAGCAGAAAAGTCCCAAGAGTATAGTGCAAGTTTAGGTGACTTTGTGAAATATCAAGCTGACGAGTACATAAGCCAAGGGATTAAAGAGACAGAGCACAAGCTGATTCGTATGACTGAAGTCGTGCAGCAACTGAGCAATTTAGGATCCTTCCCTAATGAGACATTTGAATCCTTGAAACGTGTTATTGATATGATTGGGGACATGATGCTGAACCCAGCGAGCCCGAGAAATTCTTACTATGTTGTTTTAGACCGTATTCTAGCTGAAATAGCAAGTACGAAACCGATACAGCCTTATATCAAGCAGGGATCGATTATGTTGCTAGACGATACTAGGCACTTATCAATAGCTGGTGGTTTCCATCTGCATAATAATTCTATTCAAAACCGTAAGATCCCGTATGGTGAAAAGTTTGCTGGTAAGGTTGTAGCCGGTGGCGATGTAATTTGGGTGGATGATGTAAATAATATAGAAGCTCAAGCGCTTTACGGTTTTAAGAGTGATCAAAATCGACCATACACAGGAATTATGGGATACCCTATGCGAGAGACTGGTTTAGATAGCTATCAGCCAGTTGGTGTAATTGTGCTGCATCTTTCAGAGGATATAAGCAAACTCTTAGAAGAGGAGAGAAAAGTAGTTTCCAAAACGCTTGAAGTCTATTCCCAAGCAATAATAACTACTATAAAACTTAATAAGTATTATATACAGAGAATGATTCAATATGGTATAGTTGGTTTAGAAGAGATTACCACTAGTTTAGAAGGAGGCGACACGAATGATGACAATTAAATGGCCTGTTCAGGAGGAGAAAAAGAAAGATTCTGTAATTACTCGATATCCTGCAGATGCACGTGTCGAACCTAGTAGGGATATAAACAAACTTGTTAAAGAAATTCTCTCCGGTGATAAACCTAAGAGAAAACAAATTTGGAAATTTTAAAAAAATATCAGAACGGTTGTCGATTATCGGCAGCCGTTTTTTTGATAGATTAATAGTATAAAACCCTTCAGGCCGGACATGCTGATAGATAACGCATTTCGGCTGGAGGTATTGGATATGGGTAAATGGTTTAAAAAACAAAAAAGCGTTATTACAAAGATACCTGTTGGAGAAAGAGTTGGCCCGACTAAAGAGCTACAAGAGATCATGAAGAAGGCTGAGAAAATCTTAGGTAAAAAGATTAATGGAGATAAGAATAGGCGGTGATTGGAACATGCAAAATGGAAGAGTTATACCCTTCACTAAGGAGCCTAAAAGGGTGAGGTTCTTAACCCAGCAAGAGATCACGAGAGCAAATCAGACGAAGAGAGAAGATGTTTTGAGAAAGTTAGATGAGAAAGACAACAACGTAAAATATAATGAAAAAAAACACTAAAGGTGTACGGGAACGTACACTTTTTTTGTGTCTCCTTTTCGGCCTAAATGTGTAATAAGTCGACGATTTGAACTGTTAGTAACGAGAGGAATTTCCATTGGAACTTTAGTAACTTATTGGAATTCATCTAAAAAAGTATTAAAATAAATCTATTGTCCTAAGTGGCGAGATTAGAGATAACATTTTTTTAAAAAAACTACTTCATTTTACTCCATTTGAACTCCAGCTAATTTGAAAGTGCTACTTTTGTCCTTAAATAAAGAACGCTATATTCTCGAAATATGAATCCGGAAAGTGCTAAATTACCATTACCAACTGATGATGTTACCGAAAATAAAAAAACATAAACTAAGATAGTATTAAAATATCAAACTAGATATTACAAGCAGTCTACTCTACTAGGAGGTATTGTTTTGAAACTTATAAGTCTAGAGATAGAGAATTTTCGAAACTTTGGTGAAGTGAAAATAAGTTTAACAAATCAAAATGTTATTTTTGGGATGAATGATGTAGGAAAAACCAATTTCATGTTCGCATTAAGATTCTTGCTAGATAAAGAAATTAGAAAGAATGGCTTTATGATTTCCGATTACTATAAGAATAACATTGAGGAAATTATTAGGATTACATTAGGAGTAGACTTGTCAGATCGAGAAAATAATGATGATTCAAAACATATTATATCAAAAGTTGGCGGAGCTCGGTCTAGCGATGAATTAGATAAGTTTTATTTTCAAATTGAGGGTGTTTATGATAAGAGTGAAGAGATTGGAATACCGAAAATGTACTGGGGAAACAATCTAGAAAAACTCATAGAGATTGGTCATAATGGATATTTTAGTATCATCGACAATTTATTCAAAGTTGTATATGTCGATCCTGTCATTGATTTAGAAAAAACTTTTTCGAAAAATCGAACTAGATTGTTTAATCAAGCAAAACTGGATGATTCGGATATAGAAATTTCAAATCAAATTAAGGAATTAGCTAATTTACTGAACACCAAAATAAGTAGTATGAGCTTAATTCAATCTTTTCAAACGACTATTACTGAAGAATATAAAAAGTTGAAGAACGAGCATATAAACATTGAAATGAAGTCAGAATTATCTATAAGCGGGTATTTTAGCAATCTAATACCATATATTAAAAGAGACAATGATGATAATATTTATCCAACTTCAGGTGATGGTAGAAAAAAAATATTAGCATATTCTATATTAAATCACTTAATACAGTTACAAGAAGGAAATAAAATAATAATTTATTTAATTGAAGAACCAGAAAATAGCCTACATAGATCTATGCAAATAGCACTCTCTAAGCAATTATTCAATTCAAAAGTATATAATTATTTTTTCTTATCAACACATTCATCGGAATTACTGTATGAAATGGATAATGCCTCTTTGATAAGGGTGTATTCGCAAAGTGGTACTCTTTGTGAATCTTATATTTATCATGTTGACGAGGAATATAAAAACGTAAAAAAGGAACTAAATCGTTCTTTGGCAACAGCTTTATTTGCAGATAAAGTATTACTTGTAGAAGGACCCTCGGAGAAAGTGTTATTTGAAAAAATATTAGAGGAAGTACATCCTACTTATGAGTTAGATGGGGGATTTTTATTAGATGTTAGTGGAATTAAGTTTAAGCCATACGTAGAGGTATTGCGTGGATTAAATA
Organism: Paenibacillus sp. Marseille-Q4541; assembly: GCF_018310695.1. Taxonomy (GTDB): domain Bacteria; phylum Bacillota; class Bacilli; order Paenibacillales; family Paenibacillaceae; genus Paenibacillus. The sequence goes on along the minus strand of NZ_JAGXCY010000032.1, from coordinate 33,305 downwards.
TTACCGTTTTTGTTAAAACGGATAATGATCTAAAGTCTAAAAGAAATCAACCCAAGATATTTGATTTAATAGGTATCCAGAGGTGCTTGAACCTTCTGGAGGCTACTGAAGAAGAGAAAGACCCCATAGAACCGATTGAAATTGATTACTACACAGAAAACGAGGATGGAAAAAAAGTTTTTAAACAAAAAGGAAAAGACCAACTGATTAAAACGAAGAAACTCGAACTTTTCAAACAATATAAATCTGAAATTCAGTTAATGAAAGATAACGGTATATACCTATCAAAAATTGATTTAGAACATGACCTGTATGAAGCCATCGGTGGGACAATGGAGACAGCATTAGGTTCTGATCCGATAAAATATCTACAGGATCATAAACTAATTAATATGATAGAACTAACAAATCATCTATCGAAAGATGATTGTATCAATATTATCAAACACCCCTTATTTGAAGCCTTAAGAAAGTTGGTGTCAGATGAGATCGAGATTGGTTGATCAGGAAGCTAGAGATAAAATACTAGAAGATGATAACAGTATTCTAGTATCGGCAAGCGCTGGTTCTGGTAAAACTACAATTATGGTACAGAAAATGGGCATAGAATTAAGTAAAATAACTGACCATAAAACAATTGCTGCTATTACTTTTACCGTTAAGGCAACAGAGGAAATAAAAAGGAAAGCTCAACAATCTATAAAGAAACCATTTGTAGTTATGACAAACGATTCATTTATCGAAAATGAAATAACAAGACCATTTCTTAAAGATGCATTTGGATCTGAATACTCAGAGGATTATTCTGTTGAATATGGAAACAGATATAAGTTTACTGTTGCTTCAGAAGGTCTTATGCAAATCAAACAGAGAAAGATTTTGGGAACTTTTTTTGACAACAAAAAAAATTTTAAATTTAAACTTGCCCTTGCAATAATAAGTAAATCTGTAGCTGCACAGGAATATATTAAATCAAAATATGCAACTATTTTTATAGACGAATATCAAGATTCAGATCAAGATATGCATCGGTTTTTCATGTACTTAAAAAACGAGCTGAAAATAAAAATCTTTATAGTCGGAGATGCGAAACAGGCCATCTATATGTGGCGTGGAGCAATGAGTAATATCTTTGAACTCCTTAGCAAAGAAAGATTTAGTTGTTATGAGCTCGTGACAAACTTCAGATGTCATAAAGACATTGAAAACTACGCTAATATCTTTCATAACCCACAATACTTTAACATACAAAAAGATACCGTTCATAATGTTATTCTGAAAAATTATCAATCTAGATATATTAATGAGTTCCCAGAGTCATTTACACAATTGATTGATGATGATTTTATTGATCTAAATAAAGAAATAGCCATAATCTCAAATATTAATAGAGACGCAAAAAAAATCGCAGAGTTGTTAAATGAAAAAGGGTTCGATTTCGTTTTTGTTCCTAAAACTCCAATTGATGAAGGATTACCTAATGGATTTCTATTGAAAGAGTTGGCTATGTTTACTAAAAACACTGCTTATACAATTTATGATTTCATGGAAAAAGTAGGGGGTGAAGAACGAAGCCAGAGAAGAGTAGAGATAAATAAAATCATTGGTGACTTAAAGAACAAAGATAATTTAATTAAAAGTAAAATAGGAGAAATAATAAACAACCTAGGTGTTTTTTTAGGACTTTCGATTGGTATTGATGAGGTAACAAAGTTTTATGAAAGTGTAAGCGACCCACAGTTTGACATGGCCTTTCAAATGAGGGATAAGAAACACAAAGTTATGACAGTATTTGGGTCAAAAGGGCTTGAATTTGATCAAGTAATTAGTTTCACTCGTTATTATGAAATCTATAACAATACAAATATGCAAAATCATTATGTCTGTGTAACAAGAGCAAAGGAGAAATTTGTAATGTTTGTAGATGATGTAAATTATCATAAACATGTATTAAGCTCAGCAACGAAACACGGACTGACCAATGCAGAGAAGTTGTTTAAATACATCGAATAACACTTTAGTGAAACCACTTCTAATTTTATGACTCAAAAAAGAAAAATCGTACAATGTGTTCCGATCAAGTCAAACCATAGAATTAACAGTCTGCATATATGTCCTGGATTATTTAATACAATGAATAGTTTTGATATTTAAGGAGTAGAGGTATCTTTACTCCACTTCTGCCTCTCGAACAAACAATATAGTAATGATCAGCATAGGAAAAGAGGATTGACGTATGGACTTAGGTATGTACGAAAAAGATTTAATAAATATACGTTTGATTCTAGAACAAACTGAACAGATTGATCACCAAACTATAATTGAGAAATATAGAAATTACTCCCGTAAAGGTGCAATTACATGTCCTTTTTGTGGAGAAAAATTAAAATTAAGGGCAGGAGAGATTAGAGATATACACTTCAGTCACCCAGTCGGCAAAACATGTATGAAAGCAAAAGCATACGATACATACCAAAGACAAACTTTTAGAGAAAATGAAAAACACTCCGTTATGAAGGAAATCATTTATACAGAACTTAAGGGACAAGAGCGATTTAAAAATGACCTTAAAGTTGAGTATGGTTACTTGGAAAAGGCAGAAGAAAAATGGAACATATATCCAGATATATATTTAAAGAAGGGAGATCGGGAGTTTGCGCTAAATATTATAACTAACATACAACAAATAGGAGATGAAAAAGTAGTAAATAATATTCACCGTAGAAATAGTTATTTTAAAAATAAAGGGTTAGAGATTATATGGTTTATTGAAGAAAGAGAACTAGCAGATGATTTTGTTAATCGGGTGCTTCATCTATGGGAAGCAGAATATAATCTAGCTATGAAAACACGAGAGGACCATATTTGGGATGAACATATTAGAGAACTTTCACTAAAATATCCCGAATATAAACTACCTGAAGTTTTCGGTTATAAATCTCAGAATGAAGCATTGCCGTTAGAGGTGCATAGTCTTTATTATATACGCTCCTTACAAGAGGGAATGGAGTTTACTGTACATCGCCTTATATTAGATAACAAAATAGCTCCTTTTCGAGCTTTTGCCTTAACAAAAAGCTACCCTTTGAAACTATCTTATGCCTTGAGCATCGACACAGAGATTTCTCTTAGTGATAAAGAACAAGAAAACTTAAATAGAAAGGAATTTGAAGAAGAGTTTATAGATAAAATCAATAATCAGATCACCAATGATAATTATGTCGGATATTCAGATTTATCAGAGTTTTCTTTCTCTTCTGTAAATTTTAATCCGTATGAACGTACAGTTATATCAGACGAAGCAACTCGTAAAATAATTCAAGAAGATGAATTAGAAAACAAAAGAGAATCACATAATCCGGATTACTACCTTAAACAAATTATAAATTTTACTATAACTGATGAAGAAGCAAGACATTTTTACGAAGGATTAGCAAGCCGACATGTAGATTTAGCTACTCATAATTTACGATTAGATAATATTTGTAATGCTATAGAGTCTTTTAGTTCTTTTTGTAATAATGAAGCGAGAGTGTGGTTGGATAAGATCCTACGTTTGTAGCCTCGAACTTTTTGTGAGGCTACATTTACATCACTGTATTTTTTGGGCTAGGATCCATGCAAAAAGACGGAAAAGTATCAATATGTAATCGTTTCTATTGCATCTTTACTTTCAGCTTTTCGTTACTATATAATTAGCATATTGTTTAGTAACATTCTTATTTTTCTTGCCGTCAATTTCGGCGAGAATAGGTCATGCAGCTTCTGCTGTTCTATAAACATTTGTACTTTTTAAGGAGACGCTAAAGTGTACGGGAGACGTACGCTTTTTTTGCGTCTCTTTTTTTGTGCAAAAAAGGAGGAATGAAGATTATGATCTGTGCTGCTCCCACAACTGATCAGTTCTACTGGGTGTTTCGCGAATAATGAGTTAGAGCGATACATCGTGCTATCAGATGAGGAATTGGGAAGCTCTCATTCACTGCGCTGGGAGATGATAAACGAAGGATTCCATGTATTATGGGACTCTTCCCGTAGTCGTAAACAAGCAATCCGGTATATGGAGCTTTACTATCCTATCCCGATTATAAAAAGTTTGAAGCCGTTCCTGTGCCAGTGACTTTTAGGGAAGCATGCGACTTTGTAAACAAGCATCATCCTGCCCCGCAGGGTATGAAGTTTGCACTCGGTCTCAGTAATGGAAGGGAATTAATTGGAGTCTTGATAGCCGGTCGGCCTGTGTCTCGCTTAAGAGATAACGGAAAGACAATTGAAGTTACCCGCTTATGCGTCCACAGTGCTTATAAAAATGCATGCAGTAAGTTATATGCATCGGCTGCACGTATAGCAAAAAAGATGGGCTATCAAATGCTCATTACCTATACGTTGGAGGAGGAAGATGGAGGCTCACTTCGAGGGGTAGGATTTCAATTTATTGGAGTGACTCCAGGAGGAAGCTGGCATAGCAAATCCCGCAGCCGGCAAGACCGACATCCAATGGGACCAAAAAGGGCTTGGAGCCTGAATCTATCGTCGAGCCAGGAGGAATAAAGAAACAAGGAGTGTTTGTTGTGAATCGTATTGCATTGATTACAGAGTCATCTACCCGGCAAGATAGTCCAATGCCTGCTTATCGATTCTACCAAGGATCCCGCAGCCGTTGGGTAAACAACATCATTCGTTACATGGAGGTACGTAATTTTTCGGAGGACAACATCTTCTTTCTTAGTGTATTTGGGCAGCGGATCATTGGGTACCAGGAGATTATTGACCCGTACCCTGTTCGAAAATGGCACCCACGAAAGGATGAATGTACTGCTTTTGCAGAAAAGGTATTGGCTTTTATTCAACAAATTCACCCGCTTCCCTTCGTAGAAATCCATACCGGTAAGACCATATCAGACCCCTTAAAACGTCTGTTTGACGAAAAGGGAATCGAATACCGAGTATACGGTGACGGAGTTCCTCTTGGAGCAAAGCCTACATGGTACGCGGAGTTAATTGAGAACGAGCTTACCCAAATCCGACTGAAAGAGATTGAAAGAGAAAAGATGGTCGTATCTTCGTTAATTCAATTCCAGTCGCCACAAGAGGCAAGCCATTTAATCGATCAATTCGAAAATAAGGCACACCTATACGGAGTTGAAGCCAACATAGAAGAGCTTAAAAAATTACTTGGCAGCTACCGCCAAAAGAAAAAGGACGCGAAAAAGGCATATGAAGCATTCAACAACGTAATGGAGAAAGAAGATATTGCAGGGGAATTTAATAAGTTCCTGCTGAATGTTCAATCCCTTGCTGAACTTCATGGACATGCTCATTTTGAAGAAATAAAGAGCAGATTCGGTCAGAGTGTAGCAAAGCTTAGGTTGTACTTGATCAAGCATAACTACGCTTTAATGGCCGAATACAGCATCTTTGCTGCACTGCAGCGTATGCAAATAGCGCTTCTTAAATGATGAGTAAATAAAAAAGACATAGGAACGAGAGTGATAGATGTGATCAAGTGTACTTCTGATATTTCTCTAACAGAGCTGAACTGCGAGTGTGAGGGGGCAAAAGACTGCCCAATATGTAACGAAAAAGGTTCTGTTACGGTTTTGGACTTTTCAGAAGCCTCTCTGTATTGGCATGAAATGCTCGAGAATTTCGTTTATCGCCTAGAAGCTGATTATCAGTATTCTAACTTTGTCACGGATATTTATCGCATCCAGGATAAGTTGTTTGTAACTTATTTAGGCGGGGAATTTAAAGAATCGCAATCTTTCTGGTTTGATATTCAATTTCTCAATACATTAGAGCTGAATCTGAATGATCCATTACAGCTTGAGACGGTTACTCTTGATGGAATTCATGATTGGTCCACTGAGGTTTACAACACCATTATGTCTGCCGATTACAAGGGAACACTTGCTGGATCTGGGATACTAGATTGTAACGAGAAAGAGGAGAAAAACACAGAGATATATATAGATTTAAGTACTCAAGTCATAATTTCAGTAAAGATGTTTCAGGATCTTATTCAGGAGGTCACTCCTTATATGGGTCCTACTGCAGTTGAACGAGCTGCTGCAGACTTTCAACTTTGGACGAATACTCCCTATTCTGAATATGTTAGGCGTTCTGAAGCAGGAGAAGATGCTCATGAAATTCTTGGAGAAGATTTTGCTGGTTCAACCTTGTATTTCGAGACAGCTGTTATTGAGCCGTCACCGAATACAGATGAAAAAGAGTACTTAGTAATTAAGGAGTAAAAGAAATGACAAATAAAAGTAGGCTACTCCATACTCTCTAAACTCAGGTGTGAATGAAGGAACGGATTTATTTCCGTTATGCGGTTCATTGTAACCCCCTTCTGCGAGCTCCCTATTGGGATAAGTAGCACTTACGTTTCTCTAATCGAGGATCCGTAAGAGGACAGATAGAGTCCTGCCTATTTCCGAATCGATAAAACCGATTTCGGATAATAGGAGAGATGGAAGATGGCACTGAAAAACAATGTTGTACAGACGGGTCTACGATACTTCGGAGGTAAGGCAAAACTTGCGCATTCAATTATTCCTTACCTACCTGACCATCATTGCTGGGTTGATTTATTCGGCGGGGCTGCCAATATGACGATTGCCCGTGAGCCCAGTAAAGTTGAGGTGTTTAATGATAAAGACGGAGATCTTATCAATTTTTATATGATGCTGCGGCAGCAAAAGGAGCAACTGATAGAAGACCTAGCCTCTTTGCCAACGAGCCGTTTTTTATATGAGACCTGGCTTCGTGAAGAAATGCCGGAGGACCCATATGAACGCGCTGTTCGATACTTCTATCTGCTCAGACAAAGCATCATTCCTATGCCTAATCAACCGAGCGGCTGGCGTGCTGGAAGAGTAAAGAACTGCGCTTCAGATTACCAGTCATCGATACTCAAGTTGGACTCTTTTGAGAAACGCTTCCGCAATGTCATGATTGAATGCTTAGACTACCGAGAAATCATAAAACGTTATGATGGACCAGAGGTGTTCTTTTTTATTGATCCTCCTTATGTTGGCCGTGAGAATTGCTACAAAGGTGGTTTCCGGCAAGAGGATCATGTGGAACTAGCTGAGATGCTTAAGCATATAGAGGGGAAGTGCCTTGTTACCTATTATGGTGACCCGCTTGTGCTTGAGCTTTATAAAGATTGGAATTACGTGACCTTAGAAGCGAAGGTTGGTTCTGTTGTGAAAGCATCAGAAGGCCAAAAACGTAGGACAGAAACCGAGTATCTGTTTATGAACTATTCACCTACTATGTCAGGACAGATTTCATTCTTCTAATAAAGAGCAGCATTATAGCAGTATATTCTAAATGCTTTACACCCTCTGCACAGGGAAACATTAATCCTCCCTGTGCAGAAGGGAGGAGCAGGAGGAATAACATAGTGGTATTTGCAATCAAACCTGAAGTTAAGACGGAACATACGGTAGCTCATCTATTTGGCGGAGCAGGCGGCGGCTCTCTTGGTTTCGCTCAGGCACGAGCAGAATATATGGGATACGTCGGACGTTTTCGAACACTCTGCAGCATTGATGCTGACCCGGTTGTTTGTCAAAACTATGAGCTAATTACAGGTGGTAAGGCCGTATGTATGGATTTGTTTTCAAGAGAACAGTACATAGATTTTCACGGAGATGAACCGCCGAATCATTGGCATGAGGCCACGCCTGGTGATCTATGGGACGCATTTGGTTGGGAAGTACCTGATGTAATTTTTACATCTCCTCCATGCAAGGGTTTTTCGGGTCTGCTGCCTGAAAAATCAGCAAAAACAAAGAAGTACCAGGCTCTCAACATGCTAACAATCCGTGGTCTAGAAATAGCGCTTAAAGCTTGTCTCGAGTACGGTGGACATCTTCCAGCGCTCATCTTGCTTGAGAATGTGCCTCGCATTATGACCAGAGGAAAGCAGATTCTTGATCGAATCAAAAAGCTATTGCAGTCATTTGGCTATATTACCAGCGATAATACTCACGATTGTGGGGAGTTAGGTGGTCTGGCGGAACGGAGAAAGAGATATCTCTTAATCTCCAGACAAGAAAAGCGTGTGAAAAATTTTGTCTATCAGCCTCCACGCAGGCCATTAAAAACAATTGGAGATGTTATCAAAGATTTACCATTTCCAGGTGATACAGTCGCAGCAGGACCGCTTCACCGGCTTCCTAAACTTGAGTGGAAGACATGGATGCGTCTTGCGCTGATTCCTGCCGGCGGAGATTGGAGAGATTTAAATAAGCTCGATTGGTGGAACTATCGAGTTCAACACGAGCCTAGACGAGGGGCTTGGGCAGTTGAAGATTGGAACAGTGTTTCTAGAACAATCACAGGAGGAGCTGGGCCTGGCAGGAGCAATGGAGCTTCAGCCGTATCTGATCCTCGAATGGGTTTAAACGAAGGAAGTACGCATCGTTCCATTTACCGTATGTCTCAATGGGATGAGGCTTCCCAAACGGTGACAGGCGCTGTAGGGCCGAATAATGGAGCTATTTGCGTAAATGATCCTCGTCTTAAAGAACGGAAGGGGAGACACCCTGGGGTGTATCAAGTTGTTAGACATGATGAGCCTTCCCCATGTGTGACCGGAACCCGGTTCGGCAGCGGTGCCTTGGCTTTCTCTGACCCAAGGAATGCTGCACCTTCCAATGTTCTAAACGGTACAGAGGATGGAACATTTCCTGCAGATCAGGATCGAGGCGTGTACCTCATCATTGCTGAAGACGGTACTTGGCATCGTCCACTTACGACTTACGAATTAGCGATGTTGCAATCTTTCCCTGCTCATTTGCCTAATGGTATGCCTTTCCAGCTTGTTGGCTGCAGTGATGCAAAGGCTCGGGAGTATATAGGAAATGCGGTACCTCCGGAAGCAGCTAAAGCAATGGGGACAACCTTCCTTGTTGCTTTGATGGCGGCTTCTGTAGATGCCGGCTTTACGCTGAGCTATGAGGCTGTTTGGGTTCGTAATGAATCAGAACAGCAGTCAGAAGCAATCTTACATTAAAGAAATCTGTACTTGAGTTTATATAAATAGCAGGAGCTGCCAAAAAGGCAGCTTTTTTGCTCTATAAAGAAACTCTCCTATCAGATGCTTCAATAGAAAGTCAAAATATGAAGGTGTCTATCTTCCGAGATAGTTTCCTTTCAAGATATGTTAAGTATAATGTTTAATATACATAGATGATGGAGGCTTTTCATGAAATTTCTTATAAGACTAGGGATATGGGTTTTGTTTTATTCCTTTTGGAATAATAGACTTTTTTTTATGGGCTCGAAAACATAAATGGTTTAAGGAGGATCATGGCACCTTCGATAAGTTGGCTGTTTTATTAACAATGTTTGGCGTTGGTTTTGCTGTTTATCAATACATCTTCTCAGTGAAACCGATCTTTGATAAAGAAAATGAATTAGCAACTGCAAAGGTAGAAATTAACGAGCTATCAAACGAAATTAAAGAAAAGAATTCTGAAGCACTCAGACTCCAAAATGATATAAAAAACAGCACGACGCTTTCTGAGGAATTAAAAAGTGACGTAACTAACCTTCAGAAGGAAAAAGAACAGTTATCTGCTCAAGTGGAACGGTCCAAACTAGAGATAAGTGAGTTACAGAGCAATATAGCAGATACCCGTGATAATGCATTAGAAGCTTACTTATATAAACATGTGAGCGAAATTATGAATGATTTATTGTTAGAGAATCTATATGACAAAAATACTTTATCAAAAAGTCATTCATTGCTTTATGTAGAAGAAGCACTCGATAAGGCTTCTATTGAAAATGTGGAGAAGGAGGCATTAAATATAATTAAAGAATATGCGGAAACCACTATGCCAGAGGATTCATACGAAACAACAGATATTTACGGAGCCCTAATTTACTATGCTGAAAAAAATACGAATATGCCTTAGTATCATACGGTCGAGTGTTTCTTGTACTCAGCACATGGGACTTTGGTCAAAGGAACAATTACGAGCCTTCATTAAAGAGAATAATGAGGTCACGGCCAAAATGACGCCAAACACCCGCAACAGCAAAAGCAAAAAGATAGTCGTCAGTGAGTATGGCGAGCAAGAGATTACCATGCCTAGGGATCGGATGAGCGAATTCGAGCCCATTGTCGTGCAGAACTGGGCCAGATGCTACTCCAACTGTCTGTCTTTTTTCCAGAACGGGTGGGCAATCATTTACGTTAAGTCGCCAAATCCCCCTCGGGGGATTTCCTTGTCATTCTTGACAGACCCATACTTTAAACTATCTGCATACCCAATAAAACATATTTAAAAAATAGAAAGAAGCAGCCAGTTACGACAGCTTCTTTCTATTTTTAGCTACTGCTTAATATTTTTTAACTGCTTTTGTAAATCAAAATCCTCTGGCTTAGGAAGGTAAGCCCACTTCTCTCCATTTTGAATCCATTCTTTTAGATAACCCTCGTAGGTATATCCTTGATCATCATCGTGAAAACCAAACTCAAATCCACAACATGGGCAAACGATAAATGTTTTATATCCATATTCATCGATAGGGGGTTCTTCCAATTCGTTGTATCCACATACAAGACAAATAAAAGTTTTCATATTAATCTCCTGATTTTATTATTGATTTCTCCAATACTTCATCCCAGCTTTAGGTTTGTAATATGTTCTTATGTGACCTTTTCTATCTAATACTCCGAATTCATTTGTTTTTGGATTGTAATAGAGTCGATCTCCATTTGCTCTTGATTTCTTTAATACGTTCCGGCCATTTTTTGCTTTGAAGAATTTGTTAGCTTTTGTTGAGTATGCCCCTAAACTAAGTTTTTTAGCACCAAATTCATTCAAGTGGTGTTTATGAGCATTAGCAAATTTCATATTTCTAAAATTATAGTTCTTAGATTTAGATTTAGAAACTCTTCGAGCTGTGTAAGTAGCCTGTTTCGCTAATTTTTTTGGAGCTTGTTTCTTTAAATAATACTTCACTCCAATTTTAACTAATATAAATGTTACTTGAATTATAGAAAAGGGATTATCGCCATCATGGTCAACCAAATTCACTGGATTATTATCACTATATGAATATTTATTCTGGTTAATTGGTGAAGCACTATCTCCAGAATGTGAATCCATAGTTAGGAACACAGCTAGATCTGGATCATAATATCTCGCTGATAACAGATATAAACCAGTTTCATCATCATAGCGATATCCTGCGTAACGATAAGGGTTAACATCAGCAAGTTCACCACTTTGGGATATTATATTTCCCCAAGCATCGTAATCATAAGAAGCAACTATGTTTCCTGAATTATCAGTTAAACTGACTACGTCCCCGTGACCATTTAAGTGATAGTAATATGTTTGTCCTTCAAATATAAATGCAACTGGTACGTCACTTTCATCCCATATATATTCAATTACTATATTCCCGGATTCATCAGTTTCGTAGATAACTTTATCATCTTGGTAGAAATAGTTGCGTTTTTTATTTTTCGTCTCAGTACTGATACGTTTTCCATTATTATCATATCTAGCACTAAATATAGTAACATTATCAGTGTCCTTAATTTCCGTTAACTGATCAAAAACGTTATAAACATATACGTTTTGATTATCTTTAACTAAGTTACCATTCCGATCATACTCAAAAGCGGTACCATTAAATGTACTAATTTGATTAACTTTATTAAAAGTTAACTCATTGGTGGTAACATCGGAACCCTTTGTTACTTTTTTAGTATCTCGATTACCCGTGAAATCATACGAATACTCAATTTTAGTACCATCAGTCAACGTTTCTGAAATCAACTGACTAAGGTTGTTATACTCGTATTCAACAGTTCCAGTGGAAGCAGTTACTGACTTAATCAGATTATTTTGGTCATAGGTATAATTGTATTCGTTGATGGCTGTTCCATCAGAACGATAATTTGCATAACCAGTTAAATTTTTAGCTTTATCATATTCAGTTTTTGTTGTTGCCCCATTACCTAGAGTAATATTTTTGAGGTCATCAGCGGTGTCATAACCATAGCTAATAATTTTAGTATTATTGAAATACAGATCTGTGAGTCTATCAAACTCATCGTAATTATAGTTAATTACGGAGTCAATAGCATTAACAGAGTACGTTAGAGACTTAACTTCCCCATTTTCAAAATATAGATATTTTTTTGAACTTCCTCTATCTATTTCTGAATCAATAGAACCACTATCCGTGTACTTAATAACTTTTTCGTCATCGTTAATGGTTTCCAAATTTCCATTCGGATCATATGTGTATGAGTAGAGAACATTGTCATTTTCTTTGGTGGCAACCAATTGATTCAATTCGTTATAAACATAGGTAAAAATCCTGCCATTCGGAGTCTTAGTTTCAATAAGATTACCATTAGAATCATATTTATTATTTGTAGTGTTGCCCAAGGCATCTGTAGACGATAAGATCTGCCCAGTTCCATTGTAAGTATTTACCTCAACACTACCATTTGGATATGTTGTTCTTAAAAGGTTACGATTATTATCGTAGTCATACGTAGTAACCTGTTTGTTTGCATCAGTAACTTTTACAAGTTCATTTTGTTGATTATATTCATAATAACTCGTATTTCCCTTACCATCAGTTTTGCTTAATTCATTCCCTTGTTTATCTGTTACCGATATTGTAATATTTCCATTCCCATCGGTTGTAGTTAATACTTCATTCCCAACTGCATTGTAAGAGTATGAATCCATAGATCCATCGGGTTTATCAACAGTTTTTAAGTTTCCATATTGATCATAGGTATGCTTTGTTACCTGACCTTTTGAATCAGTAATGGTATCAACTTTACCCTTATCATTATAAGCATAGGTTATAACATTCCCACTTGGATCTGTTTCTGTAGAAACAAAATTTAAAGAATTATACGTGTATTTTGTTGTTCGATTTTCTTCATCAGTCTTCTCAAGAACATTACCGTATGAATCATATTTTTGAATATATTTCTTGCCGGTAGAATCAATAAATATCTCTGGATTATAGTTTGTATCATATTCAACCTGTTCTTCTGTTCCGTCTGCATAAACAATTGATGTAGGGGTATAATTGCTATCCATGTGATACTCAGTTACATTACCTAGAGCATCCGCAACATAAGAGGTTCTTCCAGCAAATTGATAGCTTTTTCCCGGTCGTTCTAAACCATCTACACCAGAAACGTCTGTCGATGGCTCCTGAACTTTAGCAACATATTCATTCTCATAAGTAAAGTCTGTCCTGCGGTTATTAGGATCAATAACTGTAGTAAGGTAACCTTCTGGGCTGTAACCATATTTTGTTCGGTTATAAGTTCCGTCAGTAGAATACTGATCCACCGAAACAAGTCTTTTATTAATATCGTAATTGTAATCTGTTTTTTGTCCTTCTAACATCGCATAGTCAACTAAACCACTCGTTGTATAAGTGAATACTAGTTCTCTACCCGTAGCATCGACTATACCAGTTAACTTTCCATCTGTTGAATATTTGTATTCAAGTTTATTTCCATATAGATCCTGTTCATAGCTTATTCTTGCAGTCACTACACTAAGTTCGTTATCTATATTTACAGTATCAAAATGAGTAATATATCCATTTTTATCAGTAATGGTATATCCTGTTGTTCCTTTGTTTTGATCCGTTACTTTTGTTAACGTTAGGTATTTACCTGGTGGAGAAATATACTTCTTTGTAGATTGGTCATATTTGAAATAATGAGATGTTCCATCAGGTTCTGTATAAAGAACATTCCCTGTTTTATAAGCATCATAGATGCTTTCGTACCCGTTATAAACCCATCCATATCCAAAAGGTGTTAATTCTACTGATTTAGAATTATATGTTCTACCAAATACTAGAGCAGTATCCCCCCGTGAATCTAGATTATAATCTGTATACTGAATAACGTTATTACCAGTGCCCAAGTTGACGTTGCTAGTTCCTTCTCCCAAACTAATGCCATCAAAAGTCCAATAATCTTCCAATCCTAGACGACTTGCTGAAGTGTAGGTCACACTAAGAAGAGGAGTATTTTTTGTGTTAGCGGTATCATCACCGGAAATAAATTTTTTATAGGTATTTGTGGTTTCAGATGAACTTTTGAGTAAAAAACCTAAATTCGAATCGGGATTATTAATCCACTTTTCCATCATGTACGGTGTGAGAGACCACTTATAATTGACATCCAAAGATGTAAGAGTATCTACATATGCAGTAGAAACTTGGGAGGCATTAAAATCTCCGCCTTGAGAATTCCACTGTGTCCCGGCATCAGAGTACATCCATGAAGCTGAATATTCTGTCCATGGTGTGCTTATTGAATGCAAGGTTACATTCATACCAGTGTCATTAGATACTGAAGCCAACCATAAATTTAAATCAGCTGTTAAAACATTTGCTCCTTGAGGAATTGAACTAGTATCAAATCTAATTAATGAACGAATAATATTATCTTGGGTAGCGTCTTTGTATAAACCTACCCCTAAGGTTGTTTCTGTTGGTGCTGTCTGTTTTGGGAATGCACTTCGAATGTTTGTATCAGAAAGTGCATATTGGGGCTGATATTTAACTATTGTAGGATCTAAAGTTACTGGATAGACCCTCTTGTCACTGAGCAACCATTCCTGATTGGGGATCAGGTCTATATACAACTGATTATTTTCAGATCTCAAATCGTACTTAATATCATATGATATAGCTTCTTCTGGTATAGTAGATATTTCTTCGTTCTCTTTGTATCCATTAGGTTTAAACGAATCATACATAATAGGTGCTTCAATATAATACTTTATATCACCTGACTCTTTATCTAATAAAAGGATTGAGCCATTCTCTCGTTGCTTGTATGTTAAATTACCTAAATCTAATGAGAAGGTATAGATAACCGGTGTTTCCAGGTTAGCAGGTTTATCTTTTAAAATTATCTCCTCTTTAATACGATCGTTACCCAAGGAATATTTTAGATCCGCATTCTCAAAAACTTCTGGATAGATTACAGTATTGTTGGAAACTTCCGCATCTATGGCAGTTTCTATTTCGGAGTAAGTAGTATTAGTAACCGATTCCTCCTTCATTGGAGTTAAATTTATCTCATAGTTATTTTCTGAAATTTCAAGTAGGTTGTCTTCGGAAGTGTGTTGTTTATCTAGCTTTACATGAAAAGAGTGGGCGTTATTGTAAATAGATGTATTATTCTCTTTAAGAACGTTATTAATTGGTTTCCATTTCTCTATGTTTTCATCAAAGTAATGGATCGGTGTTGGAGAGATATCCGTTGTTAATGTACCATTGCTGTTTAGGTATGTTTTTGAATATTCACTTCGTTTTCCTATTAATTCCTGCCTTTCATTTTTGATATTTACGACATCAGATGTCTTGTTATCTTTAACTTCTGCTATCGCTTTTGGATTAATTGCTGTTGAGGTCAATAATGAACCTGCCATTACAAGAATAATGGACTTTTGAAATAACCTATTCATTTTTCATCTCCTAATTAAAATTATCTCTTCTTCAGAAATATACCAATGAAAGTTATAACTATCTGAGAAGAAATTGGTAAGCAAAAATCATTATTACAAAAACAAATTTCGATAGCAATGAACAAAAAATACCAAGTGGAAGCTTAACAAAAATCAACCGAATTACCACCGCTATTATCTTGCTATTCAAATAGTAATGCACCAATTGCATAGTGTAGGTCATCGTGAGAAACCCAGTAAATATATCCCAAATTATGAAGAGTCGTGTTTACAACACTTTTGTCCCACTTTATAATAATGTTATTAAGATTTTTGTATTTTTCTTTGCCGCTAATTTTCGGTAAAGACGGTGAACGCTTCTTTTAAGCTAATAAATATTGGATTGAAATAGGAAGGCTATAAAGCATACGCACTATACGTATGTCTTTGTACGCCTTCTTTTTTTATGTCCAAATAGGAGGAGATAGAGATGAGCAATTTGCAAACCGTCATTGAAGACGACGGAATGAAGATGCTTAGAGTATACAGAGCTGGGCAATTGATACTCTGTTTACCTGAAGTAAATCGAATTGCGACATTAGAAAATCAGATTAATACGGAAACTTTCGATACGATCGAGGAAGTAGTGGCGTTTATCGGAAGTAGAGAGCAGTGTTGTAGCAGATCTTACTCACTGCATCTGATCTTGAGAGCATATGAGTTCGTTAACGAACACTACATCAAGCTTTATTACTACATTCATTCTTCGGGATGTTAGCAGAGGGGGATATAAACATGGAAACTTATGAATTAGTCGAAAACACAACAAAGATTGGGATTCAAAATCGGCTGAAGGACTATAACTCTGTGATCTTAGATACCTGGGATTACCTTGAAGCTGTTGGTTTTTCATTTCATGGGGTCGTTCGAGACTGGACTGCAATTTTTGAGAAGGGTGTATACTTTGCAATCCATCATTTCGTTAAAGATCGACCCGATTTGGATTGTTTAGCACCGGATAGCGGCTTTTCATGGAAGGATTTATTTCAAGGCGATTCTGTCTCAGGAGCGCTTTTTTTGTTTCTGGAAAAATCAGGATTTAATTTATGGATGCCTGAACAGGCAGCTATAGACGCTTTGGTTGCTACTACAGTGACGGATGACTCTTACATGTTTGGCAGAAACAATTATCCTTCCATGAGTGATTGGAGCTACACGAGTCCAAAGCACAAATTCCAGGTCTACGGATTCCATCGATCCTGCGCTGTACTTATTGAAATTTACGCGCTCAATATTCCTCCTTATGGTGCGAGTAAAGACCAGCTACCGTTTCCAGAGGATCGCTGCCAGCCATCTTTCGATATATTTGATCTGGCAACCGGCGCTTCGCAAAAGCGTACACAGCGAGCGATCGCGGGGGAAACTTTGGATTTCCTTGAGAAAGTAGATGATGAACTATTAGCTGTAACAAGAGCCAAGATCAAGAAGATCTATGATGAGCACTCTATCATCGGATTATTAAATTCCGGTGGTGTTGATTCAAGGCTTACGCTGCAGCTGATGATAGAGCATGCAATAAAGAACCCCGATCCGTCTAAAGGAATCATGGTCATATCAGCTGATACGTTAGTGGAGAACCCAGGCGTTAAACAAATTATTCATGAGCTTCGAGATGCTTTAGGCAGGGCTTTTCCATGGATTGAGTATCACATCGTTGAACCACGAGAGGATAATACCCTGCTCGTATGCATCATCGGTAAGGGATACCAAGCCCCTTCCGTCTCCTTCAAATACTGTGTTCGTCGTCTTAAGATTGAGCCGGCGAGAGAGTTCCTTGAGGCAATGTTTTTGGCTGAAGGAGCTGAAGACACGGTGCTGGTGCTTGGTTCGAGAGACAATGAGAGTGTAATGAGAAAACGCAGCCTTTCGAAGCATTTTGGTGAAGACTTTTATGGGCATCATCCTGTAGGCAATATTCGTACAGCCTCACCTATTCGAGATTGGACGAAGCAGGAAGTCGTCACGTATTTAGCGTTCAACCGGGGACCATGGAAGAAGGGAGCTCGTAATACAGAGCTTCTAGCCTTTTATGGCAATGCAGCCGGCAGTGAGTGTCCTCTTGGTGCTGCCGTTGTTAATGACAATGAAGCCATGATGCAGTGCGGTAAGTCGGCAAGAATGGGCTGTTACCTGTGCACCATATCTCAAGACAAGAGTATGGGAAATCTGATCTCCACTCATCCGGAGTACGAAAAATATTACAAATTCCGTAGAATCCTTAAAGCGATCGGTCAGGATATTCGATATGGAGGTATCACTGGGGTTCAAAGGATAGGTAAGTCTAAAATCGGAAGTGGTATCGGAGATCTAACGATAGATTGTCGAACACATCTCCTGCAGACGATGGCCAGACTCGATATTGAGTGGCGCAAGAGTGAGATTATCACCGCGTACCAAATGGTATTAGAACGAGAAATGGTTGAGGGATTCCCAGTAACGGAGAGGTTCCGTGATGCAATATTTCAGTTGATCGCTGTATCTGGTTCTATGAAGAATTTCTTTGGTCACTCTGTATTCGATCCATACGGAACAGGAGTTGACCAAGTTACAGAGGAAGACAACGAAGCTATAAAGAGAATACTTGAAAAGAGAAGAAATATGATCTGATGGGTACATGTATGTGTCTATCGCTTGTTCAGCGTCCTGGCGGACGGTAATAAAAACACCTCCGCCTTGCGCGGAGGAGCATGGAGGTAAAAATATGTCCCAACAATCAGTTATGTCACTGTTTGATTACTTTATGTTTGAGCAGGATTATCAGGTGGTTGACCAACACGAGATTTTCTTTAATCCACCGGCAGCGGTAGTTGCGTCTAGTAGTTCCGGCAATAGCAAACAATTTGCTTACGACTGTGGTGAGGAATTACGGGGTGCACGAAAGCATCTTGCATCTGGCCTGGTAAAGTTCTCATCGGAGTGGCAGACAGCTATGGAAGTCGATCCTAGCCAGGCATATGATTTAGTCTGTAAAGATGGGTTAATCGGCTCACTGAATGCTGAGAATTTACAAGAAGAGGGTTATACTTCTGAGGCTGCTCTAGTTGTGAAACTAATCTGGGACCGTGTAAGTCAACGACCAGCCGATGATTCAGTTCAAAGAAGATATTTCATACAAGCTGTGAATGAACTGAGATCCTTATTTAGAGACGCGAAAACAGTGGATTCTGTTAAATCTGCAGTCTCAGAGCTGCGGATTAATGTTCGTAATGCCCATTACTCGCAATCCGAGTACCAGGTGAAAAAGAATCCGGAACTGTTGTCCTACTCGCATTGGCTGTCACTAGGAGATCGATTCAAATCTCTTTTTGTTACCAAGTCACGGGCAGTGGCAGGATACCGCAAGATATATAAGAGAGCTTTTGAATCAGAGGAAGGACAGGATTGGAATTGGGCAAAGAAACGAAGGAATCAAAGTAACCGACGACAGTCAAATAAAGCCTACTGGGAGCGTAAAGTACCTGATGAGGTAATCCGCTTATCAGAGAAAGCATCCGGAGTTACGAAGCCTGAGGACTTTATTACTCAATACGGTTTTCGTGGAATTCAGTTCGGTAATTGGGTGGATGATGCTGCAGGAAGATACCACGTACTTTGTTCTGGGAATGCTTGGGCAGATCTAGCTTCTATTTTGAAGCTTCCTCCAAAAGCGATCTCATTCTATGGTGCTCTTGGGCTTGCCTTTGGAGCAAGAGGGAGTGGTAAAGCAGCAGCACATTTTGAGGTTTCTACCAACGTAATGAATTTGACCAAGCATCGCGGAGGAGGATCCC
Organism: Paenibacillus sp. Marseille-Q4541; assembly: GCF_018310695.1. Taxonomy (GTDB): domain Bacteria; phylum Bacillota; class Bacilli; order Paenibacillales; family Paenibacillaceae; genus Paenibacillus. The sequence goes on along the minus strand of NZ_JAGXCY010000032.1, from coordinate 13,990 downwards.
AGTGCCATGAATGGGCTCATGCGCTTGATCAAAATCTGTATTCATACTCCCATCAATTCTCGAACGGTAAGCGTGCCTTATTGTCCGGTTCTGAGGCAGGACCTCATCTTCCTGCAGAGTTAAAAGAAGCCTTCGCTGATCTAATGAAGGTGATTAAAGAAGGTAATGGCAAGCGACTAGTGAAAGTTCCTGATCCGCTCCCGCTTCCCCAGAGTCGTTATTACGACAGAATTAAAGGGGCATTGGCGTTAAATAATTACGATATAAGTACTGCATTACAGTCCTTGATTGGCCGATATCGTATAAAGAATAATCAATGGATGGATATTGCCATTTTATATTGTAATCTGCTAAAGGAAGCAGGGAAGGAAGTACCAAAGAGCTTCTACATTCCCTCTGATGAAAGCCTATTTTATTCCGATGCTAAAAACATGGGGGCATACTGGCGTCGTGACCATGAGCTCTTTGCAAGAGCATTTGAATCATGGATTGAAGATGAATTGTCAGCGGCTGGTATGACTAACTCGTATTTAGTATATGGAACACAGTTTGGTAGTCCTTACCCGTATGGTGAGGAGAGGCAATTCATTAATGCTTCTTTCCGCAAATGGTGGGAAATCATGCTGCAGCTAGAACTCTTCACAAATGAACGTTTCTGGCAGAATGCGAATTGATAACTCACAAAATGGGGGGATCCGGAATGGCTAAAACCTTGAAAGAGTTACTGAGGGATATAGAGAGGAAACGCGAGTGTTTAAATAGAGCTGAGAAGCGACTAGGGATTAAGTCAAAATATGTTCTTAAAAAATCCCAGGAGCTTGATGCTTTACTGAATGAATATGCAGCTAGAACCATAGCTTGTATGGAGAAATAAATCACACTGGTATTTAATATGTAAACATGAATTTATTAGTAATATTCACTTAATAAAAACAGTTAAATCCTTGAATTCGAAGGTTTTAACTGTTTTTATTTGGAAAATTCTATTAATTGTAAACTCCATATTTTTCATATATTATTCTAATATATTACCTGAATTTTCATCTAAAGTTATTCCTTTCTTTGGTCAAATTTAACTTAGATGTGATTCAAAAAACACCGAGGAGCTGACACATGAAAAAGAATTTCAAAAGTATGATATCGCTTACAATTGCCAGCGCATTGTTAACGACCACAATCTTGAGTCCCGATGTCATCGCATTATCCAATGAAAACAAAAGTACTGATACTGGAGGGTCTTTAATCGCACCAGACGAACCAAAAAGAATTGAGGTTGCTACAGAGAGAGATGAATACTCGAAAACATACTTAAACAGTGATGGATCGTATACAACAGATATTTCACCGATTCCTATTCATTACTACGATGAGACCATAAAGAAATGGATGCCTATTAAGAATGAGCTTAAAAAAGAAGCGAACAAGATTGTTTCAGATGAACACCCATTAAGTGTTGACTTACAGAGCACTTTCTCCGCGACCAATCAACTACTACAGATCTCCGAAGATGAGTACGAAATCAACTTAAGCCCAGTCGAAGAAGAGTTATCTGCTACCGCCGAGGAAACACCTGCAGAGGTAGATCAAAATGAAGTGGTGTATCCGGAAATATTTGAAAACGCAGATCTAAAGTACACCCTTGGCAATGACCGTATTAAAGAAGAAATCATTTTGAAAGAGCGTCCAGCAAACTTAGATAATCCAGTAATCTACAGTTTCTCACTAGATCTCGGTAATCTGACCTATAAAGAGCAAGAGAACGGTTCCATTCTGCTGGTAGATAAAGAGTCAGGGGAAACTCAATATTATATTGAAGCTCCTATGATGTTTGATTCATTCCGGCCTGATGGATATAAAGAAGTATCGGGAGTAAACAGCATTCCAGAGGAAGCAATATCCTATGATATTCATTATGATGTCCGCTCCGAAAATAATCAGCTTTACTTGGATCTTGTTCCAAATCAAGAATGGTTGCTTGATCAGGAGCGTGAATATCCTGTAACTCTGGACCCAACAATCGTAAAGTTCCAGCCTCAATATGCTGTAACTGATACGAACATTAGAAGCGAGTTCCCTAAACAAACCGCTCCAACGGAAACTACCCTTGGTGTAGGTCTTTATAAAAGTTCAACTCAAAACAATGTCATTCGATCCTTGTTGAAATTTAATGTAAGTTCTATACCTCAGGGCGTGGATATCATAACCGCAGATTTAAACTTATGGTTAGCTGCTGTGTCCAATGATACTAATATGAATGTTTCATTACATGCCATAAATACTCCTTGGACGGAGTACTCTGCATCTTGGATGTATGCCGATGCAGGCAAGCTTTGGTCGACACAAGGAGGAGATTTTAACGCTTCTCAAGTTACTACCGTTCCTGTGGGGGGCGTTAACACCGCTTGACGTCAATTACAAATGGTCGTTAACACCTTACATGGTTGAGAAATGGATCAATCAGCCTGACTCCAATATCGGTTTTCTATTAAAGAGTACGTCAGAAACAACGAATACGTATAAAAAATTCATATCTGGTGATGACACGGTTAACACAGAATATACTCCACTTTTAAGTGTTACCTATACTTCGGCTAGTCGACTGGGTTTAGAAGACTACTGGACCTTCGATAGCGTAGCTTTAAATTCCGGAGTAAATTATACAAATTTAGGGACAGGAAATAATATTCTTGAATACAACGACTTTTCTCTAACTGGAAGAGGAGATGTTAAGCTCGAATTTACAAGGACGTATAATTCCAAATCGAAAGAAGCATCTCCATTTGGATATGGATGGTCAAACAGCGGGTCAGAGACCCTGATTGATGCTCATAAAACAGGTAGGGTCTTTTATACAGAAGCCGATGGCACTACACATTATTTTGAGTACGATTCTAGCAAAGGAACATATAGTTCACCGCCTGGGAAGTATTTGAATCTTAGTCAACAAAGAAATGATCAAGGTGCTGTCACGGGATATGTTATAACAGATAAATATGGCTATCGAACCTACTTTGAGGCACTAGAGAGTGATTCGGAAGTAAGTATCATAAAAGCTCGAATCAGTTATGAAGAAGATTTAAATGATAACCGATTAACTTATAATTATGATGATCAAGGAAGATTAAGAAGTATTGTTGATCCTTCAGGAAGGATTTTGGAATTTACTTATAATGCTCAGGGTATGGTGGATTCTGCTATTGTCGAAGGAGAAATTACAAAATATTCATACGATTCAAACAAGCGTTTGGAGAACGTGGATTATTATGAAACTATCGATACATTTGAAAGAACCAATTTCCAGTACAATGACAAAGGACTAATTTGGAAAGTTACTGATCCAAATGGCGGAATTTCAGAATTCACCTATGTTGGTGAGGATGTAATTGAAACGGTTAAGGAACCTTACAAGGATTCAACAAGTGTAACAACCTATGCTATTGATACAAAAAATCACAAAGCAATTGTTACAGATTCTAAAGGGAATATAGAAAATTATTTTCTTAATGCAGAGTATGCAGTGAAATCAATAACTGATGCTAAAGGACAAACAACTTCTACTACGTATGATGAGAATCTTAATCCTCTTTTGAAAACGGATGCCAAAGGGAATGTACATGAACTGCAGTATGATGAGAAAGGCAATGTCCTAAAAGAAATTGATGGAGCAGGAAATGTAAAATCCTATACCTACAATAATCTTGGACGTGTTCTCACAGAGACCGATGAGAGAGGAAACAGAATAACTAACATCTATTACCCCAATGGAAGAGATTTAAAATCGGTAACTGATGCTAAGAATCAAGTTACTTCTTATAACTATGACGATTATGGAAATTTAATTGAATCTATACTACCTGATGGTACCAAAGAAACTTATGAATATGATGCAGCAAATAATTACATTGAAAAATCTATCGATCCAAAGGGAAATACGACAGTTGAAATAACAGATTCAGTAGGAAACATCATAAACAAAACTGATGGCGAAGGAAATGCCACACAATTTAAATACAATAAACTCAACCAATTGACGAAAGTAATAGAGCCTGACGGAAGCACCACTTCCTACGATTATGATGATCTAGGGAATATAAACAAAGCAACGTATCCCAATGGAGAAACAAGGGACTATAAATACAACAAATCTGGAAACTTAGAGAATACAACTGATTCACTTGGTAACCAATATCAATATGATTACGATACAAACGGAAACCTTACTAAAATAATTACACCAAACAGAGATACAATCGTTCACGAGTATAATGAATTGAATTTACTTGTTCATACAAGAGTGAATAACGAACTCCTCTTCTCCTACCATTATGATGTAAATCTTAATCTCGAGACTGTGAATGGAAATAAGGTCTACAACTATGATCAAAATAATGCAATCTCAAATATTAAGGATAGAGGTTCTGATATTCAAATTGGATATTACGAGAATGGCCTTCTTAAATCACTGGAGTATTCAAACGGAGCTGCTGAAACAAAAATTGAATACGGTTTAGACAATGTTGATCAGTTAACCGAGTTGAAAGTTAATGGACAAGTAATTGCTACTTATGAATATAACAAAGCTGGTTATGAGGTAGCGGGAACAAGAGGTAACAAGACTACAGCAAAAATCGATTATGATTTGTCAAAAAATGTTACTTTGCATCGTAATTTAAAGTCAGATGACTCCATCATCAGTGAGTACCAATACAGCTATGATAAAAACAACCGAATTGTAGGAATTAATTCTCCTAGAGGGGAGATTGTTTATACTTATGATAATAAGGACCAGCTTATTCAGGAAGAGCTTGCAGATGGGACATTTATCAAGTATGACTACGATAAAGTTGGTAATCGTACTTTAAAAGAAATTCATAAAGGAACAGAAATTGAAAGTATAGTATCTTTGTTTAACAGCGCAAACCAATTAAATACTGTGAATAATAAGAAATATAATTATGATAGTAATGGTAATCTTATTGAGAATGAAGAATATCAATATGTTTATAATAAGTTAGACCAACTTATTGAAGTAAAAAGTAAGGAAAGCAATACCACCATCTTTAAGGCTAGTTACAATGAAGATGGTAAACGAATTCGTACAGAGAACAGTCAAGGTGTCCGCAATTATTATTATAATGGTGACGATCTTGTTCAATACGAGACAGACGATCAAGGAAATGTCATTATTGAATATTTCTATGATTCAAATAAAAAGTTAGTTGGGTTTAATTTTGATGAGGCAAGATACTATTACCATTCAGATGGGCAAGGAAATATTGTAAATATTACGGATTCAAATGAGAACATTGTTGCTAGCTACGAATACGATGCTTGGGGGAATGTACTTAGTTCAGAAGGAGATTTAGCGAATATTAATCCTTACCGTTACAAAGAGTATCGATATGATTCAGAACTAAAATTATATTATTTAAATGCTAGATATTATGACGCAAATACAGCTACATTTCTTGCAAAAGATCCTATGCCAGGCTCAGCTTTTGAACCAACTACACAAAATGGATACAACTACGTAGGTAATAACCCGGTCAAATTTGTTGATCCTTCCGGAGAACTTAGGTGGATATTTAAATTAGGCCAGTGGATATATAAAGCAATTAAATCATCTGGCAAAAAAACTCCCAAAGCTGTTAAGGGGTGTAACTGTTTTGTAGCAGGTACCAAGGTTCTTACAGAAAACGGAGAGAAGAATATTGAAGACATTGAAGTCGGTGATAAGGTCCTCGCTAAAGACGAATACAATGCAGAAGGAGATTTGGCCTACAAGGAAGTAACAGGTCTATACCAAAACCAGCGTGACGATATCATTAAATTGCACGTTGGAAAACAAATCATAGAAACAACAGACAACCATCCATTTTGGGTTGAAGACAAAGGCTGGATTTTTGCAGATGAACTTCAAGTAGGAGACAAACTACAAAAAGCAGATGGAAGCAACCTTGTAATAGATAAAGTAGAATTTTTGAAACTTGGAAAACCAGTTACCGTATACAACTTTACGGTTGCTGATTACCATACGTATTATGTAACGGATCTTGGAATCTGGGTCCATAACACTAAATGTGGGCTTGATATTAAAAAATTGGATGATAAATATTTAAAAAAACAAAAAATTGATGCACATGACCTGAAGCGGGAATTTTTAGGTAGAAAAGCTAAGATAGCAGAATATGATCTCTATTCAAATAAGAAAACTGGTGAAATAATGATCTTTAGAAAAGGAGGAAAAGGAGAAGGTATACGAACAGGACACTATATCGACTAACTATTTATATATGGAGCTGAAGTGTTAAAATGAACGATATAACAACTGTTATGGCTGAGTTCGCAATTATAGGTGAAAATTTTACTAAGCAGAATATAACTAACCAACTGCAAATTGAACCAACAGAATTTTACTCCAAAGGTGACAAAATAAAAAACAGAGACCTTTATAGAAAAGAAACTGCATGGAGTCTAGCTACGGAATATGAGGAGTCCTTGGATATCAATTTACAATTAAATAAGCTAATATCTATTCTGAATGACAAAAAGGAAGAATTACTCAAGTTAAAAAGGACTTATAACTTGTTTTATAAATTTTTTATTGTTATTAAAATTGAAGAAAACGAGACTCCAGCAATATATCTAGATACGACCACAATTTCTTTCGCCAATGATTTAGGAATTGAATTTGACTTTGACCTTTATATCTTTTAAATCCGATAATTTGTCAAAAGCTACCCTTAAATGGGTAGCTTTTTTCAATTCAAGTTTATTTTTATATGTTAGAAGGGAACCCCCTATATTTTACATTGATAAAAGAACTAATGTTCGCATATAATACAAACAAACGTTCTTAATGTGGGGTGGATAGTAATGTTGAGTATTGGGCTGAATTCAGACGATATCAAAATTGTTAAGGATTATGCTTTATTGCCGATACTACTCGATGTACTGGAGAAGGACTGGGAGCTCCTTTGTCGGTCCGATATCAAAACCTTGGAATTGACTCGAGTGATGATTGAACGGTTACAAAATGCGGCAATGAGTGATTTGACCTCAGCTCGAAAGCTAATGCGAGAAAAGAATTTAAAGGTGTATGAGTATCGTAAGACCAATCATGGCGTTGAATTGCAGTATGTAAGCAAGGGATACCATAGAAAGTTGTCTATGCTTTGGGGGCTGATTGAAGCAGAAATTGAGCAACGTTCATACAACTACCTTGGGTTTGAGAGAGAGCAATTATGAAGACGAAAGAGCGAGTCATTATGTTAGCTGACTGTCAGTCGTTCTATGCCAGTGTTGAAAAGGCAGAGCATCCGGAGTACAAAAATCGGCCGCTCGTTGTAGCCGGTGATCCTGAAAGACGTTCAGGAATCGTATTGGCTGCTTGTCCCATTGCCAAATCTAAAGGAATAACTACTGCTGAAAGACTAGGGGAGGCACTGGCTAAGTGTCCGGACCTTGTGGTCGTTAAACCACGCATGCAGCAATATATTGATGTCTCAATGAAAATCACCGAAATCTACAAGTCTTATACTGATTTGGTGGAGCCGTACAGTATCGATGAACAGTTCTTAGATGTCAGCGGGAGCCTGCACCTATTTGATTGCACACCTGAAGAATTGGCCCGTTTAATACAAAATCATGTCCAAGAAGCAACAGGAGTGTACACCCGATTTGGAATATCCAATACTAAAATACTTGCAAAGACCGCGTGTGATAATTATGCGAAAAAGAATGCTGCAGGAGTCTACACTTTAACCAAAGAGATGCTACCAGAGACGTTATGGAAGCGACCTGTCAGCGACATGTTTATGGTAGGGAGCCGAATGAAACGGCATCTTACAGTAATGGGACTTACTACGATCGGAAGTGTCGCTCAAACGCCATTATCCAGGCTTAAGGATATGATGCGTCGTAAGTTCGGAAAAAATTCTGACATTCAGGCAGAGATGTACTGGAGAATAGCCAACGGGATCGATGATAGTCCAGTGCGCCCTGGCACTCACCAAGATGCACCTAAATCAGTCGGCCATATGATGACCCTGCCCAGAGACTACGGAACCATTGATGAAATTAAGGTTGTTCTGCTGGAGTTGACGGAGCTAGTCTGCCAACGCTGCCGTACACTTGGGTTAATGGGGAACGTAGTGTCAGTAGGATGCTTAGGCGCTGATTTTGACCGGCCTACAGGCTTTTCTAGGCAACTTAAAATGGAAGACCCGACGAATATAACCAATCAAGTTTACCAATGGGCCTGCAAGCTGTTAGATCAATTTTGGGATGGCTTCCCGATTCGTAGGGTGGGTATCAGTTTGTCTCAGCTTTCACCTGATAATGAATACCAAGTATCCATGTTTGACTCCGGTCGTGAGAAATCTATGGCTCTTGAACGAGTTACTGATGCTCTAAAGCAGAAGTACGGGGATACAGTTGTCATGCGCGCTGTTTCCAAAACGGCAGCGGGCCAAGCGGTCGACCGATCTGATAAAATAGGAGGTCACTTCAAATGACAACTCGAAAAAAACTCGAAGGTAACGGATTATGGGAGTCAAGTCGAATGATGCTCCCGGAGCATAAAGAGGTAATAATACGGCAGCAGGTTGAAGAAAACAAAAAAACAAAACCAATTCTAGATTCCCAAGAGGTAGAGCTCATCCAACTCGCACTTGCAGAGTCTCTTCATCAACATCGGCGTATAAATTTGCAATTATATGATGAATATAAAGACATACATCTGAGCGGGTTCGTTGTTTTGATAAATGCTTACAAAAGGGAATTTAAATTTGTCACTAATCGAGATGAATGGCATTGGGTAAGTGTTCAGGACATCGTTTCAGTTAGCTCATAATCTAATGAGAATTTTTTTAAAGATTGCTAAATAACTAACTAGCAATCTTTTTTATTTTTTATGCATATCTTTTTCATCCACTCAATAATGTTGTAGGAGTATAATATCGTTTTTCTTACTTGTAGTGCTTCTTTCGTTTTTTTAATTGTATTTATTTGTTCTCAAAATATGAGATAGGGTCTCTCAACATCTGATCCAAACTCTCTCAAATCTTCAGAGAGGGCCTCTCAGTTATTGACTAGCGAATAGGCCTTTCAAAATTTGAAAGGCAGCTTCTCGAAAATTGAGAGGCGAGATTTATTAGTTAAACCGCCTCTCAAAAATTGAGAGACGACGCTTTTCAAATTTTTATACCCCGCTACTCAAATTTTGAGAGGCGGCTTCTAAAAATTTGATAGTCGGCATTTCAGATTTTGAGAAGCGGACAATTACATAAAAAAACAGACCATGAGGTCTGTTTTACTAATCTAACTGTACACAATCAAAGTGTATCTCGCTGATATCGCAGGCAAAAGGCAAGACAATTTGTAAAATCGTATCTTTATACCGTTCTCTTAGCCAATCCCTTGTAAAGGGGACTGGAGAGTATACTGTAAGCACTTGTCCTCGCTTAATAGCAAAAGTATTTTTAAACCAAGTATCGAAAGAAGGACGGGAAAGAGTTGTACTTATTCCACTTAATACTTGATCCCATAACTTTGTGTCTTCATCGGTACGCTCTTGTTCGAGTAAGCTTATCTTGTTGAGTGCTTCCTTTTCCAATTGCAGCACTGATTTTTCTTTACGTACTACAGTGCCATGTTTAACAACATCATCATAAATCTCTAAGTAGTCAACGGCTGGGTTCAGGTTGAGAAATTGATCAAAATTCGCAACAATCCCCTGCATGTACTTATCGTGATCAAGTTTTAATTCAGTCGGAAGCTGCTCATAGAGCTCCTGGGGCAGGAAAGGGACCTGCTTACGAACCTTATAGAGGGGACTTTCCTCCATATTATTCATGTCTGCATTCTGAACATTGAAGACAAGTACGAAACCATATCGCTCAAGAGTGCCTAAAAACTTTTTAATCGTATTCCGACTCTTGTTCATTTTCAAGCTAATTAGTTTGAGATCTGGCCAGCAGTAATCTTTATCCCCATAGCAGTAGCGTTTCAAATGAGCGTATAGAGCCACACCCTCAGCACCGAGAAAATGACTCCAATAGTCAAAGATATAATTGCTCAGAATAGTAACGTGACCATCTACATAGGGAATAGGCTGCCCGTGCTTGTCTAAGCTGAACTTACGCACATTATCTTCTGTAATATAGATTTTCTCTAATTCTTTTTCGGTGTAGATTTGTTCAACACCGTCGACTTTTCTCACTTTAGGTGTCTCTGTACCCGTTGGCCTATACCGATAATACATTAACTTATGTTGTGTACCTTTTAGATTCTTGTTGATCATAAGAATACTCCTCTAACGCCCTATGAACAAAGCAGGTGACCTTCACAGAGTTTTGAGACTATGCTAAAATAGCCATAATCTAATTAATGTGAATGAAGTCCTTACTTCCTCACATTTACTGTCTTATGCTTGGCGGCCGCGGACAGCAAATGTTGACTAGAATGAGGGCTTTATTTTTTATGTAACAGTTATTGAATTCATTCTAATATATATATTAATATATTACCTTCAAAGTTCTACATATTTCCACTCCTTATTTTGTGACAGAAAAAGAAATTAAGAAGAATTGAAAAAAGCTATGTCGCATACTGTTTGTTTATTAATATTGTTTTGTTATTTAAAATGATTAACAAATTGATTGCTTGTTTACAGGTCTATGAATCTATTGAATTGACGGGCTTTCTAGCACTTTGCTGTCACAAGATAAGGAGTTAACAGTCACAACTTGGGGAGTATAGATGTCACAGTTAGAGGAGTAAAGTATCACATTTGTAGGAGTGAGCCGTCACAATAAAAGGAGTAGAGGTGTCACAATTAGAGGAGTAGATATAGTAAAACTTCACCCAATTCGTTACCGATTATATATATACGAATGATTTCTTCTCTGATCTTGGTCTAGGTTGTTTCAAAGAGATACTGATATAAAATTTACTCCTTTTATTGTGACAGTAAGGGTTGATTACTCCTAATTTTGTGACACTTGTGATTGGATACTCCCTACACTGTGACAGCTAGGAAATGATAATTATGAAAACAACTCCTTTATTTGTGACAGACAAAGGCCGATTCCTGCAAATTTGATGGCATACGTAAAGAAAGTCACCAGGTAATGTGTTTTACTCCTAAGTTTGTGACAGAAAGTAAATACTACTCCTTAAAATGTGATAGTTTGCTTTATTTACTCCTTTATTTGTGACAGCTAAGCGTATATGATTCAAAAAACTCCTCGTTATGTGACAGAAAACTAGAAAGAGACTCCTCATTATGTGATAATTACGTTCTAGAAAGCATAAAAGCACTCTATTATAAGAAAGAAAATTCAACTCTTTAGCAATGTTCGGTTAAAAAACTCCTCTTTTTGTGACAGAAGTTCAGTTACTGAAGGAAGTTATTTACTTTTATCTGTCACATATAAAGGAGTGGAAAATCAGTAACCGGTTATTTATAGTAATTTTAAAGGGAGGGTTAAGAGAAATGAAAGCAGAGCAGTTAGAATTCGACCTAGAACCAACATCTATTTCACCCGAGTACATCGTTACGAAATCAAATGCATTGATCGAAATGCCTCTTAACCTGGACCTGCAGGAATCACGAGTAATCTATACACTTATATCCTTGATTCAACCAGACGATGAGGATTTTAAAACTCATTTTGTTAAAGTGAAAGAATTTGCTGATATTCTAGATCTGCAGGAAAAGAACTTCTATAAGAAAATAAGAGAAGTTGTAACTGGGCTGCAGCGAAAAACACTCGTTATCCGTGAAAATAATGGGGAATCAGAGCTAGTGGTAAACTGGCTTTCCGCGTCTCGTTATCACCATCGGAAAGGTGTAGTTGAATTAGAGTTCTCGCCTCAGTTGAAGCCTTACCTACTGAAGCTTAAGAAGGACTTTACCCGATATAAATTAGCTAACGTTCTGGTCCTTAGAAGTAAATACTCGATTCGGATGTATGAACTGCTGAAACGTTATCTCAATTTTGGAAAGAGAAGGTTCACACTTGAGCAGCTTCGTAACTTACTCGAGATTGAACCAGGCAAATTAACGCATTATGGACACCTAAAGCAGCGGGTACTTTTAAAAACACAAGAGGAGCTGGCTGAGAAGACCGATATTTCTTTTGATTTTGAGGAGACAAAAGTCGGACATAAGGTAGTCGCAATTACTTGTTACATAAAACAAAATCACCGTAAAAAGTTGCTGCAAAAGGATCCTGATTTATTTGAAGAAGGTGTCACAGCGATATCTTTATTGACTCGCTTCGGTGTAAGAAAGTCTGTTGCTGAAGACTTACTTAAAACATTTGGCGAAAAGAGAGTCAAAGCCAATATTCAGTATGTTTATGAGACTAAACAAGAGGCGAGCATTGACAATATAAGCGGTTATATGGTTAAAGCAATCCGGGAGGATTTTGTGAATAACGGAGCAGGATATGAGGAGGAAGATCTTTATGATTTTGAGACATCGATTCCTCATTTGAATGCCCGCTTGCGCCGGCTGATTGAAAATCATCAGGAAAAGATGGATCAGGCGAAAAAGTCTGAAGAGAAAAAAATGCGTAGTGACATGACTCAAGCGGTTGTTGATGAAATTCACAGAACACTTGAAATACGCAGGAGCCGAAATCTTCGGCCACTTGATCCGGAGGATTTTGAGCAGAAGTATGTACGAGAGCTGTATGAATACTTATTGGAGCACCCCTATGTATGATTGGGGTGCTTTTTCTTTCGATTATTGCTTACAAAACCATGGATATCATTGATAATCTTGTCCTTAGCCTTGAGCCAAAGCTGAAGAGTGTTCCTTTCGTATCCATTGTCTTCGCAGTACTGTCTAAATTCCTTTTCTATCACAAATTGAGGAGTCACACTGGTAATATTCCTGAAGGGATCCAGGAAGCCACGAATCAGCAGGTATTCTTCAGGTCTCAGTCCGTTTATTACTTGTCCAAAGTTTTCAGTCTCAATAAGTTTTGATAAATACGGCACCGGCTGCCGGATTGATCCAATTCGAGTTTGAACATAATCAAGTGCAACAATAAAAGCATATTCTCCTTTTTGCAGCCACTTGGAATAGAGGTCCGGAGTAAGCTTGGCATCAATGAACTTTGTGAAAAGCTTGGCTTGATCCAAAAAGTAGTCCTGGTTGATATCCAGGTGAGCATGCGAGATGGAACGGGATAGTTGGATTTGCAAACTATTTATTCGATTTCCTGATTTTTGCTCGATGAAATTTATCGACAAGCCAAGGAGAGATTTAATTTCTTCAGAAGCTGGCACCAGTATCCTTGCTTTAAAGTTAGCATAGCGTGGGTATTGATCATGTACATCTAACATCTCTCTTAATTCTTCGATAGTAACAATATCACCGTTCCACACGCTGTCACGAACAAGAGTATACAATTTGATAGTAAAAGTACTTTTGGCTTTCAGCAGTAAGTTTATTTCATCGGTATTAAACATTTTGGCGAGTCTAAGAAACAGAATTTCTATGGCAGCATGCATCTTGAAGCTAATTACTTGGGATCTGCTAGGAATCTCGATATTTTCAATCAACCTTTTCTCGAATTCTAGAGACCGCTCTTGCACTAAGATTTCGGTTTCGGCCAGTTGGATAAAAGTCGATTTTAACTCTGTATATTTAATATTTTTATGGTTCATTCTCTCAGATAAATCGGAAAGTCTGATGACATATTGATGCAATGGAGAAATGTTCCAACGAATCAAGTCTGTAAGCCAAAGTAGAATCTTGATTTCAGTGAGGGTAAGTTTCTTTAATCGATTATTTGAGAACTTTTCAAAAAACATATACATATTCACCACCTCACTGGCTATTATATCTAAACCTCAAACATTTTGATACTCGACCAGTAACTACATATTTGCGTCTTCCTGCCATAAATCTATGTAATATCCAGAAACTAATAAATGGTATATTTTATGTATTGATAAATGTTATGTATATGTA
>NZ_JAGXCY010000031.1 GCF_018310695.1 Paenibacillus sp. Marseille-Q4541 | reverse complement strand
CTATTATAGTGTGGTCTTAAGACTAGCCTTCCTCTCATTTATATTCTCTTAATTTAGTTCTATCAGATGTTGGAACTCCATATGTATGACGTATAGTGTTTCTCTGTTATACCGAGCTAGAGTGAGGAAGAAATAAGATGTTGGGAGGAAATATAGATGAAAGCGACACGAGGTTCTTCAGAATTAAAGGAAGAGCTTAAGAATAGAAGATTCCGTATGAAGCGGGAAAAGGTTGTTACTGTCCCATGGCAGAAGTTAGCTCAGAAAGCATACAGTCAGGGCGATGTTTTAATAGAGCGAGATGAACAAGGAATCATAAGAGTAACGAACTCAAAACAAACAACTGCCGCCATAGTGGAAGGGAGTTCGATACCGAGTCAGGTGAGCAAGGAGAGAGAAAGACCTCTGTTGGAACACAGCCCAACAGTTCCAGCTGTAGGACCTGCTGTGCCTCCCGCAGGGCACAGCAAATCAGCGCATGCCTCTGAGATGCATGCGCCTACGGGCGGCGCTTATAAAGCCGCCCGCTCCTGGCGCCGCGGCACGGTAACGCGGCGCCCCCGGCGGCCTGGCCCAGCCGCCGCCCTCGCGGGACTAGCCATTGCGGCACTGCTGATCCCAGCAGTGCTTGCCTGGCCCCGCGAGGAAGCACCGCCCAGTAGTACGCCGGCGGTGCAAGGGCAGGTGCCCCCTATTGCGCAGAAACCTGGCGCAGAGGCACCTGCCCCTGTCCCTGACACCACACCAGCACCAAAGCCGGCAGTGGTGTATCCCGAGCCCGAGGTGCGCGTCTATCTGACGAAGACGGGCACCATCGATACGGTGACGATGGAACAATACGTCACCGGGGTTGTTGCGGCCGAGATGCCTTCCGACTTCGGCCTAGAAGCACTCAAGGCGCAAGCCATTGCAGCGCGCACTTTCGTGACCAAGCGGATGGACGCAGATGATCGCAGCGGTATACCGGTAGAGGGAGCAGACGTGAATGATACGGTTGAGCATCAGGTGTATCTTCCCTATAACAGTCTCGCTGAATCTTTTAAGGAAGCAGGGAAAGAAAAAGAATGGGCCAAGCTCGAACAAGCCGTTCGGGAAAGTAAGGATACGATTATGACGTATAAAGGAGAACCGATTACGGCATCCTTTTTTTCCACCAGTAATGGATATACGGAGAACTCGGAAGATGTATGGCAGCAAGCAGTACCTTACTTGCGTAGTGTAGAAAGTCCATGGGATGCTGAAATTGCTCCGGGATATCAAGAGAGCGTTACAATGTCCCGGGTAGATTTTCTAAATAAATTGAATGTAACGTCGGACGCGATCCCGGTATCTACGATAGGACAAACGGCGAAGCCCTTCATTCAAATCCTTTCCAAAACAGCCGGAAATCGGATTAAGGAGATTCAGGTTGGTAAGAAAGTTTTTACTGGAATAGAGATTAGACAAAAACTAGGTTTGCGATCTAGCGAATTTACCTGGACAACAAGCGGTGATAATATTACGATTACGACTCATGGATATGGGCATGGAGTAGGTATGAGTCAGTGGGGGGCGAATGGTATGGCCCAAGAGGGTTATACTGCGACTCAGATACTAAAACACTACTATAATGGAATCGCGTTTGGTCAAGCTTCCAAGCTACTATACAAAGATAAATCGTAATCTTCGAAAAAACTTTCAAAATATTTTAATAGTGCGAGTATAAAAGAGTTGCACCCGGTAACACTTGTTACTGAGGTGATAGAAAATGAATGAACAAAACAAAAATCAAAACGAAGAAAATGCTCCAAAAACAAGTAGTGGAGCACCTGTATCACAATCTTCTTCCTGGAAAAAGCTGTTGTCCAAACGGTGGGTATACCCGGCAGCTTACATTGCCGCAGCAGCTATTATACTAACTTTAGTGTGGGTCTACCAGGACGCTAGCATGCAATCTGCTGTGAAAGAATCTACTGAAAAAGTTTCTAATTCAGGAGAGGCTGTTCCTACCACTGGAGTTTTGGAAGAAGAACCAGTTACGAAAGAAGTAGAAGGTACGTCTGAAAATCTAGCATGGCCGGTAGCTACTGCAACCGATGTGAATGTGGTGAAACCATTTTATGACTCTGCCGCTACGACAGATGAAAAAGCACTTGCTTTACTAGAGTATGATCAAACTTTTATCGCAAATGCCGGAATTGATTTGGCAAGAGCTGATGATCAAACCTTTGAAGTCAAAGCAGCGCTGAGTGGTAAGGTTACACGTGTAGAGCAACATCCGCTGAATGGTATGGTTGTTGAGATTACTCATGACAATGACCTGAAAACGGTATATCAAAGTGTCGCTGATGTAAAAGTGAAACAGAACGATGAAGTAAAACAAGGTGACACCATTGCCATCTCAGGCAAGAGTGAACTTGGCAAGGATCTTGGAAACCACGTACACTTTGAAGTATACGAGGCAGGTAAACCTGTAAATCCAGAACAATTCCTTAAAAAATAAAAATAAATAAGCAAGAAGAAAAAACAGTGGGACATGCCTGCTGTTTTTTTTATTTCTATAGAAGGAATTTGTTTTGGGACAAACCTGTGGATAATAAAACTAAAAATAATTGATCACCTCAAAGCTTGTCACCCCGTGAAACCGTGAATATCTAGGCATGCCCCTCATATAATGTACCAAACTATCCACAGTAGGGAGGCGGGAGCGTGCACGATTACATTAAAGAACGGACCATAAAAATCGGACGCTGTATCGTTGAGACGAGGAATACGGTCCGTACCATCGCCAAGGAATTTGGCGTTTCTAAGAGCACGGTGCATAAGGATTTGACCGAACGACTGCCGGAAATTAACCCTGATCTTGCGGACCAGGTGAAACACATTCTTGAGTATCATAAATCCATTCGCCATTTAAGGGGAGGCGAGGCCACCAAAATCAAATATAAGAAAACAAGTGGCAAAAAACGAGAGGTGCTCGCTTCCGGTAAATCTTAATGTCCCTAAAGTTTATGTAGGCCAAAGAGCATACAAATACATTGAACACCTCCCCTGAAGTATGATATGTTAAAAGATGGTATAAGCGTAAGTACATGACTTCTTATCTACTTCATCGACAGAATATGTAGCTAATTGTGGGCAAATATATGAAATACATAGATAAGAAATAAGCGATAACATATATGACTAAAAATATCTCTTTGGGGGCTCTTTTATATGCTAAGCAAGGATATCGGTATTGATCTTGGTACGGCCAACGTGCTCATTCATGTGAAAGGGAGGGGCGTTGTTCTCGACGAGCCTTCGGTAGTTGCGATTGAAAGTGGATCTAAGAAAATTGTTGCTGTGGGAGAGGATGCGCGCCGAATGGTGGGCAGAACACCCGGCAATATTGTTGCTATCAGGCCATTGCGGGATGGCGTCATCGCTGATTTTGATATTACGGAAACAATGCTTAAATATTTTATTAACCGGGTTGGCGGCAAAAGTTGGTACAGCCGTCCCCGTATTTTAATTTGTGCTCCTACGAATATCACATCCGTTGAGCAGAAAGCGATTCGTGAAGCAGCAGAACGAAGTGGTGCTAAAGAGGTATTTCTTGAAGAAGAACCAAAGGCAGCTGCTATAGGAGCTGGAATGAACATTTATGAACCTAGCGGGAATATGGTCGTGGATATTGGCGGTGGAACAACAGATGTTGCCGTATTATCTATGGGTGAGATCGTTACGGCATCTTCTATTAAAATGGCAGGGGATAAGTTTGACGAAGCGATTTTGAAATATATCAAAAATAAGTACAAGCTGCTTATCGGAGAACGGACTTCAGAACATATTAAAGTATCGATCGGAACGGTGCGTCCAGGAGGAGAACAGGCAGAGCTGGATATTCGAGGACGTGATATGGTGAGCGGATTACCCAAGACGGTTACCGTTACTTCAAATGAAGTGCAGGAGGCTCTCTCAGATCCGATTTCTTCTATAGTAGCTTCTGCTAAGTTTGTTCTGGAGCAAACACCACCGGAATTGTCAGCAGATATTATTGACAGGGGTGTAATTTTAACTGGCGGAGGCGCACTACTGAAAGGATTGGACGAGTTGTTATCGGAAGAATTGCGGGTACCCGTGCTAGTAGCCGATGATCCTATGCATTGTGTTGTCAAGGGAACGGGACTGATGCTCAATCATTTAGATCGTTCCCTTAAGAAAAAGTTCTAAGGCACCGATAAAGATAATAAGTGCAATGACTAGGAGCTTTTTTTACATAGAGCCAAACAATTAGCAAGTGAGGGAGGGACCTGGGGTGATTCGAGGTCTTTATACGGCAGCAGCCGGAATGGTTGCCCAGCAGCGTAGACATGATACAGTAACACAAAACATTGCTAACTTGAATACAACGGGTTACAAGCAGGTGGAGAGTGTAGTTCGTTCCTTTCCCGAAATGCTGCTCAGCCGAAGTGGAGATGCATCTGCTTCAGGCAACACGATCATCGGTCGATTGAATACAGGAGTATTTGCCGAAGAGAGTATGTTCTCGAATGTTCAAGGAGACCTTACTGCTTCCGAAAAAGCAACGGATTTTGCTCTATATTCGGATTTAAATGTAGAAGACCCTAATACGGGCGAGTTCATTTCTTTTGATGCTTCAGGTAAATATATTAGCGATAATGGTGAAGTAATTTATAAGCCGCAAGCTTTTTTTACAGTACAAGATAACGAAGGAAATGTAAGATATACAAGGGACGGCAGCTTTCAGGTGGATGCACAGGGTAGGCTGCTTAGTTCAACTGGTTTTGAGGTATTGTCAGATAATGGAGAGCCAATTCGGTTGACAGGACCTTTGAATCAATTTAAAGTGGACGAGCAAGGACGACTTGTGGATCCTCTTACAGGAAATAACACAGGCGTAAATCTCGGGATTACCGTCGTAGATAACCCTTATCAGTTAGTTAGAGAGGGCAATGGAAATTATGTACTGGATGAGGCAAGTACCGGGTTAGCGCGAGCGCTTGGTGCAGAGGATCGAGTTCAGGTAAAGCAGGGTTTCCTGGAACGATCTACGGTAGATCCAGCTCAGTCTATGGTTGATTTGACTGCAGCACTTAGAGCATATGAAGCAAATCAGAAAGTAATTCAATTTTACGATAAAAGCTTGGAAAAGGCAGTTAACGAGATCGGACGTGTCTAGAGACATCACATATTTTTTGAAGTTTGGGGGATTGTATGAATAATTCAATGATCAGTGCTCTCGTATCCATGACGAGCATGCAGCAGCGCCTTGATGTCATTGCAAATAACGTTGCCAATGTAGATACAGTTGGATATAAGAGCAAACAAGCTTCGTTTGAAGATGTACTTACCGGTGTTCAGCAGCAAGGTTCAACATTGTCTCGGGAAGGCAGAGCAACACCGCTCGGGTATAATATGGGCTTTGGTGTGCAGATGACATCGGTAACTCAGAATATGGCACAAGGTGAACTCAACGAAACAGGGAGTCCTACAGATCTTGCTATTGAAGGTAATGCTTTATTTGCTGTAGAAGTGGATGGTCAGAAAGCTTGGACAAGAGCAGGTAATTTTCATTTTGTCCCTGATGAATCGGTTCAGGATCCGAATGCTGCACCTCGAATGAGACTTGTAACGACTGAAGGTTATTCTGTTCTTGGAAGGAATGGGCAGCCCATTACTACTCCGGCAAATGCGACAGCTGTTGCATTTGATGCGAATGGTAATGTGTTAGTGCGTCTTGGCGATTCTCCTGATGCAACGGTTGCTGGGCAGCTTCAACTGGTAGAACCTATTCGTCCTGAAGGGCTCGCAGCAAGCTCTAATAATTTGTTTAGTCTGGTGTCGGGAGCTACCGAGGATCTCGTTTTTGGACAAAATGCTGCGACTACGGTGCCTGAGGCAACGATACGAGCGGGATATCTGGAAACATCCAATGTGGATTTAACTAGTGAAATGACGAAAATGCTTGAGGTACAGCGCACTTACCAGCTGGCTGCTCGTGCACTGAGTTCAAGTGATACAATGATGAATCTTGCGAATAATATGAGGGCTTAGGTGAACGTTATGACTCAAGAAGAAAAAGTAGAGAAGAAGAAGGGATCTTCAGCAAAGATCCTCCGCCGGCTTCTGATTCCACTGCTTTTGTTGGTTGCTTTAATCGGAGGAATGCTAATAGGTTATGTTGTAGTGGGGGGACAGGATATTGGGTCTGCCCTCGATTATCGAACTTGGAAGCATATATTTGATCTTGTTTTTGCACCTTAATGCAAAGGCACGCAATTCATACTCCTGATGGATTTGGAAATGGAACTCCTGCGAAGCAGGAGTTTTCTTTTTGTTCCCGAAAAATGTATAATGATGGGGGACTTTGCGGCCAGATCAGTTTGTCATCATGGTTAACGCATTTTAGACTGCAGTATTATCGCAATTACAAAAGGGCTGATTCCCTTAGACCGTCAGTACGAACTGTGCGGCACAAAGGAACAAGCCCCTTATCTCAACCTTCACTACTGCAGATGATGAAGGATATAATTAGTTTTGACAAAGAATTGTATTATTATGCATCGTAAGGAAGGGGTTTTAAAGTATATGTTAGATATTAATCAAATTCAGGAAATTATTCCGCACAGGCCTCCTTTTTTGTTGGTCGATAAAATTGTAGAGATTGAGGAAGGTAAGCGGGCAGTAGGCATCAAGAATGTAACGATAAATGAGCCCTTTTTCACAGGCCATTTTCCTGGGTACCCGGTAATGCCGGGGGTATTGATCACCGAAGCATTGGCTCAGGTTGGTGCAGTTGCTATTCTCAAAGTAGAGAGTAACCGAGGTAAAATTGGTTTCCTCGCTGGTCTTGATAATTTCCGTTTTCGTGGACAAGTTGTACCAGGAGATACACTTCAATTGGAAGTTGAGATCACTCGTCTGAAAGGTTCCATTGGTAAAGGTAAAGCAACCGCTCGTGTAGGAGACAAGGTTGTAGCAGAAGGCGAAATTATGTTTGCCTTGTCTGATCCGCAATAGGAGAAAGTCTGCTGTTTTTTGTACTGATCTATTTACTTACAATCATGAAATAACCACATAGAGAACCATAATTACATATGGGCAAAGGAGAATGGTGAAGACATGTTAAGTGAAACTGCTGAACGCGCTTTGGCGCAGTGGCTAGGTGATCCCTCAATTGACGATGAAACCAAACGGGAGTTAGAGCAGCTATCTGGAGATTCGAAGGAAATAGAGGATCGGTTTTACCGGGAGCTTGAATTCGGTACTGGAGGTCTTCGAGGAGTTATCGGAGCAGGTAGCAATCGTATCAACCGTTATACTGTAGGGAAAGCAACACAAGGTTTTGCACGTTATATTAAGGAAGGGCATAGCGGAGAAGGCAGACCTTCTGTCGTTATTGCCCATGATTCTCGTCATTTTTCTCCGGAGTTTGCACTTGAAGCGGCTCTAGTACTTGCTGCTAATGGAATTGTTGCTAAACTGTTTACGGCACTGCGTCCGACACCTCAGTTGTCTTTTAGTGTTCGTCATTTACAGGCAACAGGCGGCATCGTAATTACGGCAAGTCATAACCCGCCAGAGTATAATGGATATAAGGTATACAATGCTTCTGGGGGCCAACTTGTACCGGATGAAGCAGAGCGAGTTATTCAGTACATTCAGGATGTTACTTCTCTTACAGAAGTAAAGAAACTGACACAGGCTGAGGCGGAAGCTGAGGGACTTTTGGTATGGCTTGGTGATGCGGAAGATGAAGCATTCATTGAAACGGTTGCTTCGGAAAGCATCAATCGGGATCGTATCGCGGCTGAGTATAGCAAAGATTTCAACATCGTCTTTACTCCTTTGCATGGAACAGGAAATTTTCCAGTGACAAAGGTGTTGGAACGAATCGGATTCAATCATCTTCATATCGTTCCTGAACAAGCTGAGCCAGATGCGAATTTTTCTACTGTAAAATCACCTAACCCGGAAGAACGTGAAGCCTTCACTCTTGCCATGAAGCTGGGAGAAGAAGTGAATGCAGATATTCTTATTGGAACAGATCCAGATGCAGACCGTATGGGTGCGGTTGTGAAAGATAAAGAAGGCAAATATTTTGTGCTCTCAGGGAACCAATCGGGTGCCATTATGACTCACTACCTTCTTGGGCAGCTAAAAGAGCGCGGTCAGCTCCCAAGTAATAGTGCAGTAGTAAAAACAATTGTAACAAGTGAGATGGGTGCCGTTATTGCGAAGCATTATGGAGCGGAAGTGTTTAATACACTGACTGGTTTTAAATATATCGGTGAGAAAATGGATGCTTTTGAATCGACAGGCAGTCATACCTATCTTTTTGGATATGAAGAAAGCTACGGTTATCTTGCAGGTAATTATGCAAGGGATAAAGATGCAGTCCTCGCTGCTATGTTAATATGTGAAGCGGCTGCTTACTATAAAAGTTTAGGTAAAACACTCTATGATGTACTTCAAGAACTGTATGAGCAGTTTGGTTATTTCCTAGAGAACTTACAATCTCGTACACTGAAGGGTAAAGACGGTGTAGCACAAATTCAAGCAATTATGACAGACTGGCGTACTTCTGTTCCACAGGAGATTGCAGGCATCAAGATTCAAGAAGTTCTGGATTATTCTACTGGAATTGATGATTTGCCTAAAGAGAATGTACTCAAATTCATTCTTGAAGACGGCTCTTGGTTCTGCTTACGTCCTTCAGGCACGGAACCGAAAATCAAAGTTTACTTTGCTGTTCAGGGTAAAGATAATGAAGATGCTCATGCACGCATCCAGCGTTTGGTAGATGTAGTCATGGCTCGTGTAGATGGCTAGGTAATTATTTATTGATTTCTTTTCATGTTTAATGATGGTGTAAGTTCAGAAGCTTTAATTTGATGTCAGGAGCCTTTCCGCACCGTTTCGGGTTGTTTGGCGGAAAGGCTTTTGTGTTGGAATGATGTAAAAGGTATAGATGGGTGCTAAGTTGCTAAATATTTGAGTGCTGGGCATGATATGGTTGGAAAGGTATTAACTTTAGGAGGTACACATTGTGCGTCAAAAATGGCAATATTGGAACACGGTTTCTCGTAAATGGCTATGGATTATTGTAATTATTGGACTTATCGCATCCATTCCCGTCATCTACGACCGTGTCAAAACAGAATCAACTTCCAAAACTGTAGAGTTGGTATTTGACTATCGCGATCTTGTGGATGTAGCTGCGTATCAGGTTCATCCGAAGGATTATATTAATGAAAAATTGACCGAACTAAAAAATGCAGGCGTCAGCACGATGGCGATGTTTGAAAGTACGCTCGATGAATTCCGTAAATCACGGCGAATTATGATTTATAACAGTCTTGACGTCGCTAATATGACAGGCAAGGTTTTACCGGAAAATGAGAACTTTACGTATCTTCTTTTTACAAGTGAAGAGAACGAAAAAGCGTTGTCTCCTCTTATTCAGGATACTTTCCGTAGACTTGACATTCCAGTTAAACCATGGACCTATGAGGATAAACAAGGATTGATCCTTGAAACGCCAGTTGAAAATGCCAATCTCAAGCCTATGGCTCCGGATCCAATCACGATGAGTGATCTTGTGGATCGTGGATTCAATATTATGCCTCGTTTAGGTGATGCACTTCCTTATGACGAGCAGTCGGTAGCCCAGCTTATGGAAACATTTGAGCAATTCGGTGTGAAGCGTATCCTTTTTGATGGAGATAAGGTAAAAGGATATAATGATAATGAAGAGCTTAGAAGCTTGTCTTCTTTTGCTGAGCTTATGAACCAGCATGGAATTGGACTTGCTGCCATAGAGAATCTAAAGAAACCTCAAAATGGTTTCAGTACTCTCTCGTACCTTACAGACTATAATGTGGTTCGTCTTTACTCACTCAGTGAGTCCGATGCCAATCTAGATATTGAGGTTATTTCAGATCGATTTACTCTCGCTACAAAAGATCGTAATATACGTATGCTTTATCTGAATGCTGCTCCTGCACGGAGTTCGTTAAAAGCAACCATCACTGATCCTTTGGAGAACCTGATCAATGCATTAGGAGAAGAAGGAAAAGCAGTTGAACGAATGGAGGCAAACGGCTTCCAGATTGGACAGGCTGAGCCGTTTAAAGTACATGAGACTCCTGGACAACGTTATTATAAAGCGGTCGCTGTTGCCGGAAGTGTGGCAATGATTGCCCTGATGATCTCTTACTTTATTCCAATCCTGACCTTGCCAGCTTTTGTGCTGGGTATGCTCGGAAGCGCCGGTTTATATGTGCTCAGACCATCTTTGATGGAGCAAGGACTTGCTTTATTGGTTGCAATCAGTGCTCCGACCATTGCTATGGTGCTCGCTGTACGTCGGATTAACGCGGTACAACTGAGAACGCCAGATCTTACTGTGAAGAATCGTGTGACACAGGCGCTGTTCTTATTTGTCCGCACTTCACTACTGTCACTACTGGCTGTTCCGTTTATGATCGCACTCTTGAATAACATTACGTATGCCCTCGTTATTGAACAATTTAGAGGAGTAGGGTTGCTGCATTTAGCTCCAATTGCTCTAGTTGCATTCTATGTGCTCTTCTATCGTAAGGCACTAAGTATGGCCTTTGTTCGCAAAATGTTGAAGGAGCCGATCACTCTTTTATGGGTAGTGGCAGCGGGTATCATAGGTGTGGTAGGCTATTACTATCTGAGTCGAACAGGTAACTCGGGTAGTGTTACTCCACTTGAAATGGCAATACGAACATTCCTGGAAGATACTTTTGGAGTGCGCCCTCGTAACAAAGAGTTTCTACTGGGACACCCATTGTTTATCGTAGGAGCGTTTATAGCTCTTAAATATCGAAATGCAATTTATATACTGATTATTGCAACGATTGCTCAGTTGTCCATGGTGGACACGTTCGCTCATATTCATACACCCGTGCATCTTTCCCTTATTCGTGGCTTGTTAGGCCTCGGGCTTGGTCTCATTGTTGGATTGATCGCAATTGTGGTGTGGCAAGTTTTGGAAGGATGTTGGAAAAAATGGTCACCACTACTAAGAAGATAGTCATCTCCGGATATTACGGATTTCATAACAGCGGAGATGAAGCTGTTTTGAAATCTATACTGACTGCACTGGAATCTGAAAGTCAGCGTACCAATGTGCAAATAGAACCTATCGTGCTCTCAAGCGATCCAGAATGGACGCAGCAAACGTACGGTGTTCGAGCCGTTCATCGTATGAAACTTGGTGAGGTACGCAGTGCCATTAAAGAAAGTGATGGCCTCATCAGTGGAGGAGGCAGCTTGTTACAAGATGCAACCGGCTGGAAATCGATTCCTTATTACCTCGGGATTTTAAAGTTGGCACAGAACATGAAAAAACCGACGTTTATTTATGCTCAGGGTATAGGCCCTGTTCAGCGTGGTATTTTTAAACCGATGATTCGAGGTATTTTTAAACATTGTGAATATATCTCCGTTCGTGATGAAGAGTCGGCAAAATTGATACAGGATTTTGGGGTTAGATGGAATGATGTTCGCATCGTTCCTGACCCTGTTATGGGGCTTCCTCTTCCTGAACCCTCCAAGGTACAAAAAGCAATCTATGGAGGCGGGAGTGCAAGAAGAACGACACCAAAGACAGAAGAAGTAGAATTGCCTGTCATTGGGGTATCGGTACGTTTCTGGGAGAAAGATCGAACAGAATTGGACCGTATTGCGGAAGGACTAAAACAGTTTGCTACGAAAAGAAAAGTGCATATTCGTTTTCTACCGTTCCACCTTCCTTCCGACGAAGAAGCTTCTTCGTATGTTAAGCAGAAAATAGGACATCTGAATGGGACAGGCAGTAAAGTAAGTATTTGTTCTAAGCAAACCGATCCACAAATGATGCTGCTTGAAGTCTCACGTTGTGAATTGGTTCTTGGCATGAGACTGCACAGTCTGATTTATGCAGCATCTCAGCGTGTACCACTGATTGGTATATCGTATGATCCGAAAATTGATGCTTTTCTCCATCGGCTGGAAAGCGAAGCAATTGGCAGTACTGATACTTTGCAAGCTGATAAGCTGACAGAAGAACTTGAAAAGGTATTTACAAACCGTAATGAATGGCTTGAGTCCAGAGAAGAAGCAATCGCTTCGCTTAAAGAACAAGCACAGGAGCCTGCGGTTCAAATTTTAAAATTTCTAAGCGGCAAAGGATGAATGAGTCATGAATGAGCATATGGAGCAAGTGCAGACACAGTCTGTGCCCACCGTGCCCATCTTTGGAATTCCGTTTTCACGCATGGATATGAAAGACACGGTAGCCTACCTTGAAGGAGCTGTTCGCTCTGGACAAGCCCATCAGGTCATCACCGCAAATCCAATTATGGTTATGACCGCACTGGATAATCCGGAGTATATGAAGGTCATGCAATCAGCTGAACTCATTGTTCCTGACGGTGCTGGAGTCGTATGGGCAGCTAACTACTGCGGTACTCCGGTTGCTGAACGGGTAGCAGGTTTTGACCTTTTACATGAATTGCTACGGGTTGGTGAAACCTATGGGTGGAGAGTGTTTCTTTTGGGATCTACACCTGAGGTGATTCAAGAGACGGCAAGCAGGTTACAAAAGCAGTATCCTGGTGTCGTGATTTGTGGATATCGCGATGGTTTTTTTGGAGCGGATCAAGACGAAGAAGTGATTGCACAGATACGGGAAGCTGCACCTGATTTACTATTCGTAGCGCGTGCTGCAGATAACCAAGAGCCTTGGATCGGTGCTCATAAGCAAACATTAGGCGTCTCTGTTATGATGGGAGTCGGCGGAAGTTTTGATATCATTTCAGGGAAGTCCAAAAGAGCTCCCGTTGCTTTTCAAAAAATGCGAGCGGAATGGCTCTATCGTTTACTGCGTGAACCGACCCGGGCAAAAAGAATGTTAGCTCTTCCTCAGTTTGCTATGAAAGTGATGCGCGAAAAAGAAAACGTGACAAAACAGGTGTAAATTAAGGAAGAATTGCTAAATTCATTGATTTTTGCTAGAAAACAAGGATAGTAATTCAGGAATCTAGGGAGTATAATGCATGGAGTTAGGTTGTTATGTAGGATACGTAAATGATTCTTTGTTTGAAAAATTGGGGGTCGAATGAGCAAATGTTAATGTTCTATATCTTGGGATTTATCGTAGCTCTCGGACTTGCGGTTGGACTTACTCCACTCGTTAAGAAGTTTGCGATAAAGGTGGGAGCCGTAGACGTGCCCGATGCACGTAAGGTCCATACCAAGATTATGCCTAGACTCGGCGGTCTCGGTATATTTCTTGCTTTTATGGTCACACTGCTTGCATTACTTCCGTTCGTTTCGGATATGTTCACCACTCGAGATAACCGTTTCATCTACGCTTTTCTAATTGGGGGAACGATGATCGCCCTGATTGGTGCGATGGATGATAAATTTCAGTTGTCGGCCAAATTAAAGTTTTTAGCACAAATTATTACGGCATGTGTAGTTGTATTTGCCTTTGAGATTCGTATAGATTTTGTTAATATTCCTTTTGTTGATGCATATTCATCACTGGAATTATGGATTTCCATTCCTCTAACGATCTTCTGGATTGTTGGAGTAACGAATGCGATTAACCTGATTGATGGACTTGATGGTCTTGCAGCAGGGGTTTCTGCTATTGCGATCGGAACGATTGCTGTCATGTCCTTTATTATGGGTAACGTAGTTACGGCTTTCATTTGCCTTGTGCTTCTGGGCAGTATCATTGGGTTCTTATTCTTTAACTTCCATCCTGCGAAAATCTTTATGGGAGATACAGGATCACTGTTCCTCGGGTTCAGTCTTGCAATGTTATCTCTACTAGGATTTAAGCAAATTGCAGTCGTAACATTGATTACACCTCTTATTATTATTGCGGTGCCACTCTCTGATACGATGTTCGCAATCATTCGTCGTTTTCTTAACAAGAAGCCGATCTTTGCACCTGATAAAGGTCATTTGCATCATAGATTAAGAGATCTTGGGTTTAGTCATCGACAAACCGTTCTGATTATTTATGGAATTGCTGCATTTTTCGGTGTGTTGGCGGTCATTCAGTCTGCTGCCGCAATGCATGAAGCAAACTGGGTAACCTTTGTAGTGATCTGTGTAATGATGTTCTTCCTGCAAATTGGCGCTGAGGTTATCGGTCTCATCGATAAGACAAAACGTCCAGTTCTTAACTTCTTCATGAAGCTTAGAATGAAAGCAGCAGAGGCAAGAACCAAATCATAATCCACGATGATGTAATACTATGAAACTGCTATTATCCTATTTTTCAACATTTCATAACCTTGTTCCCTTTATGGGAATAAGGTTTTTTATGTTTTTGGGTTCATATTTCTGCATACCTTTCCGATATAAAAGATAATTCACGCTTACAAAGGAGAGATCGTATGCAGCGCATCAAAAAGCCGATGGTTTGGCTGCTGTTAGTCACGTTAATTGTTACAATGTTTCCACCTGGTTTGGTAAAAACAGCACAAGCTGCTGATTTTGTATCAACCAGTTATTTTGCACCGGATATTACTACACTAAAAAACACGGTTCAACTGAAGCTTGAGGGTACAACGAACCTAATCACTAGAGAAAATGTATATCAGGTAACGGATACCAAACTTTCGGTTACGGGTACGTATACCAAAGTTACAGGATCCACATTGAATGCGAAAGTTCAGCAACTAACATGGGATCCACAAAACAAAAAATGGAATCGTGAAACTTCCAAAACAACACCAGGGACAATTCAGCTGGACCTGGAGAGTCCGGATAATCGCTTTACTTCAACGCTGACCTTATATCCTGGTATGAACGAAATTACTTTATCGGGTACTCAAGGTAGCATGACTCGTTCCGAAAGTTTTTATGTTCTTTTTGATCAAGTTCCCTATGTAGAGAGTTTAAAAGTACTAGGGCTGTCTCAACCGGTAACTCTTAATGAAGGAACGCAAGTTGTTATTCCTAAACAAGAGATTACTTTAGAAGGTAAGATTCAAAACGCGACAAAAGCAACGATTTCCCTAAATGGAGGATCAGCGCTCGCAACGACTCTTCTTTCGGATGGGACGTTCTTTTCACCGCAATTACAATTAAAACCAGGAATCAATTCACTTACACTAGTTATTGAAAATGGGTCGGATAAAATTACAGTAAAGCATTCTCTTTACTATTATGATTCAAGTAATCCTATTGTAAGCATGTATTTAGCAGATGCTAGTGGGAATGCAAATGATATGCTTTCCGGGAAACCGACCTGGACGGGCAACGAAAATGCAGCGTATCTCTATGTACAAGCCCTTGTACCAGATCAGGGGAATGCGGCAAACAAAACGATTGAATTAGATGGAGTAGATGTTAGCGGCAACCTTGAATATTTTGAATCATTGTCCGTTGATGCATCTGGTAAGCTTACTACCAAACCGGGCAGTGATGTTGTTATTCAAGGTATGGATGGAACAAGTTCTGCCTATAGACTGGTAACCTTTGCGGTTAAGAATTTTGCTTTTAATACGCAGAATGGTACTGCCACCAGTGAACAAGATCATAATCTTCGTTTTACTTATGGTTCAACAACAGTAAGTAAAGCAGCCAACTTTATTTATGCAAAAGATCAAGTCGTAATTAATCAGCTGTACCATTTGAAAGAATATAATACTTCCACAGGAAGTTACTCTAAAGAAAGTTTGAATGGTGCAAAAGTAGATTCAGGCGATTTTTATATTTCAGTGAAAACCAATTCTGTCTTAGCTAACCCATCCAGCTTAACTGCAAAGTATCTACCGGTAGGTAGTGCGATAACAATCAGTTATGTGAAGGAAATATCGGAAACCGAATATATCTATAAAGTATCCGGATTCCAGAATGGGAATCAGACGGTTCGTTTCCAATATAGTGGTTCTTCCCAGTATAAAGATGCCGTGATCTCGTTTATTTCAAAAACGTATATTTATATCGCGAATCTTTCAGATGGACAGACGGTAACGATCAATTCAAACCAAACGTCAACATTGCAAGTAGAAGGACAATATATCGGTTTTGATTTAAAAAGTGTTGCGTTTAATGGAGAAATGTTTGTTAACGGCTTAAAACCAGATGGTCTTTCAGCAAACTGGCTTGATAAGCAAACGGGTAAATTCAGCGTTGGTCTAAAGGTATCCGCAGAACAGGGACCTTTAGTTTATGGAGAGAACCGTATTATCTTTACAGGAACAGTAGCAGATAGCAATAACCAAGTCAGAGAAGTCCGTAAGGAAATCCGCATCTACATATTGGATGAGAATGTATCTAATGTAGATAAATTTCAACCGGCAGTAGGAAAGAATCGTGTAACATTCCCAATCGAATATACGGATGATGCGCAGTGGACCAAAATTTTCAACTTAACACCTGACTTTATTTATAACAATGGAAGATACACAACAAGTCTTCAAACTCATGATATTGTCATTCGGGGTAATGGGGCTTCGAAAGTGAATCTAAATTTGGGATCCCAGAACTTGCTGTCTCTGGACACCTCGAACAGTATTACGAAGTTTACAGGTGAATTCACTTACAATAATGCAAAGTATGCTTATGAGTATTTTGGAAGTGAGACCGATTTTGTTATTCGAGTTCAAGATTTGCCAGCAACAGCAGCAGGAACTTATGTATATAATCTTGAGCTTATTAATAGCACAGGTGCCAAAACAAGTCAGCAACTTGAACTTGTACGCGAAGTAAAACCATATCGTCTGCTTGCACCGCAGCCAACTGTGGATGGAGCTTATGTAGTTAACAAAAACTTTGTTCGTTTTGATATCGAGGCAGAAGGTGCAACTCAAGTTCTGATCGACAAAGTACCTGCTACCAAAAGAACAGATCTTGGAAATGACCGCTTCCTTTTGGATTATGTAGGTTTAAAACAGGATAAAGCCAATACGATTAAAATTGATATTGTACGTGGAAGCACAACAACATCAGATATGATTTCAGTGTTTTATACAGGCACTGTAGCTGTGGATACACAGTATATGGCTCCGAAAGTAGCTAATAAATACAGTGTATTTAACAAGGGACTTGAACTTGAGTTTCCTAAAGGCACTATAATGCAGTCAACCGATTCAAAAGGCATCAATAAGTATTATCCGACCACACAGCTGCTCTTTGGAATCGCTGATCCTAAGGATGGTGTGGTTGAACGCAGAAATGATTATGGGAATATTATTGGATTCCCTAATAACGGATTGCCATCAGAAGAGACAGGCATTCCTTCCTGGAGTATTCCAGATGAATATTTCTTGAGATTTAGCTCGTCTTCTTCTAAACAGAATTTCTCTACCGTTTCCAATGTGTATTGGATCAGTGGTGGACTTGGTGAAAAAGGAAATCAGGGATCGGCTGATTATCTTCCTCCGACCAATGGTCTTGCACCTTATTCCATTGAAGGATTGTATGGTAATCCAGCAATTCCAGCAGAAAGAAAGATTACGCCTTCCCAAAGGGGAGAATTAACACTTACTTTTAACAACAGTGTTGTAGATGAAGTAGGTTCAACAATTACGGTATTCAAATATACATCTAACCGAGAATGGGTCAACATTGGAGGCGTAGTAGATACCAAGAAGCACACCATTACGGTACCTTTTGATGAATTTGGATACTATGTAGTCATGAAACTCAGCCGTAGTTATACAGATATTACGAATCATAACTGGGGCCGTAATGTACTGAATGCGATGTATGCTAAAGGACTTATGAATAACGTACGATTTGATCAATTTGGTACAGATGACCAAACATCACGGGGTGAGTTTGCTACTCTCCTTGTTAAAGGACTTAATATTCCTCTGAATTATGACAACAAGCAAACTTTTGTAGATCTCGTGCCAGGTGCTCAGAGTACAACATGGGATTATGCTCATATTGAGACAGCTGCAAGAGCAGGGATTGTTACGGGACTGACGGAGGGTGTATTTGCTGCAAGTCAGCCGCTGACAAGAGAACAGGCTGCAGTGATGATTGCTCGTGCTATGAAACTGAAGCTGGTCGCTAACGATAACAAGCTAGTGGATAACCTCGCTAAGCTGTATGTGGATTCTGGTAGCATCAATATCTATGCAAGACCGGCAGTACTTGCTGTAAATAAGGCGAAGATCATGACAGGGAACGCAATTACGCTACCTGGGCAAACAAAGCCACAGTATAACTTTAATGCGACTGGCCTTCTGACGCGTGCAGAAGCAGCCAAAATTGCGGTGGAACTGTTCAAGAAAAGCACAAAGTTATTTCCAAATAATCTCAGTTAGTATCGCATAACAACTTTAAACTGCTCCTTTAAGGGAGCAGTTTCTTCTTTTTGGAAAGTACGAGTTTCACTAGATTTTGTAATTTGATAGTTTTTGAGATACAATAACGTAAAATACACATTTTTCTAAAGGGTGAAGGTATCTAATGAAACCGATCTATTCGAAAGCACAACTTGGTTACATGAAAACAAAAACACAATTCGAAAAACAAGCTGCTATTTTGGAACTGGAAATCGAGAAAACGAAAAAAACTCAAGAAATTACGCAAGAAGTTATGGAAGAACTTGTTATGAAGACAGGATTCCATGATGCATATAATAATTTGGTTGCTTCTGAGAACGAACTTATTGATTGGTCTCATGTTACGATTAAGCATGAAAAAACATACAAAGACAATAAGCAACCTATCGAACAAATGTATGCCAACCTAAAAACCGATCCTCAGATGCGTGCTCGAATTATCGAACTTGCAATGAAGATTAAGTAGTATGGAATGAGGAAGACGCCCCTTTAAGGGCGTCTTTTTTTATGGGGAATTTATGCTTGTGTATGGAATATATAAAACAAGTTTAAAATATTTTCCAAATTTAAGTGTTGTGTATGATATAAAAAAGAAAATTGTGGTTACATATTATTTAGGATTTACACGCGATAACAGGAACTTATATGCAGAGTAGATTCAAGAATGAAGGAATGTTTCCATCATTTTTAAAATAAAGGAAAATTTTTTTGTGAAAGTCGCAACTTTTTTGAAACTACTGCGTTTAAGATGTAGAGCCGAAAACAATGAGGAAGAAAATATGAGATTTATGGAGAAAATTGTCTATTTATTAGAAAAATTTTCTTTACGTCTCTAGGTCCACATTGTATAATACAAAAGGTAAGATTAGGAAACTACTCTTTTTTTTCTGGTCATGGCTTAATTTACTAGTTTCTGTGAAATTTCACAGACATCATTTTATATGGATTTATTGCTCTAACTCTGGGAAGGGGGTGTAACGAAATGAGTAACACGGGCAACCCATTTACTAGCAACAGCAATTATAAAAATACTAATCATGTGATGATTTCTCGAGGAGGAGAAAAAAAGGTTATGAAGAAAATTTTATCCGTGGCTTTGTCTACAGCAATGGCATTCTCCATGTTTGCATCTGTAGCATTCGGTCAAGCAGGACTTACTGATGTAAATGAGCAATACAGTTATTTGAAAGATAAAGGTATTTTCTCTGGATTCCCAGACGGTCAAGCACACCTTGACAGACAAATGACTCGCGCTGAGTTCGCGAAAGTAATCACTAAAACACTGGGTCTTAAAGAGATCACTGGCGTTTACTCTTTCAAAGACAAAAACTATGGTCCTAAACACTGGGCAGCTCCTTTCGTAGAAGCTGTATCTGCTGCGGGTATCATGGAAGGTAAAAACACAACTAAGAAAATCTTTGACCTTTCCGGTCCTGTAACAGTTCAAGAAATGGCTACTGTACTTGTACGTGCGCTTGATCTTGAAATCCCTACAGAAACTAACAACACTGCAACACAATGGGCTAAAGGTTATGTTCAAGCAGCAATCAACGCTGGTTTGGTAGATGCTAAAGCTAACTTCCAATCCAACGCAACTCGTGCTCTTCTTGTAGGCGCTGCTTACGAAGTTGACCAAGAGATCAGTCTTCAAGTTAAATCCTACACTGTATCCGAAGGTGGAAAAGTTGTAGAATTTAAAATGAGCGACGACGAAACAGTAAAAGTAACTTTGGACAAAGCTCTTGTAGCTAACAAAGAAACTGAAGTTAAATTTACTTACAAAGACAAAGAATTCACTGAAAAAGTTACTTATGTAGTAACTGCAGCTACTAAAATTGAAGCAGCTACAGCTTCTAACTACAAACAAATTCAAGTGAAATTTGATGGTGATGTTGATGCAACTACAGCAACTAACGTAGATAACTACAAAGTTTCTAACGTCAGCTTCGAATCTGCAACATTGTCTTCTGATAAAAAATCAGTAACTCTTCTGGTAAAAGCAGATGGAATCAATCTGCCACAACAAAGAGAAACTAATCTTACAATCAGCGGAGTTAAAAATGCTGACGGTTCCAAAACTTTCAGCGAGACTGTTAAATTCACAGCAGTTGATACTGAATTGCCACAAGTAACAGCAGTTACTGGTTTGGGTACAAAAGCTTTGAGAGTAGAGTTCTCCGAGCCTGTAACAGCAGCTACTGCTGGTAACCTAGCTAACTACAAAGTTAATGGTAACGTAATTAGCGGTAACGTTAAATTCACTTACCCTAACGTAGCATTCATTACAACTGATCTTCCAGTTGGCAAACATTCTTTGACTGTTTCTAACGTGAAAGATTATGCTGGATTTAATAGTAATTCTGCAGCTACTGAATTTACAATTGTAGAAGATACTGCTGCTCCAGAAGTTACTTCTATTACTACTTCTGATTTGAAGAAAGTAACTGTAACTTTCAACGAGCCAATTAAATCCGTGAAAAATGCTTATCACACATCTACTAACAAACCGGCTACTGTAAGTATTAGTGATAATGTTGTAACGTTGACTTTCACTGATGCTAACAAATTGAGCTTGGGAGAAAACACGGTTTACTTGAACGGTGTAACAGATTACAGCAACAATTCTGCTGATCGTAACGCTAAGGTAAATCCTGAGTTGGATACTGTTCGCCCTACAGTTCTTGGTGTAACAGCTGAATCCGAATCTGACAAAACTGAGATTACTGTAGATTTCTCTGAGAACATTAATCCAGATGACATCAAAGTAAAAGCTAACTATGTATTGAAAAAATCCGATGGTACAGTATTCACTGGTAAAGGTTTCACTACAAAAGGTAACCCTTCTACTACACCAGTATTCGCTAAAAACAGCAGCGGAAAAGAACTTCAAAACAAAGTAGTTCTTACTACAGTTGGTGGAGCTCTTCCTGCTGGAAACTATACTCTTGAAGTATCTGGAGTTCGTGACCAAGCAACAATCGGTAATGCAATTATTCCTCAATCTGTAGGATTCTCTACTACAGTTGTCGGTGCTTTGAAAGTTTCTGATGCTTGGTACAAAGAAGATACAGCTAACGGAGAATATAATGTTTATGTTCAATTCAACAGACCAGTAGCAACAACTGGCACTGGCTCTGCACTTGATGTAAACAAATATGATTATGTAACTGGATCTACTTACACTCCATTCCCAGCTGGATCTACTAACATTTCCCTTTACAACACAAACACAGTTGTGTTGACAGTTGCGAAAGACAAAGTAGCTGGCTTCGATAAAGCTAACGCTCTTCGTGTAGTTAACGTTGCTGATACTACTGGAAACTATGTAAGTGGTGCTCCAATTAAACTTAGCAATGAACAATCTTCTACTATCACAGCTGTTGCTTCATCTGTATATGCTACAGATCGCGATACTGTAAAAGTTAAATTGGATGGCAACCTTACTTATGTAAATGCATCTGATTTTGAAATCGTTGTTGGTGGAAAAACCTTTACATCCAGCTCTTTCGATATGAAACAAAGCACAGACGATGGAAACACTGTTCTTGAATTTGATCTGGACGGAGAAGACGTAATTCCTCACAACGTTTCTAATGTTACTTTACAAACAATTGAAAAACCAACATCCACTGATGCTCTAGGTCGTAAGCTTACTAAGTTCAGTTATGTTGCTAATGATGGTATTGCACCAGAATTGATTGAAACTTCAAATGTAGCAGCAGGTTCTACTGTTACATTGACTTTCACTGAAGCCCTTAATGTTAACTTTACTCCATCTGCGTTTAAAGTATCTGTTGAAGGTTCAGAAGTTAAAGTAACGAAAGCAGAAGCTGGGGCTAATAATGTATTAACTTTAACACTTGCAAAAGCACTTACTGCTGGACAATCGGTTGAAGTTGAACTTCTTAACAATTCAACGGGTCTCTTCTTAACTGATAAATCTGATAATGCTGCTGAAGATTTCTACACATCTGTAACAGCTAAGTAATACCTGACTTAAACTAAGAAGAGGTGGGTTTCCACCTCTTCTTTTTTATATTCAAAGAAACTTTTACCCCACTCCATGCGTCTATATAGTAACTTCAAAATAAGGTAATAAATGGAGGTTACTCACGTGGATCGAAAGCACAACCAAAAAGTGTTACTATGGATCGCTGCAGCAGCAATTGTTATTGGACAAGGTACTCTAGTAGGTGCTGAAGCAAATGAACAAGGACAAGCTACATACATTTCATCCAGTACTGCATCAACGTCTGTCGCGACTCATCAGGTTACGAGGATCGATACTAATGACGACACTTCAAGTATGGTCAACACCACAGATGAATATACAAAAAGTACAAACAACATCCACCCATCCACTCTGCTATATTACGGCTCTGGAGCTCGTCCACAGTCATTAAGTGGGAGTTCTTTGACTAATTCTACAAATTCCCTTATAAAGACAGCATCTACGGGAAGCAGCACATCTAAGAACAGCACTTCGAGTACATCTTCCACAACAAGCTCTAAATCGACAACGACAAAAAGTGACAAAAATCTACATACACTTAATAACCTAAAATCAGTGAAGCTAACCTCAAAAAGCGTAGTAAAACTTACAGACCTCAATGTACTTACACAAGAAGATGGCAAAACAATCTCGTATACCCTTACTTATCAGAACAATGACAGCAAAAATTTGATGCTGATTGACTATTGGACAAAAGTGAAAACAAAGGGAGGTACACTGTATTCTCCCAACCTTATTACAAGGGACAAGGAGAAAAAGAGCGTAGCTGCAGGCTCCTCTTTAGCCGTGACTTATATAGTAAAGGTAGGGAAAAACGTAAAGGTTAGCGATCTTTTATTTCATATCGTGAAGTGGGATTTTAGTAAGCCAAATTACGAGAGTAATCTGGGTCATTTCAATGTTCCCGCATCCTATACACTTTCGACACCTGTAAATAAGTCTAAATCAATTCGTTTAGGTGATACCCCTGTCAAAGTGAAAGTTTCCAAGCTAGAGGTTCATCCCGTGAACGATTACAACTATGCAGAAGTAACGGTGAGTCTACACAATATCGGTTATAAAATGCTAGAGAATCCAACGGCCAAATGGGTGTTACGAACAGCAGGAGGAAGTAATTATCCTCTAATACCGGAGACGGTCAGTACAGAGGCGGCGCCTTTTAACATTCAGCCACAGGAAAACAAAACAATGAAGCTCCTTGCAACCATTCCTAAATCCGTAAAGCTGACAGGAGCGGAGCTAGTATTAGTAGAGGAGGAAGGCGAAGCAAAGACGGTACTGCCTCTAGCGACATTGCAACTCCCGAGTGCTAGTACCACGAAGATTACGACTACTGCCCCTTTTAAGCCAAGAGAAGTGCTTGTAGAAGGTCAGAAACTGCAAACGACGCTAGAAGGAGCAACAGTAAACCAGAGTTACGACAAGAATGATTTATCCATTAGGCTTAAGCTCAAAAATACAGATAAACAAACGATAACCGTGCCGAAGTATGAATTCGTATTGCAAAGTGGGACAGGCAAATCCTATCCAATAACGACAAAAGCATTAGAGAACGTAACGCTGAAGCCAGATGAAGAAAAGACGATTAAACTGGATATCTCAGTCTCTTATGCTGTTGCCAAGGGTGCGCTCAAACTCACAATGAATGTCCCTAAAGATCCAGAGAAAAAGGAGATTTCTTTTAGTTATCCAGCAGGCATATATATTCTTCCGACCCCAACCTCATTACAGAACACACTAGGGTCTGAAACAACAGTGAAGAATGAAAATGGTACCTATGGAGTGACTTGGACTTCCATTCAACGGTTGCCATGGACTGATGGAGACCTTTTGTCTGCTAAATTGACCATTAAGAATACATCTGTGAAAACGTTACGTCTCCCTGAACTACAGGGTGCTTTTACTGTGGATTCAGCAAAAGATATAACAAGTACCAAGCTTATCAAGAGCCAAGCTGCTTCCTTGCTGGGTCCAGGTCAGTCCATCGATGTGTATCTCGTTACAAAAGTACCTACTTCTCTAGACATCGCTCAGTTACAAGTATCGCTAGAAGAGAAGGTAGGTGAAGAGTCTTTTGAATGGCTGAAGCTAACGAATATAGGGGCAATTCCTGAAGTTCCACAGATTGAGAAAAGTAAGGCGTTTACCCTGACTACGCTAGGCAAAAAGGCAGAGGTGAAAACTCGGAAAACCTTAGTCTATCCAGGTACAAGCACAGATCTCGTTTATACCGAGCTTGAAATAACTAACCTAGAAAGTCGCCAGACAGAACTGTCTCAATTAAGTGGATATTATAAGTCTTCGAGCGGTCTTTATTTTAAAACAAACGTAAAACAGATTGAATATCCAGCTGGACCGGAAGATAAAAGTATCGTGACCATGTGGGCAAAAATTCCGAAACGCGTAACGGTCTCTGATATGAGATTGATTGTAGGTGAAGGGGTTACGGAAGATAAACTCACACCAATTAAGGGAGAACCTACTGGGTACGTCAATGCCGCTTCATTAGAAATTGCTCCAGAGCAGCTCACACCGCTCACAAAGATAGATCAAATTGAGTTATATCCTTATCAGATAAAAACGCACACATTCGACGCTTATTTATCTGGTGGTGGCAATGTAGCAGTTGAATGGTACTATACTTTCACTCAGGACGAGACGTATGATATGCCTGAAAGTGAACACAAACTTGTAGTGGAAATTACGGACTCCACAGGTCGTATTTTCGCAAAAGAATTAGTCCCAGCTACAGACCTTAAGTTAGGAACGAATCAGTTACTCTCTTGGGCTATAGATGATCGAATTTTTGAAGATCGAAGAATAGGAACCTACCAAATTTCCATCTATGATCTGTTCCAAGGAGAGAAGTTTAAAATAGCTGGGGAGTCCATGTACTATAATCCAAACCGTATTCCTCTGGAATTACCGAAAGACAGGTAGAAATAGTTATACACGGAGATGAGAGAATATTTAATGATTAAAGAAACCATCAAGAGTGAAAATTGAGCTATATTTAGAAAAGTACTCTATTCTATTTGGCAAGTTTTTCTTGTCTCTAAGCTAGATACACTCTATCATTAGAAGCATAGAAAGATGGGATGAAAGTTTTAGAGGAGGAACATCATGAAACGCATTTGGAAATTAGGAATGGCGACTATCGCAGTAGGCGGTGGCATTTGGATTGGTTCCGTAATGAATATCTCGGCTGACGGTGCTTCTGTTACGTCCCAACCGGGAACAGCAGACGATCCTGTCGTTACCAAGAGTTATGTAGATCAAGCAATTAAAAATGCAGTACAAGGCGGAGGAGGGAACACAAAACCAACTGAGCCAGCTGAACCTTCTACACCTGAATCAAGCGCAGGTGATGAGCTTAAGATCGTTGTGGTGAAACCAGGACAACGCCTGATTGCAGGTGCAGGTACGGAATTTATTGTACGTAGTGGTAAAGCTGTAATCTATTCTGAAGACGCCAATGGTGTCGCTGATTTGACCGAAGGTGCAGACCTTGGTAATGGAAAATCCATAACGAATAACCATTTACTATCCTTCCCACGTGAAGGAAGAGGCATAGAAGTACAGGAAGGTAATAAGTACAATCTTACGGTTATGGTCCGTGGAACTTATAAGATCCAATAATAATGGTATAGATTTTATAAAAAGGAATCATCATAATTTCGATTAGTATGTGATGTTTCGCTTCATATTATATATGAAGCGAAACATTTTTTTGTTTTATCACAAAGTTTCGTTCGCCCTATCTTGAGCGCTGCGTTTTTCCTCTTCCATATATATCGTATTTAACGTAAGCATAAATTTCGTTTAGAGCTGCTTAGAAAATTTCAATTCGCTTCATTTTCCAGAAGTAACAATCATTCACCAGTCTATAATGAACTCAAATGCAAACACTATACCTGCAAGATCATAACGCTTGGAGGTGTTTCAGATTATGGCTAGAAATAATCGTAAGCTTGTTCCCGAGAGTCGTCAGATGCTGGACCAGATGAAATATGAGATTGCAGCAGAGTTTGGAATCCACATAGGAGGATCCGCGGGAGTAGGGTCAATGGACGCCGAATTTGGAGATGAGCTGGGTTCAATAAGTGGACAAGGAGCATACTCTGGATGGGGTCATGTGACTTCCCGTGAGAATGGTTCCATCGGTGGAGAGATGACAAAACGATTGGTTCGTTCTGCAGAATCATCCGCAGCCGGACTAAAACTGTGAGGTGGATGAAACCATGAGCAAAGTTAATAAAATAACGAAAAAAGTTCAAAAATTTATAAAAAAATTGTGGAAATGATCCTATTTCATCATTGATTGACACCGTTTGACAAATACGTTAATATGTCGTATGAGGATGTATTGCAACCTTTTCCGTATCGGGAAAGGTTCATTTTTTGTATTGGATAAAAGTTATGGCTTACACCATACAATCCATATACGTGGGAGGTTGAAACTACTATGTCTGTTAAAGGGCGCCACTTATTCACTTCTGAGTCCGTAACTGAAGGACATCCAGATAAAATCTGTGACCAAATTTCCGACGCCGTTCTTGATGCGTTTCTTGCTGCTGATCCAAATGCGCGTGTTGCGTGTGAAGTATCTGTAGCTACTGGACTCGTACTCGTCATCGGAGAAATCAGCTCCTCTGCTGATTATATCGATATTCCGTCGATTGTACGTAATACCGTAAAAGAAATCGGTTATACTCGTGCAAAATATGGTTTCGACTTTCAAACGTCTGCAGTACTTACATCCTTGAATGAGCAATCGAAAGATATCGCTCAAGGCGTAAATGCAGCGCTTGAAAACCGTGATCCAGAACAAATGGATAAAGAGACTGAAAACATTGGTGCA
This sequence comes from Paenibacillus sp. Marseille-Q4541, assembly GCF_018310695.1. GTDB lineage: Bacteria > Bacillota > Bacilli > Paenibacillales > Paenibacillaceae > Paenibacillus. The sequence continues at coordinate 25,977 of NZ_JAGXCY010000031.1, read as the reverse complement.
GGCGATCAAGGACTTATGTTTGGTTTTGCAACGAACGAGACTCCTGAACTTATGCCGCTTCCTATTGCTTTGTCTCACCGTATTGCTCGTCGTTTGTCTGAAGTACGTAAAGACGGTACGCTTGAATATCTTCGTCCAGATGGTAAAACACAAGTTACCATCGAGTATGATGGAGATAAACCTGTTCGTGTAGATACCATTGTTGTATCCACGCAGCATGCGGAAGAAATCACACTTGAGCAAATTCAAGCGGACATCAAAGAAAAAGTAATTCTTCCGGTTGTTCCAGCTAATCTGCTTGACGATGAAACGAAGTACTTCATTAACCCGACAGGCCGTTTCGTAATTGGTGGCCCTCAAGGGGATGCAGGTCTTACTGGCCGTAAAATCATCGTTGATACGTATGGTGGTTATGCTCGTCATGGCGGCGGTGCTTTCTCTGGTAAGGATCCTACAAAAGTGGACCGTTCCGCAGCTTATGCAGCACGTTATGTGGCTAAAAACCTCGTAGCTGCAGGACTTGCAGACAAAGTAGAAATTCAGCTTGCTTACGCAATTGGTGTAGCAAACCCAGTATCGATCAATGTCGATACATACGGCACTGGTAAAGTTAGCGAAGAAAAGCTAGTCGAGCTAGTTCGTAACAACTTCGATCTGCGCCCAGCGGGAATTATTCGTATGCTGGACTTGCGTCGTCCGATTTACAAACAAACTGCTGCATATGGTCACTTTGGCCGTACAGATCTGGATGTTCCTTGGGAACGTGTCGACAAAGTTGAAGCTTTGCAAACCCAGGCAGGTATCTAATATAATAAAGTTTCATTCAATGAAATTTCTTATATCCAACCTTCGATGGTACTCATCGGAGGTTTTTTGTTTTGTTAATAACGGATGAAACGGTTGTTCCCGGAGTACATGACATTATTTTTTCCAAGACGATACAGAATATCCATGCTCCATTCAATGAATTGTTCTTATGATCCTATTAGCTAAAACTAACATCTCATTCCTAATGTACCGATGAAAAATAAAGGTGAGTTTATTCATGGAAATTAAATGGAAGGAGTGAGTTGAATCTAATGAAGAAAAGACTATCTGCTGCTCTCGCAGCTGTCATGCTTGCACAAGTCTTTCTAGGATCAGGGTATAGCATAGCGGACGCAGCAACAGATTCAAATGGAACGAAAGCAGTGACAGCGACTGCTGCAATATCACCAACTACAGTAACAAGTAACGGTGCAAAAACCGATACATCTCCTACTGTAAATACTTTTACGCTGCAAGGGAATGAGGAACTAACACCTCCGAATGGGAAACTTGAAGTCGCTAAGACACCTGAATTAGCAATCAAAATGAGCCAACCTGTAAAAAGAGGCGCAGGTTATATCCGCCTTCAACGGATGTCAGATAACTCGGAGATCAAATCGTTTCATGTAGCAACCGACATAAAGATTTACGATGTGCCTTCAGGTCGCGAGGTTGGGCCAGAGGAGTACGGTACATACATTACATTTTCTAACTTTGCTGAAGAGCTCCCTAGTGGAGGGTACTATCTTTTAATGGACCAAGGCGTATTTTGGAATGAACGCGGAGAAGCTTTCGCAGGAATACAAGATGCTAGCACATGGCGCTTTTGGACCAAAGGAATGGGAGATGTAGCGGTAACGGAAAAAGTTCCTGCGCAAGGTGCATCCAAAGTGTTGCCTACATCTACACTGTCGCTAACTTTTGCTAAAGAAATGTATCCTGCGGCTGGCGACATTCAGATTGTAAATCGAAATACGGGTCAAGTGGTAGACACCATACCTGTCACCTCTTCCAAAGTTAGTGGTGGAGGGAGCAACTCGATTCGGATCAAACCAACGAACAACTTTGAAAATAACACTTCCTATGATGTGTTGATCCCTTCCGGTGCTTTTTGGGATGCTCAGCAAAACAAGAGTGCTGCAATAAATAAGGGGGAGTGGGGCTTTACGGTATCAACGGATACAACGGCACTTACCGTTGCCTCTTTATCACCAAGCGATGGCAGTATGAGCGCGGCTGTAGATCGGCCGTTAGTGCTTACGTTTAACAAACCTTTAGACACGAGTCGTACAGGGACAGGGAACGTGACACTTCGGAAGGCCGGCGGAGGAACAGTGAATGTTTCTACTGTCATTAATGGATCGGATAAGCGTCAACTACTGATTACCCCCCTCAGTAATCTTGAAAATGGGGTCACGTATCAGGTCGATGTACCCGGAGGAACTTATTATGATGCGGCTGGGAATACATTTGCCGGTCTAAGCGGAAGTTCATCTTGGAGCTTCAAAACCTATACGAAAGATACAAAGTCACCTGTACTACAATCATCGAAAATGTATACCAATACGCTAATTAAACTTACTTATGACGAGGTACTGAATTCGAGTATCAGACCGCTTGTATCTAGCTACTCAGTGACGGTTAACGGAGAGGTGCGGAATATCAGCGATGTGAGCATATCTGGTGACAGTGTGTATGTCATGCTAGATACGGGAGTAGCCGTAGGACAAGTTGTAAGACTGAGCTATACGCCAGGGGTTCGTCCTGTTCAAGATGATGCAGGAAATGCAGTATCCTCTTTTTCCAGCCTAGAAATTGCGAATGGTCTGAACTCCGTTCTTTCCAAACCACGGGAAGGGTCTGTATATGGAAACACATTATATCTCTATTTTACCGAAAGTGTAAAAGTGAGCTCATCGTCTGCGGTCGATCAATTCTATGTAACAGCGAATGGCAGTGGCATTGGGGTGAATAGTATTTCCTTGAGTAACGGTAATGTAGTTACTCTCATCTTGAACAGATCAGTGGCAGATGGAGAAGTAATCAGAGTCACTTATACGCCAGGGTCCTACCCTTTGAAAGATTATAGAGATCAGGCACTCGCCGGGTTCACTGATTTTTTTGTGCGAAATAGCTATGATTCCAAAGCACCTGAATTTGTGGAAGCGACGGCAATGGGCAATAAAATGTACTTGAAGTACAATGAGGCTCTACGTAGCGACAATTTACCTTTGAAGAGCCAGTATTCTGTTCTTGTGGGGGGAAGCCCGCTATATGTGAATGCTGTCGAAGTTAATGAGGATGAAGTGGAACTGACTCTGGCTAACACCCTTCAACTTAATCAGGAGGTTTCCATATCTTACGTGCCTGGTGTACGTAGACTTACGGACCTGAACGGGAACCCAGCGGGTTATCTGAATCTCGTGCCTGTAACCATCTACGGCAGCGGTAGCGTAAGGCAAGGCATTGTACAAGGGCAGAACATGAACGTAACCATGTCAGAAGCGATGAAAAGTCAAACCTCGTTAACTACATCTCAGTTTGCGGTGACTGCTGGCGGACAAAGCGTACAGGTGGCTTCAGCGAGCGTTCAGAATCAGACTTTATCCTTAACGCTAGCTTCAGCAGTTTTGCCTGATCAGATTGTGACGCTTTCTTATCTTCCTGGCGCGACACCTTTACGTACAGCTAAAGGAGAAAGTGTAGCCGGATTTGGTCCTTTCACCTTGCAAAATAAAACAAGTGGTAGTAGCACTGGCGGAAGTGGTGGTACATCAGGAATGCCGAGCGGACTTACTGCGCTGGATGCCTCTTTGTTTGGTCAAAGTGGTTATGCTTTAAGTAGCAGCGCAGCTACTCGAACCACCGCTTTGTCCAAATACAGTCGTACTGTCGGTTCTTATACAATCAGTAGTCAGACTTTGCAACAGGCATTCACGTATGCGAGTTCTGCTGCAGGACGATCGAATACAATTGTGATCGATATTCCGGAGACAGAACAAGCTGCTCTAGCTGGTTTTTCGCTGCAGGCACTTACAGAGGTCTACAGCAAGAATAAACAAGCAGTTATTGGAGTGAGATATGGGGATGCACTTTACACCTTGCCGCTCGCTGATATTGATATGTCTGCTATGGCGACAAGTGTAAATAGTGATGCAGCCCGCACTGTATTATTTCTACAACTAGAGTCTGTTCCATCTACCTCTTCTGTTAGCATCGATACTTTGCTTGCTGGTGGAAAAGCAACGAAAAAAACAGCTATTATAGATGCTACTGCTTATGCAGTCAATCACTTGTCCCAAAAGGCGGAGCAGAAGGTAAAAGGACAGCTTAACCTGCGTGTAAGCCTGGCTGGAAATGCAACCACAAGTACGCTCAGTCTTATTCGGCTAGATGGTACGGTGCAGCGACTGAGTCACGTACCTCATCAGGTACAGAAGACATCAAGTGGCTACGTATTTATTGCTAAATTGACCGGGAGTCAATCCATCGTAGTTGCCGAGCATCCGGTGCAGTACATGGGACTCTATGGTCACTGGGCCAAAGATGCCATTGAAAGATTGGCGGTAAAATGGATCATTGACACCGAATCAGGATCATATTATGAGCCAAATACGAATATTACAAGATCGGAATTTGCAGGTATGATTGCTAGAGGTTTGGGACTTGAGGGAAGCTGGGATACAGCAGCAAAATTCAGTGATGTTCCATATAGTACGGCTGGAGCTTACATTGGTGCAGCAGCGAAAGCAGGCATTATTACTGGACATGCGGATGGATCTTTCAAACCAAACCAGTTAATCACTCGCGAGCAAATGTCTATTATGATGGTTCGTGCCTTGCATTATGGTGGACATCAGGTTTCCTTGAACGGGACTCCACAAAGCATTCTTAGTAAATTCAAGGATCGAACCTACATTCAAGCACCAGAATTGGTAGCCGAGGCAGTGCAGCAAAACCTCATTCAAGGGATAACGATTAACACATTTAAGCCAGCTGGCAACGCGACAAAAGCACAGGCTGCCGTTATGCTGACTAGGATGCTAGCAATCTATGATACGAAATAAGGAAACTTTAAAAAGAGCGTAACTTTTTCCAGTTTTAGCAGTCTATTAATTAGAGGATATTTATGTCTTCAGCTCCGAACTCTTTTAAGAGTTTCGGGGCTGAATTCATTAGAGACTGTATAAAAAGATGGGAGAGTCGCTTTTTCTATGGGAGCAAACAGGAAGCAAACAGGGAAACAATGGAAGGATAGCAGAAAGAAGTGGTTTATTTTTACGATAGCAGGCGTTCTCTGGGTCACTCCGGTTCTTGGATCAAGTGGAGCATGGAATATAGTTCTTCCAACAGCGAGTATAGCGGAGGCTGCGGCGAGCACAACAAAGCTCTCTGAAGAGATGATTACGTCCGGAGCCAAAATGATAGAATATCAATTTACCACAACACGTTCGGGTACCAAAACGAACATACTAGCCAATGTCATAGAGATAGATTTGAATAACCCTTATGTGAAGTTGGATGTTATGACAGGTAAGGGCGGCAAATTCAACAGTAAGCAAAGCACCGGTGCCATGGTGAAAGAAACAGGTGCGGTTGCTGGTGTGAATGGTGATTATTTTAATGTAAGTGGTGAGCTTGCACCGATTGGCGGTCAGATTGCGAGCGGAGTACTCATGTCGACACCTTCAGAACTGTCGGGAATGTATGCCATGACTATCAGTAAAGACGGAAAGCCAATGATTGATGAATATAGCTTTGAAGGTTCTGTACAGGCTTCGAATGGATCGACGTTTGCCCTCCGGGGTATGAACAAAGAAGACTATTATTTGGAATCGGGAAGTGTAAAATACAGCCATGCGAATTCCATGTACATTTACACTTCGGCATGGACCTCACCGAAACGACCTAACGATCCTTCAACAACGCCAACAGAAGTGCTCGTGCAAAATGATGTGGTCAAAGAGATATCTTATAAAAAAGCGCTCAGTTCATCCATTCCAGAAGATGGTTATATTTTGCGTGCCCACGGTACGGCAGCTGAATGGATTGTTGCAAACCTCTCTGTTGGCCAAGCGGTAAATGCAGATTACAAGCTGAAAGCCAAGACTTCAGGCCAGACAGTAAATCCAGATACGCTGCAAATGATGATTGGTGGACATACGATACTGGTGAGCAGCGGGCAGGCGACTTCGTTTTCCCGAGATACATCTAGCATTGGAGGTTACCGAGCGCGTACAGCGGTTGGTTATTCAAAAGATAATCGGTATGCCTATCTGATTGGTGTACAAGATAATAGTGTAAGTAGCGGTATGTCACTGAAAGAAATGCAATCCTTCATGACCAGTATCGGGGTATGGAAAGGGATGAATCTGGACGGTGGGGGTTCTACCACCATGATTACGAGACCGCTTGGAACATCTGCAACGGGTCTTGCTTTTTCAACGGAATACGGGACAGAACAGCGTGCCATTGTTAATGGGCTTGGTGTATATTCCCTTGCTCCTGCCGGGCAATTGAAAGGTCTTACGATTAGCGGGCCCAATTCTCTTCTTGTCGGTCAGGAGGCAACGTACAGCCTGAAAGGGTACGACACGTACTTCAACCCTTATGATGTAGGATCGTCATCCGTTACCTGGAAATCAAGCAATGGCAATGTAATTAGCACAAGTGGCGGGAAAATTAAAGCAGTAGGCGGCGGAACGGCTACACTGACTGCGGTAAGTGGATCAGCGAGTAGCAAGATGCAAGTTACCGTGGTAGGGGGTAACAATCTGACTGCACTCAAAGCCGGCTCAGGAGCAGGTTCTTTACAAGCAGGTACGAGTGTAGATATTCCTGTTACCGCGACTACTAAAGATGGACAAAGCGTTTCTCTAAGTGCTGATGCACTCAAGTGGGAATTTGTTGGTTTTAAAGGTAATGTGAAAGGTGACAAGTTAACGATCTCTTCTATTAATACAGGGACAACAGTCGGTTATGCTATTGGTCGTTATGATGGGTTCAGTACGGTAGTAGTCCTCTCCGCAGCAGGCGAAAGTATGTGGGAGGATTTCGAAAAAGTGAATTATGGAGTTCAGTTTACGACGAACGCTGCGGGCGTAACCGGAACGGCAGGAATTGTGAATGGAACCGGGGAAAAGGCAGGATCCAAAGTACTCGAGCTTAGCTATGATATGACTGGTGGAAGTGGTAAAATGTATGCTTATGCCCAGTTGAATGGAACATCAGGTAAAATAATCGATGCGCCTGCTACGGCACTTTCTGTAGATGTGCTGGGAGATCAGAGCTTGAACTGGATGCGTGCAGAACTCACGGATGCCAAAGGCAAAACCGTTTATCTTGATTTAGCCAGAAATATTAATTGGACTGGTTGGAAGAAGCTGAATGTGGACTTAAGTAGTTCAGATATCTCATATCCGGCCAAATTAAAACGGGTATATGTAGTAAATCTTGATGAAGGACAGGACGAGCGTGCCATGACAGGAACGGTTGCTTTTGATAATATAGCTTTTACGATGCCTTCTTTATCAAGTGAAGCTGGATTACCTACTGGAGTCGCAAAACTTGTTATTGGACAAAAATCGATGGTGTTTAACGGTCAAAAGAGAACGATTGATGCAGCGCCAGTGCTGAAAAATAACGCTACCTATGTTCCAATCAAGCATGTGCTTGATGTGTTTGGAGGAAAGGCAACCTGGGATAGTAAAAATCAGCGAGTGACAATACTCCGAGGTGGAAAATTAATCGACCTGACTGTTGGTCAGAAAGAATTTATATTAAATGGACAACGTCAAAATGCGAGTGTCGCACCGTATATTTCCGGTGGTAGGACTTTAGTCCCTCTAAGGCTCGTTTCTGAACAACTTGGACTGACTGTAAAATGGGAACAGAAAACGAAGACCGTCACCATCGACTCGTGATATGGTATGATATATCCTGGAAACGTTAGGAATGGAGTCGAAAATTTGTGGACTTTCAAGCGGATGCTCTCGATCGCGTCATAAAAAACGCCATGCAGGTCATGGAAAGCAGTAAATATCAAATTTTTGAAATCATGGACTCATCTCGTACTGAGCTGAAGGCGCTCAATCAGGAAGTTCAATCTATCCTGAAAGAGACGGCGGAAACAATTGAGAAGGTAGATCAACTGGAACTCAATTTCCGTCGTTCCCGGATCCGGCTGACCGAAGTCAGCCGTGATTTTGTCCGTTTTTCTGAACATGATATCAAGCAAGCCTATGAAAGGGCTACGCAGCTGCAGCTGGATTTGATGATTTACAGAGAAAAAGAAATGTACCTCAAAGCTCGCCGTGATGATTTGCAGAAACGTGCGCGCAGTATCGAGGCATCTGTAGAAAGAGCCGAGACAATTGGTTCTCAGATGAATGTTGTGATGGAATATCTGTCTGGTGAACTGGGTCAGGTTACACGGATTATTGAGTCCGCCAAGAATCGACAAATGATTGGTCTCAAGATCATATTGGCCCAGGAGGAAGAGCGGAAAAGAATCGCTCGTGAAATTCATGATGGCCCCGCACAAATGCTTGCCAACCTAGTGCTTAGGACGGAAATTGTAGAAAGAATGCTAGCTAAGCAGGATTTTAAGATGGTGCAGGCCGAAATAGTAGATTTGAAAAAACAAGTTCGTTCTAGCCTTGGGGAAATGCGAAAAGTTATTTTCAATTTGCGCCCAATGGCCCTGGATGACCTGGGCTTAATTCCCACACTTCGTAAATACGTGCAGGATTTTGAAGAAAAAACGAAAATTCGCGCGCTGTTTGAAACTAGAGGGAAAGAACACCGTTTGTCTTCTGCGATGGAGGCAGCGATTTATCGTTTAGTGCAGGAAGGTTTGTCGAATGCAGCCAAGCATGCGTATCCAACCTATGTGGTCGTAGAAATTACGTTCCAGGCTCAGCTTGTTAAGATCGTCGTACAGGATAACGGTCTTGGATTTAAGCCGGAGAAGTTGGAAGAGAAAAGTAAGGATCACTCTCATTTTGGGTTAATAGGTATGCGGGAAAGGGTAGAACTGCTCGAAGGCCGAATGGAAATTGAATCAGGTGAAAATCAAGGCACTAAGATCGTGATTCATATCCCGACAAACGTGGAGAAGGGAAAGGAGTAATAGGATGGAAAACCAGAACATGATTAAGGCTGATATTAAAGTATTACTTGCTGACGACCATCAGCTATTTCGTGAAGGACTGAAGCGAATTCTAAACATGGAGGACGATATTGAAGTCATAGGCGAATGCGGTGACGGAATTCAGGTTCTTGAGTTCTGCAATCAGATCAAACCTGATATCGTCCTTATGGATATTAACATGCCTGTTGAAAATGGTGTGGAAGCAACGGAAAAGCTGAGAGAGCTGTTCCCGGATGTGAAAGTTATTATTTTATCTATTCATGATGATGAAAGCTATGTGTTTGAAACGCTTCGTAAAGGAGCGAATGGATATTTGCTGAAGGACATGGAGGCTGAGTCTCTGATCAATGCGATCCGTTCCGTTCACGAAGGGTATGCATTTATTCATCCAAAAGTGACGGGCAAGCTGATTATGCAGCTTCGTCGTATGACTTACTTGAATGAAACAGGTGCAATGAATGAAGGCGGCGTGAAAGAAGCAGGCGTGAAGTTTGTTGCGGGAGATAACAATCCGCTGACACGTCGGGAAGCAGAAGTGCTTCGTCTAATGGCTGAAGGTAAGAGCAACAAAATGATTGGTGAATTTTTGTTCATCAGTGAGAAGACGGTTAAGAACCATGTCAGCAGTATTCTGCAGAAGATGGAAGTGGATGACCGGACACAAGCCGTTATTAATTCCATTAAATATGGTTGGGTCACTCTATAATTTCGGACAAACTTTGGCATGAGAAGGCAAATGTGGGTGCAACTTTTCGGGGGAAATGCTGAAGCAAGAACGTACAAGTGATCGTTAGAAGCCTTTTTGCCGCCCCATAGGCATACATATGGCGTAAGTACGATGCATAATTGCTATCATCAGGTTCATTGTAAATGTTCATGTGAAAAGCAATCGGTGCTCACCAAAGGCTTTTAGATATGGGATAAGCAGCTGAAAAAATATAACGTTTGTAACTGTTCATTGTGTCACCGTCCCAGTTAGCGGCATATATTGTCGTAAAGGGAGGTGCAGTCGCCATGATCGAACATTTGTTATGGATTGCGCTTGTTTATGGTCTATCTGCTGCAACCGTACGTTTTGTTTATCGAAGGCTGCAATCGGATCAGAAGCAATCGGAGCAAACTCGTTATATTTTAGTCACATGTAACCATGGATTTAAGCTAGAGTGGATTATCCGAGCACTGTCTCTAGACGCATCTTTACGAGGAAAAACCCACCATGTTACTGTAATGGATCATGGATCAAGCGATGAAACCTTGCCTTTGTTACATCGGCTGTGTGGTGTTTCAGGGATTGAACTTAACATCGTTACTGGCGAGGAATCCTTGTCTGGTGTTAGTGTAAGTGGTGTGCTGGAGCATGAAGATATTAAATACTTTGATCTTCGTCAAGAAGGTGCACTTCAAGGGATTCCATTCGTAAGCAAATTGTAGATATATTATAGAACGATTGAGCTTTGAAAAAGTTGCGGTATTGTCATTAATATTGTATATATAGAACTTATATGGAATATTTTTCATTTATTTTAAGTATGAAGCACATACTTCGGTAGTTAACCGAGGGATGTGCTTTTTTGCGTTATACGTTGCTAAGGAGATTTCGTAGTTGGGGGGATAAGGGGCTTGAAAGTTGCTGTTTATTTAGTGAAACGAGAGGATAACATGACGCCCGGTGAATGGAAATTATACATGTCCATTTGTCCAGAAGTAGATCAGTTGTGGTGGGAAGTACAGCAAGAGAAATGCAAGGGCTCTTGGTTTATGATTTGGTTATCTAGATCAATGCCTTTCGCTTGGGCCTGCTTGTTGAAGGAAAGATTCAGTAAGGGGAAAGCATCGTTTAGTGAAGAGAATTCGGTTCAGTATTGGCGAGAATGGATTGGGAATCTGCTGCAGGAGGCAGTAAAGAACGAACCAGGAAATTATGGTCAGGTATTATTAGAGGGATGTTTGGACATTAGGATGGTTTTGCTGGATGGGACGAGGCAAGCAGGGGAGGTACTGCATTTGCTTTATGAGGATGCAGTAGAGGCAGCCGAGCAGCTAGAAGGTAGACAGCTGCTTTTACCGGAGGTGGGAGCACTGTTTGCCGAGAACGCTCCTGCTATGCAGAGCGATTATATAGCTGCAGTGCAACTAGCTTATTTGGCTGGACGGCTGACTTATGAAGCTGCTGTCGCAGAGCGCCCACATAAAAAAGTGCGTGGTTTAGGGTGGCGGCTCTTTCAGGGCCACCGGGTACCACTGCATTGCCGCCGCTGCGGCAGTATCGCTACTGAGCATAGCCGGTGCGCGGCTTGTGGCAGTGCGGCGTGCGCTTATTGCGAGGCGTGCCTCGCGCTTGGGCGCAGCCGGGCTTGTACGCTGCTGCTGCGAGGAGCAGCGCCCCCGGCCGTAAAGAGCACGGCCGGGGCACTCCCCACCGAGGCGGACCGCCGGTGGGGGCTTAGCCCAGCGCAAAGCGCAGCCACGGGCGCGGCGCTTGCGTATTTGGCGGAGCAGCGCCATGCCAGCTCCGCTGCGGCCAAGGGCCGGTTCTTGCTATGGGCCGTGACCGGCGCCGGCAAGACCGAAATGACCTTCCCGCTGCTGGATGCCATCCTCAGCAGCGGGGGGAGCGTGCTCGTGGCCACACCGCGGCGCGATGTGGTGCTTGAGCTCGCTCCCCGGGTGGCCCGCGCGTTTCCAGAGGTGACGCGCACCACCCTTTATGGCGGAAGTGCTGATCGCTGGCAGCGAGGGCAGCTTACCCTCGCCACAACTCACCAGCTGCTTCGCTTCCGCCATGTGTTTGATCTTGTCATCATCGACGAACTCGATGCTTTCCCATACCACAACGATCCGATGCTCGCTTATGCAGCGGAAGCATGCTGTAAACCAGGTGGCAGCTTTGTTTATTTGTCTGCTACGCCGCCACGAGAGCTGCAAAAGCAAGCAGCCCGTGGCAAGCTTGCCCATGCGAGAGTACCGGTTCGTTTTCATAGACATCCCTTGCCAGTACCAATCTTACTCCGAGTACCTCCAGTTCTTCAGTTGTTAAAGCAGAATAAATTACCTGCTGAGCTCTTAGAAAGACTCACGTATTCTATTAACCGAGAAGCACAAGTATTTATGTTTGTTACACGGATTGCCCAGATCGATGGATTATTAAGGCTGCTACGGCGTATGTTACCTGGGATCCGAATCGAAGGGACTTCTTCCGAAGACCCCATGCGTGCCGAAAAGGTAGTTGCGTTTAGAGAAAGAACCATTCGTTTGCTTGTCACGACCACAATTCTTGAACGCGGCGTAACGGTACCCAAAAGTGATGTGTATATTCTTGATGCAAACAATCGATTATTTGATGCTGCCTCCCTAGTACAGATGGCAGGAAGAGCAGGAAGATCCAAGGATGACCCTGCAGGCAGCGTTGTTTTTGCTGCTCCAGAGCGCAGTCGTGGCCAGAAAGAAGCTATACAGCAGATTAAACGAATGAATGCGATCGCGGGACGTCAGGGGTATTTGGTGGATTATGACTCCAAGCGGAAAGGGAAAGGTATCTAACCATGAATACATTTGAGCGGGTACGATCCTTTTTAGAGCAGCTGGCTGCTCCGCCTGGACAGATCTGCGTGGCGTGTGGTAACCGAGCGGTTCTATCCAGCGAGCTCCCGGGAATATGTAGACACTGTGTTTCATTAGTCCCGTGGGTGAAAAGGATACGTTGTTATCGCTGTGGTAGAGCTGTTGGTTGTCCGGACTGTGTCAGAGCTGAAAACCTGAGTCGCTCTTTTGAGCTCAATCGAAGTGCTGTACTCTATGATTCCTTGATGCGAGAGTGGCTCGCCGTATATAAATATCGGGGGAAGGAGCGGATAGCTCCTTTACTAGGTGCGATACTGAATGTTGCTTATGTTGCTTTACAGCGTGAGATGACGTTATTAGGTAACAGCAGTCAGAAAGTGAGATCGTTAGTACCCAATCGTAGAATAGAGTTGAATAGATCCAATGCTTGGTTGACCTCTCGATCCTACTCACGGGGGATATGGCACGCGCAGGCAGTCACTTTTGTTCCGGTCAGTCAGGAGCGTTATATGGAACGGGGGTTCAATCAAGCTGAAAGATTGGCTGAAGTACTAAGTAGTCATCAACGTCTTCCGCTTATCCCTATGCTGAAGCGTACGCAACACACAGAGAAACAAAGTTATAAGTCTCGTAAAGAGCGGGTAGAGACAATGCGAAATGTATTTGCCATTCATCCATTTGCCTCTGAATATTTCAATGAAGTAATGGCCGATCCATCTTATATCAGTAACAGAAACCCCATCCATCTGATCTTGGTAGATGATGTTTACACCACAGGCAGTACGCTGGAGGCTTGCAGCCGGGTAATTAAGGAATGGGGAAGGGCGCATGGAATTCATTTCATGATTTATTCTCTTACATGGGCAAGATCTTAGTAAGATTTTTATATGGATTTACCGATATAAAAATATAGATTTTTTTATATCAATTGTGTGAGAATTCAGGAATTCTGTTTTAGGTAACAAATCCAGATCGGACCATAATCAAGTCACAGAATGTATAAATCATTAGTTCTAAACTGCAGGCGCGCGCTAATTTTTTTTCGCAATCATGCAAGGTGATCATCCCATTGTTTCTCATAAGTTCCAAAGATGACAAGGTGAAATAACGTAGGTATAATGGGAGAAAGTATTCGGTTTGATCTATTGAAGGGGGCTAAAGAGGATGAATTTAGGTAACTGTCCTCGCTGCGGAAAGCTATACGTGCTTAACGTAATGGAGTGTTGTCCGTCTTGTGTCAAAGATATTGAACAGCAGTATGTAGACTGTGTAGAATATTTGCGTAAAGAGAGAGGCGCCAACATTCAGGAGCTATCGGAAGAGACAGGTGTGTCCATTAAGCAGATTACACGTTTTATCAAGGAAGGTCGAATTTCTGTAGTGGATTCGCCTAATTTGACTTACCCGTGCGAAGTGTGTGGTACGTTTATTCGTGAAGGGCACATGTGTGATGGCTGTCGTGCGCGTTTGACCAAGGATTTGAACGGTGCAGCCCGGGAAGTTGGTCAGGGGGATGGACGTTCTCTAGGCGAAGGTGCCTATCGAGCTATCGACAAATCGGGACGTTCCTAGGAGACACGGCTCAATTAGATGTAAGACTATAAACAATGTTTCAACCTCTACCGATAACTTTAGTAAAGATTATCGGTTTTTTTATTTAGATGACAAATAGGGACGATTAATTATCCTGATATGAAGGAAAGGCAGGTGTTCGTTATGAAAATTAATGAATCCGGGCGGATTGGAGCAATCAACTCTTATTCGAGAAATATAGAATCCGGTCAGCAGACCGAAAGTAAAAAAGCAAGCCGTAAGGATGAGGTAACGATTTCTCCGGAGGCTATGGAAATGCTCCAGAAACAGGAGCAGGTAAATAACAGTGAGCGCGCACAGCGCATTCAAGAACTGAAACAACAAGTTGCTTCAGGCACATATAAAGTGGACACCGAACAGCTTGCAGAGAAGATGATGCCATATTTCAAACCAAGTTCAAGTTCAGAGAAGTAGGAGAAATTTATGTCCCTAAATCAATTAATCGATGCCATTCATGAACTGAACGAATATCACGTGCAGCTGATCAAACTAGGTGAGCTGAAGAAACAGCTTATTATTCAGAATCAAGTGAATGAAATGATATCAATAACAAATGCCGAGTCCAAGTTGGTAAAACAGATTGAAGATTGTGAAAAGAAGCGTCTCGAAGCAGTCTACGGATTTCTGCAGGAACGCGGTATTAAATCCAGACTTAATTTGAATATGCAGGAGCTGATTCGTCTTATCTTTGATCAGGAAGACAAACAGCGGATTGTAACCGCGCTGAATACATTATCCGGCACGCTCGGGACCCTCAAAGAGCTTACGATAATTAACCAGCAACTGATAGAGCAATCCTTATCCTATATCGATTTTTATGTAGATACGCTGTCATACGCCCCTGAAAATGAAGCGACGTATCAGCATCCCTCAGACAAGCAATACAATGCTCAGCGCTCCGGTCTTTTCGACACGAGAGCATAGATTAAGGAGGTAAGTAATGGCTTCTACCTTTCATGGTATAGAGACGGCAAAGCGAAGCTTGTTTACTCAATCGGCAGCTTTGAATACTACGGGTCATAATATATCGAATGCAAATACGGCAGGATATTCCAGACAAGTTGTAAACATGACGGCTTCCCGGCCAATGGATGCAGTAGGAATGTATCGTAATACAGCTCCTGGTCAGCTCGGAACGGGTGTAGAGTTTAACGCGATTACGCGTGTGAGACAGACTTTTCTCGATGACCAATACCGTAGTGAAAACTCCGGTTTAGGCGGATGGAACGTGCGTTACGATACGCTCGACAAACTCGAGACGATCATGAATGAACCTTCTGACACAGGGATTCGTACGGTCATGGATAACTTTTGGAATGCCTGGTCTGATCTCAGCAAAGATCCGCAGGATATTACTAATCGTAAGATTGTAAAAGAAACGACGCTTGCACTGACGGATGCACTCAATCAAACGAGCCGCCAGTTAGATGCTTTGACCAGTGATTTAACAAGCAACGTGGAACTAAAAGCGCAAGAGATGAGCTCTCTTTTGCAGACGGTTGCGAGTCTTAATCAAAATATTTCCCGTGTTGAAAAACTTGGTGATAATGCAAATGACCTGAGAGATCAGCGTGACTATGCAATCGATCAGTTATCCAAAATAGCCAATGTACAAGTTACCGAACTGGATACGGGATATGAAGTTACCGTTGGAGGACAGCTACTGGTCACTGGAGATCAGGCAACGCCAGTCACTGCAGATATGCTGGAAACCGCATATGATGCGGGTACTTTAACAGGCGGAGAAGTCTTTGGTATGATTACCTCCCGTGATACGTACGTTGAAGACTATAGACAACAGCTTAACCAACTCGCCAATACACTTGCTAACGGCAACATTGAAGTATCTTTGCCAGCAGGTACTGTACTTCCAGAAGGAACCGTACTGAATGGTGTTACCTATTCCAATGCGAACAATAACCGTACTTTAGGTTCCGATTTGAAAGTAACTGTTCAAGGAATTAATGGACTTCATCAGCTGGGGTACACGGTAAGTGGTACGACACCACAAGCGGGAGAAGCCTTCTTTACCGCAACAGATGGCGGTACGATTACCGCAGGGAATATTACTTTGAATCCTGAGATTCAGGCAGATCCGAATAAGATTGCGACTTCTATGCGTACTGATGGACAAGGAACAGGAGAATCCGTTGTAAAAGGAAATAATACACTTGCGCTCCTTATGTCAGGTCTAAAAGATGTTAAATTTGATTTTGGTACGGCGCTCTCGGCTCCAGGAACCGTTGATGATTACTTCGGTTCGATTGTGGGTCAACTTGGTATCGAGACAAAAGAAGCAAAACGTCAGGTTGATAACGGAAGCTTGTTAACACAGCAAGTGGATGTGAATCGTCAGTCCGTTAGCGGAGTATCACTCGATGAAGAAATGTCCAATATGATTAAGTTCCAGCATGCTTATAGCGCTGCATCTCGTTTTATGACGACTTTCGATCAGTTACTTGATAAATTAATTAACAGTACCGGCGTTGTCGGACGTTAAACTTAAGAAGTAGGAGGCAACGCAAATGTCGATCCGCGTAACATCTAGCATGATGAATACCCAGATGCTTAGTAACATTAACCGTAATCTTAATAAAATGAGTAATTTGGAGAATCAGATCTCGACAGGCAGAAAACTGAACAAGCCATCGGATGATCCAGTAGGCGTGACGTATGCCCTTCGCTATCGTGCGGAGTTAGCTTCTAATGAGCAATATCAATCGAATGTAGATTCAGGGTTAAGCTGGCTCGACATGACAGATTCTGCAATGCAACAGACGAACGAGATTGTAACTAGAATGAAGGAATTGGCGATTCAAGGCACAACTGGGGTTGTACCACAGTCTGGACTTGATGCCATTCGTGAAGAAGTAGAAGAACTTCAGAGTCAATTAGTTAGTATTGGTAACACAGAAATTCGAGGCAAATACATATTTAATGGACAAAAATATGATCAAGCGCCTTACGAGCTTTCCGCTGGTATGAATAGTTACGCAGATCTAAATCCAGATAAATCGGCTGTGATCTACGGTATTAGTCAAAATACTGAAATGCAGATAAATACCTCTGGATCAGATTTTTTTGGTAATAGTACGGAGGAAGACAATATATTCAAAATAGCTGATAACCTCGTCTCTGCATTGAAAAATGGTGATTATGATGGAGTAAGAAATCAACTTACAAACATCGAAACAAGAACTACCAAAATGTTAGGTTCTTTGTCAGAAGTTGGTGCACGTACAAATAGAGTGGAACTTATGCAGAATCGATTGGATCAGCAAGATCTTAATTTGACGACACTACAGTCGAAAACGGAAGATGCAGATATAGCAAGTCTAATGATTCAAGCAACATCAGCACAGACAATTTATCAAGCGTCACTTCAAACTTCTGCAAAGATTTTGACGCCTACACTGATGGATTTCATGAGATAATTTGAAACATAGTACTGGAAACTTGAGGAACTAGGAGGTCAATGAACCTTCAGTTCCTTTTGTTGTTCTTGTACAAGCTATACATTATAGTATCAGATAAGATATGGCGGTAAATTTGTATACATTACTTTATAAGTCTTACAAAATGAGGAGATATCACAATATGGGTATGACAGAAAATATAACGTTCCCGAAGGGATTACCGGGTTTTGAGGATTTGAAATGTTTTGTGATGGAGGAGCACAACGAGGTATTCAGTTATCTTACTTCTGTAGATCGCAAGGAGATTTCATTTGTTATTGTCGATCCCTTCTCCTTTTTCGATAGTTATGAGTTCAAGGCTTCAGAAGAAGCACTGGACGAAATAAAATATATGGAAGATGAGTTGCTTAAAGTAAGGTGTATTGTTACCCTGCATAGCGATCCTCATCGTACAACGGCAAACCTGATCGCTCCACTTCTTATTAATGAAACGAAGAAGCTGGCCAAACAAATTGTACTTCATGACACGGCCTACCATGCGAAACATCAACTATGGATTACGGATGAGGGTGGAAGTAAGAAGGGAGCTGGACTTTAATGTTGGTATTGTCACGCAAAAAAGGCGAGTCGATTATGATTGGCGAAGACATTGAGATTACCATTCTTGGAGTCGATTCAGAAACCGTGCGGATTGGTGTGAAGGCTCCGAGACATGTAGACATCTATCGTAAAGAAATCTATGAAGAAATTGAGCGTACGAACCAAGAAGCGGTGATTGATATCCATCAGCTTCAGAACCTTCTTACTTCTCTGTCAAAAAAAGAATAAAAAAGTTCAAATTGCTATTCACAATCCCTGAAAGCTGGACGATATATATAGTACAGCGGTAATTCTTCAGGGCGGCCGACCTGTGAAGATACGCTACCACAAGGATGTGGGCATAAACCAATTTCAGGGAGGAAATTATCAATGATTATCAATCACAATATTCCGGCAGTAAACACTCACCGTAACATGGGTCTGAATAACACAGCAGCAAGCAAAAACATGGAGAAACTGTCTTCCGGTCTTCGCATTAACCGTGCGGCTGACGATGCAGCAGGTCTATCCATTTCCGAGAATATGCGCGGTCAAATCCGTGGTCTTGAGCAAGCACAACGTAACACTCAAGATGGTATCTCTTACGTACAAACAGCTGAGGGTGCTCTGAACGAAGTATCTTCAATGCTAAGTCGTATGAAAGAACTGAAAGTACAAGAAACAAACGGTACTTACACTGATACAGATAAAGCAAACATTGGCCAAGAACTTAAAGAACTTACAAGCCAAATCGATAACATCATGTCTAACACTACATTTAACGGAATTAACATCAATAATACTGCTGGTGTTGGAATTGCAACTGACGATAAAGGAACTTTGATTACTATCGCAGCAATTAATACTACTAGTTTTGTAGGTCTAGACAGCGCTGTAACCTTGGATAAGGTAAATGACGCTATCAAAGGTGTTGCAACAGAACGAGGTAAACTGGGTGCGGTACAAAATCGTTTGGAATACACTTCTAACAACCTTGGTACAACTACAGAGAATTTGACTGCATCTGAGTCCCGTATTCGTGACACAGACATGGCGAAGGAAATGGTTGCTTTGTCTAAAAACAATATCCTTCTTCAAGCTTCCCAATCCATGTTGGCACAAGCAAACTCTAATCCGCAAGGCGTTCTTTCCTTGCTTCGTTAATCTATATTTTTCACTTAGAAGAGGCCTTGAATTTTCAAGGTCTCTTTTTTGTTTTTTCTTCACATATCCGGAGGTTATACCGATATATAAGATAATTAATCTAATATCAGAAAGTGTATGTAAGTCGATATTTATAAAGGGGGAAGTTTCTTGGATCATCGAATTTCGGGAAATATGAATGTCGGGAATACATCATCCAGAATAGATCAAAGGGCTCAAATGGATTACGCATCTTCACGAGGTGCTGTATCTCCTGATCTTAGTATTGCTCGGCTTTCGCAAGAAGAAAAGGCAGCCATTCAGGAATTAGAACAAACCATTAAGAAAGTGCAAGGAGCAGAAAGATCTTTTGAGTTCGCGGTACACGAACAAACCCATGCGGTCATGATCAAAGTGTACGATAAGCAATCAGGTGAACTTATTAGGGAGGTACCTAGAGAGAAGCTGTTAGATATGGTAGCTAGTTTTATGGAGATTAACGGACTGGTTATCGATAAAAAGGCTTAATTACAGCAAGGAGGAATTGTTATGAGAATAAGTGGATTTGCCTCAGGTCTGGATATTGATTCAATGGTTAAGCAGTTAATGACTGCTCAAAAGGCTCCTTTAGATAAGCTTAATCAGCAAAAGCAGCTGACAGAGTGGAAGCGAAATGATTATCGGACTGTTAGTTCGAAAATTGTAAGCTTTCAGGAAAAGCTTAATTCCTTATCCTTAAGCAGCTCAATTGATGCAAAGAAAACAAATGTATCGGGAGCCCCTAACGTACTTACTGCAACAGCATCGGGAGCTGCAAGCAATGCAGTGCTAAGTGTTGAAGTGAAGAGTCTTGCAACAGCTTCTACCTTTCTACAACAAGATGATCGTTTTAAAGGCGTAGCGGGTAACACAACAATAAAAGACTTCTATCAGAACAATGGAGTGTCCAATTACAATGATAATATTGTTATTGGATCCACCAGCATTAAACTTGAAGATAATGAAACCATTGACTCTCTTATTAATAAGATTAATACAAATAAAGAAGCCAATGTAACAGCTATTTACGATAGTGCATCGGGTAGTCTATCACTCACAAACAGAGAAACAGGAGAAAAAAGTTTAGCTGTAGGCGGCACATTTTTTGATATGTTTGCAGGAAAAAAAGAAAATAAAAATGGTTCTAACGCTATTGTCACGATCAATGGGATTGAGACGACTCAATCCTCTAATCGTTTTACTATTAATGGTGTCGAACTTAATCTGACAGGAATTAGTCCAACTGGCCAAACTACTCGAATTGAAGTAGTACAAGATACAGACAAGATGTTTGATACAATTAAATCGTTTGTCGATTCCTATAATGATGTTCTATCTCTACTTAACAATAAAACAGGTGAAGAACGATATAGAACTTACTTGCCGCTTACAAAAGAGCAAAAAGCAGATATGTCAGAAGATGAAATCAAACTTTGGGAAGAAAAAGCAAAAAGCGGTATGCTCAAGAACGACTCAATTCTCTCTACCGCACTAGCTGATATGAGGACTTCTCTATTTGCAGACATGACCGATGCGAATGGAAACCTTCTGAATCTTGCTCAGTTTGGAATTACAACAGGTGGATATACAGAAAAAGGTAAGCTTATTATTGATGAGACAAAACTACGCGATGCGATAGCTAATAAATCAGATGAGCTGATGTCTATGTTCTCAACAACTAATTTAACTGCAAAAAATGATGCGTATAACGAAACAAACGGGATTTTTAGCCGCTTAAAGAAGATTAGTAAAGATACACTACAGACCTTGTCAGATCGTGCAGGTACATCTCGTTACAGTAGTGACCCTTCGGCTGCATTTCTCCCACAGAGTCAGATCGGTGATCAGTTAAAGGATTTTGATAAACGAATTGCTGATGTTAACCGTAGATTGGCACTAATGGAAAATAGATACTACAAACAATTTACTGCAATGGAAACAGCAATGAATAAATACAATAGCATCTCTTCCAGTTTGACAAGTATGTCATCTTAATACAAGGAGTGAATGAATTGTTAATCTCCGCACAACAAAAATACCAGCAAGCAAAAATGCAAACAGCGAGTCGTTCTCAATTATTACTTATGTTATACGATGGAGCCATTCGTTTCGTTAAAGCAGGTATTGAAGGAATAGAAGAACATAATATTGAAAAGGCAAACACCTTTTTTAATAAAACGCAAGCAATCATACATGAGCTGATTGCCTCACTTGATTTCAAATATGAAATATCAACCCGATTGCACCAGATCTATGAGTATATGCTTCATCAACTCATCCAAGCGAATGTTCATAAAGATCAGAAGGCGGCATCAGAAGTCCTCGCTCACCTACTTGAAATGAGAGACGCATGGGAACAAGCGGGACGCACTCAATCGACAAGGGCAGAATACGCATGAGTATGGTAACTAAGAGTGATATCGATCAACTCGAACACCTAATTAATCAAATGATAAATCACTTGCACCAAGCCACGTATGAAGAGATAGTAGATTACGTTGATCGGGCAGGGCACTTAGTGCAAAAAATTGAAATATACAAAAATGAGTTATCTTCAACAGAAAAACTGAGACTAAGAGCCTTAATAGTTCATGATGGTGTTATTTTGTCTCGAATGCAAGCTCTAAAAAATGAAGCCAGAGAGTGGCTGTTGAAACAAGGATCTATACGAGAACAGCGGACTGCTTATAGCAGCAGCTATACACCGGACAGTATGTTTTTTGATCGTAAGAATTGAATAATGGGCGGTTAAAGATGATGAAACTACTTAGTGTATGTTTAATTGTGAAGAATGAAGAAGACACGCTGGAACGCTGTCTTGAAAGTGTGAAAGAAATTGCTGATGAGATTATAGTCGTTGATACCGGTTCTACTGATAGAACAAAAGAAATTGCACTCCGCTATACTGAACTTATTTATGACTTTGAGTGGTGCCATGACTTTTCAAAAGCACGAAATGAATCAATCCGACGAGCGTCCTGTAAGTGGGTACTTGTTATTGATGCAGATGAGTACTTGTCTAAAGATCAACTAACTAAGTGGAAAGAGTTTCTTATGAACGAGAAACCCAAAAAAAGAACTGTATATACAGTTACTATAGTAAACCAATATAAAAATGAAAATTTGAACCTAAGTATAACAACAGCACCTGTCTCTCGTTTATTTCTAAATCATCAAGGCGTAAAATATTTCAGGCCAATACATGAGCAACTATGCGATGAGCAAGGTGAATTAAGACATAAGCCTGTGAATTTACAAATGTATCATACAGGCTATCAAGCGGAAATAATTGAGAAACAAAATAAAAATAAGCGAAATATGACTATATTTGAGGGCATGTTAAAAAGCGGGAAATTCATAGCCTATGATTATTTCACTCTCGGAAATCAGTATGTTTCTGAAGGAGACGAGAGCAAAGCAATTGCTTCTTATTTGAAAGCCATAGAAATGAGTAATGGAGCAACAAGCTGGTATCCTTTTTGTGTTATGCATCTGATCAATTTGTACACAAAAAGTAATAGAATAGATGATTCCTGGAAACTCATCACGGATGAATTATCTAAATATCATGATTACCCTGAGTATCATACTACTTGTGGAATTCATTATGAAGTATTCGGATTTTTTGCTGAAGCAGAAAGATTTTATTTACGAGCTATTCAATTAAGTGAGGAAAGATCGGCTAGAAATGAAGCTGCTTGGCTGACGAGTCCTGAGTATGGTTTCAATATTCCGGTGACTCAGCTTATTCATTTATACTTTAGATTAAACCGTAATGAGGAAGCAATATATTGGATGTCAAAATTGCTGCAGCACAATAAATTGAATGCTGAGATTTTATTTAGATTGATTGAATGGTTAATTCAGCATGATCATAAAGAGAACATTATTAGTATGTTAGATCGTACCTACAATCTGGATGATACTTACGAGGCAACTTTTTTATACAGGGTAATACTTAATACTTGTGATTTGGAACTTGTTAATTACTACAAAAAAATACGAATTGAGTCAGATCAATTACGACAAAATGATGTCGTTGAGCTTGCGCTGATAAATAATGATATGACTCTTATATCTAAAATGTCTGATCAGATAGATAAATTCAGTCTATCTCAAAATTCGTGGGTTTATACGACAGCTGGTGCACTTATTTGGAAAAACAAAAACCTTTTAAATCTAACTAAGGCTATCTCTTCCTATGATGATAAAGAAGGCTTTTTTGATCTCATA
Source organism: Paenibacillus sp. Marseille-Q4541 (assembly GCF_018310695.1). Lineage (GTDB taxonomy): Bacteria > Bacillota > Bacilli > Paenibacillales > Paenibacillaceae > Paenibacillus. Next base: position 2,454 of record NZ_JAGXCY010000031.1, on the reverse strand, counting down.
GATAGATTATTTCATGAAGAAAAGATAGAAAGCCAATTGTGGGAACCATGGAGTAAGGAACTGTTCTTAATAGCACAAGCCCTCTTTAGAACCCAACAATTTGAGACATATGATAATCTCATTCAATTAGCAGGCCATCCAGAGCTCATTAATATGTTAGCGAATTATTTCTATAAGCTCGGCTTATATGAGATGGCATTCAATTATTACTCTAGTCTTCATGCTAGTGGTGGACTAAATGGCCTTAGCTTAGAAAATCTGGGAATATACAGCATGAATCACGGGAATACAGAGGACGGTATAGAATTCCTTGCGACGGCTTTAGATCACAACCCTAGAGTACTACATCTCTACTATCCTTTAATAAAGCATGCTGATTCTGAAATGAAGCAAAAGTATGCTCAGCAATTTGAAGATCACTTTGAAAGTTATACTTCTATTTCTTTTCTGAGTGAGGCATTTCAGTTCGGGTCAAAAACAAGCTTAATGAAATAGAGGAGCAAACATAACTTTGAAAACATCAATTATCATACTGACACACAATAAAATCGAATATACGATACAGTGTATTGAAAGTATTAGACTCTACACTGAGCCGGGAAGCTATGAAATTATAGTAGTTGATAATGCTTCTACGGATGAGACAAAAAATTGGCTGAAGCAACAAGAAGATCTCATTTGTATAATGAATTCCGAAAATACAGGTTTCCCTGCAGGTTGTAATCAAGGTATTCAAATAGCGACAGGCACTGAAGTTTTATTGTTAAATAATGATACGGTTGTTACACGTAATTGGCTGGAAAACTTAAAAGAGGCTTTATATAGCGATTCAACTATTGGTGCAGTTAGTTGTGTGACAAATAACTCTTCTTATGGACAAGCAATAGAAACATCATATGATTCCATGAGTAGTATGCATGACTTTGCTGAATCTATTAATTGTTCAAGCCCAGTGGAATTAGAAGAAAGACTTAAACTTGTTGGCTTCTGTATGTTGATCAAATCGGAAGTAATTGATAAGGTTGGTCTCTTGGATGAACAGTTTTCTCCTGGAAACTATGAAGACGATGATTACAGCTTAAGAATTAGATTAGCAGGTTACAAATTATTGTTATCCAGAAATACTTTTATCCATCACTATGGTAGTGTTTCTTTTGGAGAGAAACTACGGAAGTATGCTGAACTATTAAACACTAATTCTTTAAAGTTCGAAAAAAAGTGGGGATTTAATCCTAATTATTCTCAACACATTCGTAGTGAAATTGTTGATTTGATAAGAGAGGACTCCAGTTCAAACCTAAGGATTTTAGAGGTGGGATGTGCATGCGGAGGAACTTTACTTAATATAAAACACCATTACAAAAACGCTGAGATTTTTGGGTTGGAACTTAATCCCGAATCGGCAAAGATTGCTTCACTGATTGCAGATGTGAGGGCTGCTGACATTCAAACTGGTGAGCTACCATATGAACTAGAATATTTCGACTTTATTATTTTTGCGGACGTATTAGAACATTTATCTGATCCATGGAGCACTATTAAAAATATCAAAAAATATTTACGCCCAACAGGTCGAGTTCTAGCTAGTATACCTAATATTATGCATCATAGTGTTATGTTCGGTTTGCTGAAAAATGGGTCTTGGACATATGAGGATTCAGGGATATTAGATCGTACTCATTTACGTTTCTTTACTTATGAATCTATACAGCGATTATTTAAAGATAGTGGTTTTAGTAAAGTATCTATCGGTGGAAAGACATTACGAGAATCCCCAGAAAGCCGTGCATTGATTGAAACTCTTTCTAGTTTTTCCAATGGACAGCTAAGCAACAGTTTGATATTTACCAATATATAATTGATGCTGAAAACAGTGATATTTTTGATGTCATATGTTTTATTAGAGATCATCAGGATGAGAATAGCAAGAAAGTCATTTTTGAAAAAACTAGAAATTATAGTGTAGAAGATTTAATTTATCAATCAAGTCTGCTTTCAAAAGGAGACCGGACTAAAGTTCTAACTGCACTAGGTGTAATTAATTTTGAGAATGAGAAACTCGATCAAGTAATTCCATTTTTTGAAGAAGCGATATCAATAAATCCTGAAGATGCAGAAACACTCTATAACCTCAGTTACTTCTTAAGATATGTTGGAGAAGACGAACTTGCGGAAGATTATATGAAACAACTTAAGAATTGTAATCTGTTCCTTTATGAGCAGTTACTAGCGGTCACACAATAAAGTTAATATAATTAGCCAAACCATCTTCTTTGAAGATGGTTTTTCTATATCTATTCACAACTCAATAGCATAACCTCCAAATAAAACACTTTACTGGCAAGATATACCTCTGTATACTAGTTCTATAGTAATAGTTCTTAAGATACTAATGATAGACTTTATTTCAATATAATAGTCCTATAAAATCATGATTTTATAGGACTATTATAT
>NZ_JAGXCY010000030.1 GCF_018310695.1 Paenibacillus sp. Marseille-Q4541 | reverse complement strand
CTATAAGATTCGGCAGTATAATCTTTCTCGTATAGATAATTATTATAAAACTGATCTATCTTCTCTCTATAAGTTATTAATTGGGGTATTCTAGCTGCAAAAAAATGGATACCCATCATTGTTTCCCAAATATTTAAATCACCATGATTTAATTTACGGAACTTAACATCTAAAGAATTCATTACGTCTTCCAGTTCCTGTTCTTCAGGTAAACCATTTTCAAAGTGTTCTTCCAGCCATCTGAAGTTGTGACCAAATAAAATTTTGAATATTGAGTTGACTCTTTGTTCCGACTCACTAACTCGTTTCGATTTAAATGGAGCTGTTATTATGAAGAAGTTTGAACTTACTCTATTAATCTCAGATATGAATGACTTCCTCTTCGAAGCAGGAATATGTTCATATACATCAAGAGCGACTACTACATCAAAGCTCTTGTCAGGAAATTCCATTTTTGTAGCATCACCCAGAAAATAATTTGGGTTAGAAAGCAATCTTTCAGGGAGTTCTACATCTAAATACTTTATGTCATCATTTGGTAAAAATTTTTCTAAATTCTGATGCTCGTTCGCACCAACCTCTAATATTTTCAAGCAGCTTGTTCCATCCCTCATGCTTTGAATAGCATCAGCAACATTTTTATAACGCTGATATTGATCAAATAATAAATCATTCATTTTACCACATCCCATTTATGATCAATATATACAAAACCTTCCGATATATATTTGTTAGATATTTGGAAAGTCACAATATTCTCCTTATAATGTAGACAAACTATTCCTTCATTATTGAAAAGACCGACATCAACACAAAACGCCCCCCCTAATAAAGGAACCTTCGGGATTTTATATTTAATTTTATGAGCTCCCATATTATTGGGTATCTGAACCTTTTCAAGGAATGTATTCGGACCAAACACATACTCTCTATTTGGTGTATATATAGCTACTCCTATTAACAAGTCCTCTATAAACGGTTTGTAAACATCATAGTCTATCTCTACTTCTATTGAATCGAACGTTCTTATTTTCTCCTTACTTATTTTCACATTGTTTATATAAGCTAATATATCTGGGTTCTCAGGCATATTAAAATCTTGTTTATCTTCAATACTTTCTTGAACAATTTCATCTTTATATTGTGAATACTTACTATCACCTGTACTATTTTTCATATAATCCTCATAGATATCTACAATCTCACTTGCTTCTCCCTCAGCTTCGATAACCCCGTCCTTAATCCAAATCGCTTTATTGCAGAAACGTTTTACTTGTTCCGTTGCATGAGAGACAAACAGAATAGTAGTTCCTTTGGACTTTAATTCTTTCATCTTTTCTATACATTTGGTTTGAAAACGAGTGTCTCCGACTGCTAATGCTTCATCTACAATTAATATATCAGGATCTACATTAATAGAGACAGCGAAGGCTAATCTCGCAAACATACCACTAGAATATAACTTTACAGGCTGTTCAATAAAATCACCGATATCAGCAAACTGAATAATGCTTTCAATCTTCGAGTCCATTTCTTTTCGATCTATCCCCATCATCAAGCCATTTAAATAGATATTCTCTCTCCCCGAATATTCAGGGTTAAATCCTGCTCCCAATTCCAGAATGGCAGAAACTTTACCATTCACTCTAATTTCTCCACTAGTAGGAGTAAGTACCCCGGTGATCATTTTTAGTAAGGTAGATTTACCAGAACCATTTTTTCCTAAGATTCCGAGTGCATCCCCTGCGTTGACAGAAAAACTAATACCTTTAAGTGCACTAAAATCAACATGATATTTTCTTTTAGATAAAGAGAATGTCTCCTTTAAGCGATCCTTGGGTTTATCATATAACTTGTAGGTTTTAACTATGTTTTTAATATCAATCATCGTCTGCATTCAACTCATCCTCCTATAATACATCCGAAAAGTGAGGTTTTAATTTTTTGAATATAACGATGCCTGCTGTCAAAATAAAAAGACAAAGTACCCAAAAATAAAGTGTTTGATAAGGATGCTCATAAAATAGAACTTTATCAATAAACGAATCTCTGTAACCTTGCACAATGTAGTACATTGGATTTAGTTTAAAAATAAATGCCCAGAAGTCAGAAAGCATACTCGTTGACCAACCGATCGGAGTAAACCAAAATCCCATCTGCAGTATGATAGCGATGATCTGATTAAGATCTTTGAAGAACAGCACTACTGCAGAAGTAAGAATAGTCAAGGAAAACAATAAAAAAACAAGACATACAATGTAATAAAACAATTGTAAGTTATATAAGTCAGGATAATATCCGTAAAAAGAGTAAACTACAAATATAAATCCTATAAAGAATAACTGTACAAAAAGCGCTGAAACAATCTTAACAGATGGTAATAGTTCGATTTTGAAAACTACTTTCTTTACTAAGTAGCTGTATTCAGACAGTACATTAGTAGCCCCTGAGAACGCGTCAGAAAAAAAGAACCACGGAATAATCCCTGCGATAAACCACAGAATGAAAGGAACTTCAGCAACATCGCCGCTCCTTAAACCTACTTGAAATACAAACCAGTAAGTTGCTATCGTTAATAGTGGATGTATAAACCCCCAAATAACCCCCAGATACGAAGATGCATATTTTGTTTTAAAATCATTACGCGCTAAATTTAAAATCCACTTTCTATTTTTGAAAACTTCACGAATATAGAAAATAGTCTCTTTTGAATACCGAGCTGAATATGTGGTTATACCTCCCAGTAATAAACTCAAAATAATATAAAATAGCAAGGTTATTATATTTATTCCATCCATAGAAGCTGTAATATACGATCCGATATTAACTATTAAGTAAGGATCTCCATTATCCGCAACATATTCATTTACCTCATTACCTTGACTCTTTATCTTAAGGTCATTAAAACTAACAAAAGAGCTAGACTCAGTAATAAACACTTCTTTATTGGATTTTAATGCCAATCTTTTAATTTGAATATTTGCTTTCTTATCACCAGTATCTAGCCTAATCGCCATAGTATCATTCGGAATATGGAATTCTATAGATTTCCAACCATCTACAACTTCATAATTCTCCTTAAAAGAATTATCTTCTTTCCACTCCGGTTTATCTGCATCATTACTATAAAAGAGCTGATATTCGCCAGATACATCAGACTTAACTTGGAAATGCACTATTAATTTTAAATTTGACTGATCATATACTTGTAAAATCCCAAAAAATAAACAAGTAGAGATGATGGCAATAACGGTAAGTGCTATCTTTTTGTATAAATGCATGTGCTTCTCCTTGATAGTTCAATATCTAAAATCTAAAGTTATTAATTTATTTATTCTATATTAAAGAAAATGTTTAACATTCATTTTTATACGTATTATGCTAAAATAATGTCGTATCTACTAGAAAAGGAGAATTCTACCTTGTCGAATCCAGTATACGGCAACACTACCAAATCAACCAATAGTAGTAAGCCGAAAAAACAACGATCTATGCTTGAATGGCTCCTTGTTGGAGGCCTTGTTTTGTTCCTGATCTGGGCTCCGTTCCAGATTGCCTTGTTTAACGGTCAGATGTTGAATTTTGAAAAGCCGCTCTATTGGGCTGTCCTAATCTCATCCCTGCTCATGTTCCTATGGATAGCGAACTATTACAGAGAGATTAAGCTAGAAACGCAGAGAGATTGGCTGCTTGTGGCTGTCCTACTGTTACCTCTTACTTATGTACTTTCTCTCATCTCTGCAGCGTCGGAATATCTAGCAATGAATATGGTATTGATCCAATGCATCTATGCGGTCATATTTGCCATTGCAGTGTTTATTCTCCAAAACAAACAAATTAATCATATCATACATTTGGGAATTTTGGGGATTTCGTATGTTATTGTCGGATTTGGTCTACTGAACTGGCTAGGAGCGTCCCATTTGGCCGCAAATCTTGTCGGCTGGTTTACAGGAGCTGTTCAGAATGGGATCTACGTAGATGCCGTGATGGTCGATTCCAACGGACCGCGGCTTACATCGGTATTTCAGTACGCGAATACATATGCAGCTTTTCTTATGGCTCTGCTATTTGCATCCATCTTTAGTTTGGTGAAATCAAAAAAATGGATTGGCCAGTTAACACACGGCTTCATGCTTGTTCCCATTATTATCTCGTTACTGCTCACGTTATCGAGAACAGGACTTGTCCTGCTACCCGTTGTTTTTGTCGTACTTCTACTCTTTTTAAAACCAGCGAAGCAGATTCTATGGATTATATACTGTCTTATTGCTGGAGGAGCTACGATTGCCGTTCTTAATCCAATTACGACGATAGGTCTACAGCTACATGAACAATATTCTGCCTCCGCAGCTTTAGACGGTTGGATCTACCTTTTAGTTGCATCGATCATTACAGCGGTCCTTGCATGGAGCATCCAAAAGTATCTGGCACCTCGCCTGACAAATGGGGTACAGCGCTGGGCAGACCGGAAGTATTCGAACCTTTGGATTCCAGTAGGTTCCTCTGTTATTGCAGGAATTATGGGAGGATTACTTTTAGGTACTGGACTCAAAAGCATTTTACCGCAAAGCATTCAAATTAGACTTGAGAACATTAACTTTAATCAGCACAGTGTGCTAGAGCGTTTTACTTTTTATAAAGATGCAATGAAACTACTCGGTGATTACCCGATCGTTGGTGCGGGTGGGGGAGCTTGGGCTTCGTTATATGAAACGTATCAGAACAACCCATACACGAGCCGTCAAGCACATAACTTTTTCATGCAATATCTTGTAGAAGTCGGTATTATTGGTTTCATTATTTTTATGAGCTTTATGATTTTCATTATTTATAAGTATGTTAAAGGATATATCCGATCCTCTGAAGAGAATAGAGAGTCCCATTTTCTATATTTCATTATTACTTTCTCGATTCTTACGCACAGTATTTTAGACTTTAATATGAGTTATGTATTCATGGGGATTCTCGTATTCCTAGGTTTTGGAGGAATGGCTGCGGTTATGGATAACAAACCTGTGAAAAAACTTCGTTTTACAGGAAATGGTTCACGTTATGCTTACCTTGGTGTTGTAGGAGTCCTGTCTATTATCGTATTGTTTACCTCTGTACGTTATTTGCAGTCCAGCTATGCTGCGGTAGAAGCACAGCAAGTTGCACAGAACAGCCAATCTTTTGAAGAAATTAAAACAGCACTAGATAAAGATTTATCCACACGCAAAACACATCCTGATTCGTTGTTACTTATGGCAGAAATTTATCAACAAGTTTATGTCCAAACTCAGGATGAACAATTTTATAACGAAGGAATGGCTTGGCTTGAACGAGGACTTGCGGCTGAACCCTTTAACAAAAAGATGCTGAGGCAGCAGATTTCCCTCTATCAGGCCAAAGGAGAGAATGAAAAAGCTTTTGCCATTCAAAACGAGCGGGCCAAAAACTTCAACTGGGATATTACCTGGTATGAGACACTAATTAGTCAGGCTCACGATATTGGCTATCAGGCACTCGGAAATCAAGACAATGAGAAAAAAGAAGAGTACTTCAAAGCAGGTCTTGCTGCTTATGAACATGTAAAAGAAGGAATTGAACATCTTAAGACATTACCAGAAGGACAGCTGCAAGGGCGAGCTTTTGAAATTACTCCTTCCATTGCGCTGAGTGCAGGTAAAATTGAATTTATGCAAAATCAACCTGCTGAAGCTGCAGCTACACTGAAGCAAGGACTTAAGGAAGATATGAATGACCCAACAAATCAAGAGATCGCTAGATGGTATCTCGCTTCCTTGAAAAAGACGGGCCAAACAGACGAACAGATCATGAATCAGCTCGTTGCTGTTCAGCCCGAAGCACAACAACAAGTAGAACAATTGGCTAATGTTAATTTCTAAGAAAAATAGATGTTTGTATCAAAATAAAAGAGGGGGATCACAGTCAATAAAAGACTGTGATCCCCCTTTTTTCATAACCTATTTATTTTACAAGCTGACCACGAGTTACACCCAGCTGATTCGTTGCTTTCAACGTCTTCCATACCTGCGTTCCGCTAATCTCTCCGCGCAGTGCACGGTTATACAGATCAATCACTTCGCGCACTTGTTCTGGAGTTTCTTCCAGGAACTCTACGCGGTAGCGGGATACCCCCAGATCCATAAAGTTGGTCAGGTATTCCGCGCCGGATTGCTCAATCGCATTGTATACCGTGTTACGGCAGCCTTCATCTACACGAACTGGATGGGACATACCAATACGGTCTTGCAGGGATACGCTGTGATCTTCACAAGGACGGCCACAATTCGTATAATCCGTTCCTTCGCTCAGGAACGTACAATATACGCAGTGTTCCGTATGGAACATCGGCAAATGCTGATGAATAACGACTTCCATTTTACCTGTCTGAGAACGCTCAAGCAGATCCACCATTTGCTGAATGTTCAGATCGTATGATGGTGTAACATAATCGCAGCCTGCCTCTACAAACAGTTCAACCGCTTTGTGGTTGGCAATGTTCAGAGAAAAGTCTCCAATAAGTTCTGGATGCTCAACGTCTGGGTTCTCCATCCGATGACGAAGGTAGAAGTACAGCGCACCTGTGTTGCGAACAAGCACGGCGTCAGGTTTCAGACGCAAGATGTTGTTATGGTACCCGTTCTCGCCTGGCATATGAATACGCGGTGTAGCGAGAGCGATTTTCTTGCCTGCCGCGTGGACCATCTCTACTGCTGCAGGGAACTGCTTAATGAACTCGAAATCGGCATAAATCATACCGATTCCCGCCTCAATCGCAGCTTCCACCTGCGGAAGGCTGCGGCAGAGCGCGGTCAGCTCGGCCTCGCCGCGCTTCACAGGCGCTGCAGGCACAGCTGCATCGCCGTAAACTTCGACCTCCCGTTTTACGTAAACAGGAGGTTTTGGACGCTCGCCCGCGAGCAACTCCACCGCACGGCGGCGGATGCTGTTCAGCTCGCGCATCGGAACGATGACGTCCCCATGAAGCTGGACGTCGAGTTCCTCCAGCTGGAACACCGTGCCTCCGAGGCGCCCAAATTGCTCTTCGAGCAATTCCCGATTCATCGGGCGCTTCTTGGCAATTTCCAGTTCCAGCTCAGAATCAACACGGACTGTCGTGCCTTTTTGCACATCAGTCCATGTTGTTTCAAGCACGCCCCCTGGGCGACCGACAACACTCACATGCACAGGGAAAACCCGATAAGGCTTCTCGGTGTCATAGCTTTGACGCAGACGTTTGTCGAGCGCTGGGTCATTTGTTTTCCAGATGCGATCACCTTCGTGCAAACGACGCAAGTCCACATCGCTGCGGCCAGGTACGATATCGATGATCCAGCCTTCGCCAGCTTCTCCCTCGATTTTCACCCCTTGACGGCGGATGTCGTATACACGACCTCCCTCTTCACGCTGAGTTGGGTCCCCTGCATCAAACACGATTCCATCTCCACGTTTCAGCGGAGCTTCAATCTTACATACGACGCCATCACGCAAAATCTTCTCCACGCGTCCAAGATACACCCCACGGCTTTTCGGGAACGTTCCATCCACCAACTTTTTGTTGTTAGTTCCTTCCAAGAAACCATGCGTAAATCCACGGGAAAAGCTTTGCTCGAGCTCACGAATTTCTTCCTTGCTTACCGGGTTCTGAATACCGTCAAAATAACCGTCAATCGCTTTGCGGTATTTACTTACGACGTTTGCCACATACTCCGGCGTTTTGAGACGTCCCTCGATTTTAAAGGAAGTTACACCTGCTTCAATCAGCTCAGGCATAATATCAATAGCAGCAAGATCCTTAGGAGATAGCAGATACGCTACGTCTCCCATCGGTTTTTGCTCCCCATCCACCATCAAATCGTACGGAAGACGGCAAGCCTGTGCACATTCCCCACGGTTTGCAGAACGTCCGCCCCACATTTCCGAAGTCAAGCATTGACCTGAGTAGGAAACACACAAAGCACCATGGACAAATACTTCCATCGGCAAACGAGCTTGCTCGCCAATTTTCTGAATCTGTTTCAGGTTATTTTCTCGTCCAAGCACAACGCGTTCAATATCAAAAGGTTTCGTGAACTCAACCGCTTCTGGTGAAGTAATCGTCATCTGTGTAGACCCATGAATCGGAAAGTCAGGAGAAATTTCGCGAATCATTTTCACAAGACCCAAATCCTGAACGATAACAGCATCAACCCCTGCTTCCACACAAGCGTCAACGAGTTCCTTCGCATCCTTAAGCTCATTCTCAAACACCAAAATATTAAATGTCAAAAATCCTTTTACTCCATAGCTATGCAAAAACGCCATGATTTCAGGTAGTTCTTCCATACGGAAGTTATTTGCTCTTGCCCGGGCATTAAATTTCTCAACACCAAAAAATATGGCATCCGCGCCATTGGCAACAGCCGAACGCATACAATCCCAATCACCGGCAGGAGCAAGCAGCTCCACATCTTCTCTTCTTAATGCTTTAATATCCATATATCCTCCTAAACCCATAAATCTCGGGTTGCAATATAAAACTGAAAACGATATTCGTCTATCTTCATACGATTAGTTTAGCCAATCTATGAAACAACTATAATAGTGTATCAAATCCACTCTCTTTCCTCTACCACTTCCTGAAAAAACCGAAAATAAAGATAAAGTTCCATTTCCACTAATGTATACACCAAAAAACCAGCAAGCCGATTTCTCAGCCCACTGGTAATACAAAACCCTATACCTCTATTCATTAAAAGAGAATGATTCCATTGCACGATCCAGTGCACTCTTTTGTACTTCTGTACGGTTTGCGTCATTAATAACACTCGTTATGGTGTATGTCACACCCTTATGTTCAAATACAATTTGTTTACCTTGATGCGGCACCCCATTCTCCACCTCATGATAGCTAAAGGAGGTCGCTGGTTGTCCGGCAAAGGTAATACTTTCTGTTCCTGCTAGTCGAAAATCCTTCCGACTTTTTGCTGCTTCCGCATAAGATTCCTTCAACTGACTAACTGCCATTTCTACCGAAATCTCTTCCTTCGTCTGAATAGAGAAATATCCACCCGTGAATTGATAGGATATTTTAGACTTCTCGTATTGATCTTGCAGCGGCGTCCAGAAACGAGGAATATCCAGTGAATATTCATATTTTTTTGATGTTCGCGTTACGGACTTGGACTTGTCGATCAGGTATGGGTCTTCACCAAGACTACCAAAATTTTCAGTAACGGTGTCAAAATCAATCTTTAGCGACTTCAAGATGGAATCAAAACGCTCCATCTCTTCTTTGGCTTTTTCAGGTACCGCATACTCTAAGTAATATCGATAACCATTTTCCTGAATCAGAACATTATATTCCGTTGTCCAGCCATCTCCAAAGTTGTATTCAAACTTGTTAATCTGCGCATCTTTCCCTGCCACTGTAGCTGTGTAGGAATCCATTTCATGAAATGCATCTGTAACAAAAACATCTTTCATCCATTGTGCCAGCTTGTCGCTCCAGTCCTTTACCGATGCCCCTTTGGGAGCAGAAGTTACCTGCAGAGACAGATGAGTTCCCTTCTTGCTCTCATACACCATGTTTTGATTGTCCTTATCCCACTCAGCAGGTACGGATAATCCAATGCCATAATCGAGGTTATAGGCTGTCGTCATCCCCTGTTCTACGGTAGATAAATCCTTGACGGAACGATCTGATGTGTTGAATGAAGTTTTAAACGAGTTAAGCAAGGGTGCATACTTCTGTAGATCTTTATAGTTTGTCGCTTCGTTATCGGAAAAATACACTTCATACAGACGTCCATCATTATAGTATTGTCTTACTTCCCAAAATACGCCGTCTGCATCCTTCGAAACAATCCGTGCATAAGGTGCCTTTGCACTCGGGTAAGCTTCCCTGTCCATGACGGTTTCACCCATATTAGTAGCTTCCTGGACTAGCTGTTGCAACATATCTTCTGCATCAAGCTTTACTTCCTGGGCATTCACAAGGATCTCAAGATAATACGCACCCTCTGCATCCATAAAGTTAGTATAATCTTCGCTATCTCCATAAGAACTGCCAACCACAAGTCCAGATGGATAATTCATGGACCACCCATAATAGCTATTGCCTATCTTCGTTTTTCCAACGTCTGAATCAATACCGTCTTCGCCTTCATTGTGCTCAGCTCCATCATTTCCTTTCATACGCACAACGAGCTCACCGCTTGCATTCTTCTGGATACTTGCTCCCAGACCTTTCGCCACGGGGCGAAGTGGAACCATCAGTACATCTTGCTTCATTTCAGGCACTGCGCTCATCTCTACTTTTTTTCCATCGATCCAGGCAATAGAACTTCCAATAGTTAAAGCAACCGTATGAGGACCATCCATAATCTTGACGACGTCATCACCGCTGAGCTTAATTTCACTGTTGAACGTCTTTTTAAAAACGCCAAGTGGTACCATCAAGGTTCCTTTCTGAATATAGGGCTTGTGTATATTTTGTTTCTCTCCGTTGATAGCAGCAACCGTACTTCCTACTTTCACTCGAAGTTCATCCGTATGATTTGCTGCGGCAAGCATAGGAAGTGCCCCACCAAAAACAAGAGTTCCCGTAAGTATAAAAGTGGTGATAATCCGTGCCGATCTATAATTTTTCAATCCGTTTCTCCCCATTCTTCCACTCCAAACATGGAATATAATTCAGAACTGTTTATTCAAGGCCATTGAAAATTACTCGCCCTCAATAGCAGACTCTTCCTCTTCGGAATATACTTCTGTCTCTCCTTGGGTCAGAACCACTTGTCTTGTAACAATATCTCCACCCGATTGCATCAACAACTTCACTTTTTGACCGGGTAAATAGTTTTTAAGCAATTCGTTAATGTCTACAACCGAGGTGACGCGTTTGCCAGCGATACTATAAAGTTCATCGCCTTCCTGTATTCCCGCTTTCTTTGCCTCTTTGCTAAGGACACTTGTGATCGTTAGCGGATCTTCCGTCGGAAGCCCAACAATAGCAGACCAGCTCTCCTCGAGTTCAAGCCCCAAGCTAGCACGCATAACCTCGCCATACGTAAAATAATGCTTAATTACATAATTGACCGTTTCAGCTGGTATAGAGAATCCCGTATTTTCCACACCCAAAGCTGCAAACTTCATCGAATTGATCCCTACTACTTCACCCTTCAGATTCACCAGTGGACCTCCACTGTTACCTGGATTAATCGCAGTGTCACTTTGTATAAGTCTATAAGAGGCATTTACTCCGCGATTAAGCCCGCTTACAACCCCAACTGTAGCCGAGTTCCGCAAGGAAAATGATACTGGCGTTCCAATTGCAATGACGGTCTCCCCAACACGAGTCTGCTCAGAAGAACTAGCTAGTTTTGCTACCTTCAGTGATTTAGCATTGATTTTAATAATCGCAATGTCACTTACCGGGTCACTGTAGCTTTCGACGATTTTATAAGATTTGCCGTCTGATGTGACCACAACTGCTTCAGTTAACCCATCAATCACGTGTGCATTCGTTACAATCCATCCGTTCGATCTAATGATAACCCCTGTCCCATGGGTTAGGTTATAACGGTCTGAACCCCCCGTTTCTTCGCCCCCTTCAGGACGACCTATAATGCCCACAACGGAAGGTGATACTTTTTCAACGACTTCCGGCACCTGATCTTTTGCTGTATATATGTACTTTCCTGTCTTGCTATCGTATTTCCCAGTACCTCCAAGTTTCGCAAGCACTTCTTTGGAATTAATATAGATTTGTCCATCCTTTTGTGTAACATCTAAAGATACGCTTGCTGCACTTATTTCCGGGGTGGAAATAAAGGTCGTTGCCAATAAACAAGTAGCTGCGGTCAAACCAGCATTTCTGAATATGGGTTTCAAATCATTCACCTATTCCTCTCTCAACATCATACTCACTTCTCTATCCATCCATGTTCTGTATGCTAGTAAATCTATTTTTCTATTAAATTACAATGGGGACAAAAGAAAGGACTAAAAAACACCTTCCTAGTTATTTAGCGGAAAGTGTTCTTAATAATAGTAATGCTTTAATCCTATTAACTAAGCCAGTTTTTGATCATGGCGTAATCTGTGATCAGGAATACAAGCAAACTAACGATAGCAAACCCAATCGCAAATAAGTTTTTCTTAGGCGCTTTTATCAAACGGACCACACCAATAAATATAACGATGGTAAACAAGATGACAAAAATATCAAAACCATTAAATTTCGTAGTTGCACCTGCAGCTTCTGCTAACAGCATAAATGTGCCTCCTCTAGGTCGATTATCGTACACCGTACAAGCGTTTACACCTCCCTATATGTTATCTTCATAATCAAGGTTACGCAAGCCTTTTCATCCAAAAAATTCAAAATAATCCAGTTCTGTTTCTTCTCCCCTCTTAACCTCTCTTCCAGCCAAACAAAAAAAGCTGGAAAGACCATAAGTCTCTCCAGCTTGGAAACGCTATACTTCAGCTTTAATCAACCAATGAAGTGTGGTGAAGTTCAAGTGTCTTGCTGCGATCCGTATCCCGTTCAAGTACTGGTTTCAGATATTTACCCGTATACGAATCCTTCACTTCAACGATTTGCTCAGGAGTACCTGTACCTAACAGTGTTCCTCCACCGCTTCCACCTTCAGGGCCCAAATCAATTACGTGGTCTACGGTCTTAATTACATCCAGATTATGCTCAATGACAAGGACTGTCTCTCCTGAATCCACAAGACGGTGCAGCACAGTCAGTAATCGGTCAATATCGTCCACATGTAATCCTGTCGTAGGTTCATCCAAAATATATATTGTTTTTCCAGTACTGCGTCGATAGAGCTCTGATGCAAGTTTCACGCGTTGTGCCTCGCCTCCGGACAAGGTTGTCGCTGGTTGTCCCAGTTTGACATAACCAAGACCCACATCCATAAGGGTTTGCATCTTGCGATGAATCTTCGGAATGTTCTGGAAAAACTCTGTTGCATCCTCGACTGTCATTTCAAGCACTTCAGAAATGTTCTTACTCTTGTACTTCACTTCCAGTGTCTCACGATTATATCGTTTTCCCTTACATACTTCACAAGGAACGTAGACATCTGGCAAGAAGTGCATTTCAATCTTGATAATTCCGTCCCCTCGGCAAGCTTCACAACGTCCACCTTTAATGTTAAAGCTGAACCGACCTTTTTTATATCCACGAAGTTTAGCTTCATTCGTCTGTGAAAAGAGGTCACGAATATCATCAAATACACCAGTATACGTTGCCGGATTAGAACGAGGTGTTCGTCCAATCGGGGACTGATCGATATCAATGACTTTATCCACATGTTCTAAACCGCGAATTTCTTTATGCTGTCCAGGACGTACCTTCGCCCTATTAAGATCACGGGCAAGTGTCTTGTACAAAATTTCGTTAACAAGCGTAGATTTCCCTGAACCGGATACACCTGTTACTGCAGTAAATACACCTAGCGGTATTTTTACGTTAATGTTCTTCAGGTTGTTTTCCTTCGCCCCTCGGATTTCTAGGAAACGATCGTCCGCTTTACGTCTCTCTGCCGGAACCGGAATGAACTTACGTCCACTCAAATAACTGCCTGTTAGAGAGTTAGGATCGTCCATTATTTCTTTTGGCGTTCCTTTTGACATGATTTGTCCACCATGAATCCCCGCTCCAGGCCCAATATCAATAATATAGTCTGCAGCCATCATTGTGTCTTCGTCATGCTCTACTACGATGAGCGTGTTCCCAAGATCACGCATATGCGCCAAAGTAGATATCAACCGGTCATTATCTCTTTGGTGCAAACCGATACTCGGCTCATCGAGAATGTATAATACGCCCATGAGGCTTGAACCGATCTGAGTAGCCAAACGAATCCGCTGCGCTTCCCCACCAGATAAAGTTCCAGCAGCACGGCTCATAGTAAGGTAATCAAGACCCACATTTACGAGGAAACCTAAACGGCTATTAATTTCTTTTAGAATTAGATTTGCGATGGACTGCTCTTTTTCGGACAAAGTCAGCGAGTTAAAGAAGTTCATTGCATCTCCAATTGAAAGATCAGTTACGTATGCCATGTTATGTTCGTTAATGGTCACGGCAAGGATTTCTTTCTTCAAACGATGACCTTTACATGTTCCACAAGGCTTTGCACTCATATATCCTTCAATAAATTCCCGAATTCCTTCCGAAGCAGTATCACAATAACGACGTTCCAGATTCGGAATAATTCCTTCAAAAGAAACGAAAGCATCTTTTCGTTGACCAAAGTCATTTTCGTAACGGAAGCGAATCTTCTCACCATTCGTACCCCGTAACAGCTTATTCATCTGATCTGCAGGAAGCTCACTTACCGGAACATCCATCGGTATCTTGTAATGCTCACATACAGAACGTAAGAACTGAGGGTAATACGTGGACGTTCCTCCTGCCCAAGCATCAAAGGCTCCGTTTTCAATTGTTTTACTTGGATCAGGGACGAGCAATTCAGGGTCAACAATCATTTTGACACCGAGTCCGTCACAATCTGGACAAGCACCAAACGGACTGTTAAACGAGAACATCCGCGGTGACAATTCTTCCATACTGAACCCGCAAATCGGACAAGCGAAATTCGAACTGAAACGAAGTTCTTCCTGACCAATAATATCTACCAGCAGCTGACCACCAGAGATTTTAAGCGCTGTTTCTATAGAATCTGCTAGCCGAGCTTGTACATCTTCTTTCACTACAATTCGGTCCACTACTACTTCAATGGTATGCTTCTTGTTCTTCTCTAGTTCAATCGATTCCGAGAGATCGCGCATTTCTCCATCGATTCTTACGCGGACAAAACCTTGTTTTGAAATATCCGCCAAAATATTTTTATGTTCACCTTTGCGACCAGAAATAACAGGTGCTAATATTTGAAGTCTCGTTTTTTCCGGGTAATTCATAATTCGGTCAACCATTTGTTCAACCGTCTGTGAAGTAATTTCGACTCCGTGATCCGGACAATGTGGGTGACCAATTCGTGCAAATAGAAGCCGCAAATAGTCGTAAATCTCTGTTACCGTACCCACAGTGGAACGCGGGTTCCGACTCGTGGTTTTTTGATCGATAGAAATAGCAGGAGATAAACCCTCAATGGAGTCTACATCCGGCTTTTCCATCTGTCCAAGGAATTGACGAGCATAAGCAGACAAGGACTCTACGTATCTGCGCTGACCTTCCGCGTAGATCGTATCAAAAGCAAGTGAAGATTTACCGGAGCCACTAAGCCCGGTTAATACTACAAATTTGTCACGCGGGATTGTGACATCTATATTTTTTAGATTATGCGCTCTAGCGCCTTTAATAATAATATTTTCGCTTGCCACACGCTCATCTCCTTAATGGGGCAAAACCCAAGGCAAAATAGTATTTTACTTTCTGAAACGTAACTTCACCCACTTAAATCCTCCCTGACAGGGAGGACCCCAGAGGGGCGTCCCTCTGGACACCCGAAATTGGCCGCCTGGGATAAGGTTGTGTTGTTAGGGTGCTGTTGTTGTGAATGAGGCGCATCTTCCGTAAATGTATCTCTCCGCTGAAATCGATACATTTACGGGATGCTTCTCAGATGCTGATTGCTGGACGATCTGCTCCCTCCAGCGGCGGAACATTGCCCTCTCGGCTCGTTCCTTTAAAAGACAAGTACAATCAAGCTTTCTTTTACAGAGCAGTCTATTACCCCTAGGCTCAGTCCTTATCTATATCATTTAAACAATATATTTATAAGTATAGCCTGTGAACTTTATTTTCAACGGAAATCAGTATAAAGAAACAAAGAAGAGTACATAAAGAACAAACTTGTATGTACTCTTGAAGAAGAGAACGACCCCCACGGCCGTTCTCTTCAATATTATTCTGCCTTCAGTTCAAGAAGAGCATCACGCAATTCTGCTGCTCTCTCAAACTGCAAATTCTTAGCTGCATCTTTCATCTCTGCCTCGAGACGCTGAATCAGCGATTGGCGTTCGCGCTTCGACATTTTCTCGGCGCCACTTACGAGGTAATCGCTCTTCGATTCAGCAACCTTGGTTGCCTCGATAACTTCACGTATTTTTTTACGTATCGTCTGAGGAGTAATTCCATGCTTCTCATTATAAGCAATCTGCGTGGTCCGGCGACGTTCCGTTTCTTTGATTGCTTTATCCATCGAATCAGTTATCCTGTCACCATACATAATGACTCTACCTTCGCTGTTACGAGCCGCCCGCCCAATGGTCTGAATCAATGAGCGTTCAGAGCGAAGGAATCCTTCTTTATCAGCATCTAGGATCGCAACGAGAGATACTTCCGGTAAATCAAGACCTTCCCGCAGCAAGTTAATCCCTACGAGTACATGGAATGTACCTAGCCGCAAATCCCGAAGAATAGACATCCGTTCAAGTGTCTTAATATCAGAGTGCATATATCTGACCTTGATTCCGACTTCCTTAAAGTAATCAGTCAGATCCTCTGACATCTTCTTCGTCAATGTGGTAACGAGTACCCTTTCATCTTTATCCACCCGATCACGGATCTCATTAATCAGATCATCAATCTGACCTTTGGTAGGTCTGACTTCAATAATCGGATCGAGGAGCCCGGTAGGACGAATAATCTGTTGAGCCATATCACCTTCTGTATGTTCCAACTCATAGGGACCTGGTGTTGCAGATACATAAATAATTTGTTTCGTTTTCTCTTCAAACTCTTCAAACTTCAACGGCCGATTATCTAGAGCAGAAGGTAACCGGAAACCGTGTTCCACAAGAACCGTCTTCCGTGCTTGGTCACCATTATACATGGCGCGAATCTGCGGAAGTGTTACATGGGATTCATCCACTACAATTAGCATATCGTCTGGGAAATAATCTAAGAGCGTATAAGGTGTCGCTCCCCTTTCTCGGAATGTCAGAGGACCTGAATAGTTCTCAATCCCGGAACAGAAACCAACTTCCTTCATCATTTCGATATCATATCGAGTACGCTGTTCAAGACGCTGTGCTTCTAACAATTTCCCTTGCTCTTTAAGTTCGGCAAGACGCTCTTCCAGCTCACGTTCAATGTTAACGAGCGCAACTTTCATTGTGTCTTCATGCGTAACAAAGTGAGACGCTGGGAAAATAGCGACATGATCACGTTCACCAATGAGCTCACCGGTAAGTACATCAATCTCCGTAATCCGTTCAACTTCATCTCCAAACAACTCAACACGAATAGCATGCTGATCTTTGGAGGCAGGGAAAATTTCAACAACATCCCCTCTAACACGAAAAGTACCACGAACAAAATTAAGATCGTTCCGTTGGTACTGAATATCTACAAGCCGAGCTAAAATCTCATTACGTGGCTTCTCCATCCCTACCCGTAGAGATAACAATAAATTGGAATACTCCATCGGGGAACCGAGACCATAAATACAAGATACACTCGCCACAATGATGACATCACGACGTTCAAACAAGGAACTCGTAGCCGAGTGTCTCAGCTTATCAATTTCTTCATTTATACTTGAATCCTTCTCGATATAAGTATCGGAAGAAGGAATATATGCCTCTGGTTGATAATAATCGTAGTAACTTACAAAGTAATCCACCGAGTTATTCGGGAAAAACTCCTTAAACTCACTTGCCAGCTGTGCTGCAAGTGTCTTGTTATGCGCAATAACAAGCGTCGGTCTGTTCAGTTTTGCTATGGTCTGAGCAATTGTAAACGTCTTACCCGTCCCCGTAGCACCAAGCAAAGTCTGGTGCCTCTTGCCTGCACGCACACCTTTGACCAGTTCCTCAATTGCTGTAGGCTGATCACCCTGGGGCTGAAATTCCGACTCGAGTTCAAACGTCTTGTTGCTCATGACTATATCACTCATTGCCCAACCTCACCCTCATCGTCTAAAATAGATCTTACATTTATGTCGATATTTGCCGAAAAACCTTGTATCGGAAACATTCTTTAAATAGGAATACTTGTTCCCGTTTATTATACTCGGTTCAGGTCATTGATGCAAATGATAAGTAAGGTCAATTCAAGGAGGCGAAATCATTCATGGATATCGCGACCCTAATCGGTCTCATTGCCGGAGCAGTCGCCATTATCGGAGGTTTTTTATGGGAAGGAGGTCAAATTACAGGATTATTTCAGGTTACAGCAGCAATGATTGTTTTTGGTGGTACAATTGCTGCCATTCTGGTTAGTTATCCGATGCATCGTATTCGAACGATACCTGCAGCCCTGAGAATGGCATTCAGCAAGAGTACAAATGAAGCCAGCGTATGGATAGAAGACATTGTCGATATGTCCATGCTTGCAAGAAGAGAAGGAGTTCTAGCACTGGAACAAAAAGTGATAGAACACCCCAATGCATTTTTGAGAAATGGTGTTCAGATGGTCGTTGACGGAACGGATCAACCGGTTGTACAGCAAATTTTAGAGCTCGAAGTTGACGCCAAAGAACAGAAGTACGACGGTTATGCTAAAATATTCGAATCTGCCGGAGCTTATGCCCCAACTATGGGTATCATCGGAACGGTGATGGGGCTTGTTCAGGTGCTAGGAAGTCTGACAGACCCTACTCAGCTCGGCCCATCCATTGCCGTTGCTTTTATCGCCACTTTATACGGAGTCGCAAGTGCCAATCTTATATTTATCCCGATTGCATCCAAGATCAGATCAAAAAGTGAAGAAGAGATCTCAACCTTAGAAATGCTTTTGGAGGGCGTATTATCTGTACAAAATGGAGACAATGCGACACTCGTTCGTAAAAAACTCGAAACCTATGTACTTAAACATACGATCCCGCAAATGAATAGAAAGGGACAAGCCCATGAGAGATCGGAATAGACGCAGCCGTCTCAGACGAACACGTCAGGTGCGATCAAGTAACCCTAGTACTTCTCATGACCGCTGGATGATTACGTATGCAGACCTTATTACTCTTCTGCTCATTTTCTTCATAATGCTATATGCGATGAGTAGACTGGATGTTAATAAGTACGAAGATATTACAAGCTCTCTGCAAACAACATTCCAAAATTCGAATCATATTCTTGAAGGTAACGAAGGAATTACGGGAGACAAACCTTCCCCTAAGCATCAGAATCCGAATGGTATCGCAGATCAAACTGATGATAACCATAATGAAGCATCTGATTTCGAGAAAACGGAAACTGCTCATGAAGCCGCTTTTCGAGCACAGGAAAAAGAACTCCAGCAATTACTCAGCCAGATTGAGGGATACATAGAAGATAACAATCTGACAGATATGATTTTTGTAGAGGACAAGCCACAAGGTATATCTATCACGCTTAGTGAGCGCTTTTTATTCCGAAGCGGTGATGCCAGACTGATGGATGGATCTGCTCCCGTATTAGGCCAGTTGGCCAGCTTGTTCAGGGATCTCAGCATGAATATATCGATCGAAGGTCATACGGATAATACGCCGGTGATAAACAGCTCAACTTATAAAGATAATTGGGAATTATCCGGTGCACGGGCCCTATCCGTATTACGCTATTTTATGGATGAGGAAGGACTTGAACCCGATCATTTCCAATATGCAGGTTATGCCGATACGCGTCCAGCCAAGGATAACAGTACAGAAGAAGGTAAACAAAAGAATCGCCGGGTAGAAATTACCGTGTTGCGGCAGCTTCAAGAATAAAACAGTTCATCATATTATAAAAAATAATAGGTAACTAAAAAGAGACCCCCATTCTTCATTACATAGAATTGGAGGTCTTTCTTATATTCACAATTTTTATATTAAATATTTACATGTCTTGCCGGAAAGCATCCGCAAATCCTTCATTTGGATCTGTCTTACGCTGTGTCTGAAGCTTCATTCCGAAAATTTGATAGATAGATACCGGGCGCTCCTTAATAGCAGAACCTGTATCTGGATCAGGCGCTAATAATGCACCTAATTGATGATGCTCCCCTTCATAAATTGCACGTTGTAAAAACTTGCTCTCCCCGTTAATGTTACGTACCTCGAGCTTACAAAAGGCTGGATTCATTCGGAGACCACGGTGCAAGTCCGCAGGCGATTGAATAATCTGTCCATTCACTTTATAGATTACTTCACCAGGTGCCATTCCAAGTTCTTCTGCCGGACTTCCCGGAAGGATCGCCAGTATCTGCAATCCTTGCTTCGGATGAACATAGATGGGACTTCGATTTTCCTCCTCGTAGGAACTAATCCATACCAGAGCTTCATGTCCTAAAAATGCGAATACAATAGCAACGATAGAGATAGGACTCCACCACATAGACAAAAGCCCCAGCACAAGAAGCACGACACCGTAGAGGAATATCCGCTTTGAGGTCAGAGAAACCTTTTCTTCCGGAAGCATGCTTTTAGTCATCTCACCAAAACCGATTAGCAGTGGAAGCCCGAATAACATAAACTCTCCAGTGCCACCTGTAAATGCAGGGTTCCAGGGAAGGGTAGCTCCACTTCCTGATATGGCGGGAACAAGCAGCATTAAAGGAATCGGAATAAAATACTGCATTTGATATCCCCCAACGAGCTTCCCACGTTTCCCCTCAAAGTAAACCGGAGATGAGCCTTGTCCACGCTGGAGGCGAACGATAAGTGCATGAAAAAGATGAAGGACAGCTGACAGTACAAGAAGTGCGGATATGTCGAGTCTCTCAATCTCAAGAATGATACTCCCAATCCATCCCTCAGGCTGCCAATTGTTAATGAATCCTATGATCCACTGTATCAGCCCTAGTATGCTGATCGCATACACAGTATTTAAGTACCGGACACGGAACAGCATAAGAATGAACGAGGTTACCCAGATCAGCATAACACCTTGCCAAGAGAGCTGAATACCTAGGAACAAATATAAAATCGAGATGACAATCCCCATCAGGATACCTGTAAAAACAGCCCTAGCGGTAAGTAATGGCCATGCATTAAGACGAACGTGCAATAACTTTCGTTCTAGCATTCCTTGCCTGCGATACCAAAGAGCGATAATAATAATCCCAATATAATAAAATGGCTGGCTTAGTAAGTCGATACATGCATCCAAAATTAGCCACAGCCATGAGATAACTGCATTCAAATATACCCACGCCCCTTTTTATCCGTATCCTTTTTATACAATAAAACCAATAAAAAAAGAAGGCTGAACAGCAGCCTTCTTCTTGAAATCAGACAGTTGCGTAACTATCTGTATTCCTGATTTCGTTAAGAAAAACTTTTTCTGAACGCTAGATGTTCACCCTTGTTTTTCTTAAATTACTTCGACGTTGCTGAAGTAATTTCCTTCTTCATTTCGGAAACGGCTTTTTTGAGCTGGGTATCAAACTGCGGATTGCCGATTTTCTCAATAAGAGCTAATTCAAGCGCTCCTGCGGTTTTCTCATCCAAAGTACCGTTAGCTGTGAGTCCTTCAGCAGTCTGAAAAGCTTTCACCGCATTTTGTGTCTTCGCATCATAATACCCGTCTTTGCGATCCGTTGTGTAGCCAAGCCCCTCGAGCATCGTCTGTGCATTCTTTACATCCGTGCTATTTGAGTCAAGCTTGAGTGGTAAATTATCTTTGTTAATCGGAGCTACCGAGAAATATTCTGGCTGACTTACGCTAATATCAGGTTCAATACCTTTCTCGTGAATCCAGTCTCCGTTCGGTGTAAGCCATTTTGCGATTGTAATCTTCACAAGACTTCCGTCTCCAAGTTGGCGATCAAAGCTTGTTTGAACGGTTCCTTTACCAAAAGAATGTTCTCCTAGCAGTGTTGCTCCTGCCGACTGTTGCAATGCACCAGCCAGAATTTCAGAAGCACTTGCGCTACCCTTATTCATCAAGAGACTTACAGGGTAAGGTTTAGAAGAACCTTTTGATTCATTCTTTTCACGTGTACCGTTCTTATCTTCTACCTGAACAATGAGCTTACCTGATGGAACAAACTGTTCTGCAATATCAATAACGACAGACAATACACCACCAGGGTTATTTCGGACGTCAATGATAAGGCCTTTCATGTTCTGGCTTTCCAGTGTAGCTAACTCTTCCTTGAAGCGTTCAGCAGTATTCAGAGAAAACTGGGTAATGGTAATAATACCTATCCCATCATCCTGCATTTTCGAGTACACTGTTTCCAAATCAATGTCATCTCTTACGATTGTAAAATCGAGTGGTTCCGATGATCCTGTACGCTGAACAGATACCTTCGCTTCGCTGCCCTTCGGGCCACGAATCTTAGAGACAGCCTCATTAAGGTCAAGACCTTGCAGAGATTGGCCATTCACCGATACAATCACATCTTTGGCTTTAATGCCTGCCTTCTCGGCTGGAGACCCTTTAATCGGAGAAACTACGATTACATTGCCGTCTTGGGATGAAACCTCGGCACCAATTCCCGTAAAGGAACCCTCAATTGATTCTTCAAATTGCGCTGCTGTGTCCTTGCCCATGTAACTAGAATAAGGATCACCCAGTGATTCCATCATACCGTTAATCGCGCCGTCAATCAGTTTCGTACGATCAATGTCCTGATAGTAATTAGCCTCGATTAAATCAAGAGTTGTTTCGATTTTCGAAAGATCATTCTTCTGACTGCTCCCGGTTACACTGGCAAGCAAACCTTCTCCACCCTGACTATTCAGAGATGGGAAGCTCACAAATGCCAGTGTTAGCAAGCTCCCGCCCAATAGGGCAATGATAACCAGCATGAAAGCAGAACGCTTCTTCATCACGAGCGTCACCGCCCTTTCTATTCCGTCTAACTTACACTTCACCCTGATCTACCAGCAAGAGTATATGATAAGCTTGTACGGAATATGCCCTAAGTATGCCGAATCTTACAAATAATTCAGTGGGTTAGTGTGACTTCCGTTCACCCGCACTTCGAAGTGCAAGTGATTACCCGTTGAATTCCCTGTTGAGCCGACTTCTGCTATTTTCTGACCGCGTGATACACTGTCGCCTTCACTCACCTTGATTCCACCATTGCGGATATGTCCGTACAATGTCCACAGACCATCTCCATGGTCAACAATTACGGTATTTCCATAACCGCTTGTCCATTCTGCCACGATGACTACTCCACTCTCTGCTGCCATAATCGTCGTACCTTCAGGAGCTGCATAATCGATTCCGGCATGCATTTTACCCACTACACCTGTAATTGGGTGAACACGCGGACCATAACCTGATGAAACATAGGCTCCTGAAATAGGCATCCCGAACACTCCACTACCGCTAGAAGTGTTACTACTGGAATCATTGCTCGAGGACCCTCCGGAGCTAGAGTTTGAACTAGAACTAGAACTAGAGCCAGAGCCAGAATTAGAGCTGGAATTATTAGCGATAGAAACCTTTTTCTGTGCTTTCTTCCTAGCCGCTTCTTCTGCTGCTGCTTTAGCTCTCGCTGCTGCTGCCGCCTGTTCTGCCTTTAGTTTATTCTTCTCTTGAACCAAAGTTGAACGTTTGCTAGCAAGCGCTACGAGCATGCGATCCTGTTCTTCACTTAGCTCTTCCTGTGTCTCAATCTCACCATTATAACTTGCGATAAGGTTTTGCTTTTCTTTCTCTTTGGCATCGAGTTCAGCTTTACGTTCTTTTTTGTTAGCGTATAGCTGTTTATGTTCTTTGTATTGTTCTTCAAGCTCTTGTTTCTTCTGAACAACCAATTCTTTGTCTTTCTTATGTTCAACTAGCAGATTTTGATCTTGATCAACAATCATCTTGAGCGAGTCTGCACGCTCGAGAAAGTCTGAAAAACTAGTGGAGGAGAGTAAGACATCAAGGTAGGATACCGTTCCATCCGTATACATCAAACGCACACGCGACTCAAGCAGTTTCTCACGGGCTTTAATCCGTTCTTCCGCTTCACTCAGCTCTTTTTTGGTAAGTCGCAAATTTTCTTCTGTCAACTCAATTTGATAAGAGATGGTAACGAGTTCATTACTTACAATATTAATCTGTTCAAGTACTTTATTCAAATATTCCTTCGTTTTTTGCTTGTAGTGTTCCGCTTCTTCTTTTTTCTGAGCTGCCTTTTCCTGTTTTGTCTTGGCAGATTCAGATTGCTCCTCAAGCTTTTGAATTTCATTATCAATATCATCCAAGCTAGAAGCAGCGTAACCATAGGTAGGTGATAGAATTGTAGCAGTGAGTAAACTCATCGCAAGTGCAGTAGCCGTTTTTTTCAAGTTTTCTTCCCCATCCTTCATTAAAATTTATATATAAAACCGAATTATTTTCATTTCGTGATGAGCGGCCGTCCTTACAAAGGACCGCCGCAAATATTTACTGACAATTAGACATTAAGTGACTTACGAATAGACAATGTGCTTCCCAAAACCCCTACAAGTACTCCCATAATCACTAGCGAGCCTCCAAGCCATGACCACAGACTGGATAAAGGAACCAGGTTCAGCATGTTAATGATGATATCTTGCTGCACGGTCACGAGCAGCTGATTATAACCGACAAACAATATGCCGATCGTAATGAGAGAACCGATGAGACCAATAAGTGCACCTTCTACAAAAAATGGCCAACGAATGAAAGCATTCGTTGCACCGACCAGCTTCATAATTCCAATCTCCCGGCGTCTTGCCAGGATCGTCACGCGAATCGTGTTGGAAATCAAGAACATAGACATCAGTGCAAGTCCGGCAACAAATACAAAACCTATCGTACGGATAAGTCGTGTAATCTTGAATAAGGTCTCAACTGTTTCTTCTCCATAATTGACTTTCATAATAG
Organism: Paenibacillus sp. Marseille-Q4541; assembly: GCF_018310695.1. Lineage (GTDB taxonomy): Bacteria > Bacillota > Bacilli > Paenibacillales > Paenibacillaceae > Paenibacillus. The sequence goes on along the minus strand of NZ_JAGXCY010000030.1, from coordinate 28,676 downwards.
GTTTTTCTGGATACTGCTCATTCAACGCCTCAATCTTATCCGCTACAAAAGTAACGGTATTCGGATCTATCAATTCAACTCGAATGGTGTCAGGAAGAGGATTGTTATCTTCATCAAAACCTTCCAACAGCTCCTGCTGATCCTCACCGAGCTTCTCTTTGAACTCAACTAAACCCTGTTCCTTCGGAACGAATTCAATTGTACTTACCTCAGGCATTGCTGCGATCTCATCCTGCAACGTTGTACGAAGCTTCTCATCTACGTTCAACTGCAGAAATGTACTAATCTCTACCTGGTTGTCCGCATCGTCGGCCATGGAATTCACATTCACGACCAAGAGTACAAACACTCCTAATATTAATAGTGAAACAATAATTGATGTTATGGATGCAATCGACATCCAGCCGTTGCGGAATATGCTTTTGAATCCTTCCCGCAGGTGGCGCAAGAAGGTACTAAAATTCATAGCCGTATTCCCCTCTCAACTCGTCTCGAACGATATGTCCCTGTTCAATGGCAATAACCCGTTTCCGCATTTTGTTTACAATGTCACGGTTGTGAGTAGCCATCACAATGGTTGTGCCTCGGAAATTAATCTCATCAAGGAGCTGCATAATTCCCCAGGAGGTTTCGGGATCAAGGTTTCCGGTAGGTTCATCCGCAATAATCACAGAAGGATTATTAACGATGGCTCTTGCAATCGCGATCCGCTGCTGCTCACCACCGGAGAGCTGTGCCGGCTCGCGGTCTGCCTTTTCCTTAAGACCAACAAGGTCCAGAACCTCCATTACACGTTTCTTGATATGTTTCTTAGGTGCTTCAATAACTTCCATAGCAAAAGCAACATTCTCAAATGCCGTCATCTTGGGAAGCAATCTGAAATCCTGAAAGACAACCCCGATATTACGTCTGACATATGGAATCTTGCGATGTTTCAACTTACCAATATTAAATCCGTTCACTGATATTTGACCTTTAGTTGGGACTTCTTCTCTGTAAATCAGTTTCATAAATGTCGATTTGCCCGCTCCAGACGGTCCGACAATATACACGAATTCATTGCGGTCAATCTTTACCGAGACGCCTTGGAGTGCATGCGCGCCGTTCGGATAGGTCTTCCACACGTCTTGTAACTCAATCACATCATCACTTCCCGTTGCATTAGTAGCTTCTTTGTCATTTCGACACTTTCCATTGATTTCCTTTAAAATCTCTTGAATTTCATCAAGATGTTTCTCATTGTAACAAATTTGTTACCTTTTGAGTAGCCGAAAGATTTTCTCTCCTTGCGCATATATTGAAATAGTGTTCCTAACACCGGTAAATCGGAAGTCTGAAGGGAGTTTTACATGAAAAAAATTCACATTTCGTTCATTGTTTTTGCGTTTTTCATCCTCCTTTTCGCTTTTGTTTTTGGCTGGCTTTACATGTATGCTCATCAGTCCAAAATCCCACCGGGAGTTCATTTATCCGACTGGTCTGTTGGAGGGCAAAATCAGACTACCGTGTTACATGAGCTTGATGAGAAACTGACAGCACTTGAAAACCTCCCACTTACAGTTCAGTCAGAAAACAACAATCTATCTGTGCCAGATCTTACTTTGGCTGATGCCGGCGTGTCCTTCAGCGCAGATAAGTTCAAGCAGGCTCTAAGTACACTTTCAGAAGGCGGGCTTATCCAAAGAGTAGTTCATCGCTGGCATTTCTCCGAGCAGTGGGAGATCGAAACCACCATGGATAGTGACCAGCTCAAACAAAAGCTAACTCCGGAATGGGAGAAAGAACAATTCGGAACTCCGGTAAATGCAGTCAGGCAAATTACACCGAACGATGAGGTCGTTTATGTACCCGAACAAAGTACACGACGCATCAAGTGGGACCAAATGAAAGAAAAATTATCTCAGGTCATACCTGATGATTTTTCTTTACTCGCTCAGAAAGACCAAACAACACCTAGTATATTTATCGACCTACCTCTCCAAGAGGTGAAGCCCTCCGTTACAATTGCGTCTCTAAAAGAAGAAGGGATTGAAAGAAAAATTATCGAGGTGACAACATCTCTTGGATCAAGCGGAGAAGGAAGAGCACATAATGTCAGTGCCGCTGCTAGCGCATTAAATGGCCTAGTTCTAAAGCCAGGAGATATTTTTGATTATGGCAGTATCGTGGAAAAGGCGGAGAAAGAAAGCGGATTTCAGGAAGCTCCTGTGATTGTGAAAGGTCAATTGGTACCCGGTGTAGGAGGAGGAATATGCCAAGTATCCAGTACGCTATATAATGCTGCCCTTAGAACAGGACTAGAAATCGTAGAAAGACGAAATCATTCACTTCCAGTCAGTTATCTTCCGAAGGGACTTGATGCAACATTTGCATCCGGATTTATTAATTTTCGTTTTAAAAACACGACCGGTAAATCACTCCTCATCAAAGCAGATGTAAAAGACCGTGAACTCCTCATTTCCTTCTTCGGAACATTTCCGGAGAATGTAAGTTATGAACTCGATACAAATCTACTCGAAACACTATCTGCCCCCCTTTCCTATGTAACCGATGCTTCGCTTTCCCCAGGAAGTGAGGTTGTGCGTCAGGCAGGATCCACCGGCTATGTCGTCGCTTCGTATCAAATCAAGAAGGTTGACGGAGAGGTTGTCTCCCGTAAGCTGATTTCAAAAGATACCTACCGACCGCAGGAACGGGTCCTTGCTGTAAATCGTAACACTCATCAGAAAGAGACGCCTAGCGATTCACCTGACATGGAGTCACCTCCTGTGGAAGATGGCGTTCGTACTGAAAACGGCAATTAATTTTTAAAAACAACAATAACCCGGTCCAGTACTTCAGGGCCCGGGTTATTTATTTATTTTTCATCATAATCATGGAGTATTTCATCCTACCCACTGAATTTATAAAGAACCGATCTGGTTGCATGCATCTATTTTAGCGTCCGAATGCTCTCTGTAGGATTCACTATACTCAACAAGCCCAATCTTGCATCCTGGTCCAATGTACACCTTGCGCCCTCTGACCACTTTGGCTTCCGTGTACTCCAAATGAATAACGTCTCCTTCGATTGTCTCTGCAATCAGATCTCTGTGACGGTTCTGACCAAACATATTTAGCAAGGAGGACATAAATGTTCTCTTCACCTTTATGGAATGACCACCGATTTCAGTAGCTTTGCAAAGCCCGTACAGTACAATATCAATATGTTCTGCATTAAGCATTCCAGAAGCTTGAATTTCTCCTCTAATTGTCAATTGTTCTGCATTACAGTCCCCATGAAGACGAACAGAGCCTGCCCCTTTAAAACTTTCACTCTGGATGGAATTTCTTACGGTGGTATCTCCATACAACTTCACCTGACGAACTTCAAGCTTACCTCCTACTTCTAACTGACCACTCGTTTTAATGGAGTCCCCATATATATCTCCCTGAACCTTGAGATTACCCGTAAGCTTAGTTTCATTGCTTCGAAGATGTCCATTCACCACCGCTGTTCCCGTACATTTAAAGAAACTGCTAACTACATCGCTATGAATAGTACCTTCACCCACAATTTTCACATTCTGAAATGTGCCGCCTGCTGAGCTTCCCGTACCTGTAATCTTGATATCCTTATCCATTCGTTCGCTCCTGTACCCTGTTATCATATATCCTAACTTCCTCCCTACGCCTTACACATGGATATGCTGTCTCACTTCGGATTCTGGATCCTGTTCGTAAGACACACTGTATTCCACTACACCAATTTCACAACCAGGTCCAATGGAAATCCGGCTTCCTCTGACCGTCTCTGCATGAGTATGCTCTAAATAAATATCGTCACCTTCAATGATTTTGGTCTTCAGCCTTGGTGTCATTGCCGGGACAAACTGATCCAGTAATCTTACCCTAGATTTACGGCGCACCTGAATTTGCTCTCCACCGATTTCTTCTACCTCACAACGATGATGGAGCATAATATCTACAGTACCTGCATTCAGCATACCCTTGATCTTAAAACCACCCTGTACTTCAATGGTCTCACATTCAACATCTTTCCCTATTGTGATTCCCCCTGCTATCTCTACATGGCTTGCGATCAATTTACCATCTACCGTTGCTTTCCCATTCACAATCAGTTTGTCTGTTTCTAGATTTTCTCTAATCGTACAAATCCCATCAATACGCGTCTGTTTCGTGTCTGCTCCGCCTTCAATCTTACTGCTTCCGTTTACTTGATATTCCTCAGCAATCATATTGCCTTGAACACTGGCTGCCCCATTCACCACGTACCGCTCACAGCGAAGGTTTCCTTGTAATCCCGAATTACCATTCACTTCGTAGCTCACACAATCCATATCACTTGAAAACTTTCCGACCCCATCCACTCGAACATGACGGTACACACCACCCGCTGATTTGCCAACACCTGAAATATTTAAGTCATGTCTGGTTTGTTCATTCATCATTTCTATCCCTCCGACTCACTTATTTTGACTTTCAGTTGCTCCAGATAGGTTCCCAGTGATAAACGCAATACTTCTTTCACTCCCGTGTCAAAGTACACATCACTCCCTGTACTTACGATGGTAAATATGGGAACTCCCATCTTACGGGTCAAAATCATGTCACAGCCCTTATCTTGAAACTTGGCGTAATACTGTTGAAACGTCTGCACGAGCAGAATGCCTTCCTCACGAGTCATATGACCACTGGCGAGAGCCTGGTCCAGAACATAGATGCACAACATTTCTTCAAAAGAAAAAGTCTGGTTCTCTTTTCCAAGCCCACTCTCCATATAAAGGTGTATTGAAATCGGTGTTACCAGATGTTTTTGTTCCATTTCCACTCGTGTAAGCACCTTATTACTCACCGATGGAGAGAACATATCTGCCAATTCATCTAAAGAAAGATCATCTTTCATATTTTTTATTCGGTCAATTCGTGATAAGATGCTTTCCCTAGGAAAAAAAGTCTCCTGTCCTGTAAAAGAAGATTTACGTATAAACCAATCCTCCGGAATTAGGTTTTTTCGCTTCCAACGATATAGTTGACCGTATGATATCCCAGTGATTTCCAAAAGTTCTTTCTTTGATATTAAATCTTCAGGCATTTGAAACCAACCCCCTGAAAACAATGTAACATAACATTGTTACGCTGTAAATGTGTGTTACGATCATTTTTACGATTTTTCTTGATACAAAGCCCTTTTTCTCTTGAATTCGAGAAATTAATTATAATAAATAAAATAAATATCTACTTATCCAGCTGTTGATAACTTTTCAAAAAACGTTGTTTTTCTCTCTGTTTATTCACAAATTGGCATTGAATTCGAAAAAATACCGTCTTGACTGTGGGTAATGTGCATAGATCTGTGCATAAATACGTAATGATCAATATCAGTTTGCGATTAGTATGTGAATAACACAATGTTATGCACAAGATGGGTATAACGTTGTGTATGAATTCCTTTTTTAAGCTACGTTTATTCAATAAGCTGTGGATTTTTACTTACCCTCATCACTTTATTGTATGGAGTTTCTCTAGAAGTTTTCGTTATAATAGATAGGAGTAACACCGTCTTTCATCTTGTAACAACGGAAGGAGTACAACTCATGGCACTTATGCAAAGTCATTTTTATTCGGAAATACTCGGTATAAATACTACGATGCACGTCATTTTGCCTCAGGAAACTTCTACACAGATTGGAGTCGACACCAAGCAAAGCAAAGGACTTCATAAGACACTATATCTCCTTCATGGTCTGTCTGATGATGATTCAATCTGGCTCCGCCGTACTTCCATTGAACGTTATGCATCCGCTTACGGCATTGCTGTTGTTATGCCAAACGTTCATCGCAGCTTTTATACGGATATGGCTGAAGGAAGCGCTTATTTTAAGTACATATCTGAAGAACTTCCAACTCTCGCCCGCTCCTTCTTCCCTTTATCTGCAGCACGAGAAGACAACTTTGTTGCCGGCTTATCTATGGGTGGTTATGGCGCGATAAAGATGGCTTTGAGTTTACCCGAATCGTATGCTGCAGCTGCAAGCCTATCGGGTGCACTCGACATGGCGAATCACTTGGAGCGGATGAAAGAACATCAGGGAGCGGACACGGAGTTCAAACGGATTTTTGGTGACCATATCAAAGGTACCGAGAATGATTTAATGTGGCTTCTGAAACAATGTGAACAAAAGGACGCCCCTAAGCCAAAATTGTTCCAGTGCTGTGGTACGGAAGACTTTTTGTATGAAGATAACCTTTCTTTCCGTTCAGCAGCAGAGCAAACAAACTTAGACTTCACTTACATTGAAGGACCAGGCGAACATGAATGGGGTTATTGGGATGCCCGCATCCAGGATGTGTTAAAGTGGCTTCCCCTCTAAGTATTTCCTTCAGTAAAGATTGAGATAAGGAAAAGCACATTAAAAAAGAGAGCAGCTCGGTAGGCTGCTCTCTTTTTTAATAATTGTTTATAACGCACGGGACACGCCCGTTCGTTATATTTTTACGCTTCCGCATGCTCAACAAGCCACTGGTTTGTTAGACGCATAATCGCTTCACTCCGCTTAATCGCATCGGATACTTGATCGGAAGCTGTTCCCCCGTAAACGTTCCGTGCATTCACTACCGCTTCCGGTTGCAGTACAGCGTATATTTCGTCGTCAAACAATTCTGAGAACTGTTTGAACTCCTCCAGCGAAAGATCTAGCAAATATTTGCCGTTCTGAATACAGTAGAGCACCGTTTTACCAATGACTTCATGAGCCTGACGGAAAGGAAGGCCTTTGTTTACAAGGAAATCCGCAATATCCGTTGCGTTAGAGAAGTCTTTATTTACCGCTTCACGCATACGACCTTTGTTCACTTTCATCGTGGCAATCATCGGAGCAAACAGCTGCAAAGCACCTTCTAGTGTCGCTACCGTATCAAACATACCTTCTTTATCTTCCTGCATATCCTTGTTATAAGCGAGTGGCAAAGATTTGAGGACCGTAAGCAGCCCTATGAGATTACCATAGACACGGCCGGTTTTACCGCGAACAAGTTCCGGTACATCCGGGTTTTTCTTCTGCGGCATAATACTGCTTCCCGTACAGAAGGCATCATCCAGCTCTACAAATCCGAATTCTGTACTGCTCCACAGCACAAGTTCTTCACTAAGACGCGACAAATGCATCATGATTAGTGATGCGTCCGCCAGGAACTCCACAATAAAATCACGGTCACTAACTGCATCCAAACTGTTCTCGTATACACGATCGAATTGCAGTTGCTCTGCCACAAAATGACGGTCGATTGGGAATGTTGTACCTGCAAGCGCCCCCGCACCGAGTGGAAGTACATTAATTCGTTTGTAACTGTCCATCAGTCTCTCTGCATCCCGCTGGAACATAGATACATAAGCCATCAGATGATGAGCAAACAAAATCGGCTGTGCTCTTTGTAAATGGGTATAACCAGGTACGATGGTGTCCACATTTTCTCTAGCTTGTCCAATGAGTGCCTCTTGCAACGTATGGAGCATACCGACAATTTCGATGACCCGCGCACGCAAGTATAAATGCATATCTGTCGCTACCTGATCATTCCGGCTGCGTCCAGTATGTAATTTTCCACCCACAGGACCGATTTGTTCAATCAGATTCTTCTCAATATTCATGTGGATATCTTCATCGGATACGGAAAATTCGATCTGGCCAGAACGGATTTTATCAAGTACCGTCTGCAAACCTTCTTTAATCGTCTCCACATCTGCCTGAGGTAAAATGCCGCATTTCCCTAGCATCGTCACATGAGCCAGACTGCCCTGAATATCCTCTTCTGCTAATGCTTTGTCAAAGTTGATGGATGCTGTATATTCTTCTACCAGATGGTTCGTCTGTTTGGTGAACCGCCCGCCCCATAGTTTACTCATGTCGCTGCCTCCCTTTCACATCTCATGGACAAAGACCGCCCCTGTTACTTATCAAGGAACGGCCTTTCGTCTCCTTACCTTATATAGCTGCTCTTATTGATTCTGTGCCACGCCGGATCCGACTTTCAGTCGAAGTGCATTCAAACGAATGAAACCTGTAGCATCCCCTTGGTCATACGCTTGGGTTGGATCAGCTTCCATTGTCGCAATGTCTGGATTATACAAGCTGACTGGGCTTTTCACACCAGCACCAATAATGTTACCTTTGAACAGCTTCACACGAACCGTTCCTGTTACGTTCTTCTGACTCTCTGTAACGAGGGCTTGAAGGGCAAGACGCTCCGGAGCAAACCAAAAACCGTTATACACTAGTGTACTGTAACGAGTAATCAGACTGTCACGCAGGTTCATCACTTCACGGTCCATCGTGATGGACTCCATTTTGCGATGAGCAGTGAACAAGATCGTTCCACCCGGAGTTTCATATACACCACGGCTCTTCATGCCGACAAAACGGTTTTCGACCATATCAACACGGCCAATTCCGTGTTTGCCACCAAGCTCATTCAGTTTCTCCATAACTTCTAGCGGACTAAGCTTCTCGCCATTCAAGGCAACACAGTCACCTTTATAAAATTCAAGCTCTAGATACTCTGCTTCATCCGGTGCATCTTCAGGATCATTACTTAGTAAGAACATTTCCTTATTCTCAGGAGCACTTGCATCAAACCAAGGATCCTCCAGTACACCACTTTCATAGCTGATATGTAATAGATTACGGTCCGTAGAGTATGGCTTCGCCGCAGATGCCGTTACTGGAATGCCATGTTGTTCTGCATAAGCAATCATCTCTGCACGTCCAGGAAACTGGTTACGGAACTCTTCCAGACGCCAAGGGGCAATAACCGCAATATCCGGTGTAAGTGCCGCTGCATTCAGCTCAAAACGAACTTGGTCGTTACCTTTACCTGTCGCTCCATGGGCAATCGCGGTTGCTCCTTCCGCAATCGCAATATCGACCATACGTTTTGCGATAAGCGGACGAGCAATACTTGTACCGAGCAGGTATTGTCCTTCGTACATCGCTCCTGCTTGGAACATTGGGTAAATGAAGTCTTTAGCGAACTCATCGCGGAGATCGTCAATGTATACTTTGGATGCTCCTGTAGCCAGTGCTTTTTCCTCTAGACCGTCTAACTCGTCTTTTTGTCCAATATCTGCGGTAAATGCAATAATTTCTGCGTCATATGTTTCTTTCAGCCATTTCAGAATGACGGACGTATCCAATCCACCAGAATAGGCTAGTACTATTTTCTCTTTTGCCATGTTGGTTCCTCCTCGTTCATTGCGACGGGCTCGTTATTGGTAATGCGACGGGCTCGTTATTGGCTAATTCACTCCGGTTGTTTTGCTTCGCAAAGCCAAAAGTCGTTCATTATCCAATAACTTCTCCCTGAAGTGGTATTACAAGCCTCAACATAAAAATAATAAAAAGAATCTAAAATTAAGTACCTTTGCACAGGCAGCTTGTGATCACTCGCTCACTGTGCTAAAACCTAAAGACCGTAAACCTTAAAAACTTAAACCTTAAAAGCTCAAACCTTTAAAACATAAATTAATTTCAATTGATTTTTGCTTACATCATCACTCAATCAGCACCAAGCAAGCCTATTCCATATTCTAACACCAAACGAGTATCCGTTTGTCATTTTTGTAAGAAAAAACTATGTTCTTGTACGATCATGGTAGAAAGCATACTCAAGTCAGAAACGTTATTAGCCCATTAATGCAGCCATTAATGCTTTCTGTGCATGCAGGCGATTCTCAGCCTGATCAAAGATGGCAGAGTTCGGGCCATCAATAACTCCTTCGCTTACTTCTTCACCGCGATGCGCAGGCAGACAATGCAAGAAGATGTAATCTGGCTTCGCCCCTTTTACAAGCTCCTCATCTACCTGATAGTCAGCAAAAGCAGCCTCACGCGCCTTCTGCTCCTCTTCGAAGCCCATGCTCGCCCAAACGTCTGTATAGATGATGTCTGCATCTTGTACTGCTTCCTGTGCACTATTGGTTACGACTACCTCAGCACCGGTCTCTTTGGCTATAACTTTCGCCTGATCCACAATAACCGCAGACGGTTCATATCCAGTCGGGCTCGCTACAGATACATGTACACCCAGCTTTGCAGCTCCCAGCATCAAAGAATGTGCCATATTGTTACCGTCACCGACATATGCCATTTTCAGGCCTTTCAGTTTGCCCTTATGCTCAAGTACGGTCTGGAAGTCAGCTAGTACCTGACAAGGATGGGCGTCATCGCTCAGTCCATTAATCACAGGAATATCGGCATATTTAGCGAGCTCAGTTACATTGCTATGAGCAAATGTACGGATCATGATCCCATCAAGGTAACGGGACAGCACCTGAGCCGTATCACTGATCGTTTCCCCGCGGCCCAGCTGGATATCATTTTTGCTCAAGAATAAAGCGTGGCCCCCAAGTTGAAACATACCTACTTCAAAGGACACACGAGTACGCGTTGATGATTTTTCAAAAATAAGTCCAATGGTTTTACCCTTTAGCGGTTGGTATACTTCTCCGCTTTTTTGCTTCTTCTTGATATCGATCGCAAGCTGCAGAAGATACTCAATCTCCTCACTTGTATAATCCGTAAATTCAATAAAGTCCCGGCCTTTCAGACTCAGTTGTGTAATCGCCATGTTATTCTCCTCCTATCGTTGCTTTGGCAGCGACATGTTCTTCAATCAACGTCACGATCAGCGATACCGCCGTATCGATCTCTTCTTTGGTCACGTACAGGTTCGGCAGAAAACGGATAACATCCGGTCCTGCGGTCACAAATAAGAATCCTTTTTTCTGTCCAGCAAGGACAATCTCGCCAACTGCTTCTTTACACGCGATTCCAACGATCAGGCCTTTTCCGCGAATCTCCGTAACAAAAGGTTGCTCTGCCAAGTGAGTACGTAGTGACTCCATTAAATAATCGCCCATCTCCGCAGCACGAGCAGGAAGGTTATCCTCAAGTATGGTCTCAACCGTTGCAAGAACCGCTGACATCGCTAGAGGAGTTCCTCCAAATGTCGTTGCATGACTGCCGGCGGTGAACGCTTCACGAAGATATCCTTTACCGAGCATCGCTCCCACCGGAAAGCCGCTTGCAATTCCTTTGGCAACAGTGAAAATATCTGGTTCGATTCCATAATGTTCGTGTCCAAACAATTTCCCTGTCCGGCCCATTCCCGTCTGAACCTCATCCATAATAAGCAACAGTCCATGTTCCTCACACAGAGCTTTGACTTCTGCCAAAAACGCTGGTTCAACGACATGAATTCCGCCTTCTGCTTGAATCATTTCGAGCATAATGGCCGCTGTATGCGGTCCAATAGCTTCTTTCAGAGCTGGAATGTCATGTAAAGGTACATGAACAAATCCTTCTGGAAGAGGAAGGAAACCTTCTTTAACCTTGTCCTGACCCGTTGCAGTCAATGTTGCGAGCGTACGTCCATGAAAAGATTGCTTGAAAGTAATGATTTCAAAGCGGCCCTTCCCAAGCACTTTTTGTTGATATCTTCTCGCAAGCTTAATTGCTGCTTCGTTCGCTTCAGCACCACTGTTACAGAAGAACACAGCATCTGCACAAGTGTTTGCCGTCAGCAATGCCGCTGCCTTTTCTTGAGCAGGAATATGGAACAGATTTGATACATGCCATAGTTCATCCAGCTGCTCTTTTACTTTGGCAATAACCCCGTCCGGTGCATGACCCAAATTGGTTACCGCGAGTCCGCTCATGAAATCAAGATATTGATTCCCTTGATCATCCCACAGATAACTTCCCTTCCCTTTCACAAGATTCAGAGGATAACGAGCATAGGTTGGAAAAAGGGAACTTTCAGAGGCCACCGTGCTTTGCTGATCTGCCTGCGATTCCGCAACACTGTGCTGAGATGGGTTGGTAACGGTCATTTTTTCACTCTCCTGTCCATGGATACGCGTATGCGTCTAGTTACTTAAGGCTTATTTATGAATTACATCTGTACGATTCGAGTTCCTATGGTTTCCCCTTTAACTACCCGACTGAGTACTCCAGGCTCGCTTCCGTCCACAATAACGACTTCCTTCACCTCACCGTGGATACATGCAATGGCTGCTTTTACTTTTGGAATCATTCCTCCGTAAATTTCTCCGGTCTGGATCATAGTCTGAATCTCTTGCACCGTTACTGAGGGCAATACTTCTTTTATTCCATTTACATTTTTCATAATTCCAGGTACATCTGTTACCACAATCATTCGTTCTACACCTAGGTGAGAAGCTACTGCTCCCGCCGCTGTATCTGCGTTGATGTTGTAGCGCTGACCCTCTTTATCTATACCAATAGGAGCAATGACAGGCATATATCCCATTTCAAGTATCCCTTGAATGATAGTTGCTTCTACTCCGGTTACATCCCCCACATGACCAACTTCTACATGATTACTTACAGGTTCTGCCTGAATGAGCCCTCCATCTACACCCGAGAGACCTAACGCTTTGCCACCAGAAGTTTGTATTAGACGGACAATCTGCTTATTAATGCTTCCCGCAAGGACCATCTCTACTACATCTAGTACAGGCTCCGTCGTTTTTCGCAAACCATTTACAAACTCCGTCTCAATCCCTAGTTTTGCTAGATTTTCTGAAATGGCAGGACCCCCGCCGTGAACAATAACAGGCTGCATTCCTTCCGTCTGGAGCTCATGCAAGTCTTCAAAAAAAGAGGCCGGTAGTGCAGCAAGCGTACTGCCTCCGCATTTCATAACAAAGGTACTCGCCGGTCCCTTCGCTAATGTTTCTGTTTGCTCACTCTTATGTGTTATCGTCACGTTTCTATCCCCTTCCTCGTAAAAAAGTTGCGACCGTCTTTTAGGTCCGGTAAGCTGCGTTAATTCGTACATAATCGTATGTCAGATCACAGCCCCAAGCAGTTGCCTTTCCGCTCCCGCCATGCAAATCCACGTAGATCTGAACCGAATCACCTTGTAAATAACGAAGCGCCTCTTCTTCATCAAAATAAACAGGACGTGATCCTGATAACACCAAAATAGATCCGAGCTTTACATCGACCTCATCCGGCTGAACCGGCTCCCCGGCACGGCCAACAGCGGCAATAATTCGTCCCCAATTTGCATCTGCTCCAAACATAGCGGATTTTACGAGACTGGACCCAATGACTGTTTTAGCAATCGCTCTTGCGGAGTCCTCAGATACTGCACCGTCAATATTCACCTCGACTAATTTGGTAGCTCCTTCTCCGTCTCTTGCTATCGCCTTAGCTAATACTTCGCATACATAACTGAATGCTTCTGCGAATGCTTGCCAATCCTTATGTTCTGGATGAAGCGACTCATTTCCGGCAAGCCCACTCGCCATAGCAATGAGCATGTCATTGGTACTTGTATCTCCATCAACCGTGATCATATTAAATGTTGCATCCGTAGACTTACCAAGCAGACTTTGAAGCGCAGCTTGATCAATCTCCGCGTCACAAGTAACAAAAGCGAGCATCGTCGCCATGTTCGGATGAATCATTCCTGAGCCTTTGGCAGCACCCGCAATCGTAACTTCTTTTCCGTCCACTAGAGTGCGAACGCAAACTTCCTTTTTCACCAAATCCGTTGTCAGAATAGCTTGCGAAAACTCATTTGCTTCTTCCGTTCCAGAACCTATTTTTGCAGGCAAACCTTTGATACCCGCATGCACCCGTTCCATATTTAACAATTCACCAATTACACCTGTGGAGGCAACCGCTATATTCTCTTCAGCGATACCGAGTTCTTTTGCAGTAGCTGACCTCATTGCATAAGCATCTTGTTCACCTTGCTGCCCCGTAACTGCATTCGCATTACCGCTGTTCACGACGATGGCCTGTAGTTTACCGCTCTGCAAACTCTCTCTTGTTACTTTAAGCGGTGCTGCTTGAAATACGTTTGTTGTATACACTGCCGCTGCATTCGCAAGAACTTCACATGTAATGACACCAAGATCGTTACGCTCTGCTTTTTTCAGACCACAATGTAATCCCCCTGCCTTAAATCCTTGCGGTGATACGATAGATCCCCCAGACACGACCTGAAACGCTTGATATGTAACCTGTCCCATAACCTCTCCCCATTCCATCAGATAAATGAAATAAAAACACAGCTGTCTCAACAACACGAACGTGTGAATAAACTCATCGCTTACGGTACGGCTATCCGATTCACTTTATGGATATACTGGTAAAAATCCGAGACCTGTCTGCTCTTCCCAGCCCATCATCAGATTCAAATTTTGTATCGCTTGACCAGCTGCGCCTTTAACGATATTATCGATAACCGAAATGATCGTAACCCGCCCAGTCCGTTCATCTACAGCAAAGCCAATATCACAATAATTAGAAGCAAACACTTCTTTCGTAGCTGGCCAAGAGCCTTGTTCGCGAATTCTTACAAACGATCTGTTCTCATAGTACTGCTTATATACATCTATAAAATCCTGATTGCTATAATTTCCACTGAGTTGTGCGTACATCGTGCTCATAATTCCTCTCGTCATCGGAACAAGATGTGTGGTAAACGTAACGGTAACCGGCTCGCCGGCCTGTTCGCCAAGAACCTGCTCAATTTCAGGAATATGCTGATGTTTGTTCACCTTGTAAGCTTTAAAATTCTCATTCATCTCTGCATAATGTGAAGTTAAACTCGTTCCCCGACCCGCACCAGACACACCTGACTTTGCATCTATAATAATGCTTCGGTAATCTATCATTCCTGCCTTGATCGCTGGAATCAATCCAAGAAGTGTCGCCGTTGGATAACATCCTGGGTTTGATATAAAAGAAGCACCCTCTACGTTCTCCCCATAGATCTCGCATAATCCGTACACTGCCTCTTCCAGATACTTATCTTCTGCTGGACTGTGTTTGTACCACGTTTCGTATTCCGAACCATCTTTGAGTCTGAAATCTCCAGAAAGATCAATCACCTTCAAACCTGCATCAAGTAGCTGCGGAACCAACTTTGTACTAACACCGGATGGAGTAGCTGTAAATACCAGATCCACCTGCTCTGCCATCGTCGCTATATCAATTCCATCTAACTTCTGATCTACAATACCATTTAAATGAGGGAACCCTTCGGCAATAGATACACCGCTTGTGGACGAAGAAATAACGGAAGTGATTTCCACTTTGGGATGATGATATAAAAATCGAATAAGTTCCACTCCACCATATCCTGTAGAACCAACGATGGCTACTTTACATTTCTGAGTCATATTGTGTTGTCTCCATTTCATAAAAGGTAGTATTTTCCTATGTATAAAAGAAACCATTTTCTAGGATAAAACTGCTAAAATAGACGTCCATAATTTATCGATGTGCATTATTATACATCCGCGTTTATATAAATACAATACTTTATACAATTATTCCATGTAATTGAAATCATTCTTATTAATTTAGTAAAATATATACTTTACAAAGAATGAAATATCTATTTCCGATGTCTTCAAGTGAGTGTTATGATGCTTAATAGGGTAATTAACCTCTATATCATACAATTTAAAGGGGCTATCACTTTGGATATTAATCACATCAGCTCTATTGTCTTCCTCGTTATTAACATGCTGTTTGCGGCCGCTGTTATTTTCTTGGAACGAAAGGACGCTACCTCGACATGGGCGTGGCTGCTCGTGCTCACCTTTATTCCGATTCTCGGATTCATTCTATACCTGTTACTTGGTCAAAATCTTACCCGTTATCGTCTCTTCCAATGGAAAGAACGGGCTAAACTTAACATCGATCAGATGGTCGTTGACCAAATTCATCATCTACAGGAAAAAGATTTCCCGTTTCGAAAACAGGACACCTTGGAATACAAAGACTTCATCTACATGCATCTCATTCAGAATGGGGCTTTGTTTACAGAAGACAACAAGGTAGATATCTTCGTAGACGGTCATCAGAAGTTTGATAATCTGCTTGCGGATATTGAGAATGCGAAAGACCATATTCACATCCAATACTACATATATCGGTCTGACGGTTTAGGGAAACGGATTCGGGATGCTCTCATTAAGAAAGCCAAGGAAGGTGTATATGTAAGACTGCTTTATGATGCACTTGGCTCTAGAACGCTAAGAAAACGTTTCTTTAAGGAATTGATTGAGGCTGGAGGTAAAGTAGAAGTATTTTTCCCATCTAAGCTGAGTCCAATCAACTTACGTCTAAACTACCGTAATCACCGTAAATTGGTCATTATTGATGGGAAAATCGGCTATACTGGCGGGTTCAACGTCGGAGATGAATACCTTGGTCTCGACAAAAAGTTCGGATACTGGCGCGATACGCACCTGCGTATTCAAGGAACGGCTGTTGCTACACTACAAGCTCGTTTTATAATGGACTGGAACGAAGCGTCTCGTTATCATGACATTATGTTTGTACCCGCTCATTTCCCTGAGCCGGAAGTAACAGGCCATGTTGGCATGCAAATCGTAACAAGTGGACCTGACGCAGAAATTGAACATATCAAGAATGGGTACATCAAAATGATTGCTGCAGCCAAAAAATCAATTATTATACAGACGCCTTATTTTATCCCTGATGCGAGCATGCTGGATGCGGTCCGAATTGCTTGTCTATCCGGAATTGATGTACGAATCATGATTCCCAATAAGCCGGATCATATGTTTGTATACTGGGCAACCACTTCCTATATTGGCGAACTAATCAAAGTTGGAGCAAGAATTTATGTTTATGACAATGGATTTCTCCACACCAAAATGATTATTGTCGATAATAAAATTGCAACGATTGGATCTGCCAATTTTGATGTACGCAGCTTCCGTCTGAACTTTGAAATCAATGCATTTATCTACGACGCTAGTATCGCTCAACAACTGACCGATGCTTTCGAAAAAGACTTGCAGCTCTCTGCCGAGCTGACAGAGGAACACTACAAACAGCGTTCCCTCTGGATTCGCTTCAAAGAGTCGATCTCAAGACTGCTGTCACCGATTTTATAAAATGATTTTTATGAATACCAAAAGGGGCAAACCGATGTTTACGGTCTGCCCCTTTTTTGTACTCTTATGAGCTTATTTAAAGATTAGTTTCTAGTGAATCCCTCACCTAGCACTTCATGTGCATTGGTAATCGTCACAAAGGCGTTGGGATCGACGGAACGCACCAGCGTTTTTAATCTTGCGATTTCATTCTGTCCAACAACCACCATAAGCACTGTCCGATCATCATCCGTATACCCTCCTTGTGCAGAGAGCTTTGTTAGACCACGATCCAGATCAGATAGAATAGCCTTCGTGATCAGCTCCGTATGATTGGAGATGATATAGGCAACTTTAGACGTCCCAAAGCCCATTTCCACCGTATCTATCATTTTCCCCGTAACATACAAGCTAATAAGGGCAAATAGTGAGTTCTCAAGAGATAGTACCCACCCCGCGAGGATGATAACTGCTCCATCGAGCATCATGATACACAGCGAGAGTCGCAAACCGCTAAATTTCTGAATGATTTGTGCTAGGATCGTAAGCCCACCAGTCGACCCTCGGCCACGATACACAATTCCGATCCCAAGTCCTACACCGATACCACCAAAAATGGATGCCAAAAGCGGATTACTTGTGGGCACAACCCAACTACTCGTCAAATAAACAAAGAACGGGAGCATAATGCTTCCTAGTAAAGAGCGAATACCGTATTGTCTGCCCAGAATGAGGTACCCGGCAATGAAGAGAGGGATGTTAAGTGCCCACTGGGTAAAAGCAGGCTCAAATCCTAGAGCTTCTTTGGCCAAAATGGAAATACCAGAAACGCCGCCTGATGCAATCTGATTCGGAACAAGGAATAAATTAAAGGCAATCGCCATAATAAATGCTCCAAACATAATTAAGATCGTATCAAGTGCTATCCTTTTCGGTCCATCGATCGGAATGATGGAGTTCAATCTTCTGTTTTTGGGTTGCTGTGCTTGCTGCATTGCTTTTCGTTCTCCCCTTAAGAAATAATAATTTCGCATTGATTTAAAATCCTTTTAATCAGCAAAAAAATTCCTACACGGTTACTTACTCTTTACCATGTAGGAATTTCCTATAAATTATTCAGACTCCACCTTAATTTGCTTGCGGAGATAGCTATCGATAAAAGGATCGAGGTCGCCGTCCATTACAGCACCTACGTTCCCTGACTCTACACTTGTACGGTGATCCTTTACCATACTATAGGGATGGAACACGTAGGAGCGGATCTGGCTGCCCCAAGCAATATCCGACTGTTCTCCTCGGATTTCATCCAGATGCTTTCTTTGCTCTTCTAGTTTACGTTCATAGAGCTTTGAACGAAGCATAGTCATGGCCCGCTCACGGTTTTTGATCTGAGAACGTTCATTCTGACACGTTACCACGACACCTGTTGGTAGATGGGTAATACGAACAGCCGAATCCGTCGTATTGATATGCTGTCCACCTGCACCACTAGCTCGGTACGTATCAATCTTCAAATCCTCAGTCCTGATGTCGACTTCCACGTCTTCCGTAATCTCCGGAACAACATCGCAAGATACGAATGAGGTATGTCTGCGTCCAGAAGAGTCAAATGGTGAAATCCGGACAAGTCGATGTACTCCTTTTTCTGCCTTCAGATAACCGTAAGCATTATATCCTTTAATGGAGAGGGTCACACTTTTGATGCCCGCTTCATCTCCGGCTAGATAATCTAATACTTCCACCTTGAATCCATGTTTCTCGGCCCAGCGTGTATACATGCGAAGCAGCATTTGGCCCCAATCCTGGGACTCAGTACCGCCCGCACCTGGATGCAGCTCAAGAATGGCGTTCATTTTGTCATAAGGCTGATCAAGCAGCAATTGAAGCTCGAAATCATCCAGCTTTTTAACAAGTGATTTCACGGTCTCTCCGACTTCTGCTGCGATATCCTCATCGCCTTCTTCATCAGCTAGCTCTATCATCATCGTAGCGTCATCATATTCCTGCTGTAACTTAGAATATTCATCTACGGAACCTTTTACGGCATTCATCTCGGAAATGAGAGCTTGTGCTTTATCACTATCGTCCCAGAAATCAGGAGCCGACATTTTCTCTTCAAAGTTAGCAATCATTTCATGCTTGAGGTCTAAGTCAAAGAGACCCCCTAAGGTTGGTTAGTTTCTTGCTAATTTCGCGCAAATCCTGTTTTACGGATGGATCGATCATACTGCAAATTCCTCTCTTTACTGTAGATAAAGCCCCATTAGAGCCTGCCGTCATTACTGGCAAGCTCCAAGGAGCTGTATGGGTGTTTCAGATGTTTATGTTATTGTATGGCCAATTACGAAGTTTGACCGTGGCACTGCTTGTATTTTTTGCCGCTACCACAAGGACAAGGATCGTTACGTCCGATCTGGTCGTCTACTTTTACCGGACGTTTCTCAGCAGGCTCCCCGCTAGTCGAAATCTTGTTCTCGTCAACTACCGCTTGACGCTCTTGGTTGCTCTCGATTTGAGCTCTCATCACATAGGTAGCAACTTCTTCCTGAATGGTAGAGATCATCTCGTTGAACATCGCAAACCCTTCAAACTGGTATTCGCGAAGCGGATCTGTACCGCCGTATGCTCTGAGGTGAATACCTTGACGAAGTTGATCCATCGCATCGATGTGGTCCATCCACTTGCTATCTACAGAACGAAGCACGATAACTTTCTCGAACTCACGAACCATTTCTTCTCCGATACGTTCTTCACGTGCATCATATTTCTCCTGTACCTTAGTGAAGATGAACTCGATAATCTCTTCAACTTCTTTACCCCATAGATCGTCTCTTGTAAGGGCGCCTTCTTCTAGCATCTTGCTGTTTATATAGTCTGCCACTTCTTGAAGTTCCCAATTCTCAGGAATATCGTCCGCACAGTGTGCTTCTACATTACGTTGAATGGTTCCGCGAATCATTTCCATAACAATGGTTTTGATATTCTCGGACTCCAGAACTTCACGGCGTTGTTTGTAAATAACTTCACGTTGTTGATTCATTACATCATCGTATTGGAGTACGACTTTACGCATATCAAAATTGTTGCCCTCAACCCGT
Organism: Paenibacillus sp. Marseille-Q4541; assembly: GCF_018310695.1. Lineage (GTDB taxonomy): Bacteria > Bacillota > Bacilli > Paenibacillales > Paenibacillaceae > Paenibacillus. The sequence goes on along the minus strand of NZ_JAGXCY010000030.1, from coordinate 8,627 downwards.
TTTTGTGCGGATTCAACGGCACGCGTAATCATTTTACTCTCAATCGGTTGATCTTCTTCAAATCCAAGGCGTTCCATCATGTTCAGTACGTTATCCGCACCAAAACGCTTCATCAGTTCATCTCCAAGGGAAAGGTAGAACTGTGTTGAACCCGGATCACCCTGACGACCGGCACGACCACGCAACTGATTATCAATTCGACGAGATTCATGACGTTCTGTACCAATGATATGAAGACCGCCTAATTCAGCCACGCCTTCACCCAAAATAATATCCGTACCCCGTCCAGCCATATTGGTTGCAATCGTGACTGCACCCGCCTGTCCAGCACCGGAAATAATCTGAGCTTCTTCCGCATGGTATTTTGCGTTCAGTACCTGATGCTTCACGCCTTTGCGTTTCAGCATTTCAGAGAGAACTTCCGAGTTTTCAATCGAAATTGTACCTACGAGAACTGGCTGTCTTTTTGCATGACGCTCCACGATCTCATCAACAACGGCTTTAAACTTGCCTTCCACACTTTTGTATACAACATCCGCCATATCATCACGTTGGTTCGGACGATTCGTCGGTACTTGTAATACTTCAAGTCCATAAATCTTTTTGAACTCTTCTTCCTCAGTCTTCGCTGTACCCGTCATACCTGCAAGCTTCTTGTACATCCGGAAATAGTTCTGGAATGTAATCGTAGCAAGCGTCATACTCTCATTTTGAACTTGGATTGCTTCTTTTGCTTCAATCGCTTGGTGAAGACCATCACTGTAGCGACGTCCAGCCATTAAGCGACCTGTGAATTCGTCAACAATGACAACTTCATCATCAGCTACCACGTAATCCACGTCACGGCGCATGATTACATTTGCTTTTAGAGCCTGTACAACATGGTGATTCAGTGTAACGTTAGCTTGGTCATACAAATTCTCAATACCAAAAGCACGTTCTGCCTTAGCAACCCCTGCTTCTGTAAGAGCAACGGACTTCACTTTAATATCCACTGTAAAATCTTCTTCTGCAGTCAATTTCTTAACAAAACGATCTGCTGCAAAATAAAGTTCAGTTGATTTTTGTGCCTGTCCCGAAATGATAAGTGGTGTACGAGCTTCATCGACCAAGATGGAGTCCACCTCGTCAATAATACAATAGTAAAGCGGACGCTGTACCATTTGCTCTTTATAAAGCACCATATTATCGCGAAGATAATCAAATCCGTATTCATTGTTTGTACCGTAAGTTACATCGCAACCATATGCGGCCTGTTTAGAAGCATGATCCATTCCGTTAAGGTTAATTCCGACGTTCATTCCGAGGAATTCATAGATCTGTCCCATCTCCTGGCTGTCCCGTTGAGCAAGATAATCGTTGACGGTAACAACATGGACCCCTTTACCTAATAATGCATTCAGATAAACAGGAAGGGTACCTACGAGAGTTTTACCTTCACCCGTCTTCATCTCTGCAATACGGCCTTCATGAAGGGCAATACCACCAATCAGCTGCACATCATAATGACGTTTATTCAGGACCCGTTTGGACGCTTCACGCACCGTGGCAAAAGCTTCAGGCAATAATTCGTCGAGCGTAGCTCCTTTTTCAATACGAGAACGGAATTCCTCCGTTTTACCTTGTAGCTGAGCGTCGGAAAGCGCGGTAAATTCCGGTTCCAGTTTATTAATTACATCGACCGTCTTCATCAGACGTTTGACATCACGCTCGTTGGTGTCGCCGAAGATCTTCTTCACTAGTCCTAGCATGGTTAACCCCTTTCGTGCAAACAGATGTTATAATCAAACTCGGCATGCTAAGGGTAATGTTAGGAACTCCAATGTTGAATTCATTAAAAGTTCTTACATGCACAAGCTGATGTTACTATTTCATTTATATCGAAACATATCCATTATGAATTAAGTCCAAAACCCGGACTACAATCGAAAATGGTTTTGCCTAAATTGTAACAGTTTGTCAAGACTGTCGCAACACGGAGAACCCTTTATTTTACTCGATTTGCCCTCCATCTTATAGGATTTATGGCAAAGTCTCGGTTCTTACTCCATGTATATATATAGACGCAAAGCATGTTTCATATGTTTCGCTAATTTCACATACAATATGTGGAAATATAAAATCAAAAAAGAGCCCCATTCCGTAGAATGGAGGCTCTTACTATCACGATACAGAAACATTCATGCCTAGTCATAAGTGATGCATAAGGGAAATATCAGGAATGGAGCCTAATATTGTCGGCTATTTGCGTAAGCACTAAAAGATCTTATTCTTTCTCAATTAAGCCATATTTACCGTCATTCCGTTTATAAACGACGCTTACTTCATTATTCTCAATGTTGGAGAATACAAAGAAGTTATGGCCGACCATGTTCATTTGCAAGATTGCTTCTTCCACATCCATTGGTTTGAGTAAGAAACGCTTCGTGCGTACGACTTCCAGATCATCATTTTCCATATCAAGTTCCTCATCCGTTACCGGAGACGTGCTTGCTGGAACATCTTCTACAAAGAGAGTTTTCAAATTGCCCTCTTGGCGGAATTTACGATTGATCTTTGTTTTATGCTTCCGAATCTGACGTTCTAGCTTGTCCACTACCGCATCGATGGATGCATACATATCATTGCTCTCATCTTCTGCACGTAGCACAAGACCTTTCATCGGGATTGTTACCTCTACGGTGTGTAGGCCTCGATTCACGCTTAGTGTAACATTGCCATCAGAGGTAAGAGGTTCGTCAAAATACTTTTCCAGTTTATTCAGCTTCTTATCTACGTAATCTTTCAAAGCATCAGTAACCTCGATTTGTTGTCCTCGAATACTCAAATTCATAGGGCACTCCTCCTTTTCCTTTACACCCTGATTATAACATGATTGTTATGGCAAAGTAAAAAAATGAAGGCGTTTTACCTGCTGATAATAAAGAGATGTGACAATTTTATAAAGATCGTTTGAGAAGGGTTATATCCGGTTAATAGTAGAGTTAATTCTTCATATAATATCCCTTTTTGAGAGGGTCTTTACAAGCTCTTAATACGTCTATTAAATTTGAGTTTAACAGTAGAAAAACACCTCATATTATTGCTCTGTTCATCTTTAGAATTGGAAAAAACCACTAGGTTTATCTACATAAAAAATAAAAACCTTGAGACAGAAGTCTCAAGGTTTGACGCTAGCTAATATACAATTGTTAACCATCTAACCGTATATGTAGGTCGGGCTAAGCCGGGATGATTATAATTTGATTACGTTAGCTGCTTGTGGTCCACGCGCGCCTTCAACGATCTCGAATTCTACGGATTGACCTTCTTCCAAAGTTTTGAATCCTTCGGATTGAATTGCGGAGAAATGTACGAATACATCGCCGCCATCCTCAGTTTCGATGAAACCATAACCTTTTTCTGCGTTAAACCATTTAACTTTACCTTGCATGCACGAACATTCCCTTCGTCATCAAATGAAGTGAGCCTAGCTCACAATTCAGACTATACCACCCAAAGTTATCCATTGTCAATTGGAAAAGAAAATGATTACCTTCAAATATATAACATATCAATGTTAATATTTCATGCCGAATTAGTCCTTTTTCCACTTGTTTTTGGATGAAATGAAAAGTATGTCGAACTATGGAAATACTTCACCAGTCAGCGTCCAATTTCACAATAAACAACATTATGAATATGTCTTATCTTCATGTGAGCTAGAAAATTAATAATATTATTAATTTCATGAACCGAAATGCAACAATAAACACGCATCATCTGAGAAATCGAGAGATATCGTCAGGCTTTATTCCGCAATAGCACTCTTCAATGTGTAGTATTTAAAACCCTCTTTATCTGTTGCATCGTTTACTTCATATTGACTCTGTACATCATTAACTACAGGCACACTTCCGTTTGCAGGATCTGTCCAGATCGCTACAGCTTCATCATGCTTGCTTGTACCTGTAATCGTTAAGCTCGGCTGTTCCTGAACGTTAACACCTTTGGAGACTTCAATACCGCCCCAAGCATTACCTTTTGTAATTATTTTGTTTACAGTCACGCTAGCACTATTAACGAGTAAGCCACCCTTTTTAGAGCTGTCCAAGGTCACATTGTCCAATACTACATCAGTTGCGTTGTAAACTTGAACGTTATAGCCAGCTGAATTCGCGACAGTCAGGTTCATCACCTTGGTTCCACTTCCGAAAATGAGGAAGCTATTCCCTGCCTCTTTCAAACTCAAAGTTTTGTTATTACCTTCAATTACTACATTACTACCTATTACCTCAAGCAGCTTCCCAGTTTCAGTAATGGAAGTACCGAGCTTGATTTTGTTATTATCCACTTTAACTGCCGCAGACAATTCTTCAAATGTGTTGACTACTTGATATGCACTGTAGTTAGTGTATCCTTCTTTACCTTGACGGGTATCTGCTGAAGCATGATATTGATTTGCCTCATCAACAACTGAATTCCCTTCATTATTTGGGTTTACCGTCCAGATTGCCACATCTTCACTATGCTTATTGGTTCCTTCAACGGTAAGTGTTGATGCGGATAGATTTTCAGCTGAACCTTTGGAAACTTCAATACCGCCCCACTTGTTATTACTGGTTGTAATATTGCTAACTGTCACCGTGGAACCATTAATCAGCAAACCACCATTATCAGCATTTTCGAAAGTAACATAATCAAATTTCACATTTTGTGCGTTATACACATGAACATTGTATTTAGCAGAATCTTTTACAGTAAGTTTCACGATCGTAGCACCATTACCTGTAATCAAGAAACTGTTATTCGCGTCAGTAAGTGAAAGAGTTTTGCTACCACCATGAAGGGTTACATTCTCTCCTGTTAGTTCCAAAACCTTACCCTCTTCAGCAATATCGCTTCCAAGCATAACTTTATTGTTATTTACTTTTACCGCTGCAGACAGTTCGTCAAATGTGTTTACCACTTGGTATGCATTATTCAAAATATAATTGGTGTATCCTTTCTTACCAGGACGCGCATCTTCATAGGAACGATATTCTCCCGCTTCGTCTACTACTTGGTTGCCTTCACCATTTGGATTCACTGTCCAGATTGCCACATTTTCACTATGTGTATTCTTTCCTTCAACAGTAAGTGTTGATGCGGATAGATTCTCAGCCGAACCTTTTGCAACTTCGATACCGCCCCAGCTGTTATTGCTTGTCGTAATATCGCGTACCGTTACTTTAGAGCCATTAACCAACAGGCCACCCTTTTTAGAGTTGTTCAAGGTTACATTCTCCAAAACAACACCCTCGGCATTATATACGTGCAGGTTATATTCGGAAGAATCTTTCACAGTCAAATTACTGATCTTCACACCGTTGTTCTCGACAGTCATCTTGTTGCCTTTACCCGTGATTGAAATCGAGTGATTCGCTCCGTCGATCTCTACATTAGCACCACTGATTCGAACCGACTCTGCTCCAACTAGGTCAGCACCCAATTTTACTTTGTTGTTGTCCAAAGAAACAGCTAATTCAAACTCAGCAAGCGTATTTACCGTTTGATAGCTATCTTTCAGTACATAAGTGTAGAAGCCACTCACCGGACCCAGTTTACGATATTGATTGTTTACATCTACAATTTGAGGATTATCATTATTGTTTGCAGGATCTGTCCAAATAGCCGTATCCTCTGGATGCTTGCTTGTTCCTTTTATCGTTAGAACAGGATTACTTGTAACTTCAACACCTTTAGAAACTTCAATGCCGCCCCACTCATTCCCTTCAGTCGTGACGTTCTCTACTGTAACTTCTGCACCATTAACTAAGAGACCGCCTTTCTTCGAGTTCTTGAAGGAAACATCGGTAAGAACAACGCCTTCTGCCTTGTACACATGCAGATTATAATCATTGGAATTTTCAAAGGTTACATTGGAGATGGATACACTATTTCCAAATATAACGAATTTGCTGACAGTTTCATCAGACCAAGAAATCGTATGTGTATTCCCGTTAATTTGCACATTCTGGCCGTGAATCTCAATTCCTTCGCTGTCCACTACGATGTTCTCAGTCAGCTTGATCTTATTATTATCGATAGCTACAGCTTTTCTAAGCTCACTAACAGTAGCAACTTCCACTTCTTCAATAACGGATGCTTCAAATTTCTTAATCGCTGATTGCAAATCTGTGTTTGATGTTTGAACTTCGGTAAGTGTTGCTCCCAAGTTGTCGTAGACAGCACGCGATACTGTAATTACGTTTTCGAAAGCATCTTTTTCTTCAACTGGAACCTGACCCAACTGGCTACCCGCTTCATATTGGTTATTCAAACGAACTGCAATTTCGATGTTAGAGAACAACACTTGTTTCGCCGCTAGGATAGCTTCAGCTTCTTTTTGTTCATCAGTGATTACTGCTGCTCTGAACTCTTTAATAGAAGCATTCAAGTTTTCGTTAGCAAGATTAACTTCATATACACTAGAAGACTCATTGGCGTACACAGACTCCGCTACAGAGATGGCGCCATCAAATTGATCTTTTGCTGATTGAGAAACTTGTCCAACCTCATTACCAACTGAAATTCCTAAGTTTATTCCTTTGGCTTCCTCAATCGTAGAAAAGAGGGCTTGCTTAGCAATTTCAACTTCAGACTCACCCAGATCTTCTTTAATAATGGCATTCTTGAAAGTAGTAATCGCTGTGCTGAGATCTGCTCTTGCGTTAATGACGGTAGCTACTTCCGCAGCTTCATCCGCATATACAGCTTCGGCAACTTGGATCGCGCTTGTAAACTGATCTTTTGCAGACTGAGAAACATCCCCTATTTTTTCACCAACTGAAACATGATCGTTCAGGTTATTGGCCTCAAGAATAATAGAGAACAATTGCTGTTTCTCTGCTTTCAGTTCTTCTTTCTGATCTGTGTCTTCTTTAATAATGGCCGATTCAAACACTGTAATTGCTGTACTAAGTTTTGTATTAGCTTGATCTACGGTACTTTGCGTTGCAGAAGAATCAAGGTATACGATATCTGCGTTTGCAATTGCAGAGGCGAATACATTTTTACTATCCTGATCAACTTCACCTTTTGCCGTTCCTACTTCTACCGATTCATTCAGTTCTCTAGCTACCAATAAGGTTTGGAACAAAGTGGATTTGTCTACAACGACCGGAGTCGGGGTACTGCCTCCACCGCCGCCGCTTGTACCGCCTCCACCTGAAACTGGAGGAGCAACCGGAACAGTAACGTTGTCTTTTTGAGCTCCCTCTAACTGACCTGGTTTGGATTCAAAGGAAGATCCTGCCGCCCCTTCATTTACGATAGCTTTGTTGATGGTTCCAGAACCGAGTAGTTTAGTGATTGCATCGAGTACAAGTTGAATCACTTTCGCGTTGCTGCTAATCGTTATTGCGTTGTCTAATGCAGCTTTGTCAATTTGCATGTTTTCGATTGAACCCCGAACAAGCTCTACAGACATGGAAGTGGCATAAATATCAACATCATCAAAAGATCCGTTAAGTACTACCTTACTGTTTTTAGGAAGTTCTTTAGACAATTCAACATCAGTAAAGCCGGCGCCTGTTGCTTTATCCTCTTCTAGTTTTACAGAAGACTTCACCACTACGTTTTGAGTGGTCGTCGTTCCTTCTGCTACGATTCGAACCGTACCATCCTTTTTATTAACAACAATATTCAGAAGAACCGAATCGACTAAATGAATTGAATTTTCGCCGCCGCCTTCTACATTGGTCGTTCCATGTACCTTTACATTTTTAATCGTTACGTCTCCAGCGCCAATCCCTTTTGCAAACAGTAAGTCTCCTTTAATGACCGTGTTCTGCAGTGTAACTCCTGGTACATTAATGATTACGTTACCTTCGATGACTGTCTCTTTTGTCTCTGAGCCATAAATTCCTGCTTCGTCATATGTAATCGTGCTTAATTCTTTTTTGCTAGCTAGTGCATTATCTATTAAAACTACGGCTTCTGCACGGGTCAGCGACCGAAGCGGAGCAAATGTATCATTCGGATAACCTTTCATTACTTCTTGTTCTACAACAGAAGCTACCGCAGCCTTACTCCAGTTCGCTATCGTTTCACGATCTACAAATTGATTAAGAACATCATAATTATTATTCTGTACACCTAAAAGCTTCGAAATCATAACTGCTGCTTCTTGTCTAGTCACATTCGCTCCAGGGCGGAATGTATTATTCTCATAACCTTGAACGTAGCCTGCTTTGACTGCTTTCGCGATATCCGTATACGCCCAGTTCGTAGATGCTAGATCTTCAAAAGAAATATCGGACGCTTCATTGTATCCAAAACTACGGTTAATCAGAGAAATGAACTCTGCACGAGAGATAGTCTTATTCGGTTTTACCGATCCATCCTCATATCCATTCAAGTTGCCGTTATTGATCCAGTCTTGAATCTGGCTTCGTGCCCAATGACCCTCTAAATCATTTCCTTTTTGCGCAGCTTCCACTGAACCCAATGAACCAAGAAGCATACTAACACTTAACAACCCAGTAACCGTACCTCGTACCTTTTTACTCACAATATACCCTCCTGAAGTCCTGTTTTAGATGAGATAGATTCTTAAATCATATAATAGTCCTATAAAATCATGATTTTATAGGACTATTATATTG
>NZ_JAGXCY010000002.1 GCF_018310695.1 Paenibacillus sp. Marseille-Q4541 | reverse complement strand
GATCTAAATCGATTGTGTAGGAATTAAACTAGATAGATTCGATTGTAATAGAGATATACTTAATTAGAAGGGAAATTCACTGCGTAACATTTATCATGGGAGTTTATGCTTTGGATATAGATGGGAATCAATGAATAATGAGGTAAGGAGAAGGGATCATTCATTGAATATAAAAGAATATAAAAATATAAAAAGTACGGATTAAAAAATTTTAGGGCGCCTCTTTCGAGACGCCCAATCATGGGAGAGGAGAAACCGGACGAAGAGCTTATGGGGAAACGTAAGTCTTCTCCGCGGTTGTCTACGGCACTTTTGATGCCGATAATTACAGCATGACCGCTCTGACTCCGGTTTATACATAGAAGAGCCGTTTCTTTTTTTATATCTCACATATGAGGATTTTCACATCTATTATAGATTGTGGTACGATATCGGTATAATAAGGGTTACATATCAAGACAGGAACAGGGTGACATAAAGTGAGAGTAGTATCAGGCACGGCAAAAGGAAGACCGCTTAAGGCTGTTCCAGGAACAGGAACCCGCCCGACAACCGATAAGGTTAAGGAAGCGGTCTTTAGTATGATTGGACCTTATTTTGAAGGTGGGAATGTACTCGATCTGTTCGCAGGCAGCGGCGGGCTAGGGATAGAGGCGCTTAGCAGAGGAATGGACAAGGGAGTATTTATTGATCTTGAGCCGAAGAGTATCGAAGTCATTCGTGCAAACGTGAAGGCTACTGGCTTAGAGAGTAAGGCAGAAGTGTATCGTAACGAGGCGGGCAGAGCTTTGAAGCTGCTGGCTAAACGTGCGGTTCAGTTTGATCTTGTTTTTCTGGATCCTCCCTACCGCATGAAGAATGTAGATGAACTGATGATGACGATGCAGGAGAACGATATGTTGTCTCAGGATGCGACCGTGGTAGTAGAACATGATGCGAATCATGCGTACCTAGAAACCATCGGACATTTTCATCAAGTTCGGAAATCCACATATGGAGATACAGCAATATCAGTTTATCATTATACTTCCGGCTCTGAAACAGTCATGGAAGAGATAGATCAAGAAGACAGTAGTCAGGAGATACAAGGGGATGAATAAAGCAGTGCATACAGGAGAAAGAGTAGCCGTATATCCGGGGAGTTTTGATCCCGTGACCATGGGGCATCTCGATATTATTACAAGGGCTTCCAAGCAGTTTGATCGTTTGGTCGTTGCCGTACTGAACAATAAAAGTAAGAATCCTCTGTTCTCGGTGGAAGAGCGTGTTGAATTGCTCGAAATGGTAACGAAACAACTTCCTAATGTAGAAGTGGACAGTTTTCGTGACCTTACTGCCAACTACGTGCGAGTTAAAGGAGCGGATGTAATTGTCCGCGGAATTCGATCCGTAACGGATTTTGAGTACGAATTACAACTCGCGTCCTTGAACAAGAAGCTGAACAAGGACGCTGAGACCATTTTTATGATGACTGATCCAATATACTCCTATCTAAGTTCCAGTGTGGTTAAGGAAATTGCGAGTTTTGATGGAGATGTGAAGGACTTGGTATCTAAAGAGGTAGAAGAAGCACTAAGACGTAAAGTTAACGAGAAGAGGGACCACGGGTAGACTGCCACCTTACGATCCATCTGGACAAGAAGATAAACGTCATTAATAACAAGATGAGGAACATTCCGAGCATTCCTGCGAGCTCGAAACCGTTCATCGCAGGTTCAGTGAGGCCTTGTGAACCTATATTGAACTCGCCAAAGACCGTTTTGTTGGATTCAAGCCATAACTGGATCGGTTTCCACAACATAAGGACGAGGATATAAGAGATACAAGCATGCAATACCCTTCCGAAGGTAAAGGTGGAAGTGCTGATTCCATATGGCTTCAGGAGAGCAGAGACCTGCCAGTGGGAGCTCAGTCCTCCCCAACCGATAGCGGCAGCAAGTAAGCCGAAATGTAACGGGGATGAGATTATCTCGGTAGAACGAAGTGCATATGCGCCAAGATGTATCTCAAAAAAGGATGACCAGATATAGTCTGGAAAAAATGGGGTTATATATTTCCCGATCAGCTTGATCGTTACGGAAAATACAATCATGGCTCCTCCTGTCATCATCAGTACCTGAACCGCATGGCTTACTGTATCGCCTAGTAGTTTTCCAAAACTGCGTCCATCTTTTTCTCTAGCAATGGAAGCAGTTTGTAGCATGGAATGCAGCATAGCGGTTTTGGGTACAATCTCGGTTTTCGATTCGAGAGTGCTTGTCAAGATCACTTCATTTCTTCCTGCGAACCTAGCTAGGATGAAACCTGAAGCTATACCTGAAGCCCAGTGGACCAGGATTAGCACATAACCGACAATCGGATTTTGATAAAAAGCAGCTCCGATCACGACGAGAAGAGTCATTGGATTTGCAAAATGAGTGAGAGAAGCAAGACGGGAGACCTCTTTTGCCGTAATTAATTTTTGACGATATAGCTGTACTGCCGTATCTGCACCGGAAGGGAATCCGGCACTCATACCGACAGCAAGTCCAACTCCGCTTGGTCCAGGTATACGAAACATTTTTCTCATCAGCGGGTCAAGTAAGACACCGAGTCCGTGGGTGAATCCGTAAGCTGTCAGCATTTGAGATAGCATGAGAAAAGGGAGTAGTGCAGGAAATACCACCTTCCACCATACATCTAAACCTTGCATCGAAGCTTGAAAAGCTTCCTCTGGGGAAGCAATGATAGCTGCTACGATCAGTAGGGCACATATGCCTAGTAGCATTGTTATGAAATACGGTGAGATTGCGATACGTCCGCTTGTTTTATTTTTGGAAATCAAGATAATCACCTCTATATGTAAGATGGAGACCGTCCCTACCAAGCGCTAGGGCGCGGTTTTTTTCAAAGTTTAGAAATAACGCTTCAACCAGTTCTTCTCGGTGTTGAGACTGTGCCTTTTGTTCTGTGGACGTCTGTGTTGTCCTATACATGTATATGTGGAATACAAAGATCAAGAACAAGCTGTAAGTATAGTGAAGGGGAGGTGGATATTCATGAGTGCAATGCACAAAAAAAGCGGCCTAAAAACAACGTTATATATCGTCGTACTTGCCATTATGGTTTATGTATTGGTGTACATGCCTACACCGTATATCATCACGCAGCCGGGTTCAGCAGATGCGGTAAAACCCATGGTTGAAGTGAAAAATGGAGATGAAAAAGAAGAGGGCGAATTTCTCATGACCACCGTATCGGCGAGTTACGCGAATTTGTCCCTCCTCTTCTTATCTGTATTTAATGAACATGCTGAGATCGAGAAAAAGGCAGAGCGTCTTCAAGGAAAAACGAAGGATGAATATTCTGCAGAACAGGTTTATTTTATGAGTGATTCTCAGTCTTCTGCTATGGAGGCAGCCTACGAGGAGGCAGAAATTGCTTACAGTATTGTACCTGAACATATTTTTGTGTTTGGTTTGTCGAAAGACCCTGCTCCTCAAGGAGACATTAAAGCAGGAGATAAGATATTGTCTGTAAATGGTGTGCCAACACCGGACAATACGGTTCTTTCTAAGGAATTGCAAAACAAAAAAGTCGGGGACACAATAGAAATGCAGCTGAACCGGAGTGGGGAGACGATTACGAGAGAAGTGACTCTGGTTCCCATTAAGGATAACGATACCGGCAAAACAAGACCGGGTCTTGGTGTTATGATCGGAACGATTCAGAAGGTGAAACCGGAAGATCCAGCGCACCAGATTCAATTTAAGAATACCAAGGTTGGAGGCCCTTCAGCAGGTCTTATGTTTACACTAGAAATCTATAATCAGCTCACTCCTGGAGACTTGACCAAAGGTCATATTATCGCTGGCACGGGAACCATTAGTAAGGAAGGAAACGTCGGTCCTATTGGTGGAGTCGTGCATAAGATTGTGGCTGCGGATCGAAAAGAAGCTGAAATTTTCTTTGTACCTAGAGCGAATTATGCGGATGCAAAGAAAAAAGCGGATGCGATTAGTACTGATATGGAAATAGTCCCTGTTGATACAGCGGGTGATGCACTGGAGTACCTTAACAATCTGGATAATAAAAAAGTGGCGCTCCATTAAACACGAATTTGCAAGTTAGATGTTATGATATACAGAAAAAGACAGGATCCTCTTGAAGATCAAGCTTCAAGAGGATCCTGTCTTTTTTTATTAATCGGATGGTATTTGGTTGGTAAGTTTTGGAGCTGTTTTTGAGCTAAACCCTGATCGGTGATTTGTAGAAATCTTGATAAAGAATTCTTGTATCTGGTTTTGGCATACCCATCCCATACACGGCGGTTGCTTGCTGATCCCACGTCAGCTGGTCATGCTCGAAAGCAGATGCTTTGACAACAATAGGAAGAGATGCTTTCTTACGCATTTCTTTTAACAAGGATTGTCCTTTATCCGTGAATCCAAGGACTCGAATATAATGCGGGCCTTTTTGAAGGATATTTGGTGTCATCTTAACCTTCTCATGATTTAGGAGAATATGGGTCAGCATCCGCTGCAGTTTTGTCCTTGTATATCTTTTGGTTTTGATTGCTTCAAGTAAAGCAGAAATGCTGAGTTCAGGGAGCTGAGGGAGCTGCTTGAGGATACGATGCTCCAGCCCCTCAGTGACTTCACCAAAGCGAGCCAGCTCGTCTGGACTCTTCGTTACAAGCTGAGCGAAGAGGGCGTCACGATAGCGCTCCAGGTACACAGGAGCGCGCTCTGTTTGCCATTCGCGCTGCAGAATGGCAAGTACCTCCGCCGGCATATACGGTGCGGCGGCAGTAAGGCCATCCTCGCCAAGCAAAAGCCGGCGTAAGGCTGTTGCACTCGCGATGCTGCCTGGTCCAGGCATCGCATCATGATACCCGGCGCCGGTACGCTGCGCCGTGAAGGGCCTTATTGCGCTGCCTAGTCGGCGCAGCGCAATAAGATAGTGCAGCCCAAGCGTATTGTTGGGCTGCTTCAGCAGTGCCAGCGCGCCTGCGCTGTCGCTGCCGGGGGCAAGATCTGCTGCAGCCGCTGCATAGGCTGCGGGATAGCTTGCGCCGCTCGCAAGCTGCTGCTGGATCGCTGTAGCCAGTGACTCCGGCTCACTGGCTAAGAGATCCGCCAGCTCCATCAGCGGCGCAAGCTCTCCGGATTCGCTGCCAAAGCACAGCGAATCCACGACCCCGGTATGGTGCAAGGTAGCTACCGCACCATAGGCAAACCATTCTGCCGGCTGTACCGCATACGCGGTCGGCAATTCGAGCACGAGATCGACGCCCATCTGGAGCGCCATCTCTGTCCGGGCCCATTTGCTCACGATCGCAGGCTCCCCTCGCTGCAAAAAATGCCCGCTCATCACAGCGACGACAGAGTCTGATCCTGTTATTTTTTTGGATTGTTCCAAATGATACACATGACCGTTATGCATCGGATTATATTCTACAATGAGTCCCACCGCTGAGTTCACGATTTCTGTTCAACCTCCTAGATTTGCATTATGCCTGCATAATTTGCTATCCTATTAAGATATTGTTTTTTTCATTAGTGGACACGCAGGTAACTTATAAGGTATTCCTTACCTTTGGTCACAGGTGTAAAGTTTAAAGTGTTGACAAACCTCTTTGAAAATCGGTATAATGATTTTTGTTTGTTAGACCCTTTTCTCAACATACTTATGGCTGTATTGCAACACACTAAGATAGTATACAGCAATAGGGCTGGTTGAAAAAATGGTTTATCGTCTGGAGTGATTATAATGCAAATGTCATTTCGCAAGATGGCATCAAGCGCTGAACCCCAAAAGGTGACAGAACAGCTTGAGATCAGTCATCTGATTCGAAACAACAAGGAAATCACAGCCGTATCCCCATTGCAGGCGGAACTTACGCTAACTGCATTACCGGGGGGCGTGGTGGATGTTCAGGGTCCGTTAACGGCCGAAGTGGATATGCTCTGCTCTCGTTGTCTTGGTAACGTACATGAACATTTAGATATGAAATTCGCCGAGCAGTTCAAGCAAGGAACGGAACCGGAAGATGTGGGTGAAGAGGATGATACCTTGTATGTGGACGAGGATACCGTGAATCTTAATCCGTTTTTGGAAGAATATTTCTTACTTCATCTACCGTTTGCGCCGCTGTGCAAGTCCGATTGTAAAGGATTATGCCCTAAATGCGGTACCGACTTGAACCAAAGCAGTTGTGATTGCGACAATACTGTTGTAGATCCGCGGCTTGCGGGACTTAAGGATTTCTTTAAATGATATTAATAATTTGGTGCAACGCTTAGTGCGCATGAATTATTAATAGATGATATTAATAATTTGGTGTATCGCCTAGCGCGCATGAATTATTAATAGATGATATCAATCATTTAGTGCTTCGCTTAGCGAGCATGAATTATTGACAGATGTTTTTAAGTATGCAACAGTTGATTTTGATAAGGAGGTGGGAATTGTGGCAGTACCTCAACGGAGAACATCCAAAACTCGTCGTGACAAACGTCGTACTCACTTTAAATTGGCAGTGCCAGGTATGGTGAAATGTGAACAATGCGGAGAAATGAAGCTTGCTCATCACGTATGCAAAGTGTGCGGAACGTACAAATCAAGAGAGATCATTTCTCAATAATAGCTTTGCTACCGAATAGTACTCTATCCTAGGATAGAGTACTATTTTTTTGTGGGGAATAAAGCCAGCACTTTCTTTTTTCGCGCGGTTCCTTTATACTAAGCTTTAGTACCAGGTTCTAACCTGACGCAGATCGGTAATTAATTCTAATTTTTATACAGATCGCAGAGAGGTAGAAGGTTTAACAGATTTGATTGATGAATAGTAGCGAAGTATACTTTTTAAATATATAGATAGATTTAGTTATGCCTTACATAGGCACATCGGTTTCACCAGATTTGAGGGTGTCAGAAAGCGTAATTGATTGATGTAATACAAATCCTGAAGTAAGGGGGAGCTTGGTCATAGAACGCATACCGAAGAGACAGAGGCAACAGCAGCTCGCTCAGATGATCGAGGACAATCCTTTTATCACTGATCAAGAATTAACCAGACTGCTGAAGGTAAGTATTCAAACTATTCGTCTTGATCGCATGGAACTCGGAATCCCTGAACTGCGTGAGCGAATGAAGCTAATGGCTGAAAGGTCATATGATCAAGTTCGTTCCCTGCCTTTACATGAAGTAATCGGGGATATTGTTGATCTTCAGCTTGATAAGAGTGGTATTTCTATTTTTGAAATCAAGGATGAACATGTATTTTCAAGGACAGGCATTGCACGGGGACACTATGTATTTGCTCAGGCCAATTCACTTGCAGTTGCGGTCATTAACGATGAGATTGCTCTAACCGCTTCGGCAGATATCCGGTTTGTAAGACCGGTTCATCTCGGTGAGAAGTGTATAGCCAAAGCTTACGTTCGTTCCATGCCGGAACAGAAAGGGAAGGCCAAGGTAGAAGTGTTCGCTTATGTTGGAGAGGAAATGGTGTTTCAAGGAAACTTCGTCATTTACCGATCCGCCAGACAAGATAGCGACGAAGGAGGAAATCATCATGAGGATCGCCATTGATGCAATGGGAGGCGACAATGCCCCTGTAGCGAATGTTGAAGGTGCTGTACTTGCCGCTAAAGAATGGAAAGATACAGAGATTGTTCTTGTGGGAGACGAATCAGCTATTGAACCTCATCTCGGAAATGATCGGCCAGCAAATCTGACGGTTAGACATGCATCCGAAGTGATTCAGTCTGATGATGAACCCGTTAGAGCAGTTCGCCGTAAAAGAGACGCATCTATGGTAGTTGCAGGTCGGATGCTTCGAGAAGGTAATGCAGATGCTATGATCTCGGCAGGGAATACGGGTGCCCTTATGACAACAGGTCTACTTGTCGTAGGGAGAATGGAGGGGATTGAGCGACCGGCGCTCGCTCCTATGATTCCAACCATCGATGATAAAGGCGTGCTCGCACTTGATTTGGGTGCGAATATGGATGCTAAGCCTGAACATCTTGCTCAGTATGCTTTAATGGGCAGTTTGTACCGCCAAAAAGTGCACGGAGTAGCGCGTCCAAGAGTTGGTCTATTGAACGTGGGTACTGAACCGGGAAAAGGGAATGAACTGACGAAGCTTGCTTATCCTCTGCTTGAACAACAACCTATTCATTTTATTGGTAATGTGGAGGCTAGAGACGTGCTTACAGGTGCTTGTGATGTACTTGTCTGCGACGGTTTTGCCGGTAATATTCTACTGAAATCTGTAGAAGGCGCAGCGGGAGCTATTTTTACTCTGTTGAAAGAACAGTTTTCTTCTTCTCTGAAGACAAAGCTTGCTGCCGCTATGCTTATGCCTGAATTACGCAGCCTAAAAGGGAAATTGGACTATAAGGAACATGGCGGAGCTCCTTTGTTAGGTCTTAGCCGGCTCGTCGTGAAGAGTCACGGTTCAGCTGATGCGAATGCGATTAAAAATGCAGTTCGGCAAGCTAGAATTGCGATTGAGAATCAGCTCGTTGAAAGTATATCTAAGGAAATTACAGGGAAGTGAGTGACATGATGAATACACATTTACGTCCAGTTGGCGTCATCGGCACTGGGAAATATGTGCCTGAACGTATTTTGACGAATCAGGATATGGAAAAAATGATGGATACCAATGACGAATGGATCGTATCTCGCACAGGGATTCGTGAGCGTCATATTGCAGCACCTGAACAAGCTACGTCTGATCTTGCATATGAAGCTGCTAAGGCAGCAGCAGCATCTGCAGGCATTAAACACGAAGACATTGAGCTGATCATTGTTGCAACGGTAACTCCGGACAGCGCTTTTCCTTCCACCGCTTGTATTTTGCAAGATAAACTCGGTGCCAAAGGGGCGGCTGCATTTGATCTGTCCGCTGCCTGCTCGGGATTCGTATATGGACTTGCTACAGCAACAAGCTTCATTCAAACCGGAATGTACAACAATGCACTCGTTATCGGTGCAGATTGTCTCTCCCGAATTACAGACTACACGGACCGTAACACAAGTGTTCTTTTCGGAGACGGAGCTGGTGCAGTCATTTTAGGTGAGGTACCGGAAGGACGCGGATTCAAGTCATTTGACCTCGGTGCTGAAGGATCAGGTGGACCGCTTCTGAACTTGCAAGCGGGTGGATCGAGATTCCCAGCTTCTGAAGAAACAGTGGCAAATAAGCAACATTACATCTACATGAACGGAAGAGAAGTATTTAAGTTTGCGGTTCGTGTTATGGGAACGGCTACGATCGACGTACTCGAGAAAGCTGGAATTGGTAAAGAAGACGTGGATCTGTTTATTCCGCATCAAGCGAACATTCGTATTATTCAATCAGCAATGCAGCGTCTAGAGCTTCCAGAGGAGAAAGTAGTTATTAATGTTGACAAGTATGCCAACACCTCCGCTGCATCTATTCCTTTGGCGCTTGTTGAAGCAGCAGAAGAAGGCCGGATGAAACCGGGTGATAAAGTGCTGATGGTTGGTTTTGGCGGAGGTTTGACATGGGGAGCTTCTGTTCTCGTCTGGTAAGCTGTAAAATCATAGCCATTTTCTGTACTTATACTTTACTTATTTTTAGTTAATGAACGAAAGGGGTTTTGGATCAAGCATGAGCAAAATTGCTTTTGTATTTCCTGGACAAGGTTCTCAGTCTGTCGGAATGGCAAAAGACGCTTACGATCAGGTAGAGGCGTCCCGCGCTATTTTTAATCAGGCAGATGAAGCACTTGGATTCTCACTGAGTTCTATGGTGTTTGAAGGTCCAGATTCCGATTTGAAACAAACAAAAAATACACAGCCTGCATTGCTTACAGCAAGTATTGCACTTTATGAAGCATTGCAAGAAAAAGGCATAACGGCCGACTATATGGCGGGTCACAGCCTTGGTGAGTATAGTGCTCTCGTTGCCTCTGGCGTCATTTCTTTCTCTGATGCGGTATCTATTGTTCGCGCGAGAGGCACCTTCATGGAAGAAGCGGTACCAGGTGGACGTGGGGCAATGGCCGCTGTTCTTGGAGCAGAGCGAGAAGCGCTAGCAGAACTATGTGCACAGATTTCCTCTCAAGGGGAGGACTATGTGGTAGAACTGGCGAACCTTAATTCACCAGGACAAATCGTTGTCTCTGGATTGCAGGACGGAGTGAGTGAACTTGTTCAGCGTGTTAAAGAAGCTGGCGGCAAAAGAGCCATTCCTCTAGAAGTGAGTGGACCTTTCCACACTTCACTGATGAAGGGAGCAGCAGAGAAATTGCAAGATCGGTTATCTCAAATTTCTTTGCAAGATGCAGCTGTTCCAGTCATTGCCAACGTAACCGCAGAACCGGTAACGGATGCAGGTACAATTCAAAGTCTTTTGGTAGAGCAGGTTTATTCCTCTGTCAGATGGGAAGATACGATAATGTATCTTGTACAACAAGGCGTGGATACTTTCATCGAGATTGGTCCTGGTAATGTTTTAACAGGTCTCATTAAGAAAATAGATAAGAGCGTGAAGCTTTATAATGTAAACAATTTGGAAAGCCTGGATTTAATGGCAGCTGAGTTAGGCTAAATACCCGGTTTTTATCGCAGTTTGTACAAACTGCCCTTATTGGATGTATCCTAAGGATTGATACTCGGGGAAAGGAGGAACACACAGATGTCAACATCACTTAAAGGTCAAATTGCTCTTGTTACTGGTGCGTCTAGAGGAATTGGACGTAGTATCGCTCTTGCCTTGGCTGATGCAGGCTGCCATGTTGCTGTGAATTATGCAGGTAACGAAGCTGCTGCTGCTGAAGTCGTTAAGCTGATTGAGGCTAAAGGGGTTGAAGCGATCGCGGTTAAGGCTAATGTTGGTATAACTGCTGAGGCTGACCAAATGGTGAAACAGGTAATTGAGCAATGGGGGAAAGTCGATATCCTGGTTAACAATGCTGGGATTACAAGAGATAACCTCATTATGCGAATGAAAGAGGAAGAATTCGACCAAGTTATCGAGACGAATCTGAAGGGCGTTTTCAATTGCCTTAAGGCGGTAACTCGTCCAATGATGAAACAGCGTTATGGTCGAATTATTAATATATCCTCCGTTGTCGGAGTACTAGGAAATGCAGGCCAAGCGAATTATGTCGCTGCAAAAGCGGGAGTTATTGGTCTTACCAAATCTTCTAGCAGAGAACTTGCTTCTCGTGGAATTACGGTAAACTGTGTCGCTCCAGGTTTTATTGAAACTGAAATGACGCATGAATTGTCTTCCGATATTGTGGATGGCATGATGTCCAGCATTCCACTCGCTAGACTGGGGCAGCCGGAGGAAATTGCAGGAGTGGTTACTTTCCTTGCATCTGAAGCGGCTTCTTATATGACTGGACAAACGCTTCATGTTGATGGTGGAATGTACATGTAACATCCCCGCTTCTGCTAGTCATATGAACTCTCATATGTGATGCTGGCAGAGAGGAATGTAGGGTCTATGGCATTTTACTAGTTATTCTCGTATAATACGAAAGAGGAGGTGAACCGGAAATGTCCGACGTATTGGAACGCGTAAAACGTATCGTTATTGATCGTTTAGGCGCTGATGAAGCTGAAGTAACGCTGGAAGCATCATTCAAAGATGATTTGGGTGCTGACTCTCTAGACGTTGTTGAATTGGTTATGGAACTCGAAGACGAGTTTGATATGGAGATCTCTGATGAAGACGCAGAGAAAATCACGACCGTAGGTGAAGTTGTAAACTACATACAATCTCATACCTAAGTCATTTGAAGTCCCGCCCGCGCCTATCGCATAGGCGGGACTTCTTCTCCAATTTGCACCATATGGCATAATGCTAACATGAAGGCCCATTTTATAGGTGTTTGTTATTTGACACATGTATAAAATGGGTTTCATTACATTAAAATCTGTTAACTAGCATAACTCTTGTAGCTATGCAGTCGATATAGAGGTGAATTTGATTTGAGTCGTAGAGTTGTAGTGACAGGTATGGGTGTAATGACCCCAATCGGGAAAAATCTAGATGAATTGTGGAACAGCTTGATGGAAGGTAAATCTGGAGTTTCACTTGTGGAAGCTTTTGACGTTACTGATTATAACACCAAGATTGCAGCCTCCATTAAAGATTTCAATCCTGAGGATTACATGGAGCGTAAAGATGCTCGTAAGATGGACCGCTTTGTCCAGTTTGCAGTAGCTGCAGGCTCGATGGCATTAAATGATAGTGGCTTGAAAATTGGCGAGAATATTGATGCAGAGAATATTGGTGTCTCTGTTGGTTCTGGTATTGGGGGCCTTGGAACTTGGGAAGATCAGCATAACATCCTTCTAGAAAAAGGACCAAAACGAGTGAGCCCTTTCTTCATCCCGATGATGATTGCTAATATGGCTTCCGGCCAGCTGTCTATTTCACTGGGAGCAAAAGGACCTAATACAACACAGGTAACTGCATGTGCAACAGGTAGTCACTCTATCGGTGATTCCATGCGTATGATACAGCGTGGTGACGCGGAGGCCATGATTTGCGGCGGAGCGGAAGCGACGATTCGTCCAACAGGAATGGCAGGATTCAATTCCATGCGTGCCATGTCAACACGTAATGATGAGCCGGAGAAAGCTAGCCGTCCATTTGATACAGAACGTGATGGATTTGTTATGGGTGAAGGAGCTGGGATTCTGATTCTAGAATCTCTGGATCATGCACTTGCTCGCGGTGCCCGCATTTATGGTGAAGTCGTAGGTTACGGTTTGTCAGCAGACGCTAAACATATGACAGATCCAGACCCAGAAGGCGGAGCACGCAGTATGAAGATGGCGATGAGGGATGCGGGAATTCAGCCAGAACAGGTTGATTACATTAACGCACACGGTACTTCAACACCTGTAGGTGATAAATCGGAAACGCAAGGGATTAAGATTGCTTTGGGTGACCATGCTTACAAAGTTGCTGTGAGTTCCACTAAATCGATGACGGGTCATATGCTGGGTGCTGCTGGTGGTGTTGAAGCCGTAATTTGCGCGCTTTCACTCCAAAATCAGATGATCGCTCCAACAATTAACTTGGACAACCCAGATCCTGAATGTGACCTTGACTATGTTCCAAATAAACCGCGTGAAGCGAAACTTACTTATGTACTTTCCAATTCCTTTGGTTTTGGTGGTCATAATGCAACCGTTATTCTAAAAAAATATGAATCATAAGGGGTCAGTTCGATTGAATGCAGATCTGAAACAATTAGAGCGCAAACTTCAAATCGAGTTTAACAACCGTCAGTTGTTAAAACAGGCCTTTACCCATGCTTCGTATGTGAATGAGCATAGATTCAGTCAGAGCCAGGATAATGAGAGACTTGAATTCCTGGGAGATGCTGTGCTGGAACTTACGGTATCGGAGTATTTGTATAACGAACATCCGAACCGTCCAGAAGGAGAATTGACTAAAATGAGGGCAGCTCTTGTGCGAGAGCCCTCGCTCGTCAAATTTGCTGAAGCACTGGAATTTGGCAAATATGTTCTTTTGGGTAAAGGAGAAGAGCTTACAGGAGGAAGAACACGTCCTGCGCTTTTAGCCGATGTATTTGAGTCGTTTATTGGTGCCTTGTATCTTGACCAAGGTTTGGAACAGGTTAAGAAGTTTCTGGACAGACATGTATTTGCTGGTCTTGTCATTGAAGGCGAACTTGCGCTCACAGATTTCAAGACTGAACTACAGGAACTAACGCAACATCATAATATGGGCGTACTTGAATATCGGATCGTGGAAGAGAGAGGGCCTGCTCACGAGCGGGAGTTTGTCTCAGAGGTATACATGGGTAGCCAGAGACTCGGCCGGGGTACCGGTCGTTCGAAAAAGGAAGCAGAGCAAAAAGCAGCTCAGCTTGCTTTGAACACATTGAAACTTCCTTAAAGATGGTTTGCTTTTACGTAAACCTGAATTTGACAAACGAAGAGCAAAGAGCAGCCCGCCTTACGTATAGGATCATTTGCTGAACATGGGGGAAGGACTGCTTTTTGCTCTTCTTTTTGTTGATTGGAGTTAGGATAGGCTTCCTTAAGGCGGGATGCAGGTTCTTCCATAGGGAAAGCATGGACTTCAAGGGATGTTTCCCCTAAAATAAAGAACGGATATACATACCCGTTTAAGGACCGTGGCAAGTCATGGAGGTGTCAAAGTTAGATGTATTTAAAACGTATAGAGCTTTCCGGCTTTAAATCGTTTGCCGATCGTACAGAGATGGAATTTGTTCGCGGCATTACCTCGGTAGTTGGCCCTAACGGGAGTGGGAAGAGTAATATTTCCGACGGTATCCGTTGGGTGCTTGGCGAACAGAGTGCAAAGTCACTGCGTGGCGGCAAGATGGAAGATATTATTTTTGCTGGAAGTGATACTCGTAAAGCAGTCAATTTTGCTGAAGTATCATTAACCTTGGATAATGAAGATCATGTACTCCCACTCGACTTTGGTGAGGTTACGGTAACCCGCCGTGTTCACCGGAGCGGAGACAGTGAGTATTTTATAAACAAACAACCTTGCAGATTAAAAGATATAACAGAATTGTTTATGGACACAGGTATCGGGAAAGAAGCCTACTCCATAATCGGTCAAGGACGTATCGAAGAAATTCTTAGTACACGTTCTGAGGACCGTCGTGGGATTTTTGAGGAAGCATCCGGAATTGTTAAGTATAAGTCTCGTAAAAAGGATGCCGTTCGCAAGCTCGATGATACGGAGCAGAATTTGCTCAGGATTCATGATCTCGTGACAGAACTTGAGGATCAGATCGGACCACTGCGGGAACAGTCGCAGAAAGCTCTTCATTATAAAGAGCTCCGAAGTGAACTCAAGGAAAAGGAACTCTCGCTCTACGTTTATCAAATTGAGCAGATTCATTCTTCCTGGAGTGAAGCAAATGAGCGTCTTGTTCTTCTCAAACAAAAACAGCTTGAACTATCGACGATTGTATCGAGTCATGATGCGATTCTCGAACGAGATCGTACAGAGCTTCGTGAGGTCGAAGAAGCGGTAGAACGTCTTCAAGGTGAATTGCTCCACTATAGTGAAGCAACAGAGAAAAGCGAAGGATATCGTGAACTCTTAAAAGAGCGACTGAAAAACCTGTTGTCTAACAAAGAACAACTGTTAAGTTCTCTTAATGGAAGTGAAGAGCGGTATGTGGAGCGGGAACAGGAGCTCGATAATCTAAAGGTTAAACTTTCGGCGCTGGATCAGGAGCTTACAGCACTGCGTGAGACTTTATCCTCGGAAGAGGCGAAGCTCGTAGGTGTGACTGGCGGAATTAGTCAGGAACAAGAGGAAAGTCTCAAAGGGAACCTTTTGGAGCTCATGAATCAGATGGCGCAGGCGCGTAACGAAATTCGTTATGCAGACCAGCAGAAAGAATCGATTGAGCGCCGTTTGAACCGGGCAGATGAAGAATCGGACAAATGGGAAGAACAGAGGGATGAGCTGCAGAAGCGGAAAGGAACGCTTGAGCAGAACGTGCTAAAACTGGGTAGTGAAATCAGTTCCTTGCGAACAGGTTACATCACAGAGAGTGAACGTTATCAGTCTCTTCAGAAGCTGCAGTCCGAGAGCCAATCTACCGTAAGGAAATGGGAGCAGAAACGCGAAGCCCAAGTTTCCAGACGAGATACAATGAAGGAAATGCAAGATGATTTTGATGGTTTTATGACCGGTGTCAAAGAGGTGCTCAAAGCCTCTCGTAAAAATGTCTTGCATGGGGTTCACGGTGCTGTAGCTGAACTGATCAAAGTTCCTGAAAAAATCGAACTCGCAGTTGAAACTGCAATGGGTGCCTCGCTTCAGCATGTAGTAATGGAGAATGAGGGTGTTTCGCGTCAAGCTATTTCTTTTCTGAAACAGCGTCAGCTTGGTAGAGCTACGTTCTTACCACTGGATGTTATTCGTCCGAGATCTATTGGTGCGGCAGATCGAGCTATTGTAGAGGGTCAGGCAGGCTTTGTTGGTATTGGTGCTGATCTCGTTGAATATCATTCGAAGTATGAAGCTATTGTAGGCAGTTTGCTTGGTAATGTCATTATTGCGGAACGACTGGAAGAGGCAAACCGTATTGCGGCCAAATGTCAGTACCGTTACCGGGTTGTTACTTTGGAAGGTGATGTGGTTAATGCAGGCGGCTCCATGACGGGGGGAAGTCAGCACCGTAAAAACAGTAGCCTGTTATCTCGCAAGCGTCAGCTAGATCAGCTGGATCAAGACATTCAGGAAACGGAAAGCCAAATTACCAAACTTACGCGTAGTTTGGAAGAGATAAAGGCTCAAATGGAACAATGTCAGACAAGCCTTGATACGCTCCGTCAGAACGGAGATGACAAGCGGGCCGAGGAACAGCAAATATCTATGGAGCTGAAGCAGCTACAGCATGAGCTGAATCATGTACTAACTCAGGTCGAAGCTGCGGGTCAAGAGAAAACTGGCTTTGCGGATGAAATAAAAGAACTGGAACAGACACGTACTAAAGCTGTACAGAACTTGTCCAAACTGGAAGATGAGGAGAAAGCCACCCATCAGGCTATTCAAGCGGCTGAATTTGCTCGTAAGGCCAATGAGTCTGCCAAGGAAGAACTTCAAAACTCTCTTACTGTATTGAAAGTTAGAGAAGGTAAACTGGATCAGGAGAGATTCTCTCTGGAAGAACAAGTACGTAGACTTGAGCGAGAGTATGAGAATGTGGATAAAGAAAGATACCGCAATCGTACACTGCTTGCTTCGGTGGAAGCTGATCTCAAAACAAATGAAGCGGAAAGCATTAAGCAAACTGAAGATCTCAACCAGTACAAGTTGAAAAAAGAAGAAGCTTCTAGGGAACTTGACTTCAAGCGAGCTTCACGTAGTCAGCTGATGAAGAAGCTGGAACTTGAAGAAAATGAGACAAGAGAACAAAGAATTAGTCTCAAAAGCTGTGAGGATGAGCTGCGTACAACTGAGATTAGTGTAAATCGTCTTGATGTCGAGCTTGAGAACATCCTTAAAAAGCTAAATGATGAGTATGAACTTTCATACGAACTCGCTAAGCAGCAATACTCGATTCCTGAAGATATTGAAGGAAGTAAGGCAGATGTACAAAAGCTGAAACGGAACATTCATGCGCTTGGTGAAGTGAATCTGGGAGCGATCGAGGAATATGAGCGTGTAAATGAGCGTTATTCATTCCTCAGTGAACAAAAAGATGATCTAACTCAGGCTAAAACAACGTTATATCAAGTCATCAAAGAAATGGATGACGAGATGTCGAAACGTTTTAAAATTACATTTGATGCAATTAAACGGGAATTCGGCACTGTATTCTCCAAGCTATTTGGTGGAGGACGTGCTGATTTGATCTTGAACGATCCGGAAAAACTTCTGACAACCGGGATCGATATTGTTGCACAGCCTCCAGGCAAAAAGCTCCAGAATCTTCAGCTTCTTTCTGGTGGAGAGCGTGCTTTGACGGCAATGGCGTTATTGTTTGCGATTTTACATGTTCGACCTGTACCATTCTGTGTTCTGGATGAGGTGGAAGCAGCACTGGATGAAGCGAATGTCGTACGTTTTGCACAGTATTTGCGCGAGTTCTCCGAACAGACCCAATTTATTGTGGTTACTCACCGTAAAGGTACGATGGAAGAAGCCGATGTATTATACGGGGTAACTATGGAAGAGGGCGGAGTATCCAAGCTTGTATCTGTGAAACTTGAGGATGAAGAAGCAGTAATTGCATAACTAAGTACGTATTTTCGAGGTGGAGGGACCTTATGAGTTTCTTTAAAAAGTTAAAAGAAAGTATTTCAACCAAAACAGAAACCGTTACAAATAAATTTAAAGACGGTCTGGAAAAAACGCGAAAAGGATTCGTCGAGAAGGTATCTGATCTAGTCATCCGTCGTAAAAAAATCGATGAGGAGTTCTACGAAGAACTGGAAGAAATTTTGATCGGTGCGGATGTAGGAGTCAACACTGTGATGGATCTGATCGATGACCTGAAAGCTGAAGTGAAGAAACGGAAGATCGAAGATGCGGCTGAACTTCAGCCCGTACTTTCTGAGAAACTGACGGCATTGCTTCGTTCGGAGCAGGATAACACACTAAACATCAATAAAGATGGCATTACCGTCATTCTCTTTGTCGGTGTAAATGGTGTCGGTAAAACAACAACGATTGGTAAACTTGCTCACCGTTTCAAACAAGAGGGTAAAAAAGTAATGCTCGCTGCAGGAGATACGTTCCGTGCGGGTGCTATTGAACAGCTCGAAGTTTGGGGAGAGCGCGCAGGAGTAGAAGTTGTGAAGCAGCAAGCAGGATCGGATCCAGCAGCTGTGATGTACGATGCGGTAAAAGCTGCGAAGCAGCGGAACGTAGATGTATTGCTGTGCGATACGGCCGGACGACTTCAGAACAAAACAAACCTGATGGAAGAATTGAACAAAATTTTCCGAGTCATTCAGCGTGAAATCCCAGGCGCTCCGCATGAGGTGCTCATGGTACTGGATGCAACGACTGGACAAAATGCACTCAGTCAGGCCAAATTATTCGGTGAAAAAAGTGGCGTGACAGGACTTGTTCTCACGAAGCTCGACGGTACGGCAAAAGGTGGTATCGTTATTGCGATTCGTCAGGAAATGGACATCCCTGTCAAATTGGTCGGTCTTGGTGAAAAGGCGGATGATTTGCAACCATTTGATTCAGAGCAGTTTGTACATGCCCTGTTTGCTGGATTGATTCAGGAAGAAATACCAGAAGAAACAAAAGAGGATTAGTATCCTGCATTATGCAGAATCAGTTCTTAATGAAAAACAGAGAAGACCGGGTTCCTACTTAAGGAATCCGGTCTTTTTTATTTTTGAGGATAGTATCTTACGGATGACGTAACTTACGCAGCGAGGATTCTTACAAGTTCAATGGAGGATAACGGCACAATAGCAAGATCCCCAGGAGGTCCATAAATAATAGGAGGGATGCGAAGGATCAGCGTCGTCTCATCTACAGAAACGAGAATACCATCCAAATAATCATTGGAAGTAAGTACTTCAACTTCATTTCCCAAAAAGCCACGTATCATATCTCTGAAATTCATTGGAAATTCACTCCTTCATTTTCGAGTTGTTTCTTTCTATTTCTTTTCATTTCAAGGAAGTGCATACTTATTGCGCAACAGATATGTTGGCATATGGAATAACTACGATATCTCCATTGGATTCCCGGATTTCGACTGCATCCACCCCGGAGGCAAGCACTGTGCCGATGACAGTAACGTTATTTGTACTGATGCTGATATTTTGCCCGATTTTGGAATCAAAAAAGGTTTGAAGTTCAGGATTCACAGTAAGCCCGGAGCGGACTTCAGATTCCAGCTCTGACAAACGGTGCTGCAATAACTGAACTTTAGCCGTTAGTTCTTCTACTTTTTCCTCCAAACGATGTACGCGGGCCGCGAGCCGGCGGGAATGACAGAATAAAAAACACATAGGTTTTGGCCTCCTTGATTCATTATTTGAATCGTTTATAGTTTTCGAGATCTTGCACAAGCTGCTGAAGTTCTGCTGTACTTTCTTCCTCAGCAAGACGGATCAGTGGCAAATTTTCCTTTACTTTACTAGGGCCCTCTTTGAGGAAATGGCGGATAATGGGCTCAAGCGAAGCTAAGGGTGCGGAAAAGTCACAATAAAAATGTTCCAGATGAAAACGTTCAAGCAAATGTTTAACTTTACCCATTTTGCTCATAGCAAGTACAGGTACGCCTGCACGCAGAGCAACTAAAGTCGGATGGAGCTTGTAACTGATCAAATAATCCATAGATTGAATGATGTTGTAGGTGAGGTCGATTTCAAGGAGGAGGGATAACGTTTGAACCGATGCGGCAGGATCAGCAGCTTTCATCGCTTGCTCCAGTTTCTTGCAGGTATTGTAATCAGAGAAGCTGTTATTAGGATGATTAATTACAGGGATAAGAACGATGTGATAATTTTGACGATTCAGGTTAAGGAGCAACTCAGTCATTGTCTCAAAGGGGAAGGAAGGATAAGAGAAGAGACATACACCAATCGTCTTTTTGAGTGAAAAACGCTTCACGGGAAATGGATGTTCTTGATAGGCGAATACCATATCCTGCGCGGTTTCTGGATTTTTATGGAATCCTCCGATAGCAGCTAGCTCCGCAGATGTTTTGTCACGGAAAATAGCCCTCTGTGCATGCTGAAAATATTCTTTATGCTTGTTGACCTCTTCTTCCGGCCATGTCTCTGGCGGATACGTATCGACGATACCTACTCCATACAGCCACATCGGATGTTGCTGCAGTGCTTTTGGAAAATAATAATTACTAAATTTATAGGGAGTAATGAGATCGCCTCCGCCAACAATGACGGCATCCACTTGATTCGTATCCATATATGCGTTCCAAGGGAATACCTCATGATGGTGAAAGGCTTGCTGTAACGTTTTGAGAAATAAGTCATCACCGAAGTTCCCCATACCGTAATAACCGCTTGCTGCTATTTTCATGTGGATTCACCTCCTCTTTCATGAAGAATCCGATTTTGTTTCCAAGCTTCATACTGGTGCAGATACTGTTGGCTTACACTTCTGGTATGAATAACTCTGTGGTAGACCATTTCTTCTGTTTTAATAAACTTATATTTTTTCAGCAGTTTTCTGCACACTTCAATATCCTCAAATATTTTTCCGTAAATGCCTGCGTATTCCGTCCAGCCTCCTACTTCTCTTAGGTGTTGTGTAAGGTAGATTCTAGGGACAGGAGGACAAGCATGGGTATCTGTTTCTAGCGTGCCTTCAAAGCTTGCTTGACCGCGTAAGCTAAAGTGGCCGTCACGACTTTTTCTCCAGACTAGACTTGTTCCTGTACCGAGGGCAGCAGTAGGATGTTGCTCCATCAGGCTTATTAATGTCCTAAGAGCATGCGAAGGGAGCCAGTCGTCTGCGTCCAATTCTAGAACATACTTACCGCTTGCTTCACGAAGCAAGTCATTTAGTACAAAGGCTTTGCCTCGATTCATAGAATAGCGGAATAATCGAATACGGTTATCCCCATTCATAAGAGACACCTGCTGAACGGTGTTGTCTGTGGAACCGTCGTCTCCGATAAGCAGTTCGAAGTTTGTAGAATTCTGCGCCAGGACCGAACGAATGGACCAGCCGATGGTTGATTCCATATTGTGAACACTGAGCAAAATACTAACGAGTGGAACCGGAGATCCGATTTCTTCCTGATGACCTTGGCTATGACTATCAATGGATTGCCTTGTCCGCTGTATGATCGGAAATATGGAATCGTGAGGGGTTAGTTTTTTTGATGGTGAGAGGGGGATTTTGGAGAAGGTTTGATTGTTTGAAGATAGATAGTTACATGTTGACCTTGCCTGACAGAACTGTTGTAGTTCCCGGGCTAACCAATGTGCTGAAGGGAGTGGTAATAGTTTTGTTTCAAGTGAAGAAGTGAATAGGTTACTCCGAAAGTAGAAATGTTCAGACTTACCTGGCACTGTATAAACGACACATTGAACTGAATTCGGAAGGGACTGCAACTTAGGGTAGACCTCTAGCTCGTAAGCAGTAGACAGGTTGCCACCTTGTTCTGTCCACAACAGCCATTCTACAGGGTGTCGTTCAAGCTCTTTGCACAACTGTATAAATAGCTTGTTAGCAACATATTCGCAATGCGCCATTTGTTTGAAATAATTCAGGCCAGCCATTTTGTAAAAAGGTTTAGGATGATCATTCATATATTCCTTTTGCAGCTAGGGTCTGACGGATGACAAGATCAGCTGCTTCACCGCGCTGTGTCCAGCGATTTTCTCTAGCATAAGCAATTCGAGCTAATCTTGCCGAAGGATTCTCGGGTTCACTCAGCATCTTACCTAGTTTCGTATTGAAATCATCATGTGTGGTTGCGGTTGTTACATAGGGTTCCATCCGAATGCATTCTGGTAGAGCGGTAGATAGCACTTTTACACCAGTCGCCATATATTCGTAAGCTTTTACTGGGTTGGTTGCGAGCGTGATTGGGTGATACAGAAAAGGAATGACAGCTACATCGATATATTGTAAATACTTTTTCAGTTCACTATGTGGTTTCTCACCTAGAATGTGTACGTTCGGCAGAGAAGCATACCCAGGTATATCTCCATACGGAGCACCAATGGACACAAACTGTACATTCGGATACATTTCCGCCGACTTAGCAAACAGCTCATGATCTACCCAATAAGCCCATGCACCTATATAGGCAACCACCGGTCCTTGTGGGAGGTCGTGGGGTCTTGGTGCCGCAGGTACATCAAACATGCTGGAATCTGCACCATTTGGGATAAGAGTAATTGGTTTCTCCGGGTAGGCGAGCGACAGCCTTGTGCGGATCGTTTCGGCTGTAGCCACCAGATGGTCTGAGGATTCTACCATTCGATGCTCGTATCTTGCCCAGTGAGGAAATTCATCACAGCAATCATAAATTACTGCATCGGGTCCATATAGAGATAACAGTCTTGTTCTTTGTTTAGCCCAGGTAGTCCACACAACGACAGGATGATCTTTTCTTAGTTTTGCTAGATGTCTTTTTACAAAGGCATGATGATCCGTAAATAGATGAACGCTCGGTTCGACCTCGGTAAGTTCGCTCGTCATGGGGGCAAGATTTTCAAAAAATACGTGATGTCCTTTTGTACCGAGCTCAGTCATAAGCTGCTGGGGACGCTGTTTCATAAATTTCCAGTTCATGGTTTTAGGATAAATGACAACGGCCATGTAGTAGCAATACCTCCTTTTCATCACTCTAATATCATGTTATTCCGTGCTAGATTAATAGAAACGGCTGCTGTCTTATATAAAGAAAAAATAAGAATTAAGGAATCGTTCTATTAGATGATCTGTCCGTTTCACTAGATTACTTAAATTCATATAAAAGAGAGTAAGACAAAAAAATCTCCCACTCGTCTGGGATGGAGACGGTAATTTAAAGGGGGGTTCTCATATGGAGCAAGATTCTGTTCGTGTTCTCGTTGTATTTGGAACTAGACCCGAAGCAATTAAAATGGCTCCACTGGTCAAAACGCTTCAAAGAACATCCGGCATTACACCTGTCGTATGCGTTACTGGCCAACATCGAGAGATACTTGCACAAGTATTAAAAGAATTTGACATCTCTCCTGATATTGAGCTGGATGTCATGAGAAACTCGCAAACGTTACCAGCGCTCACTTCTCATTTGGTACAAGTTCTAGAGCCAGTGATTCAGCCGAAAAAGTACGATTTGGTGCTTGTACACGGTGATACCTCAACAGCCTTCGCAGCAGCGATGACGGCCTATTATGCAAAAATACCTATCGGTCATATCGAAGCCGGACTTCGAACCTATGATAAATATGCTCCTTTTCCAGAAGAGATGAACCGAGAGTGGATTGGAAGAGTGGCGGAACTTCATTTTGCACCTACAGCCTTATCTGCTCAGCAGCTTGCTCGCGAGAACCGAATACAGCATGTGTATGTGACGGGGAATACCTCGATAGATGCTCTGCGCTGGACGATTAAAGATAACTATCACCATCCGCTAATGGATCAGCTTCGTCCAGGAAGTCGGACTTTGTTTATGACCATGCATCGTCGTGAGAACTGGGGATCTCCGATGGAGCAAGTGTTTCGTGCGGTAAGGGAGATTGTAAGTAAGGATCCAATGATCGAGCTCGTTTATCCCGTGCATCCGAATCCACTAGTTAAAGATCTGGCTTACGAAATGTTGGACGGAAAAGAGAGGATCCATCTGGTGGAGCCACTTGATGTAGTCGATATGCACAATTTAATGAATCGTTCTTATCTTATATTGACCGATTCAGGGGGAATTCAGGAGGAAGCCCCATCACTAGGAAAGCCGGTACTTGTTCTGCGAGACAAGACGGAAAGACCAGAAGGAGTCAAAGCAGGAACACTTCGGTGTATTGGAACCAACTACGAAATTGTAAAAAAAGAAATTGAAGCGCTGCTGAGTCGAGACAAGAAATATCAAAAAATGGCAAGAGCTAGAAATCCTTATGGTGATGGTTATGCATCTGATCGAATGGCAGAGATTATTTTGAAGTATTTTCAGAAAGAATAAAGCAGAATAAATAATGGAAAGATGAACGGCGAGGTGAATCGTAGTATACTATAAAGAAAGGTACACGGTTTTGGAAAGGATGATAGAATGGCTAACACATACACTTATACTCGCCGGGAGGAAGTCGTAAATGCCATAACACACGGAGTCGGAGCTGTACTTAGTGTGGCAGCCTTGGTTCTGCTGATTGTGGCAGCGAGTGTAAACGGAACGGCATGGCATGTGGTCAGCTTTACGGTTTACGGTATTTCCATGCTGTTGTTGTATTTTAATTCAACGATGGTGCATGCGCTCAAAGAAGGAAAGGCCAAGGATCTGTTTGAGATTTTTGATCACTCTTCTATTTATTTGTTTATTGCGGGAACATATACTCCATTTTTGCTTGTTGCCCTGCGAGGTGCACTTGGATGGACGCTCTTTGGAATCATTTGGGGAGTTGCTCTTTTTGGAGTAGCTTTCAAGGCATTTTTCACGAAAAAATTTCTTTTTATGTCTACCTTGTTTTACATTGCAATGGGCTGGCTGATTGTACTTGCTTGGGGCCCTTTGGTAGCAACGGTACCCTCTGGCGGAATGGCACTATTGGTTGCGGGCGGATTGATGTACACTCTAGGAACTCTATTTTACGTATGGCGAGGGTTTCCATTCCATCATGCGATCTGGCATTTGTTTGTACTTGCAGGCAGTGTTCTTCATTTCTTTGCAATTTTCATCTATCTCACTCCGCTCAGATAGTGTCTGAGATAGGGGATAGAAGGAATGGGACTTACTCCAGAACACAGTGAAAAAATGGGGCTTTAGTAGAGGTTTTAGGCATGAAGTAATAATTATTAGAAGATGACAAGGATTTATGCTTGACATCTTCTTTTGTTTTATGTAAGATAAAGAACGTTAATGAGTGTAAAGTGTTTTTCCTTGACGAAGGGAGTGTCCCGAATGAGTCAGGAGAATCGGCTCGAGAAAACGAACCGAATCAACTTGTTGTTTGCTTTTTATGAAACCTTGCTTACTGAGAAACAGCAAACCTTTCTCAAATATTATTTTCACGATGATTTCTCTTTGGGAGAGATTGCGGCAGAATTTGAGATTAGCAGGCAAGCAGTGTATGAGCACATTAAACGTGCTGAGCAAGTATTGGAAATGTATGAAAATAAGCTTGGGTTACTTGAGAAGCACGAACGGCGTCTATCCGATTTGGTAGAGCTGAGAGGACTTATTGGTTCGAGTGATCTTGACAGTGAACAGAAGAACAGAATGAATACAATTGTGAACCACCTAGAGGTTCTGGAATAGGGAAGATTCCCACAAGATGGACTTGAAGGAGGTGTGTTTATGGCATTTGAAGGATTAACAGCAAGATTACAGAACGTGTTCGGCAAGCTTCGCGGTAAAGGTAAAGTATCCGAGGAAGATGTGAATGATGCAATGCGCGAAGTGCGCCTTGCCTTGCTTGAAGCGGACGTTAACTTTAAGGTCGTAAAGCAGTTTATTACGAAGGTCAAAGAAAAAGCGGTCGGTAAAGAAGTGATGGAAAGTTTCACACCCGGCATGGTGATCATTGATATCGTAAATAAAGAGCTGACTGAGCTGATGGGCGGAAGCCAATCCAAGCTTGCCAAAGCAAATAAACCACCAACTGTAATTATGATGGTGGGTTTGCAGGGTGCCGGTAAGACAACGACTACCGGTAAACTGGCCAAGCTGCTTCAGAAGCAAAATGCAAGACCGCTACTTGTTGCAGCTGATATCTATCGTCCTGCGGCAATCAAACAGTTACAAGTACTTGGAGAGCAAATTAAGGCTCCGGTATTTACACTGGGAGATCAGACAAGCCCGGTTGAAATTGCGAAGCAGGGTCTGCAGCATGCGAAGGATAACAATTATGACTATGTCATTATTGATACTGCGGGACGTCTTCATGTCGATGAAGAACTGATGGCAGAATTGCATCAGATCCACAGTCATGTGAATCCTGACGAGGTGCTCCTCGTTGTCGATGCTATGACAGGTCAGGATGCAGTTAATGTAGCGGAACATTTCAACACCCAGCTTTCACTCAGTGGGGTTGTTCTTACCAAGCTCGATGGTGATACTCGCGGTGGTGCCGCTTTGTCTGTTAAGGCAGTTACGGGTTGCCCGATCAAGTTTATCACGCTTGGTGAGAAGCTCGATGCCTTGGAGCCGTTCCATCCGGAGCGGATGTCTTCTCGGATTCTCGGTATGGGTGACATGCTCTCTCTGATTGAGAAAGCTCAGTCCAATATTGACGCTGAGAAAGCGAAAGAAATGGAACAGAAGATGCGTACCGCATCCTTTACATTCGAAGATTTCTTGGAGCAGATGGATCAGATCAAGAAGCTGGGACCTATTGATCAACTCATGGATATGATTCCTGGGATGGGCAAGATGAAGCAGACTAAAGATCTGAAAGTCGACGACAAGCAAATGGGAAGAATCGAAGCGATTGTGTTCTCCATGACCAAGGAAGAGAAACAGAATCCAGAAATCATTAATCAGAGCAGACGTAAGCGGATTGCAGCTGGCAGTGGTACTACCGTGGCCGAAGTTAACCGCCTTATCAAGCAATTTGATGAGATGCGCCGTGTGATGAAGCAGTTTAGTGATATGATGGGTCCTAAAGGCAACAAAAAAGCGATGAAGCAACTCAAGGGTCTTACTGGTGGTAAAGGGATGAAGTTCCCTTTCCGGTAAGTTCCATGATTATAAATTAGATTTCATTGAAGGAGGTGAATTTTCATGGCAGTACGTATTCGTCTGAAACGCATGGGTGCTCATAAGGCTCCTTTCTACCGTATCGTGGTATCGGATTCCCGTTCCCCACGTGATGGTCGTTTTATCGAGGAAATCGGTTACTACAATCCGATTGAACAACCAGCAGTGGTTAAAATCGATGAAGATAAAGCTTTGGCATGGCTTCAAAACGGTGCACAAGCATCTGATACAGTTCGCAACTTGCTTAGCAAAGCGGGTGTAATGAAGAAATTCCATGAGTCTAAACTACAGAAATAAGGTGCTGAAAACGGAGGGTATCTATGGAACATCTAGTCGGCGTTATTGCGAAGGCTTTGGTAGATCATCCGGAAGATGTGTCGGTCCGGACGCTTGAAAAAGATCGCCTGGTTGTCTATGAACTGACCGTTCATCCTGAGGATGTAGGGAAAGTGATTGGTAAACAGGGGAGGATTGCGAAAGCATTCCGCACGGTCGTCACATCAGCAGCAGTTAAGATGGATAAACGGGTTACCGTCGATATCATATCTTAAAGATATACGAAAGGGGGTTAGGATGCATGTCCTAGCCCTTTTTCGTACATGCTTATATGAATTCGTATAATGGATATACAGGAGGAGTTATGTCACAATTTTTTAACGTAGGAAAGATTGTTAATACACATGGAATAAAAGGTGAACTTAAAGTTTTGCCGTTAACTGATTTTCCAGAAGAGCGTTTTGCCAAAGGTAGCAAACTTGTCATCGATACAGAGAAACAGATGATTCCCGTTGTTGTGGATTCAGCTAGGTTCCATAAAAATATGTATGTTGTTCAATTCCATGGCTTTGGTAATATCAATGAAGTTGAGCAATATAAAGGGACGATGCTTAAGGTGTCTGCAGAATATCAAACCGAACTTTCTGATGGTGAGTTTTATTTCCATCAGGTGGTCGGCTGTGATGTAATCACCGATGAAGGTGAAGAACTCGGAACGGTGAAGGAAATTCTTACACCGGGAGCAAATGATGTATGGGTAGTCAAAATGAAAAATGGCAAAGAACTTTTGATTCCATATATTGAAGAAGTAATACTTCATGTGGACATTACAAATAAAAAGGTAACTGTTCATTTGATGGAAGGACTTATTTAATGAAGGTAGATGTATTAACACTGTTCCCAGAGATGTTTCATGGTGTGTTTGAAACGAGTATTCTTGGAAAAGCTCAAACGAAAGGAATCGTATCACTGAATGCGATTAATTTTCGTGAATTTTCGGGCAATAAGCACAATCAAGTTGATGATACACCATACGGTGGCGGGGGGGGCATGGTCCTCAAGCCAGAGCCTATTTTTAATGCGGTAGAGAGTATTACAGGCCCAGAGGATAATGAGAGTCTTGCTGAACCTGCTAAGAAGCCGAGGATCATTCTGATGTGTCCTCAAGGTGAAACATTTACCCAGAAAAAAGCTGAAGAACTTTCGAAAGAAGATCACCTAATCTTTATTTGCGGTCATTATGAAGGTTATGACGAACGAATTCGTGAGCATCTCGTTACCGACGAGATCTCCACTGGGGATTACGTGCTTACCGGGGGAGAACTTCCTGCCATGGTCGTAATTGATAGTGTCGTAAGATTACTTCCAGGCGTTCTAGGTAATGAAACCAGCGCAATTACGGATTCCTTTAGTACAGGACTATTGGAATACCCTCACTACACGAGACCTGCTGAGTTTAGAGGCCACAAAGTGCCTGATGTCCTGTTATCGGGGCACCACATCAATATTGATACGTGGCGGCGGCAGCAGTCACTCTGGAGGACGTACACTCGTCGTCCAGACCTTTTGGAGCATGTAGAAATGACGAAGAAGGAAAAAATCTGGCTAGATCAGCAGATTCGTGATACAGAGCAAAAATGATTCAACAAATAAGTCAGCGATCTGGCTTTTTTGTTTAGGTCATAGAGTGATGATCTAATATAAAAGGCTGCACCCATGACATTTTTGGGGCAGCCTTTTTGTGTATGCAATGGTTATGTCGCTGGGTTTATGTACAGCGTATTATTTCGCATGTATGTGAGAAAACTTCATTCAAGACTTCCATCCAGCGGGTGTAGTAGGACAGATAGGTCCGTTCCTGTTGTAACTGTTAATCGGTTTAGTTTCATTAAATTATCCCCAGGTTTTACAAAACCTTGCCGAACCGAAAATGCCATACGATATCCTTCTTCATGCAAATAATACATCATTTGTGTACTTTTATTGCCGTATGGATATGCAAAATAAGGAGTATCGATTCCCAATTCTTTCATTTGTTTCATATCTTGTTTCAGTAGTTTCGTATCTAGGCCGGCTGCATATTCGGAACCACATTTCGCAAACCCTTTATAATGAAGATTATAGGTGTGGCTATGGAATTCAAAAACGTCCTTACTTTCTTCCATTTGTGCCTTTGTTAGAAAACTTTTGCGCGAAGGGTCAAAAGGTTCATTACTTTCGTTTACTTTACTTCCAATGACAAACACAGCTGCTTTGAAGTTATATTTTTTCAAAATAGGATAGGCATAAACCAGATTATTCTCATATCCGTCATCAAAGGTAATGACAACCGATTTTTTAGGAAGACTAATTTCTCCTTTAACATACTGTTCAAGCTCTTGAAGGGTCGGAGTATAGTAACCTTCACGATGCAAATAATCCATACCTTCTTCGAAGTCCTCCGTATTCATAACCGATTTGTTACCAGGTTCTTTATTTAAGGATTTGGGGACCAAATAATGGTACATAAGCACTGGCACTTGCTTGGCTTGCTCAGTTATTGTTTCAGCCTGAACGGTGTCAAGAGCGATCTCAGGAAGCTGATTGTGGGACAATATAAACGCTTTGTTTTTGACTAATTGCCACGAAGTACAGGCCTTTTGAGAGAAGACATTCGTTGGATGAGTGACTAGAGCAGCATAGAAGATAACAAAGAAAACAAGGACTACGATGAGCCTAGGGCTCCATTTTTTCAGAAATTGCTTGCGTTTCATACAACTCTCCCTTTACAATCAATAAGCGGAATTCATTATTCCATAGTAGAAGTAGACTTTTCTCTATCCTAAACGAGAAGATTCGATAGAAAGTTACAAGGTTCTTACAATATTATTATTCCTAACTAAATTGAAAAGAATGCTTGCAATGTATCGGTTCTACATGTTATAATTTTTCTGTTGTGTGGAATACGGTGGTCCGCTGTGGATGATGATGGATAACAATGAAGATTATCCGGAAGAGACATGAACACCTGTACGGAAGGAGGGAGTCATAGATGAATATCGTCCAAGCGATTACACAAGAACAACTTCGTACTGATTTGCCGAACTTTCGTCCTGGTGACACTGTAAAAGTGCACGTTAAGGTTATCGAGGGAACTCGTGAACGTATCCAGTTGTTTGAAGGTGTAGTAATTAAACGCCGTGGTGGCGGAATCAGTGAGACTTTTACAGTTCGTAAAATTTCTTACGGTGTAGGTGTGGAAAGAACTTTCCCGCTTCATTCCCCAAAAATCGATAAACTCGAAGTGGCTCGCCGTGGTAAAGTGCGTCGTGCGAAGCTTTATTATCTTCGTGAACTTCGCGGTAAAGCAGCGAGAATTAAAGAAATTCGTTAATATAACGAATAACGGAAAGGGCTTGGAAACAAGCCCTTTTTGCTTTTTTTACTTTATTTATTCTTTCGGGGCATCTCTAGACGGGTATAATAGGATATCCTAAAAAATGAGACTAAGGGGAAAGTTGTATCCGGTACATATTTCTCTTACAATAGCTTGAGGGGCAATTGTTTCCTCGGTGGATGATGTTTCCTTTACTAGAATGGGTAACCTTTTAATAAGGAAATGGAGTCATACATAAATTCGTTAAATGCGTCATTTTGATGACATGGAAGGATGAGAACGAGCTATGGAGCAGGATGTACAAAATGGACGATTGAATACACCAGAAGATGGGGATTCTAAATCGAAGAAAGTGAAAAATGAGGTTTGGGAATGGGTTAAAGCCATTGCGATTGCCTTGGTGCTGGTGTTCATTATTCGTTTCTTCTTGTTTAAACCTTTTATTGTGGATGGACCTTCCATGCAACCGAATTTTCATACAGGTGAAAGAGTGATTGTGAATCAGATCTTGTATGATATTAGAGAGCCAAAACGAGGCGAGGTCGTCGTATTCCATGTTCCTTCAGAGAATCGAGATTTTATTAAACGGGTTATTGCCGTTGGGGGCGATACCGTTGAAGTAAGTGGAGATACGGTGAAGGTAAATGGACAAGTCGTAGACGAACCTTATTTGAAAGAAGCAATAGAAGAAGCAGAGGCGAACGGTGGTCAGTACAATACGTATAACTTCCCGAATGAATTTTTCCCGGATGGAAAAGTTCCGGAAGGAATGATTTTTGCGATGGGTGACAACCGCGGTAATAGTACAGATAGTCGGATGATTGGATACGTACCGCTTGAAGATGTTGTAGGTAGAGCTGACGTAATCTTCTGGCCAATTAAAGATATTGAGTGGATTAACCACTAAGAATGAATCTGAATTATGTTTTCGTAAAATGCTGTTTAAAAGAAGGTGAATGAACTTGGCAATACAATGGTTTCCAGGACATATGACAAGAGCCCGTCGTCAGATTCAGGATAAATTGAAACTGATTGATGTGGTAATCGAGCTGATTGATGCGCGTTTGCCGGTATCCAGCCGTAATCCAATGATAGATGAAATACTGCAAGGTAAGCCTCGGATGATTTTGCTGAATAAAGCGGATCTCGCTGATCCAGAAGTTACAGAAGAGTGGATCAAGTACTTCAAGGAAGAAGGGCATACTGCCCTTGCTATTGATGCGAATACAGGCACGGGAGTTAAAGAGATTCCCGCAACAGCCAAATTTTTGTTCAAAGATAAGATCGATAGACAGATTGCAAAAGGTATTAATCCAAGACCGATACGGGCTTTGATCGTTGGTATTCCGAACGTAGGAAAATCGACCCTCATTAACCGAATGGCAGGCCGGAACATTGCAGCAACGGGAGATAAACCCGGTGTAACGAAGGCGCAGCAATGGATTAAGGTAGCAAATAGGGAAATCGAGCTTTTGGATACTCCGGGTATTCTCTGGCCTAAGTTTGAGGATCAGAATGTAGGATACCGCCTAGCAGTAACAGGGGCAATTAAAGAAGAGATCCTGAATATTGAAGATATTGCTTTTTTTGCAATTAAATATCTTGTTCAGTTTTATTGGCCAGCGATGCAGGAACGTTATGGACTTCAAGAAAAACCAAAAGATATTGATAATCCTGACGAGATTGTAGCTATTATGGAAGCGATTGGACGTAAACGTGGTGCGATTGTGAGTGGCGGACGAGTAGATCTCGAGAAAGCTTCATCCATGATGCTAAGAGAACTGAGAGCTGGCAAGTTGGGACGTTTCAGTCTAGAAGCTCCATATTAATAGTATTAACATGACGGATGTTGAAATGAAATACGAAAAAAGTCTCTGCACACATAGCAGGGACTTTTTTTGTACCCTCCTTTTTACAGAAAACAGGTAAGTAGATAAGGTTCTCGTAGAAGGTTACATATGCTATGATAACTGTTACCGAGTTATTCCGTGAGGGGGAAGATATACTTTGAAAGAAAATGAGTTTGAGATGCTAGATTGCGTAGCAGAAGATAAAAAAACGATAGATATGCTCCTATATGAACGAGAAGCCTGGGAAAGCGGAGCTGAATATATTGCCGGTATTGATGAGGTCGGAAGAGGCTGTTTGTTTGGTGATGTGGTTGCTGCTGCTGTGATTTTACCCAAAGGGCTTATCCTTGATGGCGTTAATGACTCCAAGAAGCTAACCGATAAAAAGCGGGATGCCCTGTACGACATCATCATGAAAGAGGCAGTCGCCGTTGGTGTCGGCATATGTGATGTAGAAACTATTGATCGGATTAACATTAGACAAGCTTCCCGGCTCGCTATGAAAAAGGCAGTACAACTGCTCTCCGTAGCACCTGATCACTTGCTAGTGGATGCAGAAACAGTAGACCTTCCTATTCCCCAACTGTCAATTATTAAAGGCGATGCAAACAGTCAATCCATTGGTGCGGCTTCCATTATAGCTAAAGTTACGAGAGACCGGATGTGCAAAGAAATATGGGATGAAATGTATCCGGAATACGGGATTGCCGTACATAAGGGATATGCAACGAAGTTTCATAGAGAACAATTGCTGGCTTTCGGTGCTACCCCAATGCATCGTCGTAGTTTTCTCGGAAAAATTTTGGGTGAGCAAGAACAGCCAACGTTATTTTAACTGAACCTCGCTGAACGTAACTGAACAAACCACTTGCTTAAATAAAGGTAACTTTGGATCATACCGAAGTTATCTTTTTTCTTAATTAAGTGCATAGGAAAAGGATGATACAAAAGTCGTCAAGATGAGAACTCCGGAAGGAATACGTAGATGCATAAGGAGTCCATAAACACGATATGTTCTTCATTCTTCAGTGTTACAGACACATAACCGATAAAAAAGTATAAAGTATGACAGAGTCAGTGGAAAGAATGGAATGAAAGGGGAAGTATTCCCATGAATATAGGTCAAACATTGCGTGGACTGTTAGGTGATTCGAAGGCAGCCAGCGGCTCAAAGCAACTTGAATTAAAGGAAGGCCAAGTGGTACGGGCAAACGTTGTACAGGTATCTGCGGACCAAAAGGAAGCAGTACTTCAAATTAAGGGTGTTCAAGTACGTGCTGCACTAGATACTCCTTTGAAAGCAGGGGATACTGCTTTGCTTCAAGTAGGTTCTCCCAATAAAGAAGGTATGATTGTGATGAAACCTTATGAAGGGACACTAGCTTCTACGTCGTCTGGCACAATGACAGACCTTCTTAGTTCGCTTAAGCTAAATGATACGAAGGAGAACAGGCAACTGCTCATCGCTATGCAGCAGAGTGGAATTCAGCTTACAAAAGAAAACGTAAAAAGTGTGCAAAACATCATGACGGCGAAACCAGAGAATATAGAGGTAAGTGAATGGGTTAACTCAGCAAGTCTTGCGATGCAAAGGGGACTTCCTATGACGGGGACAACTGTGAGTGGTCTGCACATGGCTTTATATGGTCCTCCTCTGGATCAACTGATGTCCGATCTCGATGGATTGTTGCAAAAATTGTTTACTGATTCATCTCTATTGGGAAATGCAACGAAATCGGACGAGACGAATAGCGGAAATCGACTGCCAAGTTGGACTTCTCAAATACAAGGAAATCCTGCGATGCAAGATGAGAATTTACGAGGGAATGCCCAGCTGTCAGAGGGGAAAAAAGGAACCACTAATGCCACTGGGGTAAGTCAGAGCCATACGGGTCCCAGCATGGAAGGGAAGACAATACCACCCCAGGCAAAGGTAGATATTGCAATGACCATGCCCGGAGTGACAATGAAGAAAACAGATGACGTTACGCTTACTACGGCCCATAGTATGGTTTCGGGAGAACAGGAAGAGATAACAGGTAATATAGGTAAGGGCAGCGGCAATGGAGCTCTTATTGGAGCTGATAAGATACATACACAGGAAAACGCAACTAAACTTAGCGGCACCTTGACGTTGGCAGCTACAGCGGATGGGGTAGAAAGACAGGAACAGGCTGCAAAGGGGGTTGCATCAAGTAGAGGGAATGAACAGCTGGATCAATCCGCACAGGCAAATATGAAGAACCGAGAGGGAGAAGTAGGGCGATCTGGCATCCAGGCATCTTCAATAGGAGTAGATGCCTGGGGAGCTGAGCAGCTTCCTGCGCGCTCAGCGGCTGCGGCTGGGCCTGAATTGGCCCAGCGTGTGGCAAACCTGCTGCGCGAGCTGCAAGCAGCGACGCAGACACCGCTGGCCAGTGAAAACTCGGCCAGCAAAGCAGCTGCGGTGCCAGGCACACCGCAGCAGGGATCGGGTGCTGATGCGCAGCCAGCACCCATTACGCAAGCACCCACGAGTGAAGACTCGTGGGTGGGGCGTGTGCTGAAGCTGCTCGGTGCCGAGCACGAGCAGCAGGTGGTGCGCGGGACGCTGTTAGCTCCCGCGCATCTGGAGGCGGCCGCAGCAGAGCGTGCGGACACGCTGAAGGGCCTGCTGATGCAGGTGGAGGCAACAGCAGAGCTTCCGCCGGCCCTCAAAGAGACAGCCGGACAACTCGTGCAATTGCTTACAGGGCATCAGCTGCTGATGAACACGGACCGGACTGCCCCTTTTGCTCAGATGAATTGGTTCATCCCAATGAGCGGGGCAGACGGTCAAATGACGGCAAATGTCCAGATTCAGTCTCGGCGCGGACCGCGCGGTGAACTGGATGCTTCGAATTGCCGAATTTGGTTTGATCTGAACATGAAACAGCTCGGTCCTACATTGATCGATATGCAGGTTGTAGGTAAAGTAATCAGTCTACATATTCGTACTGACAATGAGCTGTCAGCTCGCATTTTCGAAAATGGACGTGCTCAAATTGGAACTCTACTAGAAAGTACAGGATACCAACTGTCCGTCTATCGTTCTGAAGTGATAACAAGAGAATCCTCACATCATACACAAGAATCCGTGCCAAGCGCTAAGCAGATACTCGCTTCTTATGTACCCGACACTTACAAAGGGGTGGATATGCGGGTATGAACAAGGAAGACTCAACACAACAAGAGCGAAAAAAAGCGGTAGCCTTAAAATATGCACCAGGAGAATCTGAAGCGCCAATCATCGTAGCGAAAGGCAGCGGAACTTTAGCAGATTCCATACTAGAAAAAGCAATGGAACATGGCGTACCGATTCAGGAGGATTCGGCACTCGTTGAAGTACTATCCAAGTTGGATCTGGATACGCAAATTCCTCCTGAACTTTATCAATTGGTTGCTGAAGTACTAACATTTGTTTATCAGACAGAGCAAAAAGCGAAAGAGGCCCCCTTTTCAAGTAGAGAGGAGTTTCTATGAATAACGATCAGATTCCTGTAGGATCTACATCTC
This sequence comes from Paenibacillus sp. Marseille-Q4541, assembly GCF_018310695.1. Taxonomy (GTDB): domain Bacteria; phylum Bacillota; class Bacilli; order Paenibacillales; family Paenibacillaceae; genus Paenibacillus. The sequence goes on along the minus strand of NZ_JAGXCY010000002.1, from coordinate 452,112 downwards.
GTAAAACGGAACTCAAGGATACGCGCAAAGCAAAAGGAAAAGCAGGCGAAGAAGCCGCAATCGTATTTTTAAAAGAGGCAGGATACCGAATTGTGGATACGAATTGGAGATGCCGGAGCGGAGAAGTAGATATCATTGCCGAATGTGATGATGTATATATTTTTGTAGAAGTGAGAAGTCGAACAGGCTCACATCAATATGGGACTCCTCTTGAATCGGTTAACTATCGCAAAATAAATCAGGTTCGTCACACTGCGGCGGTATACCTTCAGGAGCGTCATCTCGGTAATAAGCAGATTCGGTTCGATGTGATTGGGGTTTTGCTACAAGCAGGGAATTGGTCCTGTGAACCGTTGCATATTGAACATATAGTGAATGCTTTTTAATAATAAAATAAGTTGACATCAACACATATAATAAATGGATAGTCCAGACCATCTGTAGGTGAATAACTACGGTTCTGGACTTTTTCTATTGTGATGAATTGACTTTACAAGCATTGCCAAGGTATGCTAGGAACAGAGTTTTCAAATGATAAAGATTATCATTATCTATAGTAACTTATGGAAGTCCATAATATCGGATACTTATTTGAGGAGGAAATACAGATGAGCGATACACCTTTACAAGTTGCCAAGCACCCTGATATCAAGGATGTTATTCGTGGAAGACGTACAATCAAGAAATTTCAGGAACAACCTGTACCTGTAGAAAAAATTACGGAGCTTTTAGATACAGCCGTATGGGCACCAAATCACAAGCTGCGCGAGCCGTGGAGATTTTTACTTTTCCGGGAAGAAGGCCGTCAAAAGTTATCGGAAGCTATTGCAGCCGAAATGGGGGAAGACAACAAGTTTGTGACCAGCGTTCTGAATGTGCCGACGATTATGCTAGTAGTTATGAAAGAAGATCCGAGACAAGCGATCTGGGATGAAGATTTTGCAGCAACCAGTGCACTTGTCCAAAACTTTATGTTAGCAGCATGGGCAGAAGAAGTAGGTACATTCTGGGTAACAAAACCTTTCTTGTACGGACCTAAGTTTAGAGAAGCACTCGGTATTGTTCCAGGTGAGAAAATTGTAGGCATGCTCTATATTGGTTATCCCGACGTAGTGCCTAAGCCACAAGAACGGACGCCAGCAGCTGAGAAATTGACTGTTTTTGAATAAATATTGTTAAGTATTTTATGTATTTCACAAACTCAATAGGTATTATATTACGAATTACGAAGAAGTTCTGCTGACTAGGTATGTCACCCAGAACTTCTTTTTTATTTTGATTATTACTATAGAGTTTTATTTCTTGTGAAATGAGGTTTTCTATAATATAATATGCGAACATTTGTGCTATAATTGAATGGAGCCTTGTACGATGCTGTTTGTAGATCAAACTTTTGTGCTTAGAAGTATTCGTCGATTTGAGGTGACATTGTTGAGCTTAACCTCGCTTATCCAAACCAATAAGGTGTTTCAAGAAATGATTCGGAAAGTTACGCCGAAAGCAGCTGATTTTAGATCATATAATATTGATATCCCTCCTTTTAAAAATAAAGTGATATTAGCAGATGTGAATTTCACCAGCTATGTATCGGGATTAGTTCGAGTGGCGTTTCAGTATCTTACCTGCGCAATGTTAGCAAGAAAAAATCGGGATTCTCCTATTGAAGCACTAAACCCACTTGCAAGAAGAGGTTATGAAGTGATTCATGAGTTCTTTTCAGATGTCCCTGTTATGGAGGAGCTTACGGATCTCTTTACTCATTTTAACGACAATTGGAAGGCCTTTATACGTGGTGAGGATGTTTTGGAAGACGATCTGATTCATGGGATTTTTATGTGTAGTAAACTTGATACGATATACCGGCTTGGTGTACATTCTACTTTCACAAGTCCAACTGAATTTGTTAAGCAATTTATCTATCCACCAATGCCGGATGTAGTGGATGATCTAAAGCTACTACGGCACATCTTCGAAACTCATTTTCCATATCAAGAGGGCTTTCCTATTAAGTATCATCCCGTGTTTGATGAGGGCAGGAGACAGGTAGGCGGGGCATCTGCTGATTTTATTATGGGAGATACACTGTATGACGTCAAAACAAACAAGAAACCAGGCTACAACTGGAAAGAGGCTGCAGAGTTAGTCGCCTATTATTTATTAAATCAGTTAGAAGCTCAAACTTATAGAATTGAAAAATTGGCTTTTTACAGAGCAAGGTTCGGGGTTGTCGAATATGTCGAGATCGCAGATTTATTGAATAAATATGATATGGACCAAGCTTTGGATGATCTTCGAAAATTTAATCGTGGATGGAGATCGTAGAAACAGTGGGGTAAGTCGTAACGGGAAATAAGTCTGGATATGAGGATATGATGAAAACAGGGAGGATTTGATTAAATAGATACTACGAATAGAGGATATACGATATAATAAAATCTTTAATGTAAGTCACTAAATCAACAACATTTAAAATATAGGACCAAATGTTAGGAGGATATCATCATGGCAAAATCAAAAGTACCAAAGCGACCAACAAGAGATGAATTTGTACTTGAAGAATTAGGGAACCAGTTGACAGAAGCTTATCAAGAGGAATCATTCGTGGAGCTTACGATATGGGGTTGGGAAGAAACGGTACGAGGCCAGATCGTGACGATGGATTCACGTACAGGTAAAGTACATATTCAGTCTCAGGAAGGACTATATAAAGTACCTTTCATGGATATTATGAGAATGGATTATCCAAGAGACTAGTATCTACATCATATTGGGAAAATGTAGGACAAGCTTATTGGATCAAGGTTTCATAACTAAAGAGACTCGCGGTTAAGTTATTCAATCATTGCAAATGAAATAAACCCGATCCGGTTAAGGTGACGGGTTATATGTTGTCCTCCATTTCCTACTAGAGTCCCTTTCAATCATACTCCTGCACTGCCACCGACCTGACATCCAGATTCCGATATTGAATCGCCTCTGCTACATGGAGTGTTGTCATCTGCTCAGCCCCTGCGAGATCAGCGATCGTACGAGCCATCTTGAGAATTCGATCATAAGATCTCATACTAAGTCCCAGTGCATCAATCGTTTGATGAAGCATATCTGCCGCAGGTTTATCTAGAATAGCCGTCCGGCGAAGCAAACTACCCGACAGTTCACTGTTCCAGGATATAGGTAGTCCCTTGTACCGCTCTTCTTGAATTTTCTGTGCTGCAAGCACTTGCTCTTGTAGTTCTGCAGAAGAGGAAGTGAGTTTTACCTCCAGTCCTTCTTTGGGACGGGGGACTTCGACTTGCAGATCAATTCTGTCTAGTAGTGGACCTGAAATTTTAGCGCGGTAGGCAGCGATTTTATGTGGTGTACAAGTACATCGTTGTTGTCTAGGATCATTACCAGCATACCCGCAAGGACATGGATTCATAGAAGCCGCCAGCATAAAATGGGCAGGGAATGTAAACGCAGCACGGGCACGACTAAGCGTCACTTGCCGATCCTCCAGTGGTTGCCGTAGGACTTCAAGGACCTGGCGGTTAAACTCGGGCAGTTCATCGAGAAACAGGATTCCACGATGTGCGAGACTGACTTCTCCTGGTTTTGGAATGGTTCCTCCTCCAATGAGTCCTCCGCTTGAGATGGTGTGGTGAGGGGAACGGAATGGACGAACAGTTGCGAGTCCACTTAGCTCATCTTTCAATTTACCAGCGGCGCTGAGTATCTTGGTAACTTCAAGTGATTCCTGGTCAGTTAGCGGGGGCAAAATGGTGGGCAGACGTTTAATTAGCATCGTTTTCCCTGTACCAGGAGGTCCCACGAGCATAATATTATGCATGCCAGCTGCAGCGATCGTGAGTGCTCTTTTGACATGCTGTTGTCCAAGAACATCGATATAATCTTCCGAAATATAGGTGTCCAGCTGGGATTTATCTATTAACTCGGCGGATTTTATGGATAGATGAGAGAAATCTTTTATATGTATTTTACCCTTGGGGACGGATGAATTAGATTCTGCGAAAGCTGCAGGAATTAAATCTCCTAAATGGCGGAGACCATAGACTTCAATCCCTTTTATAAAGGACCCTTCTGCCACATTCTCGGTAGGAACGACAACGGAATCAAATCCTTGTCTGCGAGCAAGATCAACCATACTGAGTATGCCGGGTACCGAACGCAAGCTTCCATCTAAAGCAAGTTCACCTAAGAACAGCGTCTTTTTGTCTGCGGGGAGTATAATCTGCTCACTTGTAGATAAAACCGCTAGTGCAATGGCAAGATCGAAAGAAGATCCTTCTTTACGTAGATCGGCGGGTGCAAGGTTGATCGTAATTCGCTGTAAAGGATACTGAAAACCACAATTTTTGATAGCTGCTCGAACCCGTTCCACAGCTTCTCGGATAGCAGAATCGGGAAGTCCGATTATCGATGTTTGGGGTAATCCATTAGATAAATCGGTTTCTACTTCAATTAATACGCCATCAATACCGTATAAACAAGCTCCATATAGTTTTCCATACATATAAAAACACCTCATTTCCGTTATTCTCATTACAGTGAATGAGTGAATAAACATGAAAAAAGGTGCTTCCTCATTTTCAAGATGAACATATTTATATAAAATTTAGAATTAAATAACTAGGAGGATGAAAATATCTGCTTGCAAGAGAATTGTATACAACGACGCTTCAATGTGTCAATCTTCAAATTATATAGTCGATTATTTATGTTTTATGTTATATCTATTGTATACAATATAATTTATAAAAATAAATCTGTCATGTAATTAAATGATTTGTAATTAAATATGGTTTTTTATATTTGCTATGATAATATAAGAGTAAAGAGTGGGTTGTTTTTGTCACTATATAGATAAATCCAACATGACTTGAATGCCAGGAAGCAGGTGGAATCATTTATGAAAATTCATGAAGAGTTAAAGCTGGAGAACCAGCTTTGTTTTGCTATATATGCTTGTTCGAGAGAAATAACGAAGCTTTATCAGCCATATTTAGACAAACTTGGCGTCACTTATTCCCAGTATTTGGTGCTCATGGTGCTTTGGGAGCGAGAAGAATGTACAGTGAAGGAGATTGGAGATGCGCTCTATCTGGATTCGGGAACACTTACTCCGCTGCTCAAAAGAATGCAAACGGCAGGTCTTATTCACCGGGAACGTTCCGTCCATGATGAACGAAAGGTACTTGTATCGTTAACTGAGCAAGGGAAAATGCTTCATAATGAAGCAATTCACATTCCAAATGCCATGAGAAATGAGACTTGCCTTGATGATCATCAATTTAGATCGTTATTAGATCAATTTTCAGGACTGTTAACACAGGTTCACGAAAATAATGTTGAAGAGAAGCATAAAAAAATTAATAAATAAGCTTAGATAAAGGCAATGTATATCGAATAAAAACCTTCTATTTCTCTAGTAATCGAGAATAGAAGGTTTTTCCATTATTAACCAAACATTCTTTATTTGGAATGATACCGATATCAAAATACACTCGTTTAAAGCTGAATTTTTAAGGTAAGCGTTTTAAAAACATGTTACAATGATGTGGGTTTATAAGGAAATATGACAAATTAGCCCGCCTTGTTGCAGTCATGTTGATAGGAGGATTCGAGAATGAATATCCATGAATATCAAGGAAAAGAAGTACTTAAACAGTACGGAGTTGCCGTTCCAAACGGAAAAGTAGCTTACACAGTAGAGGAAGCGGTAGCTGCCGCTGAGTCTCTGGGAAGCCCGGTGACTGTAGTTAAAGCACAGATCCATGCAGGTGGACGTGGTAAAGCAGGCGGCGTAAAAGTAGCCAAAAATAGTGATGAAGTTCGTGAATATGCGTCTGAAATTCTTGGGAAAGTGCTCGTAACGCACCAAACAGGACCAGAAGGCAAAGAAGTGAAAAGACTTCTTATTGAAGAAGGTTGCGATATTCGCAAAGAGTATTATGTTGGAGTTGTCGTGGACCGTGCAACGGGACGAGTTGTTATGATGGCTTCCGAAGAAGGCGGTACAGAAATCGAAGAAGTAGCAGAAGCTACTCCGGAGAAAATTTTCAAAGAAATCATTGACCCAGCTGTAGGGTTCCAGGTGTTCCAAGCCCGCAGATTGGCTTATGCAATTAACATTCCTAACGAGCTTGTAAACAAAGCAGCTAAATTCATGCTTGCTCTGTACGAAGCTTTCGTTGATAAAGATTGTTCCATTGCAGAAATTAACCCACTTGTCGTAACAGGCGATGGTAACGTTATGGCATTAGATGCCAAGTTGAACTTTGATTCCAATGCTCTTTATCGTCATAAAGATATTCAGGAGCTTCGTGATCTGGATGAAGAAGATGAGAAAGAAATTGAAGCATCCAAGTATGATCTTAGCTACATAGCTCTTGATGGAAACATCGGCTGTATGGTTAATGGTGCAGGTCTTGCTATGGCAACGATGGACATTATTAAGTATTATGGCGGGGACCCTGCTAACTTCCTAGATGTTGGCGGCGGTGCTACAACAGAAAAAGTAACGGAAGCCTTTAAAATCATTTTGTCTGACGCAAAAGTGGAAGGTATTTTTGTTAATATCTTTGGCGGTATTATGCGTTGCGACGTTATTGCGGATGGCGTAGTAGAAGCAGCTAAACAGCTCGGACTTACCAAACCGCTCGTTGTAAGATTAGAAGGTACGAATGTTGATCTTGGCAAAAAGATTTTGTCAGAGTCCGGTCTTAACATCGTAGCAGCGGATTCGATGGCAGACGGTGCACAAAAAATCGTTGCCCTCGTGAAATAATTCATTCCTTTTCGGGGATACCCGAACACTTGAAAATAACCGTAGGGGATGTGAACGATCGTGAGTATTTTGGTAAATAAAGATACAAAAGTGATTACGCAAGGTATCACGGGTGCTACTGCAAAGTTTCATGCAAAAGGTGCACTGGATTATGGCACTCAAATGGTAGGCGGAGTGACTCCAGGTAAAGGCGGCACTACTGTTGATATTGAACTCGAAAATGGGAGTGTTGTAAAACTTCCCGTGTTCAACACAGTAAATGAAGCTAAAGAAGCAACAGGCGCAACAGCTAGTGTTATTTATGTACCACCTGCTTTTGCTGCAGATTCCATTATGGAAGCTGTGGATGCTGAACTTGATCTTGTTATCTGTATTACTGAAGGAATTCCGGTATTAGACATGATCAAAGTGAAACGTTATATGGAAGGTAAGGATACGGTTTTAATCGGTCCAAACTGTCCAGGCGTCATTACTCCAGGCGAATGTAAGATTGGTATTATGCCAGGTTATATTCATATGCCAGGTCATGTAGGCGTAGTATCTCGAAGCGGTACCTTGACTTATGAGGCCGTTCATCAGCTCACAACTCGTGGTATTGGTCAATCTTCAGCGGTAGGTATTGGTGGAGACCCTGTTAAGGGATCTGAATTTATTGATATCTTGTCCCGTTTCAATGAAGACCCTAACACACATGCGGTCATTATGATCGGTGAAATTGGAGGTACTGCTGAGGAAGAAGCAGCGGAATGGATTCGTGATAATATGACGAAACCTGTCGTTGGTTTCATTGGTGGTGTTACAGCCCCTCCAGGGAAACGTATGGGACATGCTGGGGCTATTATCTCTGGTGGTAAAGGTACAGCGAAAGAGAAGATTGCTAAACTTGAATCTTGCGGTATTCGTGTATCTCCAACGCCTTCTGAGATGGGTTCAACACTCGTAAGTGTTCTCGAAGATCGCGGCATTCTTAACCTTTGCACAACTCATTAATATGATTTGAAAAGTTCTGCAAGCTTCGTTGTGGAGTCTTGTTAAAAATTTTTTCTTCTATATAATAACGCTGAATTCAACTTGATTTCAGTGTGAAGGTAAGCAACCTTTTTGTCGATTATATGTCGGCAGAAGGGTTGCTTTTTGTATTTTTATATCTGGTAATTGTATTTCTGTGTAGAAAGGGAGAAGTATGATGGAAGACAGACTGATCTTATTTGGGCTTCATGAAATGGACGGAATAGGCAGGAAAACAATCGCACGATTGCTGGCGAGTGGAAATTTATTATCGGACATGCTAAAATACGAAACTCAGGACTGGATTCATTCCGGACTTACGGCAGAAAGAGCATCTATGATGAAAGAGTACTTCCATGAATCATGGATTTATGAGAGACTTGAACTGCTCCTTAAGGAACGTGTCGAATTTGTAACCTATTTGGATAAAGAGTATCCTATATTATTGAAGGAAACAGCAGACCCTCCTTGGGTTTTGTATACAAAGGGAGATATCAATCTACTTCATAAACCTTCTATTGCTATGGTTGGGACTCGAGTGCCTACTGGTTACGGGAAAAAAGTAGGCGAGGTGTTCGCTTCTCAGCTCTGCAAAGCTGGCTATGCGATTGTAAGTGGTCTCGCGCGGGGGATTGATAGCGTTTGTCATGATGCTGCCATTAGAGCCGATGGGTTAACTATCGCGGTATTGGGTGCAGGCCTTTCGCATATTTATCCTGCTGAGAACACTGCTCTAGCAAGCCGTATTGCTTCTACTGGATTGTTAGTATCCGAATATCCGATACACCGCAAACCAAGACCAGGGCTTTTCCCTGAAAGGAATCGAATTATAGCAGGGCTTAGTTTAGGCACGCTTGTAGTTGAAGCTGACCTGCGTAGCGGGTCATTGATTACTGCTGATGCTGCTTTGGAAGCAGGTCGTGATGTGTTTGCAGTACCCGGACCTATTACATCTCCCAAAAGTCATGGAACACTTAATCTGATTAAACAAGGGGCTGCGCTTGTTACTAGGGTAGAAGATATTACAGATGAATATGTAAATTTCATAGGTTCATCTGAAACGGATACGGATCGTATTGCGCAAATGAATGATGAACTACAAGCTTCTGCTTCGGATCGAGAGTTGATTCCACAGCTCACTGAAGATGAAAGAAAAGTATATGATTTACTTGAAGCGGGTCCAATGACATTAGACGATTTTGTGGACAGGCTTCATCTTGATTTTGGACATTTGCATTCAGTTCTGTTATCTTTAATCATAAAAAAGCAGATTATGCAATTACCTGGAGCTATATACAAGTTAATATAGATCCCTTTGGCGCAAATATTACTATGATTTCGCCATAGGGGCATGCAGGCTATATTGTGAGAGGAGGATGAACCTATGGCGGATTCACTCGTCATCGTGGAGTCTCCTTCGAAAGCCAAGACGATAGGGAAATATCTAGGAAGTAAATATATCGTCAAAGCTTCGATGGGGCACGTTCGCGATTTGCCAAAAAGTCAGATTGGCGTAGAAGTGGAAAATGATTTTAACCCTAAATATATTACCATCCGCGGAAAAGGTTCTGTACTGAAAGAACTAAAGGACGCGTCAAAAAAAGTGAAAAAAGTTTATCTCGCAGCTGACCCCGATCGTGAAGGGGAAGCGATTGCTTGGCATCTTGCTCATGCACTCGATCTAGATCAGACTGAAAGTTGCCGAGTTGTCTTTAATGAAATTACCAAACAAGCGGTGAAGGACGCTTTTAAAACACCGCGTAAAATAAATATGGACCTAGTGAATGCACAGCAAGCAAGACGTATTCTTGATCGACTGGTGGGTTACAAAATCAGTCCTTTGCTGTGGAAAAAAGTAAAAAAAGGGTTGTCAGCGGGCCGTGTACAATCCGTTGCAGTTAAGATTATTCTTGATCGTGAGAATGAAATTGACGAATTTATTCCAGAAGAATACTGGAGTATTACAGCAAAACTCGATGCAGATGGCAGCCCAATGGAGGCTAAGTTTCATCAGTGGAACGGAACCAAAACGGAACTTACGAATGAAGAGCAAGTAAACTCTATACTTAAGCAAATTGAGAATGAAGATTTTACAGTCAAAGAAGTAAAAGAGAAAGAACGGACTCGTAATCCATCGGCTCCTTTTACAACAAGTTCATTACAGCAAGAAGCCGCTCGTAAACTCAACTTTCGTGCTGCGAAAACCATGTCGGTTGCTCAGCAGTTATACGAGGGTGTAGATCTTGGTAAAGAAGGCACGGTAGGTTTAATTACTTATATGCGTACTGACTCAACTCGTATTGCAACATCGGCTCAAGAAGAAGCAAAAGATTATATTGTTCAAAAATATGGTGACTCTTTTGCTCCAGAATCGTTCCGTCAGTATTCCAAAAAAGCGGCAAACGCTCAGGAAGCGCATGAAGCTATCCGCCCTACCTCAATACTAAGGGATCCGGAATCGGTGAAAGCATTTACAAGCAGAGATCAATTCCGTTTGTATAAACTGATCTGGGAACGTTTTGTAGCAAGCCAAATGTCTTCGGCGATCCTTGATACCTTGTCTGTGGATATTACGGCTGGAGATGCGACTTTCCGTGCTACTGGATCTAAGGTTCGTTTCCCTGGATTTATGAAAGTTTATGTTGAAGGTAATGACGACGGTACTACGGAAGAGGATAAGCTGCTTCCACCACTCAAAAGTGGAGATGCGTTAGGGAAACAGGAAATTGAACCTAAACAGCATTTCACTCAGCCTCCACCGCGCTATACAGAGGCACGTCTTGTCAAAACACTTGAGGAACTGGGAATAGGACGTCCAAGTACGTATGCACCTACACTAGAAACGATCCAAAAACGTGGTTACGTTGCTATTGAAGAAAAGAAATTTATGCCAACAGAACTCGGCGAACTTGTCATAGAACAAATGGAACAATTCTTCCCAGAAATTCTGAACGTGGAGTTTACCGCACATATGGAAGAAGATCTCGACCATGTGGAAGAAGGTTCAGAGGATTGGGTGAGAGTACTGGGTCAGTTTTACGGTTCCTTTGAAAAACGTCTTGAAGTTGCAGAGGAAGAGATGAAGGAAATCGAGATTGAAGATGAGGTTTCCGATGAAATTTGTGAAAAATGCGGTAAGCCGCTTGTATATAAACTCGGCCGTTTCGGTAAATTTTTAGCCTGCTCTGGTTTTCCAGATTGTCGGAATACGAAACCAATCATTAAAGATACAGGGATCGTTTGTCCTACCTGTAAGGAAGGACATGTAGTCGAGCGCAGAAGTAAAAAAGGTCGTATATTCTTTGGATGTGATCGTTATCCTGAATGTGATTTTGTATCTTGGGATAAACCTTCTGCGAAGCCTTGTCCGAGCTGTTCTTCCCTCATGGTTGAGAAGCGGAATAAGCAAGGAACGAAGTTGAAATGTACAGTGTGCGATCACACAGAGTTACTTGAAGAAACAGATGAAGAATCAGTTGAAATTTAAAAAATTTACATGATATAGATGAAACCGGTAGTGCCGGACTGCTGCCAGCATACGAGATTTTTAAGATAAATGTGCTGTCAGCAGTGAGGGGGATAAATGATGAACGAAACAACACAACAAGTAACGGTAATTGGAGCAGGTCTCGCAGGAAGTGAAGCAGCATGGCAAATCGCTCAAAGAGGTGTACCTGTAAAACTCTATGAGATGCGCCCTGTTGTCAAAACACCTGCACATCATACAAACCAATTTGCTGAACTCGTATGCAGTAATTCATTGCGTGCAAACGGACTGACGAATGCGGTAGGCGTACTGAAAGAAGAAATGAGAATGATGGACTCGCTCGTGATTGGTTCAGCTGACCGTCATGCAGTGCCAGCTGGAGGAGCTCTCGCAGTGGACCGGGATGGCTTTTCTGGAGAAATTACACGTAAGCTTCATGAGCATCCTTTGGTTGAGGTTGTTAATGAGGAGTTGCAAGAAATTCCAGCGGACGGGATCGTTGTTATTGCGACAGGACCTCTAACTTCTCCTGCATTGTCTTCACAGATTAAGGAACTTATGGGTGAAGAGTATTTTTATTTCTATGATGCTGCTGCACCGATTGTGGAGAAAGACTCCATTGACATGAGCAAAGTATATCTTGCCTCTAGATATGACAAGGGTGAGGCCGCTTACCTTAACTGTCCGATGAATGAAGAAGAATTCAATCGTTTCTACGATGCACTGATTTCCGCAGAAGTTGCTGAACTTAAAGAATTCGAAAAAGAAATTTACTTTGAAGGCTGCATGCCTATTGAAGTTATGATGAAACGCGGCAAACAGACAGCTCTGTTTGGTCCAATGAAACCAGTAGGTTTAGTGAATCCTCATACAGGAGAATTGCCTTATGCTGTCGTTCAGCTACGTCAGGACAATGCTGCGGGTACTCTATATAATCTAGTAGGATTCCAGACACATCTGAAGTGGGGAGAACAAAAAAGAGTATTCCAAATGATCCCTGGTCTTGAGAATGCTGAGTTTGTGCGATATGGTGTGATGCACCGGAATACATTTATCAATTCTCCTAAATTGCTTGAGCCAACGTATCAGTTCAAATCTCGTCCTAATTTGTTCTTCGCTGGACAAATGACAGGTGTTGAAGGTTACGTCGAATCAGCTGCATCTGGTCTTATTGCCGGTATGAATGCAGCAAATCTTGCACAAGATCAAGATTTGTTTGTACTTCCAGAAGAGAGTACACTAGGAAGTATGGCACACTATATTACAACTGCCGATTTCAAGCATTTCCAACCGATGAATGCAAACTTTGGTTTGCTTCCAGGACTTGAAAAAAAGATACGCAATAAGAAGGAAAAGAATGAGGCACTCGCGAATCGTGCTTTAGAAAGTATCCAACGTTTTAAAGAAGAAAAAGGACTATCCCCTGTAAACGAAGGATAGGCAAGCTTGAACGCCCGGCAAGTCTTTTTCTGACATGCCGGGCTTTTTACACTAGATGAAGAGGAGGTTTCATGATGCAAACCACATTTCATGCAACTACGATTTGTGCCGTACGTCATAACGGAAAAGCAGCGATTGCTGGTGATGGGCAGGTAACAATGGGAGAATCTGTAGTAATGAAAAACACAGCGAAAAAAGTTCGTAGACTATACCGAGGGCAAGTTGTGGCCGGTTTTGCAGGATCTGTTGCAGATGCGATCACTCTTTTCGAAAAGTTCGAGGGTAAGCTGGAAGAACATCATGGGAATCTTCAGCGTGCAGCCGTGGAACTTGCTAAAGATTGGCGTCAAGATCGCGTGCTTCGCAAGCTTGAAGCACTAATGATCGTGATGGACAAAACAGGCATGCTGTTGATTTCCGGTGGTGGAGAGATAATTGAGCCAGATGATGATCTCCTCGCTATTGGCTCAGGTGGAAATTATGCTTTGTCTGCGGCTAGAGCTATGAAAAGAAATGCAGCTCATTTGGAAGCCAAAGACATGGCCCGTGAAGCATTGCTTGTTGCTTCTGAAATCTGTGTGTATACAAACAGTAATATTATTGTGGAAGAGTTGTAAACTACTTAATAAAAGATCAAATTACCGGGAGGGAAGATAATGATTAACGAAGCTTTAACCCCTAGGCAAATTGTTGTTGAATTGGACAAATATATCGTGGGCCAGAAGCAAGCGAAGAAATCGGTTGCAGTTGCCCTCCGAAATAGATACCGCCGCAGTAGACTCCCTGAGCACGCTCAAGATGAAATTGTACCTAAAAACATTTTGATGATCGGACCCACAGGTGTAGGTAAAACGGAAATTGCAAGAAGACTAGCTAAACTTGTAGGTGCTCCTTTCGTGAAAGTAGAGGCAACTAAATTTACGGAAGTCGGGTATGTCGGGCGTGATGTTGAGTCAATGGTTCGGGATTTGATTGAGACTTCCATTCGTATAGTTAAACTCGAAAAAACGGAAAAGGTAAAAGACAAAGCAGAAGAAAATGCAAATGAGCGAATTGTACATCTTCTCGTCCCGGCTGCAAATAAATCCAAAAATCAAAAAAATCCGTTTGAAATGATTTTTGGTAATCATAATCAGACGGATGAGGAAGAAGACCCTGCACAAGAAGCCTCCATTTCGGAGCGTAGACGCAAAGTGAAATTCGAACTGCTATCTGGTCAGCTTGAAAATACTGTGATCGAGATCGATGTAGAGGATACAGCTCCTAACATGTTCGACATGTTTGCTGGTCAAGGAAATGACCAGATGGGAATGAATATGCAAGAAATGTTTGGGAATTTTTTACCGAAACGTACCAAGAAGCGTAAGCTGAGTATTAAAGAAGCTCGTAAGGTACTGATTCAAGAAGAAGCCAGCAAACTCATTGATATGGATGATGTTACACAGGAATCGATCAAACGTGCTGAGCAGTCTGGTATCATCTTTATTGATGAGATTGATAAAGTAGCTAGTCAGGGCCGCGGATCGGGGCCTGACGTGTCCCGTGAGGGCGTACAGAGGGATATTCTTCCTATTGTGGAAGGATCGACGATAATGACCAAATACGGCCCTGTGAAGACGGATTACATCTTGTTTATTGCAGCAGGAGCATTTCATGTATCCAAACCTTCCGATCTAATTCCAGAGCTGCAGGGACGTTTCCCAATTCGAGTTGAGCTGAATAGCTTAACACTCGATGATTTTGTTTCCATTTTGACAGAACCTAAAAATGCTTTGACGAAACAATACACTGATTTGCTCTTAACAGAAGACATCGAAATTGAATTTTCTCCAGAAGCAATTCGTGAAATTGCGAATATTGCGGAAGCAGTAAATCAAAGTACGGAAAATATCGGAGCCAGAAGACTCCACACCATCTTAGAAAAATTGTTAGAAGATCTATCTTTTGAAGCACCTGAACTTACACTGGATAAGATGCTTATAACACCAGAATATGTAAAAGAGAAGCTTGGTGAGATTGCGAAAGATCGAGATCTTAGTCAATATATTTTGTAAGAAAAATGCTCTTTAGGGGATTGGCTCCTCTAAAGGGCATTTTTTATACTTTTATTGCGTTTTGATGCAATGAATGTAATTGAATAAGAATTGTTAAGGAAAATGAAAACAATAAAATGACAATAAATGCGGTTTGTCGATACTCAGAATGGTTCAATGTCATCATATTGAATGAATATGCTTGTCATTAATCTAACATTAAATATGAATGTTTTATGAAAAAACAGAACGTTTTATAGGACTGGATTTTCATTCCAATGTAGATTTCTTGCGTTTTATCCTCAAAAAGTCCTTGTTATAACTAAAAGATAGGGCTTTTTTCTTATTGTAATAAATGCCCAACTCGAAGAAACTTATGTTATATGACAAATAACTTCTTAATTCTACTAAAGACCTAGGAATGAAACTAAAGAATGCCATATTTGTCGAATGAGAGTCGGTATAGGTCTTATGTTTTTAAAAGTCAGAATAATTAATTTGGAAGGGAGGTAACTGTTATTAATCTTCTAAATGATGTAAGTTTTAAGACGCTTCAAGCAGGAATAGATGCTGCAAATGTTAGACAAGGTGCGATTACTAACAACATTGCTAATAGTGATACTCCTTATTTTAAACGGTCAGAAGTGCAGTTTGAAGAACTTTTGCAAAATGAAATGAAAGGAAATGTAAATACATTGAGTGGAAAATTAACGAATGAAAAGCATATTCCTATAGGTCCTTCAATGAAAATCCCAACCGCACAAATCTCGACAGATAACAACACGACAATGAGTAATAATGATAATAATGTCGATGTGGATAAAGAAATGAGTCTTTTGGCTGAAAATCAGCTTCGTTACAATGCCTATATCCAGCAGGTCAATGAACAAATCAAAATGATGCGTATTGCGGCAGAAGGGAGATAGAAATTAATGAATATTAGCAGTAGCTTTAATATTAGTTCTTCTGCTCTAACCGCTCAGCGTCTTCGTATGGATGTAATTTCATCCAATATCGCTAATGCAGAGACAACTAGAGCAACGGTAGAAAATGGAGAAGCAGTTCCATATAAACGAAAAATGGTAGTTCTAGAAACAAGCAAATCTAGTTTTAAAGATATGCTTCAGGCACAAATGGAAGGTAAATCGGTTCAACAAGGTGTAATAGCTTCATCAATACAAGAAGATACGGCACCGCTCAAACCTGTTTATAATCCTACTCACCCAGATGCAAACGCTGAGGGGTATGTATATATGCCAAACGTGGATATAACAAAAGAAATGGTAGATTTAATGGGAGCCTCAAGATCATATGAAGCAAATGTTACAGCTCTCAATGCTTCAAAAGCGATGGTTATGAAAGCACTAGAGATTGGAAAATAAATAAGAAGTACTAGTACATATAGATTTATGACTTTAGGAGGGACATTCGTGATAGAGAACACTATGTTTCAAACATCTGCATTACAAACTCCTTCAAATATTAGTTTACAAAATAAAACAACCCCCTCAGATACTATAAAGCAATTTTCTTCCTATTTAGAAGATGCAATCGGGCAGGTGGCACAGCAAGAAAAAAATGCTCATGTCATGTCAACAGAGTTTGTTAAAGGAAATGTTAATGTGGATCAGGTGATGATTGCTTCCGAACAAGCTCTACTCAGTTTGCAGTTAACGAATCAAGTTCGGAATAAAGTAATAGAAGCCTATCAAGAAATCATGCGGATCCAAATGTAATTGACGTTAAATAGCAAAAGTTTCGGATGAGGTGACGGAGTGAACGAGAGAATCGCCCAGTACAGAGAGAAGATATCTCAGTATTGGAATAAATTTACGAGCAAACAAAAAGTATTATTGATTTCCACGGTTGTATTTCTCATCATTGCGATTGTTGCACTTACGATTCAATTTTCTAAAACAGAATATGAAGTAGCTTTTACCGATCTTGGTGCAGAGGATTCTGCCGGAGTAATTAATTACCTTGAGAGCGGGAATATTCCTTTTGAATTAAGTAAAGATGGGTCGAGCATCTCGGTGCCGAGCACACAAGCGGCAAGAGTAAAAGTGGATGTGGGATCACAGGGGTTAATCCAGAATGGTTCAATTGGATATGACATCTTCGATCAGAACGCTTCTACAATGGGGATGACAGATAAGGAATTTCAAGTAAAATATGCCAATGCTTTTAATGGCGAAATTGAGCAAATGCTTCAAAGTATGGAGGGAGTAAGCGGGGCGAAGGTCCTAGTGAATCTTCCTGAAAAGAGCTTATTTGCAGGATCAGAACAAAATTTTGCATCTGCTTCTGCAGTGCTGACTTTTGAACCAGGGTATCAAATGACACAGAATGCTGTGGATGGATATTTTAACTTAATGAAGACGGCTGTGCCAAACTTGCCTTTAGAAAACATTACGATTTCAACGAATCAAGGCGAAGAACTTCAACCATCTGAACGTGGAGGCGGAAGTGGCCTTGGCGAAGTACAAGAGAATATGGCTCTCCAGAAAAAATATGAGAGTGATGTTCAGAAGAGTGTAAAAGAATTTTTATCAGGTATTATTGGTACTTCAGATGTTAATGTACTTGTCACATCGAATCTGAACTTTGACAAAGTAAACACAACTCAAAATCTCGTAACTCCTGTAGACGAAGAAAACATGAAAGGGATCGAGATTAGTGTTCAGGATATACAGAGCAGCTATACTGGCGGTTCTACCGCGAATGGCGGTGTCGCAGGTACAGGTGAAAGTGACGTAGTGAATTATCCTGCAGCGGACACCGATACCTCAAGTGGGGAAGACAGCTCCACTACAATTAATTATGAGGTTAACCGGATTGCCAAGGAAATTGTACAAAGTCCGTATACTGTAAAAGATTTAACCATTAATGTAGCAGTTGAACCACCAGCAGGACAAAATGTGTTGGACACTCCAACGCAAGAAGCTATTCAAACCGTTCTAGTGAATATTGTGAGGGCGTCACTTGCAAATTCAGGAAGTACATATATTGACGCTGATCTAGAAAAGAAAGTTTCCGTAATATCGAAACCAGCACAAGCTGTAGCAGATTCCAAAACAGGAATTCAGTTGTCTTCCGGAATGATTTGGGGCCTAGCTGCAGGAGCTGCATTACTACTGGCAGGCGGAGGATACTTGATATACCGGAATCGTCGTAACAAAGAAGAAGAATACGAAGAAGATCTTCCGCTTCAGGTTCCTACCGAATTTCCTTCTATTAGTCTGGAAACTGTTACAAACGAAAGTCAAGTACGTAAACAACTTGAGTCACTCGCGAAGAAGAAGCCTGATGAATTCGTTAACTTGCTTCGCACTTGGCTTGCGGATGAATAGAGGTGAGGGACTTGGTTAAAGCACAAGGAAATGGATTAACAGGAAGACAAAAGGCAGCCATTCTGCTCATTACATTAGGACCAGAAGTATCTGCACAGATTTTTAAACATCTTCGTGATGAAGAGATAGAACAGCTAACGCTGGAAATTGCCAATGTAAGAAAAGTGGACTCAGGAGAAAAAGAATTGATCATGTCTGAGTTCCACCAAATCTGTTTGGCTCAAGAATACATCTCACAAGGCGGTATTAATTACGCAAGAGAAATATTAGAAAAAGCACTTGGTTCTCAAAAAGCGCTGGAAGTCATTAATCGACTTACAGCCAACCTTCAGGTTAGACCTTTTGACTTTGCTCGGAAGGCAGATCCGAATCAGATTCTTAATTTTATTCAAAATGAGAGTCCGCAAACGATTGCACTCGTTCTATCTTATTTGCAGTTTGAGCAAGCCGCCGTCATTCTTTCTTCTCTTCCCCAAGAGAAGCAGGCAGATGTTGCAAGGCGTGTTGCAGTGATGGATAGTACTTCACCTGAAGTTATCTCTCAGGTGGAGAGGGTGCTGGAGCAGAAGTTATCAGCGACCGTTACTCAGGATTACACAAACGCTGGTGGCATAGAGTCCATCGTTCAAATTTTGAATGGAGTGGACCGAGGTACGGAACGAACGATACTCGATTCTCTTGAAATTCAGGATCCTGAACTTGCTGAGGAAATTAAGAAACGTATGTTTGTCTTTGAGGATATTGTTAATGTCGACAACCGTTCTATTCAAAGGATCATTCGTGATATTGACAATGCAGACTTGCAGCTTGCACTTAAAGTTGCTAGTGAAGAAGTACGAGATTCTATATTCAACAATATGTCGAAACGTATGGCTGAAACCTTTAAAGAAGAAATGGAATACATGGGTCCAGTTAGACTTCGTGATGTGGAAGAGGCTCAGACTCGCATTGTAGCAACCATCAGAAGATTGGAAGAGGCCGGTGAGATTATTATTGCTCGCGGCGGAGGAGATGATATCGTTGTCTAATCTGATTAAATCCTTTCAATATGTACCCGTCGATGCCCATAAACAGGTGAAATCGGTTCATGAGTATGGTGATAAATCAGGTGAGGAGCCTTACTCCGATCAGATAGAGATATCTTCTTCAGAAGAACAAAGGCCTACGATTGATGAAGAGACTATCCGAATCAAGCAAGAAATGCTGGGAAATGCAAAGGATTTTGCAGAAAGACAAGTTCGTGAGGCGGCTGAAGAAGCTGAACGTATGCTTCAAGAGGCAAGAGAACAAATCGCATCATGGTGGGAAGAAAGAAGACTCCAAGATGAGCATTTGATGGATGCACTCCGGTCAGAAGGGTACCAGCAGGGTTACCAAGAGGGTGCAGACAAGGCTAAAGATGAACTTCAAAGATATATGGAAGAAAAAATGGTAGAGGCACAGGAAGTACTGAACGATGCTTATGAAGCAAAGGAACAAATTATACAGGAAGCAGAACCATTTCTTGTTGAACTGAGTAGTGCCATTGCTGAAAAAATAATTGACCATGAGCTTTCCACAGAGCCTACCCTTACGATTGATCTTATTCGAAAGAATCTGGCTAGAAAGAGAGAACAGGGAGTGATCACTTTATGTGTTTCCCCTAAGGAATTTTCTTTTGTCCAGGCTGCAAGAGAAGAATTAACCTTCGCGATCGACTCTCAGGCAGAGCTGAAAATATTGCCGGATGCATCTGTTAAAGACAAAGGTTGTGTCATTCGATCTTCCTTCGGAAGTGTAGATGCTCGGATTGATACACAGCTCACCGAAATCAAGAAAGAATTGATCCGGGTTGCACTGGATGGCGAGGAGCGAACAAATCAATATGAAGGTTCTTAGTTCACAGCGATACATGGATCAGCTGAAACATCTGGACCCCGTTCGAATTAATGGAAAAGTTACGCAGGTTATAGGACTTATGGTTGAGTCTGAAGGTCCAGACGCAAGTATTGGAGATGTTTGTCTCATCTATCCGACGAACTCTGCAGTTCCACTTAAAGCGGAAGTTGTTGGATTTCGGGACAATAAAGTGCTACTCATGCCTCTTGGAGACCTTCAGTCGATTGGACCAGGCTGTGATGTGGTCGGGACAGGGAAACCATTAAATATTCAAGTGGGGTCTGAACTTCTTGGCAAAGTGTTGGATGGTTTAGGACAACCTCTTGATGGTTCAATTATTCCGGCTCGAATGCAGCGTTACTCGACTTCGAGTGCCCCGGTCAATCCACTGAATAGACCGAGGGTACTCGAACCAATCAGTATTGGTGTTCGTGCAATTGATGGACTTTTGACGATCGGGAAAGGGCAAAGGGTAGGTATTTTTGCCGGATCAGGGGTAGGTAAAAGTACCCTGATGGGTATGATTGCCCGTAATACATCAGCTGATGTAAACGTAATTGCTCTCATAGGAGAACGGGGGCGTGAAGTACTAGATTTTATTGAAAGAGATCTTGGACCCGAAGGACTGGAACGCTCGGTTGTTATCGTAGCAACATCTGATCAACCTGCACTTGTAAGGATTAAAGGAGCGCTGATTGCAACGACGATTGCTGAGTATTTTCGAGATCGTGGAATGAACGTCATGCTAATGATGGATTCAGTTACCAGATATGCAATGGCACAGCGTGAAGTAGGACTTGCGGTTGGTGAGCCCCCAGCCATGAGAGGTTATACACCTTCTGTGTTTGCAAGTTTGCCTAAGTTATTGGAGAGAGCAGGAACTGGACCCACGGGTTCGATTACTGCCTTTTACACGGTCCTTGTTGATGGTGATGATATGAATGAGCCGATTGCAGATGCCGTCAGAGGTATCCTCGATGGACATATCGTACTGAATCGGGGCATTGCAAACAAAGGACATTTTCCAGCTATTGATGTACTGGCAAGTATAAGCCGGGTTATGAAAGATATTGCACCAGTAGAGCAGATCGACGCAGCAGAGAATATTAAGCGTTTGATGTCTGTCTACAAAAATTCCGAGGATCTTATTAACATTGGTGCATATCAAAAAGGATCAAATACGGAGATTGATGAGTCCATTGACCGCATTCAGGACATTTGGCAATTTACCCGACAAAAGGTAGATGAAAAAGTTATTTTGGATGAAGTTAGACAAAGATTGATTACCGAGTTTGCAAGGAGATGACCTAGTACATTATGGGATTTACTTATCATTTTCAAAAAGTTGTTGATCTTAAATCAAAAGAAAAAACGCAAGCTGAGTGGCTCCTTTCCTCTGCTATTGGCAGATTGCAAGCTGAAGAGTCGCACTTGATGGAACTTGTGCGTGATCGAGAAAATCTTATGGAAGGCATTTCCTCTTTCTCGCAAAAAAGAGCCTCAGCTTCCAGTTTACAGGAAATGAATCGATATGTTCACTATCTAGATGACTGCATCACCCGTAAAAACAGTGATGTAGCTCATGCGGAAGTGAATGTAAAACAAAATCAAGCTTTTCTGAATGATAAAATGCTAGATGAAAAAGTGTGGAACCAGGCACGGGAAAAAGCCAAAATGCAGTATCAACAGGAGATGCTCCTCCGTGAACAAAATGAACTCGATGAGATGGCGACGGTGCGCTTTGCAGTTAAGGCACGGTAAGGAGAAAAGCTTACGTGAATGCACCGAAGGAGGAATGAGGTTTGGTAGACAAGGATAGAGAAGAACTCGAGCGAGAGTCTGGAGGAGCTTGGGAAAAATTTATGATCGTTTCCATTCCTATCGTATTTTGTCTCGTACTTGTTACTGTTCTGCTAATCGTCCTGAATGTAGATTTCAGAAAAAATGCGATTGATATTGCGAGTAAAATTCCAGTAGTTAAAGAATGGATACCTGATGAATCGCTTGATCCAGAGACTCTTAAAGAACGGCAGGCTGAGAAACAAATCGAAAGCAACAATGCGGTCATAGACAAACTGAAGACACAACTTGCTACTGCACAGACGGAGCTTGAGCAGGTGAAAGAGGAGAAAGCCCAGCAAGATACGAAAGTACAAAAACTAGAAGATGAAATAGAACAATTACAGGTAACAACGAGTTCAAGAGATGGCGCGGAAGCTTCTAATGAAGCTGAAAAGGTAGATCCATACGAAAAACAAGTAAAAGAACTCGCCAAAATGTACGGGCAAATGAAGCCAAGTAAAGCAGCACCTATCATTCAAAGTATGACAAAGGAAGAACAGGTTCAGCTTCTGGCAGAGATGAAATCAGATGAACGTAAAGATATTCTTGAAAAAATGACTCCTCATATGGCTGCAGAGGTTACTAATGCCTTAAAAGACACGACAACATCGGAAAGTCGCGCCATTGCAGCATTGCAGTCAAAGGTTAATAGCAATCAAACAACCAATACAACTACATCCACTAGTCGAAACCTGGACAAAAGTGAGCTAACTCAAACGTTTTCGTCGATGTCGGCTGACAGTGGAGCAAAATTGATTCTTGAAACGTACAAACTGAGCCCTGATCAAGCGATTACGATTTTGAAAACGGTGGATGATGCTACGCGAGCCAAATTCCTGGACAAAATGTCTTCAACGGATGCTGCTGTCTCCGCTAAAATAATGAATCGACTGATGGGGAGCCAAAAGTAGCCAATCTTTCTTATCGATTTGAGAGGAGGTGAAAATGACGATGATCTCTTTTTTCTCCCAAATGGGGAAGACATCAACAAATACGGTTGATTCAGCATCCGCAACTAGTAAAAGTACGGGAAATGAAGCGGTGAGTTTTTTGACTGCTTTACAAGGAACGTTACAGACGGATGGTGAATCGCAGACTTCAGCGAGTACTAGTGGAACTCCTATCGTATTCAATTTTATGAATACAGATCAAGAAGCCAATGTTTCTCCAGGTGGGAATTTAATTGCCGATGAAGAAGCAGCACTTTCACTGGAAGCGGTAATTGAAGATCTTATTTCAACACTTGAACAGGATGAGGATCACAAAAGTGGTGAGGATGCTGAGTTAATCGCAGAATTAAGTGACTGGTTGCAGCAGGCTCTAAGTTATCTGTATCCCGTGAGCGATGAAAATACAGGAGAACAAAATGAATCATCCCAAGCGATTACTACACTTTCAGAGAATCCTGAAACAGTGAAGTATGCTTTACAAGAAGTGTTATTCCAGTTGGTAGAAGTAAGTAAAACCAATCCTAATGCAGCTGCACTAACAGAAGAATCTATACATACCCAGCAGCAGCTTATTGCTAGTTTGAAAGAGATATTTCAGAAATCAGATATGAATACAGAATCAGTTGCTAAATTAAGTTCCTTAGTGTCGGAACTCAGCCGTATTGCAGTAAGTACCCCATCGACTGAAGCAACAGAGTTTTCAATGCAACCATTCCTGAAGACAGTAGATGAAGGCGATGAGCTGCAAAGCAAAGCTACGAAAGAAATGGTTCAATCAGCGGCTAACGAACCGGGGGATCCTTCAGAAGATACGGTAGTAACTCAAGCAGTTAACAGTGATGAAGGTATTGAGAGTCAAGCTACCAACCTAACCACGGCGGGGCAACTAGCTATAAAAAATGGTACTGCACCACTGACTAAATTAGAGCATGTGATGCCGGTACAACAATTTGCTAAAGACATGTCAGAGTTTGTAGTCAGCAAGTTTGAGTTTGTTAAGCAGCATGGTATGTCGGAAGCTGTTATCTCTTTAAGACCTCAGCATTTAGGTCAACTAGATGTACAGTTAACGATGCAAAATGGTCATTTGGTAGCACGCTTTATGACAGAACATGCAGGAGCGAAAGAATTATTAGAACAACAAATGACACAATTGAGAGCTGTACTTACGGCCCAAGGAATTCAGGTGGAAAAACTTGAGGTAACTCAGAACACTTCACTATCATCTCACATGTATCAGGATGGAGGCAGTTCAAACGGACAGTCTGGGAATCAGCATCGATCAAAAGAACGTGAGCAGAAAAATGAAGATGCGCTGAGAACAGCCGAGATTCAAGATGAACTTCGCACTTGGATGCAGGAACAGCAAGACCTGGAGTTATATACAGGAACAGATCAGACAAATGGGTTCACGGCTAAAGTCTAATAGGGAAGCGAGGTGTTAAAATGCCAGCAGATATTATTTCTACTACTAACGTATGGCCCAACTACTCAGCTTCCAATGTGGGTACAGCAGCGAGAAAAGAACCATCAGATACGATGGGGAAAGATCAGTTTTTAAAAATACTGATTACTCAGTTGCAGAACCAGAATCCGATGCAACCAATGGAAGACAAAGAATTTATAGCTCAGATGGCACAGTTTACTTCTGTAGAACAACTATCTAATATATCGGGTCAACTTCAGAGCTTATCTCAATCTTTAGGTGCGGTATCTGGTCTTATTGGCAAACAAGTAAGCTGGATTGGTAAGATCGAAGGATCGAATGAAACTGAGGTTCAAAGTGGGATTGTAGATTCTATTATTATTCGTGATCAGGTCCAGTATGCAGTCATTGACGATATGGAAGTTGCACTGACTGATATCACACAGATCAGTGATGTCAACACAGAAGATAAGGTACCGGAAACGGAAACGAATCCAGATGATTCTGCCCCTGAGAATGGAAAAGAGGAGAGCAGCGGAGCCGACGGAGCTGAGGCATGAGTGGCATTGTCAGGGTAGGTCAACTTTTTTCAGGTACTGTAACTCCTGCTACTACACGCGAAACAAGTAAGTCTTCATCAGAAGGAAATGTTTCATTTGACAAATTACTTCATGATGAATTTATAAAGCTTAGCCACCATGCTTCCAAAAGATTGGAGCAACGGGGGATTGAGCTCGGTAAAGATGAACTGCAGAAAATTGCTCTCGCCATTGATAAGGCTGATGCCAAAGGTTCCAAAGAAACACTTGTCCTCCTGCAAGATACAGCTTTCATTGTAAATGTAAAAAACCGAACAATCGTAACTGCGGTAAATGGGTCCTCTTTGACGGAGGGTGTGTTTACCCAGATTGACAGTGCCGTCATTATTTCATAGTCATTATCAGGTTGGCCCTAACGGAAAGCCGAAGCTGTGGATCGACTGAAGCAGCTAATCATAAATCGGAGGTAATATAACTATGCTTAAGTCCATGTACTCTGGTGTATCTGGAATGAGAGGGTTTCAAACGAAACTAGATGTTATCGGTAATAACATTGCAAACGTAAATACAACAGGCTTCAAATCAAGCCGAGTGATGTTTAAGGATATTATGAGTCAGACCACTGCTGGGGCAACTGCTCCTACAGATGAATCGGGTGGAGTGAATTCCAAGCAAATTGGGCTTGGTGTGAGTGTTGGTTCGATCGACACGATGCATTTGGCGGGAAGTGCTCAAACCACGAATAACCCGACTGACCTGCGTCTTGACGGTGACGGATTTTTCTTGGTTAGCCTCTCTGAAGATCAGGAAGTCCCTTTTCTGACTCGGGCTGGAGATTTTCATATTGATGCAAATCGCAGATTAGTAACTTCTGACGGACTGTTCGTTCTCGATTCAGGTGGAGCGGCAATTACACTTGATGATGAAGTAGTGGCCTTCTCCATAGGCCAAGATGGAACCATCAATCAGCAAATGGCTGACGGGACGATGGAAGCGGGAGTACAACTAGGGATCGGTAAAGTATCTAATCCAAGTGGACTCGATAAAATCGGGGGTAACCTATACCGAATGACAATGAATGCGAATCTCGACGGTGAGTTTGAAATTGTAACTGCGAATGACGGAGAAGCAGGGATAGGAGCTATCGTTGCCGGGCAGCTTGAAATGTCAAACGTGGATTTGACAGGGGAATTTACAGAAATGATCGTAGCACAGCGTGGTTTCCAAGCCAATTCCCGTATTATTACCACTTCTGATGAAGTGCTTCAAGAAGTTGTTAATCTTAAACGATAATGAATAAATAGTTGCATGGGAAGCCTTCGTGCTTCCTAGGCAATTCATAGCAGGAGGTAGGCAAGAGATGATAGCATTATCAAGGCTAAATGGAGAGCCCATGTTTTTAAATGCGCTACTCATTGAGACTGTGGAAGAAACACCTGATACATATATTACCCTCATTACAGGCAAGCGTTTGATTGTACTGGAAAAAGCAGAAGAAGTCATTAGCAAGATCAAAGAATATAACAAGGAAATTGGTATCCATGCGGCAACGATTAAATTGCAGCAACAAACGGAGGATATGTAGATGAAGAAAATGTTACCTTGGCTCACTACCGCCATGCTTGCTATTACACTTATCGTACTCGCTATATTTATACTGACAGGTCAGATGGATGGAGCGAAGGATAAGACCGCTTCGGCAGAGGGAAATGTCCAAAAACATCTTTCAGCAGATGAAATTGTAGAGGTGACCTCAGAAATTACGGATGTCAAAACAAACCTGGCTGATCCAAGTTATCTTGTTCAAATGAATTTTTCTTTCCAATTGAATACTAAGAAAGCAAAAGAAGAGTTTGAGAAGATCAAAGATATTGTAGTGACACCGATTATTATTCAAAAGCTGGCTGAAACAAAACCAGAAGAATTGAATAAAACCGCTGGGAGAAAAAGTTTCAATAATGAGTTAACCGATTTGATTAACAAGGAACTAACAGAGGGAAGGTTGCAAGATATCCGTATTACTAAGTTTCTCTCTACACCTATGTAATGTGCTACAGCTCAATTTTAAACCTGCAAGGGGGTGAATGAAATGGTTGATGTACTATCACAGAATGAAATTGATGCCCTACTCGCAGCTCTTTCCTCGGGAGAGATGGATGCCGAAGAGCTTAAAAAGGAAGATAGCCAGAAGAAAATTAGGTCATACGATTTTAAAAGAGCGGTTCGGTTTTCAAAAGATCATATTCGAAGTTTGACACGAATTCATGAAAATTTTGCCCGTTACTTGACGACTTATTTTTCAGCTCAGCTGCGAACTTTTGTTCAGATTAATGTAGTACAAGTGGAGCAACTGCCTTATGACGAATTTATTCGCTCAATTCCAAAAATGACCATTTTAAATATTTTTGAGGCAGAACCACTACAAGGAAGAATGGTGCTTGAGGTCAACCCTAATGTGGCTTATGCCATGCTAGATCGTTTACTTGGAGGACCAGGAACATCCACCGCTAAAGTAAGCACAATGACTGAAATGGAAATCATCATTATGGAGCGTATCTTCAGCAAGGCATTTGATAGTTTGCAAGAAGCATGGAAAACCGTCCTTGATATCAAACCTCGTTTGGAGGCTCTTGAGACGAACCCACAATTTATGCAAATTGTATCACCTAATGAGACAATTGCCTTGATTTCGCTTAGCACCAAGATTGGGGATACCACAGGCATGATCAACCTTTGCATTCCGCATGTGGTAGTGGAACCGATAATGTCGAAACTCTCGACGCATCAGTGGTTTATTTCTGAAAAGAAATCGAGAGCTCCAGAAGAGATGGTCGCTCTGAAAGAAAGAGTAAAGAAAGCCAAACTTCCTATTATTGCGGAGCTTGGTGAATCCCAGATTTCCATTGCAGAGTTTCTGTCACTTGGAGTTGGTGATGTCATCGCTCTTGGAAAACCGGTGAATGAAGGTTTAACCATTAAGGTAGGGGAAAAGGCTAAATTCATTGGAAGTCCAGGAAGTCTTAAAGATCGTGTAGCCGTACAGATAGATGAAATCCTCATTGAAGGAGTTGAAGAACTTGACGAGTAAAGATTATTTATCCCAGGAAGAGATAGATGCTTTATTAAAGCAATCCGAGTCTATTTCCAGTGGAGAGCCAGTAGTGCAAACAGTAGATGATTTTTTGACTCCACTTGAACAGGATGCACTTGGTGAAATCGGGAACATAACATTTGGCAGTGCTGCTACTGCACTCTCAACCTTACTCGGTAACAAGGTTGAAATCACAACACCGAAAATTTCTATTATTAACAGATCCCAATTTGAAGAGGAATTTCCTAAGCCTCATGTAACGGTACACGTTACTTACGTAGACGGTTTTGAAGGGATTAATTCTCTCGTAATTAAGAAGAGAGATGCTCAGGTTATTGCAGATCTCATGCTTGGTGGAGAAGGCAATCCTGAGGACGAGGAACTGAATGATATTCACATCAGTGCAGTTCAAGAAGCAATGAATCAGATGATGGGATCTTCAGCAACATCGATGTCTACGCTGTTTAACCGATTCGTAAATATTTCACCTCCTAGCATTGATATCCTGAACATGTCGAGCGGCGAGGGATTGAACAATTTTCCAATCGATGAAACATTAATTAAGGTTTCTTTCCGATTACTAATCGGTAATTTAATAGATTCTACTATCATGCAGCTCTTGCGTGTTAATTTTTCAAAAGAGATGGTGAGAATGTTGATTCATGGTACTGAAGAACCTGAGGAAACAACTCCACAAACGATGGCGGAGACTGCTGTAGCTGTGGAAGAAGTAGTAAGTGAGCCAACCACAGCTTATGAGACGCCATTATATGAACAACAGATAAATCAACAAGGGGCAATGTCTCCTAATCAAACTACTGGGAATACACCGTATCAGGATCCATGGCAAGCTCCAGTATCTCAGCAACCAATGTATTCCAATTATCCTAATCCATCCATGCAGCCACCTGCACAAATACCTAATGGAGAGCCGCAACATTACGGAAATATGCATGCTCGCGGTGTAAATGTGCAACCTGTGCAGTTCGCAAACTTCCAAAATGGTAGTTTTGGGCAAACAGGCGACAATAATTTGAATTTATTGATGGACATACCACTAAAAGTAACCGTAGAATTAGGAAGGACCCAAAAGCAAATTAAGGATATTTTGGAATTATCTCAAGGCTCCATCATTGAACTCGACAAATTGGCTGGTGAACCAGTGGATATACTTGTCAATCATAAGCTGATTGCTAAAGGCGAAGTTGTTGTAATTGATGAAAATTTTGGAGTACGAGTAACTGATATCGTCAGCGAGTGGGACCGACTACAGAAAATACAATAAGCACAAATTTTCAAGGAGGATTTGAACTAACATGGCAAATCGAATTTTAATCGTGGACGACGCAGCATTTATGAGAATGATGATTCGGGACATCTTGAGCAAGAACGGGTTTGAAGTCGTCGGGGAAGCACAGGACGGAACACAAGCTATCGAAAAATTTAAAGAACTTCGTCCTGACTTAATTACGATGGATATTACGATGCCAGAAATGGACGGAATCGTAGCACTTAAGGAAATCAAGAAGATTGATCCGAATGCCAAAGTCATTATGTGCTCTGCGATGGGTCAACAAGCGATGGTTATTGATGCGATTCAGGCGGGAGCGAAAGATTTCATCGTGAAGCCTTTCCAATCGGATCGTGTAATTGAAGCTATCAATAAAACTTTGGGCATTTAAGTTGAAATGACAGATTCAGGACGTACGGATTCACTAGGGTCAAGTTACTTTGGGACGATGTTCACTGTAATTTTCGTACTTATCATTATCGTTGTATGTATTGTACTTTTAATTCGGTTTTTGGGAAGAAAGAATCAATCATTCTTCCAAAAGCGAACGATGAGAGTCATCGGTGGAGTTGGACTTGGACCTAGTAAGTCACTTCAAATTGTAGAAGTGGGTAGCAAACTTTATATCCTTGGGATCGGGGACGATGTCCACATGATTGACACTTTGTCTGATCCTGAGGAAATCAGGGCGCTAATCGTCCAGTTTGAGCAGGAAGGTACATCAGAACCTTCCTTAGCCAAACTGATAACTGGTGTCAAGAATCAGCTGCTAAAGAACAAAAACAAAGCGGAGTCATATGACATTGAAGAAGCTTCATTTGGTGAGTTATTTCAGAAGAAACTTCGGGAAATGCCAGATCGCAAGGATCAGATGGAAAGCTGGCTTGCAGAAGAAGAAACAAGAGAGCGGTCGAGGGATTCATGAACAAGAAGATTGCATTAGTCTGCTTACTGTGGGTATCTCTTCATCTCATGTTTGGAACGGAAGCCTACGCGCAGCCGATTCCGGATATCAACATTGAGATTGGAAATAGCAACAGTGAAGAACCGAGTACAAGCTCGTTATCTATCATTCTCTTTATAACGATTATAAGTATTGCACCTGCAATTCTAGTACTTATGACAAGCTTTACAAGAATCGTTATCGTTCTTGGCTTTGTACGAACATCGCTCGGAACAAACCAAATGCCTCCTAATCAGGTGCTCGTTGGTCTGGCTCTTTTTCTTACTTTATTTATTATGTCACCAACGATATCCTCAATAAATGATGTTGCACTGCAGCCTTATTTAAAAGGGGAGTTAACACAAACGGAAGCACTGAAAGAAGCAACAGTACCAATGAAGAAATTTATGTTTTCACATACGAGAGAAAAAGACCTGCTTCTGTTTATGGAGTATAACGGGGTTGAAAAACCAGAGTCTTATGAGGAGATTCCTCTTACGGTTATGGTTCCTGCGTATGCAATCAGTGAGCTGAAGACTGCCTTTCAAATGGGATTCATGATTTTCATTCCTTTCTTAGTCATTGATATTGTCGTGTCAAGTACACTCATGGCAATGGGGATGATGATGTTGCCCCCGGTCATGATTTCACTTCCTTTTAAAATCCTTCTGTTTGTACTTGTGGACGGATGGTATCTGGTCGTTAAATCTCTGCTACTTAGCTTTAGTCCATAAGAGGGATCATCTAGACATCGGGAGGTGGCGGCCTTGACAGCAGATTTTATCATAGAGCTAGCAGGGCAAGCGATATTTGTCGCTTTGAAGATTAGTGCCCCCATGCTGGTCCTTGGACTTGTAGTGGGACTTATCATTAGTATTTTTCAAGCAACAACACAGATTCAAGAGCAAACGTTAGCTTTTGTTCCAAAGATTGTAGCCGTTCTTTTGGCACTGCTGTTATTTGGCCCTTGGATTCTCGCATCGATGGTTGATTTCACGTTTAACATCTTAGACAATCTTCACAATTATATCGGGTAGGTTGATCAATCATGGAGATGATGCTTCAAGGATTTTCTGTCGCTCTGCTTATCTTTTGTCGAATAACAGCATTTTTTGTAGCGGCACCTGTGTTTTCTACACCGGGTGTACCCCGGATATTTAAAATAGGATTATCCGTTTTTATTAGTATTATTGTGTATCTTTCCTTTGGTACTGAGCAGGTTATCCCCATGGATGGAGCATATGTCCTGCTTATCATTAAGGAAATTTTAATGGGATTGCTACTGGGATACATAGCACTTCTGATGATTACTGCCATTCAGACTGCCGGAGCGTTCATTGATATACAGATTGGTTTTGGTATTGCCAATGTATATGACCCGATGACAGGAGCATCAGCACCGTTAACAGGGAACCTCAAATATGCTTTTGCTATGTTGTTGTTTTTGACCATGAACGGGCATCATCGAATGCTAGATGCCATTGTGTACAGCTATAATTGGGTACCTCTTGCCGGGAATGATATATTTCAGGCCTTTGCTGACGGAAGTGTAGCGGAACTGCTCATGCGTGCATTTGCACAAGCTTTTATGCTTGCTTTTCAGATGGCCGCCCCTCTTGTAGTTGCCTTGTTTATGACTGATGTTGGACTTGGCTTTCTTGCAAGAACAGCGCCGCAGTTTAATGTTTTTGTAATTGGGGTTCCACTGAAAATAATCGTAGGTCTTGCTATGTTGCTCCTTATTGTTCCAGGATTCCTATATGTATTTGAGAATTTGTTTGCTGTTTTATTTGAAGCAATGCAAGGTGTGCTGGAAGTAGTTGGCCAGGAACCTTTAGTTAGGTAAAACCGGGGGTAGAGTAGGATGAGATTCAAACTGGACCTGCAGATGTTTTCCGGGGAGAAAACAGAAAAAGCGACGCCCAAGAAACGTCAGGAAACAAGAAAAAAAGGGCAAGTTGCAAAAAGTATGGAAGTTTCCGGGGCAGCCATTTTGCTCACCTGTTTTATGTGTCTACTCGTTTTCGGGGATTTTTACAAGGAAAGAATAGCTGATGCTTTCAAAGATATTTTTTTGAACAGGCTCAGTATGGATGTAACCATCCCCAATGTAATGTCACTGTTTGGACAGCTTGGTATTCAAATTCTGATTATCCTTGCGCCTATTTTTGCCGGTGCCGTAATCGTAGGTATCCTTGTGAATTATTTACAAGTTGGTTTTTTGCTCACTGGAGAAGGGGTTACTCCAAAGTTTAGCAAGATTGATCCTATTAAAGGGTTCAAAAATATTTTTTCCATGCGATCACTTGTTGAGTTGGTTAAATCTGTTTTGAAAATGCTCATTATCGGGTTTCTAGTGTATGACATCTTGTGGGGAGCAAAAGATCAATTTGCAGGACTTAGTCATCTGTCTTCCGATGGCATCATGAAATTTGCTGCTGAGATGACAATGAAATTAGGACTCAATATCGGAATTGCTTTGTTTGTACTCGCAGTACTCGACTATATGTACCAGAAATACGAGTATGAGAAGAATATTCGAATGTCCAAACAGGACATTAAAGATGAGTATAAAAAAATGGAGGGTGACCCCCTCATAAAAGGGAAAATTCGCGAACGCCAGAGACGTATGGCTATGCAACGAATGATGCAGGAAATTCCTAATGCAGATGTCATTATTACGAATCCGACCCATTTTGCAGTAGCTCTGAAATACGACGGCAGTGAAATGGATGCTCCAAAGGTAATAGCCAAAGGAGCGGACCATGTGGCACTACGAATCAGGGAAATAGCGAAGGATAATGGAGTCATGCTTATGGAAAATAAACCACTCGCGAGAGCTTTGTTCCAACGTGCTGAGATTGGTGATTCCATTCCTGCGGATCTGTTTCAGGCGGTCGCTGAAATACTTGCTTATGTGTATAACTTGAAAGGCAGAAATAAACCATCGGGGAATCGGAGGCACAGAAACCAGTGAAAATTAAAGAATTATCAGTCCTAGTTGGGATTATCGGCATCGTGCTAATGATGATTCTCCCCATTCCCGTTGGACTACTGGATGTCCTTTTGGTCATCAATATCGCACTTGCACTAGTTATCTTGCTTGTGGCAATGAACACCAAGGAAGCTTTGGACTTTTCGATCTTTCCTTCTTTATTGCTGGTAACAACTCTTTTTCGGCTGGGCCTGAATATTTCTACAACAAAACATATCCTTGCTGAAGCGTACGCTGGTAAAGTGGTTGCTACGTTCGGAAACTGGATATCCAGTGGACAGCCGGTTGTTGGTTTTATCGTGTTCCTGATTCTTGTCGTTGTACAGTTTATCGTCATAACCAAAGGGTCAGAACGTGTGGCTGAGGTAGGCGCGAGATTTACACTCGATGCCATGCCGGGTAAACAGATGAGTATAGACGCTGATTTGAATGCAGGCCTTATTAACGAACAGCAAGCCAAAGAGAGACGAAGCAAAATTGAACGTGAGGCTGATTTTTATGGTGCAATGGACGGTGCCAGTAAGTTTGTTAAAGGGGATGCGATCGCAAGTATTATAATCTTGCTAATTAATCTAGTTGGCGGATTTATTATTGGTATGGTAATGATGGGGATGAGTTTCGGTGATTCCTTATCTACCTATTCATTACTAACCATCGGGGATGGGCTGGTAAGTCAGATCCCGGCACTTCTTATTTCGACAGCTTCCGGGCTGATTGTTACTCGTGCTGCATCTGATGGAACCTTTGCGGATGACATTACCGGACAGTTATTTTCATATCCAAAACTTCTCTATATTGTTGGAGCTACTGTAACTTTTCTAGGGCTTTTTACTCCGATCGGTCCAATTACAACTTTGCCACTCGCTGGTTTGTTATTTTTCGGAGGATGGAAAATGCAGAAGAATCTTAACAATAAGCAAATTTCAGAGGAACAGTTGGAGGAAGAACAGCAAATTGAAGAGGTTAGAAGTCCCGAGAGTGTTATTAATCTCCTTCAGGTAGATCCAATTGAATTTGAATTCGGTTATGGGCTCATACCACTTGCAGATTCGGGTCAAGGCGGAGATCTTCTGGATCGAATTATTATGATCCGCAGGCAGTGTGCGCTGGAGCTTGGACTTGTTGTTCCTGTTATTCGAATCCGCGACAATATTCAGCTTAGACCTAGTGAGTATGTGATCAAGATTAAAGGAAATACCGTTGGTGGTGGAGAGCTTTTGCTTAATCATTACTTAGCCATGAGTCCGGGGTTTGAGGATGATTCTATCAGCGGGATTGAGACAATGGAACCTGCTTTTGGTCTTCCTGCCTTATGGATTGATGAAGCAACGAAGGATCGAGCTGAGTTATCAGGGTACACCGTCGTTGATCCTCCGTCCGTAGTTGCGACACATCTAACCGAGCTTATTAAGAAACATGCACATGAACTGTTAGGACGCCAGGAGACAAAAGCAATTATTGATAATTTGAAAGAAAGTTATCCAGCTTTGGTAGACGAATTAATTCCTTCCGTTTTGTCTGTTGGAGATATTCAGAAAGTTCTTGCCAAGTTGCTTAGAGAGAAGATATCTATTCGTGACATGGTTACGATTGTAGAGACATTAGCAGATTATGGTACATATACAAAGGACCCGGATGTTTTGACCGAATATGTGAGACAAGCTTTGTCGAGACAAATAACCCAGCAGTATACCCTGAAAGGGGAGACGATGCGGGTGATTACGGTTGGACCTAATCTGGAGAAAAAAATAGCCGAGAGTGTGCAGCAATCTGAGCAAGGCAGCTATTTGGCGCTGGATCCTGTATCAAGTCAAACTTTGTATCAGAAATTGACGGAACAAGTCAATCGTCTGATTCAGTCCGGACAGCAACCTATTGTACTCACTTCACCTAACATTCGCATGTATCTCCGGCAGATTATTGAGAGAACGATGCAAGATATTCCGGTATTGTCTTATAGTGAGCTCGAACCAAATGTTGAAATTCAAAGCGTCGGGGTGGTGAATTTATGAAAATAAAAAAATACATCGTTGATACCATGCCCGAGGCTATGAAACTCATTCGAAATGAATTAGGACAAGATGCTGTCATCATGTCTACAAAGACTGTTCGAGCAAGTGGTTTAGCAGGATTGCTCCGCAAACAGAAGATTGAAGTGATAGCAGCCGTTGAGCAAGATCCAGAGCAGAAGGAGAAGCCTGTGCAGCAGGCTCCTCCTTCTGCTATCCAGACTACACCAAGAAACGCTGTTCCTGAAGCTTACCGAAAAGCAGGGAATTTTAATAATACGGAACAAATTGCGGCAACTGAGGAATCAACATTAGGAAATACAAGAGCGAATTCAAAGGCGACTCTGTCCGGAGCACCTCATGGATTAGGTGAATCTTTCCCTCGCCCCGTAGAGTCACAGCCGCACCCAGCAGGGGCGGATTTTTCCGTTTTTTCAAGCAGGGAGCATAGGAAACCGGAAATTGATGCAGGAAACGGGAATTTAAATGAGAAACTATTTGCTGAAATCAGCCAGATGAAATCCTTTATGGCTTCTATTGCGCAAACGCAATCGAACGAAGTGAATCTACCAGGCGATTTGAACGAGGTTCGTGCAACTCTGAAGAAGCAAGGAATTGCGACTGACATCTGGAACGGCTGGATGGAGTCGGCGAAGCAAACTCTACTTGAAGAAGAGCATGTAACCGGGGAAAGTACAGTAAGAACTTTGATTGAGCAGTTTTTAACAGAACACATCGATGCGGGAATTAACAAGTCCACCCGGATTGTTTACGTAGCTGGTCCGACAGGAGTTGGCAAAACAACAACCATAGCAAAGCTTGCGGCAGAGCAAATGTTCCAGCATAAACGAAAAGTGGGTCTTATTACTGCGGATACGTACCGTATTTCTGCTATTGAGCAGTTACGTACATATGCTGCAATATTAGGGATTCCACTAGAAATCGTACAATCACCTGCGGATACCAAACAAGCTCTGGATCGTCTTGCAGATTGTGATTTAATTCTAATGGACACAGCAGGTCGGAACTATCGCAGTGAGCTAGCCGTGTCTGAACTTAAAAGCTTACTTCCCGATCAACCAGGAAGTGAACTCATTATTGTACTTAGTCTCACTGCGAAAACCGAGGACATGCTTAGCATACTCGAACATTTTCATAAATATGGACCGGCGAAGCTGATTTTTACCAAAATAGATGAAACGGATACACTCGGAGCTTTATGTAATGTGCTTCATCAGTATCCGAGTAAGCTCGCCTACATCACTACAGGTCAAAATGTTCCCGATGATATTATGTTACCTGATGCGAAGAAGCTGGCTGATTCCATACTGGGAATGAAACCCCATGAATGATCAGGCTGCTTCACTTAGAGAACTGATGTTAAAGCGTTCTGTCCCTTTACTTAATGAAGAGAACTTGGTCCAAATGAAAAAGAAGAATCTAGCCAGACTGATTGCTGTATCCAGTGGCAAAGGAGGTGTAGGTAAATCCAACTTCACCCTAAACCTTGCGCTGAAACTTCATGCATCTGGAAAAAAGGTGTTAGTATTTGACGCTGACATGGGGATGGCCAATATCGATATACTCATGGGGGTGTCTTCTAGATTCAGCCTGTATCATGTATTAAAAGGAGAAAAACGAATTCGGGACATTGTTCAATTGGGTCCTCTTGGACTTCCTTATGTAGCAGGTGGATCTGGGCTAATAGAGCTGCTGACTCTAACGGAGGAAGATATCGATAGATTCACATCCGATCTTGAAAGTCTAGCACAAGAGATGGACTATATCTTTTTTGATACAGGAGCAGGTCTTTCTCTAGAAAACAGACGTTTTATTGCTGCTGCTGACGAATGTATCGTCGTTACGACTCCAGAACCAACCTCCATTACGGATGCTTACGCACTAATTAAAGTCATGCATAAACAACTTACCGATCCCGTTTCATTTAGCATTGTGGTGAATCGGGTAGAAAACAGAAGAGAAGCTGAAAAGGTTAGTGACAAAATTGGACTGGTTGCGAAACGATTCTTAAATGCGACAATCCCTTTGCTTGGATATATAACAGATGATCAGCACGTGATGCGTGCAGTAAAGAATCAAAAACCATTTACTTTAATGTATCCACAGTGTGCTGCATCCCGAGATATGGAGAGAATTGCATCTGGGTACAAGGAACTTCCTTCACCTTTGAAGCAGAATACACAAGGGTTTAAAGGATTCATGAACAAATGGCTCAAAAAAACCATCTAATGTGGGTTGTTCACTAAATTCAGGGGTGTCATACATGTCAGTCTATCAGGTACTTGTTGTTGATGATTCAGCTTTTATGAGGAAAATTATTACCGATTTAATTGAACAGGATTCTGCTTTTAAAGTAATGGGTACAGCTGTAACTGGAGAAGAAGCGATAGAAAAAGCGAGAATCTGCCAGCCTGATCTCATTACGATGGATGTAGAAATGCCCGTTCTTAATGGACTTGATGCACTCAAGGTAATTATGTCCGAAAGCCAAATTCCGATTATTATGCTTTCTGGAATTAATGAACTTGGATTACGCGAAACGATCATGGCACTAGAAGCAGGAGCATTTGATTTTATTCGTAAACCTTCATTCAACCATGGACAAGACATCAATGAGGTAGGCTATGAACTTCGGAATCAGATGAAAGAAGCTATGCAGATGAAAGAGAGGCGTGCGGAGAGAAAGATACTGCAAGACTCTCTTGCAGAGAAACAGGAAAGGCAAGATGAGGGGGATTTTTATGTCATACCTTCTCATTTTCATACATTGAATACGCCTAATCTGGATACTTCTCGTCTTGTTAAAGAACCCAAAAAAATAGACTCTGATAAGCTAACGGATATTGCAACTTTGCGTGATCAAGTTCAAAGCAAACCAACACCGAAATTAGAACGAGTAGTAAAAAGTCCTCCTAAAGCTATTTCAAGTAATAAAAGAGATATAGTTAAGGAGAAGCAAAGTAAGAAACGAACAAATAGCAACAACGATATAAAGATAAAGCCTGCATCTTCAATTGAAGTCCCAGGTTATAAAGAATCATATGACGATAGAAAAGAAAAACATGTTGTAAAACAAATATCAAGCACGTCCTTTCATCAACTAGTAGCTATTGGTTGCTCTACTGGTGGTCCAAGGGCACTCAAGACATTATTATCTCAAATTCCAGTGAATTTTCCTGCACCGATCGTCATCGTGCAACATATGCCGCCTGACTTTACTAGATCGCTCGCAAGCCGTCTAGATTCATTTAGCCATATTCGGGTAGTTGAAGCAGAACATGGAATGCTTTTGGAAATAGGAACAGCCTACATTGCTCCAGGGGGCTACCATATGAGAGTGAATGAATTGCAGACAGGGAAATTCGAAATATTTTTGAGTAAGGAAGAGATAGTCAATGGACATCGGCCTTCTGTAGATGCACTTTTTGAATCTATCGTTCCCTATATGAAACTTCAAAGGCATGTGGTTCTTTTAACAGGTATGGGTAGTGATGGAGCTAGAATGATGAAGCGTCTTTATGACACGGGTGTCAATTCAACATTTGCGGAGAACGAAGAAAGTTGTGTCGTGTATGGAATGCCGCGTGCTGCCGTAGAACTGGCATGTGTTCAGCAAGTATTACCTATTGAAGAATTGACTTCAAGCCTGATCCAAGCCGTTATGAAACAAACCTAATCAAGAAGGGGGTATTTCAAAGTGGATATGAATCAATACTTGTCCATGTTTATTGATGAGTCTAACGATCATCTGCAATCGCTGAACGAAAAAATGCTTGAACTCGAAAACAGTCCCGAAGATCTATCCATCGTTCAAGTTATATTTAGATCTGCACATACGCTAAAAGGTATGGCAGCTACCATGGGGTTTGAGGATCTGGCTTCCTTAACTCATAAAATGGAAAATGTACTAGATCTAGTTCGAAATGAAAAGCTTCAAATGAAGGAATCCATATTTGATGTCTTATTCCAGAGTCTTGATGCACTCGAATCCATGGTTCAAAATATTATGGGCGGCGGAGAAGGGAAACTTGATGTTACTTCTATCGTTTCTTCTTTACAAGCAATTGAAAAAGGGGAAGAGTCATTACCTGCTCCTGCGGAAGTAATAGAGTCAAGTTCCAAAACTTCCATGCCTGCGTTGGATGAATTCCAAAACTCCGTACTCTTACAGTCTATTACTGATGGACAAGGCGTTATGTTCATACATGTCACTATTAGCAGTACAAGTCAGTTGAAGGCTGTTCGCGCCTATATGGTATTTGATATGCTAGAGCGATCAGGTGACATCATCAAAACAGAACCATCAGTTCAAGAAATAGAGCAAGATCAATTTGACTATGAATTTTCACTTTATTACATAACACAGATGCAAGCAGAAGATGTAAAGAAAGCGATTCTAAACATTTCAGAGATTGAAAAAGCAGAAGTTGTATTATTGACCGAAGAAATGCTCGTAGGATCTTCTGAAGTAGCAGCAACGG
The DNA here is from genome assembly GCF_018310695.1 of Paenibacillus sp. Marseille-Q4541. Taxonomy (GTDB): domain Bacteria; phylum Bacillota; class Bacilli; order Paenibacillales; family Paenibacillaceae; genus Paenibacillus. The sequence continues at coordinate 412,541 of NZ_JAGXCY010000002.1, read as the reverse complement.
TAGAAGTGATGGAGAAGCCTAAGGAAAGATCTCAAGTAGAAAGTAGTAATACGAACATTGAAACTGCTAAAACAAATCCGGTCGCAGAAAAGAAAGGTCCAGCCAATACGAAAACGTCTGCACCTGCGGCTTCTAAAACCATTCGCGTAGATATCGAACGTTTGGACGTTCTTATGAATTTGTTTAGTGAGTTGCTAATTGACCGTTCACGTTTGGAACAGCTATCCAATGATTTAGCTCACACGGATTTGATAGAAACCGTTGCGCATATGAGTAGGGTTAGTTCGGATTTGCAAAATATAGTACTTAAGCTTCGAATGGTGCCTGTAGATACTGTATTTAATCGTTTCCCAAGAATGATTCGAGATCTAGCTAAGTCACTGGACAAAAAGGTTGACCTTGTGATCTCAGGTGCAGAAACAGAACTAGATCGTACAGTTATTGATGAGATTGGTGATCCGCTTGTTCATTTGCTTCGAAATGCTGTTGACCATGGCGTTGAATCGATCAGTGCTAGAGTAGCGTCGGGGAAATCAGAAACGGGTACGATTCATTTAAGAGCATTTCATAGTGGAAATCATGTTTTTATTGAAATTGAGGATGATGGAGCGGGGATCTACCGTGATAAATTGCTGAAAATTGCAATATCTCGTGGTGTCGTTACCGAAGCGGAATCGACTGATATGACGGATGAACAGGTCTTCCAACTATTGTTTGCACCAGGGTTTAGTACAGCGGAGACGATATCGGATATTTCTGGTAGAGGAGTAGGTCTTGATGTCGTCAAAGCCAAGATTACTTCGCTTGGCGGTAATGTAACGATTCATTCTGTACCAGGAAAAGGAACAAATTTTTCTGTTCAACTTCCTCTGACCCTGTCCATTATCTCGGCAATGCTGATTCAATTAGGAAGTGAAAAATATGCAATTCCTCTTTCTTCGATCGTAGAGACGGGAATCGTAAAAAAAGAAAAAATTCGCGAGATCCATGGTACAAAAATGATCACGTTCAGAGAATCTCTGGTCCCATACGTATCACTTGCTGAATTCTTCCAAGTGGAAGGTTACAGCGATGCAGAAGAGGATGAAATTGAGATTGTTGTTATTCGAAAAGGGGATCAGCTTGCTGCTCTTGCAGTAGATGATTTTATCGGTCAGAACGAGATTGTTATTAAGACCCTGGGTAAATATTTACCGGTTATTCAAGGCATTTCTGGAGCTACCATTCTAGGTGATGGCCAAGTCGCACTAATTGTTGACCCTAACGGTCTGATTAAATAAACTTTTGCAACGAAAGCTTTAATTACTTACTTATTAGGAGGCATTATCATGGCAGAAGACATGAAAGTAATTGTGTTTAAGCTTGGGACAGAAGAATACGGGATTGAGGTAGAACGTGTTCAGACGATTGAAAGAATGTTGCCAGTTACCCGTGTACCAAAAACCTATTCATTTGTAAAAGGTGTTGTTAATCTCCGTGGAGTTGTCATTCCGGTAATTGATTTAAGGGGCCGATTCTCACTTCCGGAATCTGAATACACAGATCAAACACGTATTATTATCGTATCTGTTTCTGATATGCAAGTTGGTTTTATTGTCGATTCAGCTAATGATGTAGTTGATATTAATGAAAGCAACATTGAGAATCCACCTGAAATTGTGGGGGGTATTAAAGCCAAATATTTGAGGGGGGTGGCTAAGCTAGGGGAAGAGAGACTTCTAATTATGCTAAATCTCCATGAAGTACTAAATAAAAGTGAAATCATTATGCTTGAAAGTATGGAAGGCTAATGGTGCGTTCCTTTAATCAGTTTCAGGAATTCGAGATGGATATCTTAAAAGAAATTGGGAACATCGGAGCAGGTAATGCTGCTACCGCGCTTGCTACACTATTGAATAAACCCGTTGATATGGGTGTTCCAACTGTACAGCGGGTTCCTTTTGAAGCGATAGCCGAGAGCATCGGTGGGGATGAGAGCATTGTAACTGCCGTATATTTTCGAGTAGAGGGAGAAGCTCCAGGGAACATGTTTTTTATGATGACCCCGGAAGCTGCAAAACAGCTATTGTATCACTTCAACGCAGATGTTAGCTATGAACAGCTCGAATTTACGGAAATGGAGTGTTCTACTTTATCTGAGATTGGTAACATACTTGCAGGATCATATTTATCTTCCCTTGCAGATTTTACCCAACTTAAAATGATACCTACTGTTCCTGGATTTGCAGTAGATATGGCAGGAGCAATTTTGAGTTACGGACTACTTCATATGAGTCATACAGGTGATGAAGCGTTATATATCGATACTCATTTTCTCGAAGGACATAACCAAGTACAAGGGCAATTTTTTCTAATCCCCGATCCTGATTCTCTAACCGTTATTTTTGAGGCATTGGGAGTCCAATATCATGATTGAACAAAAAAACATGATAAAGGTAGGCATGGCGGATTTGAACATCATAACGGAACCCGGTGTCATTCGAACAACAGGACTCGGGTCTTGTGTGGGTGTAACCCTTTATGATCCTGTAACCAAAATCGCTGGAATGGCACATGTGATGCTGCCCTCCTCGTCTATTGCTAGAGAAGGTATATTGAATAAGGCGAAATATGCAGACACTGCTATTGTGGAATTGGTAGAGAGAATGACAAATGCTGGTGCATCTAGCTTTAGGCTGGTTGCCAAAATGGCGGGTGGCGCTCAAATGTTTCACTTCGCCGGGGCAGGGGATACGCTACGTATTGGTCCCCGTAATACGGAGGTTTGTAAACAAATGATCTCAGAACTTCGGATCCCTCTTCTTGCGGAAGATTGCGGTGGGAGTCATGGGAGAACAATTGATTTAGATCGGGACACTGGAGTTTTGACTATTCGAAGTGTACAGATGGGTGTGAAAGAACTATGACTAGGATGTTTGGCAGTGTTCGAATAAATTTTACAGCGGGTATTATCGGTCTTGTTGTTACATTTTTTCTTTCATATAGCAGTAATTTATTATCTACAAGTCTACTTCGGGCAGGGCTTGCTTTCATGGTGTGGTTTTTACTAGCTTTTATTTTAAGGCTAGTAATAGGTTACATCTTGGCGTCCCCACCCGAAGAAGGGATTGTTGATAGCGAAGAAGTCGTTCAAGAAATTAGAGGTGCTCAGGTTGATGTAGTTGCTTCGGGTGATGAGGATGCTTTGAAGGATATTTTAAACTATGCCCAATCGGAACCCAGCGCAGACAAGAAGAATCAAACAGCAGTGGAGAGCGGCTTTGAACCACTAAATCCTCCGAAACTTGTTCGGACGAAAGATGCTGAAGAATTAGCTCAAGCCGTTCGTCACTTGTCAGGCAAATAGAGGAGGGAAACGATGTGAAAGAACGTAATTCATCCCATTTGGCCGACATAGACCTATGGGAAAAGTGGAAGGAGCATGGAGATTTAGACGCCCGGAAAATATTAATTGAGAAGCATCTCCATATCGTTCATTATGTATCTAGTCGTTTAGCAGTGGGTTTACCAAAAAACGTTTCTAAAGACGACCTTGAAAGTAATGGGGTTCTGGGTTTAATAGATGCACTGGATAAGTTTGATTATCAAAGAGGTCTTCAATTTGAGACATACGCATCTTGGAGGGTAAGGGGAGCTATTTTGGATGGTCTCCGCCAAGGAGACTGGGTTCCACGTTCTGTTCGGGAGAAGGCTAAACGAATTGAGGAAGCCTATCAGCATTTGGAGCAAACGTATTCCCGAACTGTAAGCGATGAAGAAATGGGAAAATACTTGGATGTGTCTGCCAAAGATTTTCAGCATATGCTTCAAGAAGTAGCCGTTATGTCTCTGTATTCTCTAGAAGATCCGCTCCGAGAAGAAGACGCAGAGACTAGAATGTCTCTTCTGGTCGATGAGAGAGCTTATCCACCAGATCAGACGGTTCGCGACATTCATCTAAAACAAGCTCTTGTTACAGGTATTGATAAGCTGACGGAGAAAGAGCGAATCGTAGTATCACTTTTGTATTATGAAGACTTATCGCTTAGTGAGATCGCAGAGGTGATGTCCTTATCACCGTCAAGAATCTCCCAGCTCCACTCAAAGGCCATTTTACGTCTTCGAGGAACACTTGAGAAACAGCGTGAACTATTAATGAACCGGGACTAATAAAAGGCAGGCTGATCACGTGAGAAAGAAGGAAGGTTGTATATGACCCAGAAACTAGAGCTCAAGCAACATGTGAAAGTACTGTATTCGGCTGATCAAAGCAAGGCGTGGATCGAGTTAACCTCTGAATTGGAATTTACCGAACAGGAACTAAACACATTTCTTCTGACACAAGGTATTACGTATGGAGTTCAAGTAGATACGATTCGTACAGTTGCCAGCAATCCGTTAGATTTCTATGGCCAGAAAATTTTGATAGCTGAGGGAGATGCTCCTGAACCAGGTACAAACGGAGCGATTCAGTTCTTGACAAATCTAGATTTTAGTGGTGAACGAAGACCGCTTGAAACTGGAGATGGAAGAGTTGACTATAAGGAAATTGCTCGGCTAAATAATGTGAATAAAGGTCAGATCATTGCTAAAAAACTAGAACCTGGACCTGGAAAGCTGGGAAAAAGTGTTAAAGGGGATATCATTCCTTTTACTCCCGGCAAGGAAGCTAGATTTAAGGCAGGTAAAAATGTCGTGATCAGTGCGGAAGGTAATGCAATGTACGCGGCAATAGATGGTCTGATAACCCCAACTGAAAATAATCGAATGAATGTATTTCCCTTGTATGAAGTAAATGGGGATGTCGATTATACAACCGGTAATATTGATTTTGTGGGGACAGTGGTCATTCGTGGGAATGTGCTGTCTGGATTTAAAGTTAAAGCTGCAGGAGACATTCGGGTCATCGGTGGGGTGGAAGGAGCAGAGATATTGGCAGAAGGATCAATTGAAGTAACAGGTGGAATTATTGGTTACAACAAAGGGTTCGTTCAGGCGGGTGTCGATGTGAGAAGCTCATTCATCCAGGATGCCAATGTAGAGGCAGGGCAAAACATTTATGTATCGCAAAGCATCATGCATTCATCTATACGAGCAGGAAAACAATGTATTTGTGCAGGCACAAAAGGGCTCATTGTTGGTGGATTAATTCAAGCTGGTGAAAGAGTAACAGCCAGAACTATCGGTAATCCCATGTCTACCGTAACAACCATTGAGGTTGGTGTAATGCCAAAATTTCGTAATGATCTTACGAATCTTCGTAAAAAACAGAAGGAATTAAACGAAAATTTAGATAAGACTGACAAAGCTCTCCATATACTAGATCAAATGGCTGCGGCGGGACAATTATCAAACGACAAAATGAGCATGCGAATGAAACTTCAAGTGACACGTGAAACTACTGTGCGTGAAATTGCTGATACTAAGGAACAAATTCTTGGTATAGAAAAAATATTGGAAGATACATCAAAAGCATCTGTCGATGTAACTAAGATAATCCACGGAGGTTCTAAAATAGTTATCGGCAGGTACACCAAATTTATTAAAGACACCGCTAAGCAAATTTCATTTTATTATCACAATGGCGATATTTCCATGGTCCCTCTTAAAAACAGCTAGGCGTATTTTATTTTTGTTAGCAGAGATAAGGAGTGACGAAAGAGATGAGTTTAAAAGCCGTAGAACTTCAGATTGCTGTACCTCGTACCAGCGAGGCAGGACGATATCAAAGCGAATACGACCATAGAAGATCATCGGAACAGTTACTTCTTGCATCAAGCGAGAATAAAAAGGCCAAAAGGGAAAGTAAACAAAGTCCGAAGACATCCGAATCAGAACAGGCTGGGATTAGAGATCATTCTGGTTCTTCTGGAGCCGCTGATGGAAGGAATCCAAATAGGAATGAGGAGAAAGCAGTGGAGGCCTTAAATGTTACTCCTGCTGAGCACCCTTTTAAAGGAAAACACATTGACTACACTTTATAAGTAGGCAATACATGAATAGGAGAATAATCTCATGCAACCATGGAGTACCCTCGTCGTATTGGGTGTTTGTGTTATACTGTTTGCCTGGTTTATGCCGAAATCGAAACCTGAATCAGGGCAAACGTTAGTAAAAGAAGTAGAAACGGCTTTAGAACAGTATCTGGCTGAGATTGAGCTGGAGAATGAGAAGGTCATAGAGAGTATCCAGAAGTGGAAGCAGGACTCTTCACATATGAACAACCTAAGAGAAAAAGAAATTCAAGATTTGAAAATACAACTTCAAAGCCTTGAGGACCAAGTATCTTCTATGCATAAGGCAGCAGAAAACCCGGATTTAGATTCAAGATTAGATTTAAATGAAAGCTTAAAAGAAGAAGAGACAAATCATGTAGTAGATGAAAGTGTCACTTTAAATGAACAGCATTCTATTCATACTCGTTTTGCCGAGATTTTTCGACTGGAGTCACAAGGGAAATCAACTGATTTTATTGCGAGAAAGCTTGCTATGCCTAAGGGGGAAGTGCAGCTGATTCTACAGCTTGGAGAGCGGGAGAACATCTTATGATAAAAAATCGTTCCTTTCTTATGGGCCTTGGTATTGGAATAATAGTTGGAACACTAATTCTACAACTTGCCCTAATAGGACAAGGCGCTGTAAGTTCAGGTGGAGATAAGGCGTTATCTCGTTCAGAGCTAGAGGCGCAGGCAGAAACATTAAATTTGAAGGTATACGATGCGAATCAAGAGGTTATGACTGAAGAAGAATGGACAAGTTTGAAGATGGAACCGGATGGCTCACAAAAAGAAGGATCTAAAACAGATGAAGTTTCGGCTTCCCCGAAGAAGCCAGCCACTCCTAAGAATGAAGAGCCTGTAGAGCCAAAGCAACCAACTACTAAAAAAACGTCTAAACCTGATGAGGCTGATACAGTCGTTAGATATCGGGTCATCCCAGGTGCGACGCTTAACGATGTTGCGGATCATCTGACTTCTTTGCATGTAATCCAAGATCGAGATGCTTTCACAAAAGAAGCAAATCGTCAAAAGGTGAATACGAAGATCCAAACGGGTACATATGAATTTGTACAAAATGAATCTGTTAGTTCCGTTATCCAAAAAATAACATCTCCGCATTAATATACCTGTCTATCGTAGATACTAGTGAATTCATTCTAAACATTGTTGCATCTAGGGTTCAATTATGATATATTAATTTTCGGTGTTAAAACACACGCTATGCTAATTCTGTCGAGGGTGCTTTCTTTAAGGGAAGTCTTGTCGGGAAATGATGCTAGCGGAGGACACAAAAACCAAAATATTAGGAGGTGTGTGGAGATGGCAGTTATCTCCATGAAACAGCTTCTCGAAGCTGGGGTTCACTTCGGTCATCAGACTCGTCGTTGGAATCCAAAGATGGATCGTTATATCTTCACTGAAAGAAACGGTATTTACATCATTGACTTGCAAAAGACAGTGAAAAAAGTTGAGGAAGCTTACAACTTCGTTAAAAGTATTGCAGGAGAGAACGGTACAGTTCTTTTCGTAGGTACTAAAAAACAAGCACAAGATTCCGTAAAAGAAGAAGCTGAGCGCGCTGGTCAATTCTACATTAACCAACGTTGGCTGGGTGGAACTCTTACTAACTTCCAAACTATCCAAAAACGTATCGATCGTTTGAAAAAGTTGGAAGCTTGGGAAGAGGATGGCACTTTCGCTGTTCTTCCTAAAAAAGAAGTTATCATTCTCCGTAAAGAGAAAGATCGTCTCGAGAAATTCCTCGGCGGTATCAAGAACATGAAGGGTCTTCCAAGTGCCCTGTTCGTAATCGACCCTCGTAAAGAGCGTATTGCAGTAGCAGAAGCTCGTAAATTGGGTATCCCAATCGTAGGTATCGTTGATACAAACTGCGATCCGGACGAAATCGATTATGTTATTCCTGGTAACGATGACGCGATTCGCGCGGTTAAATTGCTTACTGGTAAAATGGCTGATGCTGTTATTGAAGCACATCAAGGCGAAGAAACTTCCGCTTAAGATTGCTTTAAAGGCCTTACGTATATGAATTAAATGAAAAGGGTGGTTGGTAGGTGGATAACCTCTCACTGCCCTTTTTTTAGGGTCATACGCAAAATTATCCTCTGGAGGGAATTAACAATGGCAGTAGATGCAAAATTGGTAAAAGAACTTCGCGAAAAAACTGGTGCAGGTATGCTAGATTGCAAAAAAGCACTGGAAGAAGCGAATAATGACGTAAATAAAGCAATCGAAATTCTTCGTGAAAAAGGTTTGTCCGCAGCAGCGAACAAAGCTGGCCGCGCAGCAACAGAAGGCGTAGTTCAATCTTACATCCACGCTGGTGGACGTATTGGTGTTCTTGTTGAAGTTAACTGTGAGACTGACTTCGTTGCTATGACAGATCAATTCAAGGAATTTGCTCGCGACATCGCTATGCAAATCGCTGCTTCTAGCCCACGTTACGTGAGCCGTGAAGAAGTTCCTCAAGAAGAGCTCGAGAAAGAAAAAGAAATTTTGAAAGCTCAAGCTCTGAACGAAGGTAAACCAGAAAAAATCGTTGAAAAAATGGTTGAAGGCCGTATCGGTAAATACTACGAAGAATTCTGCTTGCTTGAGCAATCTTTCGTAAAAGATCCGGACAAAACAATTCAACAATTGCTGAACGAAAAAATCAGCACAATTGGTGAAAACATCTCAATCCGTCGCTTTACTCGTTACGAGCTTGGTGAAGGTCTTGAGAAAAAACAAGATAACTTCGTTGAAGAAGTTATGTCCCAAGTGAAATAATTAAAGAAAAAATGAACGAATCAAAAGACGGGCCCATGTTACTCTTGAAGATATAGGCAAGAACTTACATCTAAGAGATTACACAGACACCTTTATATTGAAAGAACAACTGGATTGTCCGAGATTCGGCTCAGAAAGTTTTCTTTAACTAAGAGTGGAACACAATCCGTGTTCCTTTCTTTTTAACTAATATGAGGTTAACATGTGCTTAACTGGCGTGGGGAAGCGTCATTTTGAAGTGGAGGGTGAACATTTGAAACAGCCGGTATTTAAAAGAGTAGTGCTTAAAGTCAGTGGAGAATCCCTTTCAGGGCAAAATGGATATGGTATTGATGCAGAAACAATCTCATCCATTGCACAGCAAGTAAAAGAAGTCGTAGAACTTGGAGTTGAAGTTGCCATCGTGTGCGGTGGTGGTAATATTTGGCGCGGAATTGCTGGAAGTGAGAATGGTATCGATCGTGCAACTGCAGATTATATGGGTATGCTTGCAACCGTTATGAACTCACTTGCATTGCAAGATGCACTTGAACAGATTGAAGTGCCGACACGTGTCCAAACTTCAATTGCAATGCAGCAGATTGCTGAGCCGTATATTCGTCGCAGAGCAATTCGCCATTTGGAAAAAGGAAGAGTTGTGATTTTCGCAGCTGGAACAGGAAATCCATTCTTCTCAACCGATACGACAGCTGCTCTTCGTGCTGCTGAGATCGAAGCTGAAGTTATTCTTATGGCTAAGAACAAGGTAGACGGAGTGTATTCTGCAGATCCGTTCAAAGACGAAACGGCTGTGAAATTCGAACAATTGACCTATCTTGATGTGTTGAACAAGAATTTAGGAGTTATGGACTCCACTGCTTCCTCACTCTGTATGGACAATAATATTCCTCTCATCGTATTTGCTATTACTGAACAAGGTAATATCAAACGAGTTCTTCTCGGTGAAAAAATCGGGACAATCGTAAAAGGGAGTGTAGACTAATGCCACAATCAATCAAAAAGAATGCAGAAGAACGTATGGAAAAAGCGATCCTTGCACTCAAACGTGACTTGTCAACGCTTCGTGCTGGACGCGCAACACCTTCTTTGCTCGATCGCATCCAAGTTGAATATTACGGTGCACCAACACCAATTAACCAACTTGCTAACATCAACACTCCGGATTCTCGTACACTGATGATTCAACCATGGGACAAAACTTCCTTGGCTGAGATCGAACGTGCAATTATGAAATCGGACCTCGGTCTTACACCACAAAATGATGGTGCTATGATCCGTCTGAGCATTCCGGCACTTACAGAAGAGCGCAGGGTAGAACTTGTGAAATTCACCAAGAAATTTGGCGAAGAAGCAAAAGTGGCTGTTCGTAATATCCGTCGTGATGCAAATGATGACATTAAGAAATTGGAAAAATCCGATATTTCTGAAGATGAATCACGCAGACATCAGGAAGATATCCAGAAGTCTACAGATAAATACGTTGCTGAAGTGGATAAAGTACTGGCTGCCAAAGAAAAAGAGATCATGGAAGTATAATATAATAAGCTTACGGCCCCTCCGCCTTCGGTGGGGTTTGCTCTTTTCACAGCAATGAAAAGAAACTTCATGGGATTTTGGAGGAAGTCGAATGATGAAACGCGCTCGGTCGTGGTGGAATAAGAACGGCAAAGAGACGCCTGAATTGTCAAAAGCTAATATTCCGCAACACGTGGCTATTATTATGGATGGCAATGGGAGATGGGCCAAACAGCAAGGTATGCCTCGCATCGTTGGACATCAAAGTGGTATGAAAGCTCTTAAACGGGCTACGATTGCTGCAGATGACTTAGGAATTAAATATCTGACAATGTATGCCTTCTCGACAGAGAACTGGACGAGACCGAAAGATGAAGTTGATTTTTTAATGCGTTTGCCCGTTGATTTTCTTGCTCAGGAATTAGATGAATTAATTGAAAAAAATGTATGTGTTCGAATGATGGGTTACGAAGAAAATTTACCTGATCATACGGTGAAAGCACTAAGAGAAGCAATTCGCAAAACAAAAGATAACACGGGTCTAATCCTTAACTTTGCATTGAACTATGGCAGTAGAAGTGAAATCACAGATGCAATGAAATCTATTGCTCATAAGATTGAACTCGGTGAATTGCAATCAAGTGAGATTACATCAGATCTGATCGGGGAACACTTGTTAACTAATGATTTGCCTGATCCGGACTTACTAATTCGAACTAGTGGAGAACTTAGACTGAGTAATTTTATGTTGTGGCAACTTGCCTACAGTGAAATGTGGTTTACGGATATTTACTGGCCTGATTTTAATAGAGAACATTTATTCGAAGCAGTAGCCGAATACCAACGCAGAACGAGACGGTATGGCGGTCTGAAGTAATGGAGGATGGACCAAGTTGAAACAGCGAGTAATAACTGGAATTGTTGCCGGCGCTTTATTTTTGGGGTTCACAATGCTGGGCGGAGCCTGGTATAGCCTGCTCATTCTCTTAATGGCATTAATCGGGTTATACGAGTTCATGCGAATGATTGGTGTTTCTGCTTTTTCTGGTACAGCATTAATTGGGTATATTGGTGTTCTGATCCTCATTTTTCCTAAGTTGCTTGCAGAGCTAGGGTTAACTTTGACATTAAATCAGATCGTGTGGCTTATTATGCTGCTATTGCTTATAGCTACCGTAACGACAAAAAACAAGCTAACCGTTCAAACTGCGGCTTTAATGTTTATTGGTGTCGTATATGTTGGGATCGGTTTTTATTATATTGCATTTACACGTCAAATACCCGGAGGCTTGTTCTGGACATTTCTTCTCTTGGCAAGTATATGGGGAAGTGACGCTGGAGCCTATTTTGTAGGGAAATCAATGGGTAAAAATAAACTTTGGCCTATGATTAGTCCCAACAAGACCATAGAAGGAGCAGTTGGTGGTATTGCTATTGCGATTATTATCGCACTAATCTTTGCTGGATTCTCTGGAGGCCTGCTTAGTTACGGAAGAGCTATACTCATCGGTTTGTCTGCCTCTGTTATTGGACAACTGGGGGATTTAACACAATCAGCTTATAAACGTGTATATGGAATTAAAGATTCAGGGAATCTGCTCCCAGGTCATGGTGGTATTTTGGACCGCTGTGATAGTTGGATCTTTGTGTTTCCATTCGTACATATTCTCATGCTCATTCCTTACTAAGGAAATCAAACGCTTATAAGTCATTACAAGAGGTGTCTTTTGTGAAGAAAATATCGATTTTAGGTTCAACAGGATCCATTGGAACGCAAACGCTGGACGTTGTTAGAATGCATCCTGAAGAGTTTCAAGTGGAAGGACTCTCAGCAGGTTCCAATGTGGAACTTCTTATCCAGCAAGCCAATCAATTTCATCCTCGTAAAGTGTCTGTTGGTCGCAAAGAAGACGTGGATCATGTTCGCCTAAATGTACCGGATGGTACTCAGGTGTACTATGGTAACGAAGGGCTCATTGAGGTGGCTGCGGGTACTGATGCAGATACGGTCATTACAGCGGTAATGGGAAGTGTGGGTCTATCATCTACCTTGGCTGCCATTAGGGAAGGGAAACAGATCGGGCTTGCCAACAAGGAAACACTAGTAACAGCAGGTCATCTGGTTACTGCGCTAGCGCAGGAGAAACAGGTACAGATTATTCCCGTAGACAGTGAACATTCGGCTATTTTCCAGTGCTTGAATGGTGAACAACTTCGAGAAGTGAAACAGATTACGCTGACAGCATCGGGTGGTTCTTTCCGAGATCTGAGCAGAGAACAACTTCAGAATGTAACAGTTGAAGATGCTTTGAAACACCCTAATTGGTCAATGGGTTCTAAAATTACAATTGACTCTGCAACAATGGTTAACAAGGGACTAGAGGTAATAGAGGCAAGATGGTTATTTAATCTTCCTTATGAGAAGATCAATGTTCTTCTTCATCCTGAAAGTATTATACATTCCTTTGTGGAGTTTCAAGATACGAGTATGATTGCACAAATGGGGAACCCGGACATGCGTGTTCCGATTCAATATGCGCTGACTTATCCTCAGCGATTAGCTTTTGATGCCCCATCTTTATCACTTTCAGAAATCGGATCTCTTCATTTTAAAGAAATGGACATGAAGCGATTCCCTTGCTTAAAGCTCGCTTATGAATGTGGTAAAATAGGAGGAACAGCAACAACGGCTTTTAATGCAGCCAATGAAGTAGCGGTGGCTCGTTTTCTAAAAGGAGAGATTTCGTTCTTGAAGATTGAGGAGATCATTGCTCGAGTTGTGGAATCCCATCATAGTATTCAAGAACCTGATCTCGAACAAATTGAACAGGTTGATCAGCAAGTGAGAGATATGGCAACCTATTTATAAAACAAGGTTTCCTCCTGCTTGCAACAAGAGAATAACTTCTATGTAATTTGATTCTCTTGTATCACACCTTTGAATAATGATAATGTAAGTAGGACATGACTAGCTCTTCTTAAGCAAAAGGAGGATGGAAGTAATTTGGAAACCTTGCAAATTGTAATTTTAACGGTGCTCATGTTTTTCGTCATCGTGACGGTGCATGAATGGGGCCATTATTATTTTGCCAAACGAGCTGGCATTCTTGTTAGAGAATTTGCCATCGGTTTTGGCCCGAAGCTGTTTTCTTATAAGCATCAAGAAACAACTTTTACACTAAGGTTATTGCCATTCGGTGGCTATGCGCGCATGGCGGGTGAAGATCCTGAACTTGTAGAAATACAGCCGGGACAAACTATTGCCGTTAAAGTAGCCGATGGACAGGTCAAAAACATTTATCTGGATCAACTTGATAATCGAAAAAATGTAATTCGTGGAGAAGTTGTTTCCATTGACCTCGAAAGACGGTTGATGGTTGAACTAGATGTAGATGGAGAACAGCAACAATTTCCTGTTCATCCTGCAGCGATGCTCATTGCTAGAAATCAAGAAACACAGATTGCTCCTAAAGATCGTCAGTTTAACAGTAAAACGGTCGGTCAAAGAGCGCTTGCCATTTTTGCCGGACCGTTTATGAACTTTTTGCTGGCGTTTATCTTGTTTGCAATTTATGCGATGGCAGCAGGAGCTCCAATAGAGAATCCGACGTATGTCAAGATCGGTACTGTATCGGAGGGAATGCCTGCAGCGGAAGCGGACCTTCAAAAAGGTGATATCGTCGAAACGATTAATGGGGAAACCATTGGCGGGGATTACAACAAGATGGTTCAACTCATTGCTGATTCCCAAGATAAGCCGATGGAATGGACAGTACGTCGTGGTGACCAAGTATTTGATCTAACCATTACGCCTCGAGCGATGGAAGGTCAAGTTGGAGGGAAAGTTGGTATTACGGGTGAATTCCCTCGTAAAGATGTAGGCTTTGGTGAGTCGTTTGTCGTTGCTGGTAAGAACATGGTAACTACGACCCAAGGAATCTTTGAAGGGTTTAGACAGCTAATTGCCAAGTTTAATATTGATGATCTTGGTGGACCCGTTCGTACGTTTGAAGTGACTGGTCAAATTGCCAAACAAGGAATATTACAATTGACCAATTGGACAGCTATCCTTAGTCTGTATCTTGGGATTTTTAACTTATTGCCGATCCCGGCACTTGATGGAAGTAGACTCGTCTTTTTGGGGATTGAAGGATTGCGTGGCAAGCCCATTGATCCGGGTCGCGAAGGAATGGTACATTTCATTGGTTTTGCGATGTTGTTCATTCTTATGATTGCTGTAACTTATAATGATATCTTGCGTTTAATTAATGGATAATTGTGTTCTTGGGAGTGTTCTAATCTATAGAGGCTCCCTTTAGGAACTACGGGAGGACGGAATCGAGTCTTATGTCGAACGATAAACAGTTTGTTACTGAAATTACACCCCAGTCAGAAGATTTTTCTCGCTGGTATATTGATACGATCAAAAAAGCGGATTTAATGGATTATTCTCCAGTTCGGGGATGTATCGTATTTAAACCGGACGGTTACGAAATTTGGGAGCATATTAAAGACAATATGGATCGCCGTTTCAAAGAAACAGGTCATCGTAATGCTTACTTCCCTATGTTTATCCCAGAAAGCTTCTTTCAGAAGGAAAAGGAACATGTGGAAGGGTTTAATCCTGAATTGCCTTGGGTAACGGAAGCGGGTGGAGAGAAGCTGGAAGAACGTCTTGCGATTCGTCCAACTTCCGAAACAATTTTTGGCCATATGTATTCTAAATGGATCCAGTCATATCGCGATCTCCCAGTGATGATCAATCAGTGGGCAAACGTAGTGCGCTGGGAAAAACGCACGATGCCGTTCCTACGTACAAGTGAGTTCTTATGGCAGGAAGGTCATACTGCTCATGAGAATGAAGAAGAAGCTCGTCAGGAAACGATGCAAATGCTAGAAGTGTACCGTGAAGTCGTTGAAGAGGTTCTTGCGATTCCTGTTATTATGGGGCAAAAGACGAAATCCGAAAAATTTGCGGGTGCTGTCGATACATTCTCAATTGAAGCCATGATGAAAGATGGTCGTGCTGTACAAGCAGGGACTTCCCATTACATGGGTACTAATTTTGCCAAAGCATTTGAAATTCAGTATTTGAACCGTGAAAATGTACTTGAATTTGCACATACTACTTCTTGGGGAACAAGCACTCGTCTTATCGGAGCTATGATTATGGTTCATGGTGATGATCGTGGTCTTGCATTACCTCCAAAAGTAGCACCAACACAAGTCATTATTATTCCAATAGGACCTCCTAAAACTCGTGACCAAGTTGTCGGTCGTGCTGATGAGCTGTTCGCTGAGTTGAAAAAAGCGGGCGTACGTGTGAAGATGGATGATCGCAGTGATGTTCGTCCAGGATGGAAATTCAACGAATACGAAATGCGCGGTGTACCGGTTCGTCTTGAAATCGGACCTCGTGATATGGAAAACGGAGTGTGTGTTCTCGTTTCCCGTATTACAGGCGAGAAAAAAGTTATTCAGCAAGATAATTTAACTGAAGAAGTTCAGGCAATGCTTGAGCAGGTTCAAAAAGATATGTTTGAACGTGCACAATCTTTCTTGCAGGAGCATTTTTATTCCGTAGATACGCTTGAAGAGATGAAGGCGCTAATGGAAGAAAAACGTGGATTTTCGCTTGCTGGCTGGTGTGGTTCAGAAGTTTGCGAAGACAAGGTAAAAGAGGTAACCGGTGCAACCAGCCGGAATATTCCTTTTGAACCATCCGAGGAAAAACATACCTGCCTCGTCTGTGGACAGAAAGCTGAACATACTGTAGTATTTGCTAGAGCGTATTAAAAAATAAGGTTTACGGAGTAACACTAATGATAAGCTTCTGTCCGAAATGAGACGGTGCCCTTTTACGGATCGGTCCCCATTTTTGTGCGCAGAAGCTTTTCATGTTTTTTTGTTTGGAATGGGGGGAGAAACATTTGAACGATACAAGTGAACAAAGAAAAAGGTTCGAACTGCTGATGAAACAGGCGGAGCTGCCTGCCGGTATAATGGAACCTCATTTTATAGATGGATATATTGATCATGTAGAAATTAGCCGAAGTAATCGCGACTGGCATATTACGATCGCCAAGGAAACGCTTGTCCCAGCACCTGTTTTTCGGGCATTTTGTTTGCATATCCGGGATAAAATGAGCCATATTGCTAAAATTAGTTTTACTTTTCAATATCAATCTACTGTTTCAGAATCCGATCTAGTAGATGAGTATTGGAACCTGTTTCTGGAATGGGTACATCAGCAAATCCCGTCCGTAAACGGCTGGATGAATCGTGCTTCTCAAACCGTAGAGTCAGGACTGCTAACCTTAACGTTGAGCGATGGAATGGCACTTGAACTTGCTCGCAAAAAACAGATCGACCAAGCCATCGTGACTTACTATGACCGCTTTTTCAAATTGCCTTTGAAAGTGAAAATGCTCATCGGTGAAAGTAACCGCGAAGCAATGGAAAAATTCGAACAGAAAAAGCGGGAAGAAGAACGCGAAGTTATCGAGAATATGATGACGATGATTGAGTCAGAAATGGCCCCAATTGATGAAGAAGAAGGCGACGTAAGACTTCAGATGGGTTATGACATAAAAGAACAACCTGTCCCAATTCAGGAAATTCAGGATGAAGAGAAGAAGATTACGCTGCAAGGGACCATATTTGGACTCGATAAAAAAGAATTGCGAAACGGTAATACGCTCTACATGTTCTATCTTACGGACTTTACTGATTCCATGCAGATGAAAGTGTTTGCCAAGACTAAGGAAGACGTCAGAACTCTGAACTTATTAGCCAATGGTAAATGGGTCAAAGTTCGTGGCCGTGTAGAATACGATCGCTTTATGCAAATACCGGAGCTTGCCATGATTCCTTCCGATTTGGTTGAAGTACAGGCACCTCCTAGTCGTAAGGATAATGCAGAACAAAAGCGCGTAGAATTCCATCTTCATACGAAAATGAGTACGATGGATGCAGTAACCTCCATTGACAGTTACGTAAAAACTGCTGCAAGTTGGGGGCATAAAGCAATTGCCGTTACCGATCATGGCGGAGTTCAGGTATACCCGGAAGCTGCAAAGGCAGCCAAAAAGCATGGCATAAAAATGATGTATGGCTTAGAAGCGAATATTGTAAATGATGCGGTAGCCGTAGTTATGCAGCCACAGCCACTGGATTTAAAGACCTCCTCATATATCGTATTTGATATTGAGACCACGGGATTATCGGTTACACAAAATAAAATTATTGAAATTGCTGCGGTAAAAATGGTGGAAGATAAGGAAGTTGATCGATTTGCTACTTTCGTAAATCCTCATGAACGAATCCCTTATAATATCCAGCAGTTGACTAACATTAACGATGAAATGGTCAAGGATGCGCCAGAACTTGAGCCGGTATTGCAGGATTTTGTAAAATTTGTGGGTGATGGGATTCTTGTCGCTCACAACGCGAGATTTGATATGGGATTCGTTCAAGCTAATCTCAAATCACTTGGGATGAGTCCGCTTGACAATCCTGTACTCGATACACTGGAACTTGCTCGGATGCTCCATCCTTCCATGAAGAATCACAGGCTGAACACACTAGCTGATAAGTATAAAGTCTCGCTAGAAAATCATCACCGTGCGATTGATGATACAATTGCACTTGCAGGGATTCTAACAGGACTTCTGAATGATGCTGTACAAATTAAAGGGATCACGATGCTAGATCGCTTGAACGATTATGTTGGAATGGATTTATCCAATTCAAGACCTTTCCACAGCGGCATATACGCACTGAATGGCGTAGGGAAGAAAAACTTGTACAAGTTAGTTTCTCTTTCACATACAGAACATTTTAAACGTGTGGCTACAATTCCTAAATCAAAGTTGGTTCAGTATAGAGAAGGTCTGCTTATTATGTCGGGCTGTGAAAAAGGCGAGTTTTTTGAAGCAGTACTCAACAAGTCTGTGGAAGAAGCAGAAGAAATCGCGCATTTTTACGATGTACTGGAAATTCAGCCAGTGACGATGTATATGCATCTTGTTGACAAAGGACTCGTGGCTACTCCGGAAGAGATTAAAACGGCAATTCGGAAAGTCGTTGAAATTGGAGATAAACTGGGTAAACCTGTTGTTGCTACTGGTAATGTACATTATCTGGACCCACGAGACAAAATTTATCGGGATATTACGATTCACGGAATTACCGGTTATAGTCCACTAAAAGACATTCGTAAGCCAGATGCTCACTTCAGAACAACGAATGAAATGCTTGAAGAGTTCGAATTTTTAGGTAAAGACAAGGCATTTGAAGTGGTAGTGACGAATACAAGTGACCTGGCAGATCGATTTGAAGAGATTCAGTTATTTCCAAAAGAATTGTTCACTCCAATTTTAGAAGGCGCCGAAGAAGAAATTCGCAGCAAATGCTATGAAACCGCAAAAAATATATATGGGGATGAAGTACCGGATGTCGTTGTAAAACGACTGGAAAAAGAACTTGAACCGATTATCAAATTTGGTTTTTCTGCCAACTATCTGATTTCGGAAAAACTCGTAAAAAAATCGAATGAAGATGGCTATTTGGTAGGTTCTCGGGGATCTGTAGGTTCTTCTGTCGTTGCGACATTCCTCGGGATATCAGAAGTTAATCCTCTGCCGCCTCATTATATTTGCATGAATAACGAATGTAAATACAGCGAGTGGTTCCTTGATGGAAGTATTAAGAGTGGATTCGATCTTCCTGTAAAGGATTGTCCTGAATGTGGAACAACGCTCAAAGGAGAGGGACAAGATATTCCGTTTGAAACGTTCCTTGGTTTTAAAGGGGACAAGGTACCGGATATTGACTTGAACTTCTCAGGGGAATATCAGCCGAAAGCTCACCATTACACGAAAGTGTTGTTCGGTGAAAAGAGCGTGTTTAGAGCAGGTACGATAGGTACCGTGGCAGAGAAGACGGCTTTTGGTTTTGCAAAAAAATACGAAGAATCCCATCAGAAATCTTGGCGCGGAGCTGAGCTTAATCGTCTGGCATCAGGTTGTACAGGTGTGAAGAGAAGTACAGGACAGCATCCGGGCGGTATCGTTGTAGTTCCGGATTATATTGAAGTTGAGGACGTAACTCCAGTACAATATCCTGCAGATGATACAAGTGCAGAGTGGAAAACGACTCATTTTGACTATCATGCATTTGAGGATAATCTGCTCAAGCTTGATATACTAGGACATGATGATCCTACGATGATGAGAATGCTTCAGGATTTAACGGGTGTTGATCCTACAACGATTCCAATGAACGACCCGAAAGTCATGAGCATGTTTAATTCCACAGATGCACTTGGAGTTTCACCCGAAAAGATTCGTACTCCTGTGGCTACCTATGGAGTTCCTGAGATGGGAACCAAATTCGTACGTCAGATGCTTGTTGAGTCTCAGCCTACAAACTTTGCCGACTTGCTGCAAATTTCAGGGCTCTCTCATGGAACCGGTGTATGGCTTGGTAATGCTCAAGAACTTATCAAAAATGGAACATGCAACATTAAAACCGTTATTGGCTGCCGTGATGATATCATGTTGTTCCTGATTTATAAGCATGGGATGGATGCTGCACTTGCTTTTAAAATTACAGAGAGTGTTCGTAAAGGTAAGGGACTTAGTCAGGAATGGATTGACGAGATGAAAAATTGCAAGGTACCGCAATGGTACATTGACTCTTGTCTAAAAATTCAGTACATGTTCCCGAAAGCCCATGCCTCGGCTTATGTTATCTCTGCAGTAAGAACGGCCTTTTTCAAACTGTATTATCCTATTGAATATTATGCGACTTATTTCTCTGTTCGTGCAGAGGACTTCGATATAGAGCTTGCCTGCCAAGGATACGATGCAATATACCGCAAGATTATTGAGATTGAACAACTTGGTTTTCAAGCTTCTACCAAAGAGAAATCGATGCTTTCCGTGCTTGAGATGGCTTTAGAGATGACAGCTCGCGGGTTTAGCTTCAAATCTATTGACTTATACCGCTCTGACGCGACACGCTTCATTGTTGATAATGATTCTTTGATTCCTCCGTTTTCTGCTTTGCAGGGAATAGGGGATAATGCAGCTCGTAATATTGCGGCAGCACGTGAACAAGGTGAATTTTTATCAATTGAAGATTTCCAGCAGAAGTCCAAAGCGAGTAAAACGGCAGTGGAACTACTCACACAAATGGGTTGTTTCCGAGGACTGCCAGAAAGCAATCAATTATCCCTGTTTTAGTTGATACAGTAGGTTGTGAAGTAATTACCTGCCCTATTTTTAAGATTACCTGAGTAAAAGTCTAGTCAAGTGACTATACTTGTCACTAATGACTGACTATGTTATAATTTTAATGGTAATCATGAGGATAAAACCGTTGCTTAAAGAGTGGGGAAACCCACTCTTTACTCTTTGGTATATAGAAATTTCGCCGATTACCATCGGCACTAACCTAATTTGGAGGTTATTGTATTTGAGCACAAAGATTAAAACTACCGTGGAAGAAATGATTAAGCCTTATCTTGAAGAGCATGCTTTTGAGCTCGTGGATGTGGAATACGTGAAGGAAGGTAGCAACTTTTTCTTGCGTATTTACGTGGATAAAGAAGGTGGTATCGATTTGGATGATTGTGGACAGATCAGTGAATTTGTAAGCACTGAGCTCGATAAGAATGATCCAATTCCTGACGCCTATTTTCTGGAAGTTTCATCTCCCGGTGCGGAACGCCCCCTGAAAAAATCTGCCGACGTGGCCAAAGCGGTAGGTAAAAACGTATATGTTACTACATACGAACCGATTGGCGGTCTGAAGGAATTTGAAGGCGAGCTGTTATCTTTTGAAGAGGAAGAAATGGTAATTGCTTCGGGTAAAAAGAAGCATACCGTTCCTTATTCAAAAGTGGCGAGTGCACGTTTGGCTGTTGTTTTTTAGTGTTAATTACACTCTACTATGAATTAAATTCATTCCGCGTGTAACGGCAAGGTTCTCTTCCTCAGGCGAAGAGAACTTCGCCGTTTTACGCTATGGATGAGATGTTTGAAAGGGGGATTACATTCATGAGTATGGATTTTATTGAAGCAATGAATGAGTTAGAAAGAGATAAGGGGATCAGCAAGGACGTTCTGTTTGAAGCGATTGAAGCTGCTCTCATTTCGAGCTACAAGCGCAATTTTAATACAGCACAAAATGTTCGTGTTGATATGAACCGTAATTCCGGTGTAATAAGAGTATACGCCCGGAAAATGGTTGTGGAAGAGGTCCTCGATCCGCGTACAGAGATCTCCTTGCCTGCTGCACGTGAGATTAATCCTCACTTCCAGCTTGAAGATATTGCAGAAATTGAAGTGACACCAAGAGACTTTGGTCGTATTGCTGCTCAAACTGCAAAACAAGTGGTTACCCAGCGTATCCGTGAAGCAGAACGTGGTTTGATCTATAATGCTTTCGTAGACAAAGAAGAAGACATCGTAACAGGTGTGGTTCAACGTCAAGATCTGCGTAGTATTTATATTGACCTCGGGAAAGTGGAAGCAGTTTTGCCTCTTACTGAACTGATGCCTAATGAAAAGTTTGTTCACGGTGATCGTATCAAGGCTTACATTACTAAAGTTGAGAACACAACCAAAGGACCTCAAATCGTGCTTTCACGTACACATCCAGGTCTGCTCAAACGGTTGTTTGAACTGGAAGTTCCCGAGATTTTCGACGGTGTCGTTGAAATTCGTTCGGTAGCTCGTGAAGCAGGATTCCGTTCTAAAATTGCGGTGCATTCACGCAATGACGAAGTAGATCCAGTCGGATCTTGCGTAGGACCAAGAGGAACACGCGTGCAGACCATTGTGGGTGAACTGCGCGGTGAGAAAATTGATATCGTAAAATATTCTGATCTTGTTGAGGAATATGTTGCCAATGCACTGAGCCCTTCCAAAGTGTTAGAGGTACAGGTTTTTGAGAATGAGAAGATGGCCCGGGTTATCGTACCTGACTATCAACTTTCTCTTGCGATCGGTATCAAAGGGCAAAATGCTCGTCTTGCTGCAAAGCTGACAGGCTGGAAAATTGATATCAAGAGTGAAAGCCAGGCGGAACAGGAATACGGAAGAGAGAAAGATTCTTCTGAAGAAATGCATCAGGATTCCATCACCGTTGACTAACGGGAGAATGATTGGGGGCCTATAAGATGAAACAACGAAAAGTACCGCTGCGCAAATGTGTAGCGTGTCAGGAAATGATGCCAAAGAAACAGCTAATACGGGTTGTAAGAACTCCCGAGGAAGAAGTGCTGATCGATTTGTCTGGCAAGAAATCTGGCCGTGGTGCTTATCTATGCGGCAAGGAAGCTTGTTTTCGTCTTGCTCAGAAGAACCGCTCCTTGGATCGGGCGCTTAAAGCTCAGGTAGTACCTGGGATATATGAGCAGCTTGCACAAGATTTCCTCAGTGCTCAAGATGAATTCTTAGAAGCACAGAAAAGAGTAGACAATGAATAAGGCATTATCTTATATCGGGCTTGCAATGCGAGCAGGCAAGCTTGTTTCTGGTGATGAGATCGTACTCAAGGCCATCCGGTCATCCGAAGCGAAATTGGTTATAGTTGCGGGTAATGCATCGGAAAATACACGTAAAAAATTTCGCGACAAGTGCAAGTCGTACAATGTTCCTCTCGTAATCGGTTTTGATCGAGACTCCCTAGGCAGTGCCATGGGTAAACCTGAACGCATTGTGCTTGCGGTGACGGACCCGGGATTTGTAAGTATGATCTCGAAGCAAGCCTTGACAATGTCGGAGGTGGAGTATATTGAGTAAACAGGAAAGCAAAGACAAACTGCGAGTTTATGAATATGCAAAATCAATCAACATGAGTAGCAAGGAAATCATTACCATTCTTAAGAAGTTGGAAATTCCAGTAAACAATCATATGAGCGTAATGGAGAACGGATCTGTAGCGAAAGTGGAACAGTTTTTTAATAACATCAAGTCAGGCGCTGCTTCCAAACGTGAACAGAATTCATCCGCTCAGGCGGTTGCAACATCAGCGGTTAAAGATGACAGAAATAATCGCTCGATCCCGTCTCTTCAAGGAGGTGCCAATTCGAATTTGAATAACGAAGTGAAAACAAATCAAGAGTCAGGCAACGTAAAGAACAATTCAAGTGACTCTCAACCAAAAAAACAACAGGAAAAGCAGGTAGGTATGAATAATAGACCAAGTCAAACCAATAACAGTGGTACTCAAAGACAAGGCGGGCAAGACTCCCGTAGAACAAGTGGCAGTGTAGGTCAATCCGGCGGCGCACAAGGTAATCGCCCAAGCAATGCAGGAAGCAGTAGACCTGCTAGTCAAGGAAGCAACGGAAACAGCAGACCTGCTGGACAAGGTAATAGCTCAAGCAGCAACAGACCTTCCGGCCAAGGTAACAACACGAATAGACCACAACAAGGTAACAGTGCGGGCCGTTCTTCTCAGCCATCAACTGGACAAAGTCGTAGCAATACTACAGGCGGCAGCACCCAGGGAAATAACAACCGCGGTGGCAGCGGAAACGGTAACCAGAACCGTAACAACAGCAATCGTCCGGGCGGCGGTCGTCGTTTTGAAGACGGCAATGGTAGAGGTAATTACCGTGGTAACAACCGTGGTGGTAAAAACAACCGTGGACGTAATCAAAACCAACCTCCTCGTGAAAAAATCGACAACACACCGAAGAAAATTATCGTTCGCGGTAACATGACGGTTGGCGATGCAGCAAAACTGCTTCACAAGGATGCTTCTGAAGTAATTAAGAAACTCATCTCGATGGGTGTTATGGCAACCATCAACCAAGAACTTGACCTTGATACGATCTTGCTTCTCGCAGGCGAGTTTGGTGTTGAAGTTGAAGTGAAGATTCCGGTAGAAGATGACCGTTTCGAGACGGTTGAAGAAAACGATGAGCCAACAGATCTTCAATCTCGTCCACCAGTTGTAACGATCATGGGACACGTTGACCATGGTAAAACGACGCTTCTCGATACTATTCGTTCCACTAGTGTAACGAGTGGCGAAGCCGGCGGTATTACACAGCATATTGGTGCTTATCAAGTAGAGATCAATAACAAAAAAATCACTTTCCTTGATACTCCAGGTCACGAAGCGTTTACAGCAATGCGTGCTCGTGGTGCAGAAGTAACGGATATGACGATTATTGTGGTTGCAGCTGATGATGGTGTTATGCCACAGACTGTCGAAGCAATTAATCACGCTAAAGCGGCTAATCTTCCGATTATCGTTGCGGTTAACAAAATCGATAAACCGGGTGCAGATCCGGACCGCGTTAAGCAAGAACTTACGAACTATGAACTTGTTCCAGAAGAATGGGGCGGAGATACTATCTTCGTTAACGTTTCTGCGAAACAAAAAATGGGTATCGAAGAACTGCTTGAAATGATTCTGCTTGTTGCAGAAGTGAACGAATATAAAGCAAATCCTGACAAGCGTGCACGTGGTACAGTAATTGAAGCGGAGCTAGATAAAGGCCGCGGACCAGTAATGCGTTTGCTTGTTCAAAATGGTACTTTGAAAGTCGGAGACGCATTTGTTGCAGGTAACTGCTTCGGTCGTGTTCGCGCAATGGTCAACGACAAAGGTCGTAAGATTAAAGAAGCGGGTCCTTCTACACCAGTTGAAATCACTGGTTTGCAAGAAGTGCCACTCGCTGGCGATCCGTTTATGGTATTTGAAGATGAGCGTAAAGCACGTTCAATCGCAGACAAACGTGCGATTACACAACGTGAATCTGACCTAGGTACACAAACTCGTGTTACCCTTGATGATCTGTTCCAGCACATTAAGGATGGCGAGATGAAGGCTCTGAACGTAATCATTAAAGGTGACGTTCAAGGTACGGTTGAGGCTCTTAAAGGCTCTCTAGCTAAGATTGAAGTAGAAGGCGTACGTGTTAAAATTATCCATAGCGGTGCAGGTGCGATCACAGAATCTGATATTATTCTCGCAGCAGCTTCCAATGCTATCGTTATCGGATTTAACGTTCGACCTGAAGTTCAAGCAAAATCAACTGCAGATGCCGAAAAAGTCGACGTTCGTCTCTACAATGTAATTTACAATGTAATTGAAGAGATTGAGCAAGCGATGAAAGGTATGCTTGATCCTGAATTCAAAGAGAATGTTATTGGGCATGCTGAAATTAGAAATACGTTCAAAATCAGCAAAGTTGGTACCATTGCAGGTTGTATGGTAACTTCCGGTAAGATTACTCGTGCATCACAAACTCGTATCATCCGTGAA
This sequence comes from Paenibacillus sp. Marseille-Q4541, assembly GCF_018310695.1. Taxonomy (GTDB): domain Bacteria; phylum Bacillota; class Bacilli; order Paenibacillales; family Paenibacillaceae; genus Paenibacillus. The sequence goes on along the minus strand of NZ_JAGXCY010000002.1, from coordinate 386,970 downwards.
GGCATTGTTATTTTCGAAGGTAAACTAGATACGTTGAAACGCTTTAAGGATGATGTGAAAGAAGTTGCTCAAGGTTATGAGTGTGGTATTACGATTGAGAACTTCAATGACATTAGAGAAGGCGACGTAATCGAAGCGTTCGTAATGGAAACTGTTGAACGTAAATAACGTCCACTGCAAGAGAGGTGACACCCATGGCTAAAATTAGAACTGGACGCGTAGGTGAGCAGATCAAAAAAGAGCTCAGTCTGCTGATCCAATCGGAACTTAAAGATCCTAGAATTGGTTTTGTTACAGTGACTGGTGTTGATTTAACAAATGATCTGTCACAAGCCAAAATCTATTTGAGTGTGCTTGGAGACGATGAACAAAAGAATAATTCTTTAAAAGCCCTAGACAAAGCAAACGGATTTTTACGTAGCGAACTGGGAAAAAGAATTAGACTTCGTCACGTACCTGAGTTGATATTCAAAATTGATGAATCCATCGAGTATGGTAGCCGCATTGAAAAGCTGCTTACCGAGATTGAACCGAAGGATTCTAAATGAGATGAATAAAGGAGACGGCAATGCAGACCTATGAACAGGCGCTTCAACAGGGAAAGGAATTTCTTTTGGAGCATGATGACTTCCTGATCGTGTCGCATGTACAGCCGGACGGAGATGCAGTCAGCTCCACCGTAATGGTGGGCTGGCTTCTCTCATGTCTGGGGAAGAAATTCACGATGATTAATGAAGGACCTATCCCTCCTCGGATGCATTACATGTGGGGAGCTTCTCATATTTTAAACGGTACTTTAGAACAACCATCTAAACCGTATCAATATGTCGTTTGTGTTGACTGTGCGGATTATGAACGTGTTGGTCGTGTAAAACACTGGTTTACGGAAGAAAAGCAAATCCTCAATATTGATCATCATCCGACAAACAACGGGTATGGCGAAGTGAATATCATTAAAGATGACGCAGCTGCTACAGCAGAAATCTTATACGATTTGGTAGAACATATGGGTTTACCATGGGATAAGGATGCTGCGACTGCGGCTTATACGGGGATTCTTACAGATACAGGAGGATTCCGTTACGCAAATACGAGTCCTAAGGTCATGGCAATAGCTTCCGCTCTTTTATCACATGGGGTGAATGGACCTGAACTAGCTGAACTTTTGCTGGAACAGATGACATTACCTCAACTAAAAGTGCTCACTAAAGCGTTAGACACTCTTCATTTAAGCGAGGATCGAAAAATTGCCTGGGTTGTTGTAACTCCTCAGGATATGGAAGAATGCGGAGCGGCTAATGATGACTTAGAAGGAATCGTAAACTACCCGCGTAACATTCAAGGCGTAGAAGTAGGTATTTTCTTTAAAATTATCACAGATGATGTTGTAAAAGTCAGCTTCCGGTCTGGTGGTACAGTAGATGTCGCTTCCCTTGCAAAAGAATTTGGAGGCGGCGGTCATATACGTGCTGCAGGTGCAAGAGTAGAAGGGCCGTGGACTGAGACGGTAGAACAAGTTGTAGAACGGGTGAAAAAAGAGCTATGAATGGTTATGAAGGAGTACTTCCTGTATTAAAACCTGCGGGCTTTACCTCCCATGATGTAGTTGCTAAAATGAGAGGTATTCTGAAAATGAAAAGAATCGGGCATACGGGTACTTTGGATCCTCAGGTTACAGGTGTTCTTCCTCTCTGCTTGGGTAAAGCAACACGAGTAGTAGAGTATTTACAGGAACTTCCCAAAGAATATCGAGCTACGCTTCGTCTAGGTATTGCAACAGATACGGAAGATATGACAGGTGTAGTAACAGCTCAGGCAGATGATGTTCATGTTACTCTTGAACAAGTTGAAAAAGTGCTACAACAGTTTCAAGGTGTTATATCACAGGTTCCGCCAATGTATTCTGCTGTAAAAATCAACGGGAAAAGATTATATGAACTTGCCCGTGAAGGAAAGACAGTGGAACGCAAGAGCAGAGAAGTGACGATACATGAGCTTGAACTTACAGGTTTAGATATCGTAGAGGGCTTACCTGAAATATCATTTCGTGTACTTTGTTCAAAAGGAACTTATATTCGAACATTATGTGTTGATATTGGAGAGGCACTCGGATACCCATCTACAATGGTGAAGCTTGAAAGAACGATGTCTGCAGGCATACCTACAGGGCGTTGTTTGACTATTGAAGAGATTCAGCAATGTGTGGAGGACGGAACGCTATCTAATTATCTTATCCCTACGGATCAATCGATCTGGAACTTCCCTTCCCATACGATTGATGGCGAACACGAGCGTTCGGTGCTTCAAGGTAAAAAAGTATCTGCTTCTTATGTTCAGCCAGCTATAGAGCAGGAAGGGTTGTTTCGACTGTACTCCGAGGAAGAACAATTTTTAGGAGTTTTTCAATGGGATGCAGAATCAGGTATAATAACTCCCGTAAAGGTATTTTTACCGGAGCCTATATAAATGGTTATACTGAGAGATAAGGCAACAGGATTATCATGGGAATTGCAGGTGAATTAGATTTGAAAACAATGAATTTATCATTTCCTTTAAATGAGGAAGTGCTCAAAGAGATATCCGTCCCTCAAGTTCTAGCGATGGGTCAGTTTGATGGACTACATTTGGGACACGTGAGTGTTATAGAGTCCGCTGTGAAACTTTCGAGAGAACAAGGACTGCAATCTGCTGTCTTAACCTTTCATCCTCATCCAAAAGAAGTGATGCGTAAAGGCGACTATCAGGGTTATCTGACCCCACTTCGTGAGAAAGAAGAGATTCTTGAGAAGATGAATGTAGACGTTCTATACGTTCTCGAATTCAATGAGTCTTTTTCAAACCTTCTTCCGGAACAGTTTGTCGATCAGTTTTTGCTTCCATCTGAGGTAAAAGTAGCTGTTGTTGGTTTTGACTTTCGGTTTGGTCATAAAGGAGCCGGAGACGAGAAAAAACTTCGGGAACTTGGTTTACCGCACATGAATGTCGTCACTATTCCTCCGCTAATGCTGGATGATGAGAAAGTAAGCAGTACCTCTATTCGTTCAGCTTTATACCAAGGGAATGTTAAGGATGCGGAACGCATGCTAGGTAGACCCTATTCTTTTAGAGGAATTGTGATCGATGGAGAGAAGAGAGGACGTACCATTGGTTTTCCTACAGCGAATGTTGAGCCGTCAGAAAACTATGTAGTACCTATTAAAGGTGTTTACGCTGTATGGGTGACTCACTTGGATAAGAAGTATCCAGGTGTCATGAATATTGGTGTGAAACCTACTTTTCATAAAGATCGTACGAAACCTTCCTTTGAGGTTCATTTGCTCGATTACAACGGAGATTTGTACGGGGAGGAACTCACTGTAGAGTTAGTGGAGTTTCTACGTCCTGAGCAGCGGTTTCCGTCAATCGATGAACTTATTGCCCAGATTCGGAAAGATTCCGAGACGGCGAAGCAAATTCTAGCGAATTTATCTTGAAAAACTTTGAAATATTGAAGTTTAGATTTACATGAAATAGGCAACTATGATATACTGAAATACGTTGCTGACAAGGCAACCATAACCTTAGCTTTGGTTGAAGGCTCTCACCGGCCCCAACGAGGCTATAGGCGATTATAATGAAGGAGGTGAACAGGATGGCATTGACTCAAGAACGTAAACAACAGTTGATCGAAGAGCACAAAACTCATGAATCCGATACAGGATCTCCAGAGGTGCAAATTGCTATCCTTACGGAAAACATCAAGGGTTTGACGGATCACTTGCGTACGCACAAGAAAGACCACCATTCCCGTCGCGGGCTTTTGAAAATGGTAGGTCAACGTCGTAAGCTCTTGGCTTACTTGAAAAACAAAGATGTTAAACGTTATAGCGCTTTGATCGAGAAGCTTGGAATACGCCGTTAATCTTCGTATATCCTAACAACGACAGCCTGGTTGTCCCCGTTCTCTCTGTTATGGAGAGACGGGCTCGCAGCCGGGTTGTTTTGTAGATTGGGCTTCTTTTTCTTATAACAATGTAATAGAGAATTGTTATATCCAAGAGTTTATGAATATGTCAAAACTAGGTAATACTAGTGAATAAAGAGTAAATCAAATATGTAAATAAATAGAAGGAGGGGTCTCATGGAACAACGTGTTGAGATGCAGCTCGGCGGCAGAACCTTAATTTTGGAAACTGGACGTCTTGCTAAGCAGGCAAACGCTGCTGTAACTGTACGTTATGGAGATACTGTTATTTTATGTACCGTTACCGCATCAACTGAACCTAAGGATCTGGATTTCTTCCCACTCACTGTAAACTACGAGGAAAGATTGTATGCAGTAGGTAAAATTCCAGGTGGATTTATTAAAAGAGAAGGCAGACCAAGTGAGAAAGCTATTCTTGCTAGCCGTCTGACAGATAGACCTATCCGTCCTTTGTTTCCTGAAGGATTCCGTAATGATGTACAAATCCAAAATCTCGTAATGAGTGTGGATCAAGACTGTGAGCCGGAAATTGCGGCAATGATCGGAACTTCTGCGGCGATCAGCATTTCTAACGTTCCTTTTAATGGTCCTATCGGTGGTGTAGCAGTTGGCCGTGTTAACGGTGAATTTGTGATAAACCCTGATATTGCTGCACAAGAAGCTAGTGATATCTATGTTGTTGTGGCAGGAACGAAAGATGCCATCATGATGGTAGAAGCTGAAGCAAATGAAGTACCAGAAGAAGTGATGCTCGAAGCAATTATGTTTGGTCATGAAGAGATCAAAAATATCGTTTCTGTAATCGAACAACTGGTACAAATTGCTGGTAAAGAGAAAATGCAAGTGAAATTGCATGCAGTTAATGCAGACGTAAACACGGAAGTTCGTGAGTTTGCTGCAGCACGTCTCGTTGAAGCAGTTCGTATTGAAGAGAAACATGCAAGACAAGACGCGATTGATGTAATTAACGATGAAACGGTTGCTTTCTTTGGTGATAAATACATAGAAACTCCTGAATTGTTAAAAGACGTGAAAGAAATTCTTCACGACATCGTAAAAGAAGAAGTTCGCAGACTCATTACTCATGACAAAGTGCGCCCTGATGGACGAGCACTCGATGAAATTCGTCCTATCGACTGTGACACAAGCCTGTTGCCACGTACACACGGTTCTGGTTTGTTTACTCGGGGACAAACACAAGCACTCAGCATCTGTACGCTTGGAGCGCTTGGGGATGTTCAAATTTTGGACGGTATTGATCTTGAAGAAACAAAACGCTTCATGCATCACTACAATTTCCCTCCGTTCAGCGTTGGTGAAGCGAGACCACTTCGTCCTCCAGGTCGTCGTGAAATTGGTCACGGTGCACTCGGTGAGAGAGCTTTGTCCAAAGTAATTCCGTCTGAGACTGAATTCCCATATACGATTCGACTTGTATCTGAAGTTATTGAATCCAATGGTTCCACATCCCAAGCAAGTATTTGTGCTTCAACGCTTGCAATGATGGATGCAGGTGTTCCAATCAAAGCTCCAGTAGCTGGTGTTGCGATGGGTCTTATCAAAGATCAGGATCACGTATCTATCTTGACTGATATTCAAGGTATGGAAGATCATCTGGGAGATATGGACTTCAAAGTAGCAGGTACACCTGAAGGAGTTACTGCTATTCAGATGGATATCAAGATCAATGGTATCGATCGTGCTATTCTTTCTGAGGCTCTCAGCCAAGCAAAAGAAGGACGTATGCACATCCTTGGTAAAATGATGGAAGCTATTCAAAAACCAAGAGAAACGTTGTCTCAATACGCACCTAAAATTCTTACTATGTACATTAACCCGGATAAAATCCGTGATGTTATTGGTGCTGGTGGTAAAATCATCAACAAGATTATTGAAGAAACTGGCGTAAAAATTGATATTGAACAAGATGGACGCGTCTTTATTTCTTCTTCTGATCAAACCATGAACGATAAAGCTCGAGGCATTATTGAAGGCATCGTTCGCGAAGTGGTTGTGGGTGAAATTTACGTAGGTAAAGTAAAACGTATTGAGAAGTTTGGATGTTTTGTAGAAGTACTTCCTAACAAAGAAGGACTTGTTCACATTTCCCAACTTTCTACAGAACGTGTGGCAAAAGTAGAAGATGTTGTAGCTATTGGGGATTCCATTACGGTAAAAGTAACGGAAATTGACCAACAAGGACGCATTAACCTTTCTCGCAAAGCTACTTTAACTGCAGAAACTAAAGCTTAATATAAACAAGTGAAAGAGACAGAACTTCATTCTGGCTCTTTTTTCATACATATTCAGCCTCTTGCCGTCATAAGATGGGACAAACGTGATCAGGGGGCTGGAGCAGTGAAGACCAACTTGAAGAAATGGGCTGCCGTGCTTGTAAGTGCGGCAGCCGTCGTTGTGATTGGACAAGTAACAAATGTCTCAAGCTATATCACTCATCTTAGAGTGGTCCATACTGAAGATGCTTTTGATATGTATGTTGATGCAGAACCAGAAGATGAGCTGAAAAGACAGATTACTCTCAAAGCTACTGAGCTGAAAATAGAGCCGATTGATGCCAAAGTGGATCGAGTGTGGAAAGCAATTCCTGGATATAACGGGATGGAAGTAGATGTGGAAGCTACTTATCAAAAAGCAGTTTCTTCCCCAAAGACACAGCCTATTTCTTATGTGATGAAGGAAATTCCGCCAAAAGTATCATTAAACGATCTGGGAGCACATCCAATTTACCGCGGCAATCCAGAAAAAAAGATGGCATCTTTTATGATCAATGTTGCTTGGGGTAACGAATACCTTATTCCGATGCTCGACACTCTTGATAAATATAAAGTGAAAGCAACGTTTTTTCTGGATGGCAGTTGGCTGAGTAAAAATAAAGATCTTGCTCTTGAAATTCAGAAGCGTGGACATGAACTGGAAAATCATGCATATTCTCATCCGAATATGAGTAGACTTACCACCGACAGAGCCGTGCTTGAGATCAGTAAGACGAAACAGCTGCTTAAGGAGTCCCTTGGTGTAGATAACAAGTGGTTCGCTCCTCCTTCAGGTGACTTTGATCAGGAAACTGTGGAACTCGCTGCACAGCAAGGTCTAAAAACAGTTCTCTGGACAATAGATACGGTCGATTGGAAAAAACCTAGCTCAGAGAGTGTAATCGCTAAGATTACAAAAGGAACGGAAGCCGGATCACTTATTCTAATGCACCCTACCGCTGCTTCTGCAGGGGCCTTGGAAGGAATGATTAAAGGGATTACTCAAAAAGGGATCATGCTTGGAACGGTAAGCGAGACGTTGTCTTCCGAAAGACTTCAAAGTAAAGTTGAGTAAGACCATTTTTTTTGGTAGGATTATGATATTTGATTGAGAACTTAATCAAATCATTTTAAGATACAGCCATTTTAGATGGAACTAAATTTTGGGGGGCCAGCATGTGGAAAAAATGAAACTGAAAAATGGCCTTAGAGTGGTCATGGAACAAATCCCGACCAGCCGATCGGTTTCCTTTGGGATATGGGTGAAGAATGGTTCGCGTAATGAAGACGATCTGAATAATGGAGTGTCTCATTTTATTGAACATATGCTTTTTAAAGGAACGGATCGTTTTGATGCAAAAGCAATAGCAGAGCAATTTGACGCAATTGGCGGTAATGTAAATGCATTTACATCTAAAGAGTACACTTGTTACTATGCTAAAGTGCTTGATGAGCATTTGCCCATTGCTGTAGATGTACTGTCAGATATGTTCTTTCACTCCAAGTTTGACAGTGAGGAGTTAGCGAAAGAGAAGAATGTGATTCTCGAGGAAATTTCGATGTATGAAGATACTCCAGATGACATGGTTCACGATTTGATTTCGCTTGCCGCTTACGGAGATCATCCGCTTGCATATCCGATTCTCGGTACAGAAGAAAAACTAAATGCGATGGATCATACGACGCTCCGTGATTTTATGAAGGAACGTTACACCATCGAGAATACAGTGATTAGTCTTGCCGGAAATATAGATATCGATCATATTACGGAACTGCTTGAGAAATATTTTGGTTCGTTTGATCTTCATGGAGAAACGTATGAAGTTTCAGAGCCTTTATTTAAAGGTGAACAGTTATTTCACAAAAAGAAAACAGAGCAAAATCATATCTGTCTCGCCTTTCCAGGATGCTCTATCCATGACGACAAGCAATATGCAATGGCATTGATTAATAATGCCGTTGGGGGTGGTATGAGTTCTAGATTGTTTCAGGAGATAAGAGAGAAGCGCGGGCTTGCTTATTCCGTATACTCTTATCATAGTGCACATGCGGATAGTGGTTTGTTCACGATCTACGCAGGAACAGCTCCTAAACAGACGAAAGATGTTATGGATTTAACGATAGAACTTCTCAAAGATCTTGCCCTTAACGGGTTGTCAGAAGACGAACTGCGTAAAGGGAAAGAACAGCTGAAGGGAAGTCTTATTTTAAGCTTGGAAGGTACAGGCAGCCGAATGAACCGAAATGGTAAAAATGAGTTAATGGTAGGTAAACATCAAACACTGGATCAAATGATTGAAAAGATTGAGAATGTGACCATGGATGACATTAATACTGTCCTCGATCGGATGTTTGCTGTACCTTACGCACTTGCTATGGTAGGCGCTTCGGATAAAGCAATTGCATCAATGAGGAGGAACAATTTTGTCAATATCCGTACAAATTAAAAGATTGCCTGGGAACGAAGATATTTCGCTTCCCGTTCAAATGTCAGAACTAGCAGCGGGGTTTGATATGTATGCGGCAGTAGAAGCTGATACAACCCTGCATCCAGGTGAACGCACCTTGATCCCAACTGGGTTTGCTATGGCCTTACCGGCTGGTTATGAGGCACAAATTCGCCCGAGAAGCGGGCTGGCATATAAGCATGGAATTACTTGTCTCAATACACCAGGAACTATCGATGCAGATTATCGTGGTGAAGTGAAAGTACTGCTTGTTAATCTGGGGCAGGAACCTTTTACAATCACAAGAAATGATCGGATCGCACAGATGGTTATCCAAGCGGTTCCTACAGTGAACTTAACAGAAGTAGAGGAATTGTCTGAGACTGTTCGGGGTGCAGGTGGATTTGGTCACACTGGTAAATAAAAAAGATTAAACTGTATTTATTAAGCCGCTCTCCCTAAGGGAGGGTGGCTTTTTTGTGTTTAACAAGTCACCAGGGCTATCTAGGCGGCATAGGATGACATCATACAGCTTTTGAAAGGAGTGACATCCTGATGTTGACCGGAGTTCGGATCGTCGTTTTGGGAGGAGATGCACGTCAGCTTGAGGTCATCCATCGCTGCACAGAGCTTGATGCATCTGTAGGTATTGTAGGGTTTGATACTTTGGAGCATATTCCTGAAGGAGCTGTCAAAGAAACCTTATCTGATCAGCTTCTTTCTTCAGCCGACGTTATAATACTGCCGGTTGTGGGGTGTGACGATAGCGGGAACATCCAAGCCAAATATGCCAACGAAGGTACTAAGATAACTTTAACAGAGGAACTAGTAGCTGAGCTTCCTGAACACTGCACGATTTATACAGGCATGGCAAGACCATATTTGAAAGACATTTGTAATAGAAATGAGATTCGTCTTATTGAGCTTTTGGATCGGGATGATGTTGCTATTCATAATTCGATTCCAACGGCAGAAGGTGCGATTATGATCGCCATCCAGAACACTGATTTCACAATTCATAACTCTGTTGCATTGGTGCTTGGGCTTGGTCGTACCGGATTTACAATGGCTAAAACACTTCAGGGATTAGGTGCTGATGTGAGGGTAGCTGTAAGGCGAGAAGAGGATGTGGCAAGAGCATCAGTGATGGGGCTAAAGCCTTTCCTGACAAGGGATTTGGCAAAGCATGTAGGGGAAGCTGACTTGATTTTTAATACGATACCGTCTATGATTATCACAGCACAAATCCTGTCCAAAATGAAGTCGAAATCGTTTATTATCGATCTTGCCTCAGCCCCTGGAGGGACCGATTTTCGGTACGCAGAGAAACGCGGTATTCAAGCGATGCTCGCACCCGGGCTCCCTGGCATTGTTGCTCCCAAAACAGCTGGAGTCATTATTGCAAACTCAATTGTCAAGCTGCTTTTAGGCGAACAAAATGATCGGGGGAATGGGCAATGAATTGGCAGGGTAAAACGGTAGGTTATGCAATTACGGGATCTCATTGTACTTTTGAAGAAGTGATGCCTGTAGTGAAACGTTTTGTAGATGAAGGGGCAGAAGTGGTACCTATAGTTTCTCAATCAGTTTTAACCACAGATACTCGCTTTGGGACATCTGAAAGTTGGCAAAAACAGTTGAAAGATATAACAGGGAATGATATCATTTCTTCAATTGTGGAGGCGGAGCCACTAGGACCTTCAAAGAGACTTGATGTATTGGTTATTGCACCTTGCACAGGAAATACAACAAGTAAACTAGCAAATGCAATGACAGACAGTCCAGTTCTTATGGCTGCCAAATCACAGATGCGGAATCAGCGTCCCGTTGTACTTGCTATTTCGACCAATGATGGGCTTGGACTTAACGCAGCTAATATTGCGAAATTGCTCGTAGCTAAGTATATTTACTTCGTACCCTTCGGTCAGGATAATCCACAAGCGAAACCGAATTCACTCGTCGCGAAGATGCATCTGATTCCGGAAGCAGCTTATGCAGCTCTTGATGGAAAACAAATGCAACCTATACTTATGTAAAGCGACAAGTCGAGTTTACTTTTACGAACGAAAGGTATCGCAAGATGCCTTTTTTCGAGGTGGATATAATGGAATCCGGCGGATTGGTGTGACTGCGACTTGTGTTCACGTCCCTGTTATTAATGGTCATTCTGAATCAATTTATGTAGAACTCATATCAGATTATGATCTGGAAGAGGTTAAGTTACTGCTTGCAGATGCTCCGGGAATTACGCTAGTGGATGATCCTGTTCATCAGCCATATCCACTCGCAACCGAATCTGCAGGTAAGCCAGATGTATTTGTCGGCCGTTTGGGCCGTGATCTGGTTCATGAGAAAGGACTTAACCTGTGGGTTGTTTCAGACAACCTACAAAATGGCACTGCATGGAATGCTGTGCAGATCGCCAAAATTATCGCATCTGAACGCTTAAGCAACGCATAAGGTCTTAATTCCATTTGTTTTACATCCTTTATGCTTAGGTCTTCTTGATACACAAATGGAGGAATTCGTGCATGGGCATTTTAGTGCAAAAATTTGGGGGAACTTCCCTATCAACACCCGCAGCAAGAGAACGTGTTCTAGGACACATGAAACGTGAAATTGAAGCAGGACATTCACTTGTTGTTGTCGTCTCAGCGATGGGGCGTAGAGGTGAGCCTTACGCAACAGATACGCTTTTGGACTGGATTGTCCAGAATGGGGACGCTCTCCCTTCACGTGAAAAGGATCTGTTGCTTTCTTGTGGTGAATTTATTTCTGCTACAACCTTAACGAGTCTCGTACGTAGTGAAGGACTTTCTGCTACGGTTCTTACAGGAGGTCAAGCCGGAATTATAACAGATCATCAGTATGGCAATGCTAGAATACTTGATGTGAAGCCGGAACGCATTCTAGAAGAATTGAAGTCTCATCAAGTGGTTATTGTTGCCGGATTCCAGGGCATTAATGATATAGGTGATATCACTACATTAGGCCGCGGAGGCAGCGATACGTCTGCAACGGCGCTTGGGGCAGCTTTGAAAGCGGATATGGTTGACATTTATACGGATGTCGAAGGTGTGCTTACAGCAGATCCACGAATCGTGGAGGATGCGAAGCCCCTTTTGTATGTTAGTTATGCGGAGATTAGCAATATGGCGCATCAAGGTGCGAAGGTAATTCATCCGCGTGCGGTTGAGATTGCGATGCAAGCTCAAATTCCAGTGCGTGTACGCTCTACTTTTGGAGATGGTGAAGGAACGTTAATTACTCATCCAGAAGGAGTCCGAGATATTCAATCTGGTGTTATAGACCGCCATGTAACGGGTATTGCACATGTAAGTAATGTAACGCAAATTACAGTCGATGCTGATGAGAATGTAGGAAAGCTTCAGCTTAAGGTTTTTAAAGCGATGGCAGAGAATGGCATCAGTGTTGATTTTATTAATGTTTCACCTTCCGGTGCCGTATATACGGTATTTGATTACGATTCTGAAAAAGCAATCCGTGTCCTTCAGGAACTTGGACTTAAACCAAAAAGCTTATCCGGTTGTGCCAAAGTTTCTGTTATTGGTGGAGGGATTAACGGAGTGCCTGGAATTATGGCCCGTATTGTTGAATCGCTCGCTGAAGTTGATATTGAGATTTTGCAATCAGCTGACTCGAATACGACAATTTGGGTATTGGTGAAAAAAGAGGACATGGTAGGTGCGCTTCGCGCCCTGCATACGAAGTTTGAACTCCACCGGTAACAACAGTCGAGGAGGACATTAACGTGGAATTTGGAAGACTTATAACGGCCATGGTTACGCCGTTTAATGAACAAGGCGAGATCCATTGGGAAGAAACCTCCAGGCTTATTGATTATTTGATTGACGTGCAAAAATCAGATGCCTTGGTCGTATCAGGAACGACAGGGGAATCCCCGACACTTTCCGATCAAGAAAAAGTGGAGCTGTTTGCTTTTGCTGTTAAACATGCTGCTGGTCGAGCTAAGATTATTGCTGGTACAGGCAGCAACAGTACTCATCATTCAATCACACTTACACAAGAGGCAGAAAAAGCCGGCGTGGACGGGATTCTTTTGGTTGTACCTTATTACAATAAACCAAACCAGGAAGGAATGTTTAGACATTTCGAGGCAATCGCAAAGTCTACTTCCTTACCTGTGATGCTATACAATGTGCCAGGAAGAACAGCAGCTAGTCTTTCTGTAGACACTACACTTCGTCTAGCAAGCATTGATAACATTGTGGCTACAAAAGAATGTGCATCTATTGAACAGGTGACACTGATTGCAGCGGGAGCACCAGAAGGTTTTGTTGTATACTCTGGCGATGACTCTTCGACTTTACCTGCCCTTTCTGTTGGTGCGTATGGAATCGTGAGTGTGGCGAGTCATATCATAGGTTCCTCTATGAAAGACATGATTGAATCTTATGTAGATGGAAATGTTCAGAAGGCAGCTTCTTTGCATCAAAAGTTATATCCTATATTTAAAGGTTTATTTGAAGCACCGAACCCACTGCCGAATCCAGTAGCTGTTAAACATGCTTTAACACTGCAGGGCTATCATGTAGGTTCCGTACGGCTGCCACTCGTTGCACCTACAGAACAAGAAGCACAATTTATTAAAGATTTGGTTGCAGAGATTGACTAGCCTACCTCATCAAATAAGATTGAAATCCTCGAACTCTTGGTTAGAGCTTCGAGGATTTTTCTTTATATTTAGAGTTTCTTGGTCTCCACATAATTAGAAACAATTCCCTTTAAATAGAAGTGAAATCAGGTTGTTTTCTGCATTGTAATTTGATTGTTTTAAGTCAAAATGGGAAAACTACAGCTTACAATGCACGCCTGACTTGTTTTTTCACTTTTTAATCATGTATAATGATGTCAAGTGACTGGGTGCGGTATATTTTTGAAAAATGTTTAATTAATGATAAGTGTGCAGGGACTTCGGCTGAGAAGCTGTAAGTTTCTTAAATAATAATAACAAATATTAACTATTATAAGGTACGACGTCCAACTACCATAGGAGGTTCAGATTCATTTGTCTAAGAAAAATAATAACGATAAATTGATGATTTTCGCTTTGGGCGGCGTCGGTGAAATCGGTAAAAACATGTATGTTGTTCAGTACGGTAATGACATTGTAGTCGTAGATGCGGGACTTAAGTTTCCAGAAGAGGATATGCTCGGCATTGATATTGTCATTCCAGATATTTCTTATCTTACCGAAAATCGTGACAAGGTAAGAGGGATCGTGCTGACACACGGTCATGAAGATCACATCGGCGGTTTGCCTTACGTTCTCAAACACCTGAATGTTCCTGTTTACGGAACGAAGCTAACATTAGGCCTAGTAGAGAACAAATTAAAAGAAGCCAATTTACTTGGTGAAACGAAACGTATTCTAATTAACGAAGATTCCGAAATCGAGCTTGGTAACAACCTCTCCGTTTCATTCTTCAGAACAAATCACAGTATTCCAGACTCTGTAGGTGTATGTATTCAAACACCTGAAGGTATGGTTGTGCATACAGGAGACTTCAAGTTTGATCACACACCAGTCAATGGTCAATTTGCAGATCTTCAGCGTATGGCTGAAATTGGAAGCAAAGGTGTACTTGCTTTGCTGTCCGATAGTACGAACGCAGAGAAACCTGGATTCACTCCTTCTGAGAAGAATGTGGGTATTGTTCTCGAAGATATTTTCCGTAAAGCTAGCCAACGAGTAGTCGTAGCTACTTTCGCTTCTAACGTTCACCGTGTACAACAAGTTATCAATGCTGCAGAAGTTACAGGACGTAAAGTTGCTGTTATCGGAAGAAGCATGGTAAATGTTGTGAATATTGCTTCTGATCTAGGCTACCTTGAAATTCCGGATGGAATGATCATTGAGCCAGAAGAAGTGGGCAAAATGGCAGCAGATCGTGTCGTCATTCTTTGCACAGGTTCGCAAGGCGAGCCAATGTCAGCCCTTACACGCATGGCACGCTCTACTCATCGCAAAGTGGATATTTTACCAGGTGACACCGTTATTATTGCAGCTACACCTGTTCCTGGTAATGAAAAATATGTAGGTCGCACAATTGATGAGCTCTTCCGCCTTGGTGCTGAGGTTCATTATAGTGGTGCAAACTCCGGAGTCCACGTTTCAGGTCACGGAAGTCAGGAAGAACTCAAACTTATGCTTAACCTCATGAAACCGAAATACTTTATTCCGATTCATGGTGAGTTCCGGATGCAACGTCGTCATGCTTTACTTGGTGAAGCAGTTGGCGTAGAACCTGAAAATATCTTTATTACAGATATCGGCGAAGTTGTTGAGATTCAAGGTGGATCTGCTCGTAAAGCAGGCAAAGTTTCTTCCGGTAATGTATTGATTGACGGTCTCGGCGTAGGTGATGTAGGTAACATCGTTCTACGTGATCGCAAACTTTTGTCTCAGGATGGAATCCTTGTTGTCGTAGTTACACTCAGCAAACAGGATGGAAAAATCGTGTCCGGTCCTGATATCATTTCAAGAGGATTCGTTTATGTGCGTGAATCTGAAGGACTCCTTGATGAAGCAAACCGAATTGTGACAAGTACACTTCAGAAGTTAATGAGTGAGAATGTTAATGAATGGGCTTCACTCAAAACGAATGTGAAAGACTCTCTGGGTCGTTTCCTATATGAACAAACTCGTCGTAGACCAATGATTTTGCCAATCATTATGGAAGTGTAACACTGTTATCACATTCAGATTAGAAAAGCTTAACAAGAAGGCACACAGTCGCCTCTTCAACCAACAGGTAATATTGGACGGTTCCCTGTTGGAATGAAGAGGCTTTTTTGTGTTATTTGCATAAAATGGGAGCCTTAACTGCCATACTAAACAAATGTGAGATGAAGTATAACATTGGCAGAAAAGGGCGTGTTTACTAATGAAATATGAAGAAGCTGAGAAAACAAAAGAGGTAAAAACTAATAATGAAACTCCCATAATCCCACAGGAGGAAATCAAGATTAACCCAGTTGTAAATACGATTCAAGAATTGGGTCAGACCGCAGTTGCTGTTCCTCCAGCAGAATCCAATATTTTCTGTATGACCATTATTGGCCAGATAGAAGGGCATCTCATCTTGCCTCCACAAAATAAAACAACGAAATATGAACATTTGATTCCTCAGCTTGTGGCAGCAGAACAAAACCCACGCATTGAGGGCATTCTCATTATTCTTAATACGGTAGGAGGAGATGTAGAAGCAGGTCTCGCAATTGCAGAGATGATTGCTTCAATGACAAAACCGACAGTGACCGTTGTTATTGGGGGAGGGCATAGTATTGGTGTTCCTATTGCAGTAAGCAGCAGTTATTCTATCATTGCCGAAAGTGCCACGATGACCATTCATCCCATCCGTATGAATGGATTATTTATTGGAGTACCCCAGACGTTTGAATACATGGAAAAGATGCAAGAAAGAGTGGTACGTTTCGTGACTTCCCACTCTCGTATAACAGAGGAACAATTCAAGCAATTAATGTTTAAGACAGGGGAACTTAATCGTGATATTGGAACAGCAGTTGCTGGCTCAGATGCAGTTGAATATGGGCTTATGGATGCGGTCGGAGGTATTGGAGATGCAATAACAGAACTGAATCGGCGAATTCAATCGAATAAAGAGATGGCTCAGACGAAAGGGTTAACTCAATGACTATGTACACAGTAATGCCTATGGAGCAGTTATGGGATGGAATGTGGAAAGAACAGTCACCCCTTATGGAAATGAATGTTGGAGGGCGTTTACTGCAAGTGATGCCCAAGGATGAAAAAACAGGAATTATCGTGAGAATGCTGCACGGAGGGTTATATGACTATCTTGATCCTGTATATTCCCCAGGGAGAGAAATTCCACTTTACACAGGGCAGGTTCATCAGGAATAACCTTGAAAAACAGTCGGAAAAGAACATATGTGCTGATGTGTTACTTATGGTATAATATTCTTCTGGAGGTGACCTTTTTTGGCCAGAAAGAAGAAAAAGAAAAGAAAATCAACCCTTGGCGGGGTTCTTAAATATGAGATATATGGAATCATTTTGATTACCTTATCTGTTATTGCCCTCTCAGGTGAGGCCACGGTTGGACGCTCCTTATCCAAAATGTTTGGACTATTACTGGGCAAGTTTTATTTTGTAATCCCGCTCATAGGGATATTTTATGGCCTGATGGTTATGATCCATCGTAAATGGCCTTCAGGCTGGAATCTTAGAAAAAGCGGACTGTTATTACTAGTACTAGCCTTGACCTTAATGAGCACGATTTCAGCTATGGAACAGAAGCTCGGACCAATGAATCTGTTAAATGCATCCGAAGTGATGAATCAGATACATATTGATCTACAAACGGAACTGCTTAGACCGGACGAAACGACGAATGCCTCCATGTTAGGTCGAGATATTAGTGGAGGGTATGTCGGGGCTGCAGAATATGCCGTATTGTTATGGTTATTTGGCAATATGGGTGCAAATCTAATGATGATTGTCATGTTCTTTATCAGCTTTATGTTGATTACGGGTTTATCTTATGTAGACTTAATTCGAATATTTAGAACACGCGTGCTTCGTTCAGGAAGTGCGCTCATCTCGAGGTGGAAATCCTCCTCTAAATCAGGAACTGCTCGTAAATCCGGAGCTAAAAATCAAGTCAAACATAAGCCTAAGGTAATTCCGGTTCATGATGAAGAGGATGCTGATGAGGAGTTTTCTCATGATCTTCCGAAACGCAAAGCACCTTTATTCTTTCAATTGTTTGGAAATGCCAAATCGAAAGAACGTGAAGGTACTGTAGAGGACGAAGATCAAGAGGATGGACAAGGTGTGCTTTATGGTGCACCATCTACAGATATCAATCTACCGTGGGCAGAAGATATTCCCGAACCTCATCATTCTTCACCAAAAGAAACGGGAGTTAAAGCGGGAGGCGGAGCAAGCTCGGCACCAATTATTCGAGACTTTTTCGAAAATGTGCGGAGTGAACATACGGTGGATGAAGATGATCTAGATGAAGCTTTTCATGCAGATGAAAATCAGGTTCTAGCTTCAAACTCTTCTGAGATTTCTTCACCTGAAACAATGGCAGCTGAGGGGTCCGAAGATCAACTTCAAGGTGGCGAATCTGGTGCGGAAGTAAATGAGGAAGATATTCAACAATCCATACCAGTTCCCCCACCTAAACCTTATAAGCTCCCGCCATTCAAGTTGCTTTCAAGACCTAGCAACGGTGGTAAGGGTGGAGACCAGAACGATTATAAACAAACTGCCCGCAAACTAGAGGCTACACTTGAGAGCTTTGGAGTTCGTGCCAAAGTACTTGAAGTGGTCCGTGGTCCAGCTGTAACCAGATACGAAATTCAGCCTGATATTGGCGTGAAGGTGAGTAGGGTCGTGAGTCTAACGGATGATATAGCACTTGCGCTTGCTGCTAAAGATATTCGTATGGAAGCACCGATTCCTGGTAAATCAGCAATTGGGATTGAAGTGCCTAACGGCGAAGTTTCTGTCGTTACCATGCGTGAAGTTATGGAAACAACTATTTTTCAGGAAGCCGAATCTAAGCTTTCGATTGCATTTGGCCGGGATATTTCCGGTCAGACGATCGTAGGTAACTTGGCAAAAATGCCCCATTTACTTGTAGCTGGAGCAACAGGTTCAGGTAAATCTGTATGTATTAACGGGATCATTACCAGCATTTTGTATAAAGCCAAACCGGATGAAGTAAAATTCCTGATGGTCGATCCGAAAATGGTTGAGCTCAATGTGTACAATGGAATACCTCATTTGTTGGCACCTGTTGTGACCGATCCTAAACGAGCTTCGCTCGCTCTTAAGAAAATTGTAGTCGAGATGGAGAAGCGGTATGAGCTTTTCTCGAAGTCCGGAACTCGAAATGTGGAAGGTTATAACAACCTAATGAAAGATAATCCAGCAGCGGTACTACCTTATATTGTAGTTATCGTCGATGAGCTTGCTGACCTCATGATGGTAGCAGCGAATGATGTAGAAGATGCGATTGCAAGACTTGCTCAGATGGCTCGTGCAGCTGGCATTCATCTCATCATCGCAACGCAAAGACCTTCTGTTGACGTAATTACAGGTGTAATTAAAGCGAACATACCATCTCGTATTGCTTTTGGTGTATCCTCACAGGTGGACTCCCGAACGATACTGGATATGGGTGGAGCGGAAAAATTACTTGGCCGAGGCGATATGCTCTTTATGCCGGTAGGTTCTTCCAAACCTGTACGTGTACAAGGTGCGTTTATGAGTGATCAAGAAGTTGAAAATATTGTGAGTTACGTTCGTGATCAGGCGGAGGCGGAGTATGATGAGTCTCTTGTACCTGAAATTGATGACTCCCTACAGCAGACGGAAGAGGTTCAAGATGAGCTGTATGACCAAGCTGTTCAGATTATCATAGAAGCGAAGCAGGCTTCAGTATCCCTTCTTCAGCGGCGTATGAGAGTGGGGTATACTCGTGCAGCAAGACTGATTGACTCCATGGAAGCTAGAGGAGTGATTGGTCCTTACGAGGGCAGTAAGCCAAGAGAGGTTCTTATCTCTATGGAACAATTTCAAGCTAACAAAATAAGTTCTTAGTTTTTTAAAAGGAGTTCCTCTCAACATGGAGGGCTCCTTTTTTGTATGCCTTGATTTCATTTCCATCCTTTTACATGTTTTCATATATGGCTGAAAGTGCATAGGAACAATAACTGCTAAACATAATAAATGTAGCCAACAAGAGAACATTAAAGAAAGGTAGATTCTACACATGCGAAAAATCAATCTTTGGATACTTGCCGGCTTGATTTTAATATCAGCTACTTCATATCGTCTGATTTTAATGACAAATGAAGAAAAGGCAGAATCAAGAATCGAGCTGGACACTACAGCAGTACCGACATTTAGCCAAAACACGGTCAAATCTGGTGCATATGGACAGGATGTATATGAACTGCAAGGCAGACTAAAGTATCTTGGTTACTACTATGGGAAAATTGATAGCCATTTTGGTCCTAAGACACTGGGCTCTGTAAAATGGTTTCAATCAGAGTTTGGTATGCCGGCAGACGGTGTAGTCGGGGCAAAAACGAAACTTAAGCTGTACAATGCAACAAAAGATTGGCGTCCGACAGAACCAGGTCCTGGTTTAGCGAATTCCGGGGGGACATCTTCAGGTAATGGCGGCAAAGGTAACAGTGGAAATAACAATATGGGAAGCACTAACTCTTTGGGACTTACTGAAAACGAACTTAAAATTATGGCCAATGCCGTTTACGGTGAAGCTCGCGGAGAGCCTTTTGAAGGACAAGTAGCTGTAGCAGCTGTCATCTTGAACCGGGTAGAATCACCACAGTTTCCAAATACACCTTCCGGGGTTATTTTTCAGCCGGGTGCATTTACTGCTGTAGCAGATGGTCAGATTTATCTTGAACCAAATGAGCAGGCGCGAAAAGCGGTTATGCAGGCTTTGGACGGATGGGATCCATCTGGTGGATGTCTCTACTATTTTAACCCTAAAACAGCCACTTCTAAATGGATCTGGACTCGTCCTCAAGTGAAAACAATTGGTCAGCATATATTCTGTATGTAAGTTATAGAATGGGATGGGTAAGGTACTCCAGCGTAATTAGGGAGGCTCATCTCTGAATAGAGAAGCACACATGCAATCGGCGGAATGTCCTCCGGTTGCTTCTGTGCTTTTGAATGAGTTAGAATGAAATCATACTAGGAAAATTAATGAAAAAATTATGACGTCGTAAAGGGGTTTTGGAACTTGACTAATACAGGATTCGAACGCGGCAGCAATCAGCATATTCGTATTCATGTGCTGCCTACCAAGCGCTTTAAGACGTTTGCCATATCTCTGTATGTGGGCACTCCACTTAAAGAAGAGACAGTAACCAGTACAGCATTGATCCCATTCGTTCTGCGCAGAGGAACAACATCCTACCCAGAAACAATTCAGTTTCGTGAGCAGCTAGAGGAGTTGTATGGTGCCGGCTTCGGTTTTGACGTATACAAAAGAGGAGATCATCAAATTATCCAGTTCCGTATGGATACGATTAATGATTCCTTCGTTCAGAGCAGTGACAGTCTGCTTGACCGATCCTTTGCATTTCTCGGGGAAGTGGTGACGAGTCCTGCTACAGAAAATGGACATTTTCGTTCGTCTTATGTTCAGGCAGAGCGGGACACTGTACGTAAAAGGCTTGAATCTATCGTAAACGATAAAATTCGTTACGCAGGAGAGCGTTGCATTGAAGAAATGTGCAAAGATGAACCTTATCGATTGCATCCACTAGGGGAACGTAAGGACCTGCCCGCAATTAATCCAGAAGGGCTATATACTTCCTATGAACAATGGATTCGCAATGCGGGAATGGATCTGTATGTGGTAGGCGATACGACACTTGAAGAAGTTGAAAAGCTCGTAGGGAAGTATTTTAAACTGAATCGCGATACTTCGTTCGAATATAAAACGGAAATAAATCACCGTCAGCAACGTGATGTGCAAACCGTGGTTGAGAAACTGAATGTGAATCAGGGTAAGCTTAATATGGGACTTCGAACATCCATTACATATGGTGACGATCGGTATGCATCTGCCTTGATGTACAACGGTATTTTAGGGGGTTATCCTCACTCCAAACTCTTTGTCAACGTTCGTGAGAAACACAGTCTTGCTTATTATGCTTCTTCTAGGTATGACGGTCATAAAGGTATTGGCACAATTCAATCTGGAATTGAGATCCCTAATTATGAGCAGGCGGTCGAGATTATTACTAATCAATTATCCGATTTAAAAGCAGGCAAAATCACGGATCTGGAGATGGATCAGACAAAGGCCATGATTCGCAATTTGCTAAAGGAAATCGGGGATTCCGCATTTGAAATGATTTCCTATGACTTCAACCGCCAGTTATCGGGTAAAGAGCGCTCTACAACTGAACTACTGGAGCAAATTGAATCCTTGACCAAAGAAGATGTTCAGAAGGCAGCGGAAACGTTCCAGCTGGATACCATTTATTTCTTGAGAGATCAGAAGGGGGAATGACCGGTGGAGAGCATACGATATGAACATCTGCAGGAAACTCTGTATTATGAAGTGATGGACAACGGTCTTTCCGTGTATGTGCTTCCTAAACCGGGGTTTGAAAAAACTTATGCCACTTTTGCAACTAAATTTGGATCGGTAGATAATCATTTTAAAGTAGAGGGTAAGGATGAGCAGCAAGTACCCGACGGGATTGCTCACTTTTTGGAACATAAAATGTTTGAGGAGCCAGAAGGCGATATTTTTGCTACCTTCGCTTCTAATGGAGCTTCTGCCAATGCGTTTACTAGCTTCGATCAGACGGTGTATTTATTTTCGGCAACAGAAAATGTGAACAAGAATATCGAGACGCTTGTGAATTTTGTTCAAAATCCATATTTTACAGATCAAAATGTGGAAAAAGAAAAAGGGATTATTGGTCAGGAAATCAATATGTATCAGGATAACCCGGATTGGCGTGTATATTTCGGGCTAATCGAGGCGATGTTCCAGAAACATCCGGTACGAATTGATATTGCCGGGACGATTGAATCCATTAGCACAATTACAAAAGAAACACTATATGATTGTTATAACGCTTTCTATCATCCAAGCAATATGCTTCTCTTCGTTGTAGGCGGTGTTAATCCGCAAGAAGTTATGGACCTTGTTCGTGACAATCAAGCGAAAAAGAACTACGAGAATCAAGGGGAAATTGATCGTCTCTTTGAAGAAGAACCTCTTGAAGTCGGAGAGAAACGCAGAGAAGCAAAACTTGCGGTCTCTTTGCCGAAATGTTTATTTGGATTCAAGGAGCTAAGCAAAGGCCTTAGCGGTGAAGAAATGATTCGTGAGGATTTGACAACGCGTCTTATGATGGATCTCTTGTTTGGTTCTAGTACGGAATTGTATCAGAAACTATACGATGAGGATTTAATTTCTGATGGCTTTGGTCATGAATATAATAGTTCTGCTCAGTATAGCTTCTCCGCTGTTGGGGGAGATACGAAAGACCCTGAGCTTTTATTAAGTCGTGTCCGTACCGAAGTGGAAGCAATTCAGCAAAAAGGATTCGAACAGAATCACTTCGAGCGAGCTCGTAAGAAAAAAATGGGCGGATATTTGCGTATGCTAAATTCTCCGGAGAGCATTGCACATGAATTTACCCGTTATCAATTCCGCGGCGGAGATTTATTCCGAGTGCTGCCAATTTATGAATCCATTACGCTAGAGGATGTTAATAGACGTCTCAGAGAACATATTGATTGGAATCAACTTGCGGTGTCTTTGGTGGTGAGTCCTTAATTATGGAGAGAGAAACCGGATCCTTTATGAAGCCAATACTCGATACAACGGTTCTGGTTACTGGTGCAAGCAGGGGAATAGGCGCTGCGATTGCAGAGCGTTTTGCGGCAGTTGGGATGAACGTGGTTATTCATTACATGAATTCTCACGAAGCGGCGAATGAGGTCGCAAGACGATGTATGGACTATGGCGGCAAGATTATGACCGTAAGTGCTGATTTAAGAAGTAAAGAACAAATTGAGCGTATGGCGCAAAAACTTAAGGACTACCAGATGCTTCCTGATATCCTGGTTAATAATGCCGGTATTACTCACTATGGTCTTTTGTCCGATGTAACGGAAGAGGAATGGGATCAAGTGATGTCTGTTAATTTGAAAGGAACTTTCCTTTGTACACAGATGTTTATGCCACATATGGTTTCACAGCGGTATGGACGGATAATAAATGTTTCTTCTATTTGGGGCATCTCAGGGGCTTCCTGTGAAGTTCTATATTCAACGACTAAGGGAGGCATTAATGCCTTCACTAAAGCTCTAGCTAAGGAACTTGCGCCCTCTGGTGTGACTGTGAATGCAGTTGCACCGGGTGCCGTTGATACAGATATGATGCGTACATTTGATGAAGAGGAAATTAAGTCACTTGAGCAAGAAATTCCAGCAGGTCGATTGGCCAAACCCGATGAAATTTCTTCTTTGGTCTATTTTTTGGCGCTTCCCGAGTCAGGATATATTAATGGTCAGATCATTTCGCCTAATGGCGGCTGGTTAACCTAATCAGACCTAAAAATAATTCCTGTATAAGGAGCACGTTCATTGCTCATATTAACTACTGCCCACTTTAAATCTCATAAGTAATGCTAAGGAGGATTTAATGATGTCAACAGTAGTCAGTAATTTTGATTCATGGAAAAAATTTCTGGGTGATCGTGTAGCGCAAGCCGAAAAACTCGGTATTAGCGAAGATGTCATTAACAAACTCGCTTTTGAAATCGGTGATTTCCTCGATGAAAAAGTCGATCCGGCAAACCCGTCCAACCGAGCATTAAAAGAACTATGGGATGTGGGTGACGAGGATGAGCGTCGCACTATTGCTAAGCTCATGGTCAAATTGGCTAAGAATAACGCATAGTTGACGCATGGAGAAGCTCCCGCAAGGGAGCTTTTCTGTAATTGTTACATCCTTGGTTCTTGTAATTCATTTTTATTTTATATATCATTAGTAAGACCCATGTTTGATGGATTCAGATCCAAACATTTTCTATTCGCGGGAATGACTGATTATGTCGAATATTGAGGAATAAGCTTCAGAGGTGTTAATATGGAGTACAAACAGTGGTATATGGAGTACAAAATACATAAGAACAGACCTGGACTCCTTGGTGATATTGCTTCAATGCTCGGAATGCTTGAGGTAAACATCCTGACCATTAATGGTGTAGAAGGAAAAACAAGAGGGATGCTTCTTGAATCGGATGACGATGAGAAAATCCAACTCCTTGGTCAAATGTTGAAAAAAGTGAACAACATCACGGTAACGGCGCTCCGTGCCCCACGCCTTGTTGATATACTTGCGGTTAGACATGGCCGTTATATTGATCGTGATTCAGATGATCGTAAAACTTTTCGCTTTACCAGAGATGAACTTGGGTTACTTGTTGATTTTTTGGGTGAAGTATTTAAGAGGGAAGGTAATCAGGTTATCGGTCTGCGAGGAATGCCGCGTGTAGGAAAAACAGAATCCATTATTGCAGGTAGTGTATGTGCGATGAAAAGATGGACGTTTGTATCTTCTACACTATTGCGCCAAACTATACGCAGTCAGCTGTCCGAGGACGAAATGAACCCAAACAATGTTTTTATTGTTGATGGGATTGTGAGTACAATTCGTTCTAATGAGAAACACTATAATTTGCTGCAGGACATCATGAGTATGCCGAGTACGAAGGTGATTGAGCATCCTGATATTTTCGTACAAGAATCGGAGTATGATTTTAACGATTTCGATATTATCATTGAACTTCGCAGCAACCCAGAGGAAGAAATTATATATGATACGTTTACTGCGAATTATACCGATGATCTGTAAAGGTACAGCGATAATTTAAAGGAATGTGTTTTTATAAATGAAACATCTTGGAGAAGACAAAGAAAGAGGAGGAATTGGCATGTCTGAACTGGGTCAGCAGTTGAAAGAGGCCCGGCTGCAAAAAGGACTAAGTCTTGATGACGTTCAAGAAATGACAAAGATTAGAAAAAGGTATCTTGAAGCGATTGAATCGGGAGATTATAAAGTTCTACCTGGCAGTTTTTATGTGCGGGCTTTCATTAAAACATATGCGGAGACAGTGGGTTTGAATCCGGATGAGCTGCTGGAAGGACATAAAAAAGATGTTCCGGCACCGGAGCAAGAAGCAACGATGGAACCCGTTATTCAGAAGCGTTCCAGCCGACCTGCTTCCGAGCGTAACAATAAGTGGTTGTCTATGGTATTACCTTGGACCTTTTTGGCTCTCATATTAATTCTTATTTATGTTTATGCGATTAAAGGTAACATCGGCAACCAAGCCGAGGTGCCTAATGAACCAGGTACGGAACAGGTAGATCCGCCTGTGACAGAAAATCCAACCCCACCTGAAGGTACGGATGAGCCTGGATCTGAAGTAGGGGGCGGAGATAATCAGGAAGATCCGAATGGATCTGAGGAAACTCCAACCGATGAAGAACCACCTACTGAAGAAGAACCTACCGAACAGCCGATTACGGTTGCGGAAAGTGGTAAGTCAGGCAATATTACCATCTTTGATGTTACGGGTGGCAGTTCCGATGAGCCGGTTAAAGTTGAGATTAAAGCATCAGGGTTGAGTTGGATGGAAGTATATAAAGGCGAGAATTCCAGTGGGGAAAAATTATTCAGAGATAACACTGCAGAAGGACAAACTTATAGCTTCGATCTTGATTCTGAAGGAATGTACATCAAATCAGGTTATGCCCCAGCTACGGTAATTACCGTAGACGGTGAAGTCGTTACTGATGGCAAAACAACGAACCGGATTCGACTGCAACGAGTAGAAGACACAAATTCTGATCAGAATAATGCTTCTACCGATGAAGAATCTACCGATAGTGGCGAGTAAGGTTGCCTACCCTAACATGTACAGCGAATTTGTCGCTGTACATGTTTTTTCGAGTGAGGTTACCTGACAATAGTTTGGAAGAGATTCGATTTATTTATCTTGTTTTAATATAATGTTACACAGGGCAATATGACTATAGAGAAGGAAGTGGATGTTGTGAGTGAAAGTTCATTTGATATTGTATCCAAACTAGATATGGCGGAACTAACCAATGCCGTATCTCAGGCGGAGAAAGAAATTGCTAGCCGCTATGATTTTAAAGGAAGCAAGAGCAGTCTTAAAATAGAGAAAGATGCGCTTGTTATTGTTTCGGACGACGAATACAAATTGAATGCAGTTATTGATGTTCTGCAGTCCAAAATGGTAAAAAGAGGACTCCCGTTAAAAAATTTGGATTATGGCAAAGTTGAACCTGCTTCTATGGGGACAGTGCGTCAGCGCCTTGGTTTCAAGCAAGGAATTGATCAAGATAATGCAAAAAAAATCAATATCTTGATTCGTGATTCCAAACTGAAAGTGAAAAGCCAAATTCAAGGGGATCAAATTCGAGTTACCGGTAAAAGCCGTGACGATTTGCAATCGATTATACAATTGCTTCGTTCTAGCGATTTGCCTCTTGATCTTCAGTTTACGAATATGAAATAGAGTTCTTAAGATGCTTTTTATGAGTAACGAAATCATATCGATGTGATTTCATGCCCTGCCGTTTTATCAATATGTCTTTTTTGACAATTATATGGGGGTACAATCTACAAGAGCGGAAATTTTCATATTATAGATGTTTGGTTTATCCTTACATTACATATCTCATGAATAATAAAAAGACATAGGCGGAGTTCGCTATTACTAGCGTATCTCCAAGTACGATCAAAAGGGGAGGGCGTCTTTTTTGAATTTACCCAACCGAATTACTCTAGCCAGAATTTTCATGATTCCTGTCATGATGATCTTCTTACTGGTTGACTTTGATTTTTATCCTTCACCTATCCAGTTTGGTGACTATTCACTTCCTTACAACCAGCTTATCGCAGCAATTATTTTTATCGTAGCTGCGAGTACAGATGGGATTGACGGTTACATTGCGCGGAAACACAATTTGGTAACAAACCTTGGGAAATTGCTGGATCCTTTGGCAGATAAACTTTTGATTACAGCTGTACTCGTTTCTCTGGTTGAAATGGGCAGTGTGCCTTCATGGATGGCGGTTGTTATTATTAGCCGTGAATTCGCTGTAACAGGTTTACGTCAGGTAGCTTTGTTAGATGGTTCTGTTGTTGCTGCAAGCTCTTGGGGCAAGGTGAAAACCGTAACTCAAATTATTGCTATTTCCTTATTATTATTGAACAATTTCCCGTTTGCGTTTGTTTCTGTGCCAATGGATGTTATATTTATTTGGCTGGCAACTCTCGTGACGTTATATTCCGGGATTGACTACTTTGTCAAAAACAAGCATCTCCTTCATCAAAACTAGGCGTAAAAGCAGGATTTTACGTTTACAATAGTTAAATATCTTTACCAAGAAGAGCAATAGGGATCCCTATTGCTCTTTTGAAAGATAAGATCTTATCTATTTTCGGCAGACTGATTTCAAACTGGAGGAATATAAATGAAAGCAGAAATTATTGCAGTCGGTACTGAACTTTTACTGGGTCAAATTGTGAACACCAATGCTCAATTCCTTTCAAGAGAACTTGCTGGAATAGGTGTTGATGTATACTTTCAGACAGTTGTCGGTGACAATGCGATACGAATGAAACAAGCAATTGAAACGGCACGTAGTCGTGCAGATATTATTATTTTCTCAGGTGGAATTGGCCCTACTCAGGATGATATTACGAAGGATGTACTGGCTGATCTTCTTGGCTTAAGTCTTCTTATGGATCAGCGTTCACTGGATAGTATCGAGAAGATGTTCACTAGCCGTGGTACGGTGATGACCGAGAATAATAAACGTCAGGCCACTATTATCAAAGGAGCAAGTCCACTGCTGAATGAAACAGGACTTGCACTCGGGAATGCTATTAGCCATGAAGGAACGCATTATATTATACTTCCTGGTCCTCCAAAAGAGCTGAAACCTATGTTCACAAATCATGCCCTGCCATGGCTTTATCAACATGTATTGGCCGGTGAGATGCCGATCTATTCAAAAATGCTTAAATTTGCTGGAATCGGTGAATCGATGCTAGAGGACAAACTGAAAGACTTAATCACGAGTCAAACGGACCCAACCATTGCACCTTATGCGAGCGAAGGGGAGGTCACCGTTCGGATATCTACGAAAGCATCCAGTGAAAGTGAAGCGATGATTAAGCTTAATGAGCTTGAGCTTGTTATTCAGCAGCGTCTTCCTGAACATATGTATGCAAGCCACGATATTCCGATTGAGCACGTTATTGTAGAAATGATGGCTGATCGTGAACAGACGATGGCTGCTGCAGAAAGCTGTACAGGCGGACTATTAATGACCCTGCTTACTTCTATTCCGGGAAGCGGCACTATGCTGCGTGGTGGGTTTGTATGCTACTCTAATGAAATGAAAGAAAAGCTTCTGAATGTTCCGCATCATTATCTGGAAGGCGAGGATGCACCCGGAGCTGTGAGCGCCGAAGTGGCGAAAGTACTCGCAGAACAGGCTCGAATGATTACAGATTCAGATTACGGCTTGTCTGTTACAGGTGTTGCAGGTCCAGGATATTCCGAGCGAAAAGAAGTAGGCCTTGTTTATATCGGTATTGCTGAACGAGACAAGGAAACGGAAGTACATGAGCTTAAACTGAGTGGTAATCGCGAAACCATTCGAATTCGTTCAGCCAAAACGATTCTTTATCGCCTGTGGCGCAGACTTGTGGAGAATGAAAAGCTTACTTAGTTGCAGGAAAGGGTTCATACGACAAGCCTATCAAAATGTTTGACGCTTTTACTCTGAACCAGTATACTACAAGTAATCGGAAGAACCGGGTGCAAACGTGATTTGCTCAGGTTCTTCCTTTTTTATGCTCTGAGGACTGGTGGGCCCCTGGTCTCTCGAAAAAAACGAATGTATGTTCTCAAAAAATGCTTGGCAAACGAGTCCAAAGAGAGTATCATAGAGTTATAAACATAGAAGGATGTGAGTTTATTGTCAGATCGTCGTGCAGCGTTAGATATGGCGCTACGTCAAATAGAAAAGCAATTTGGTAAAGGTTCAATTATGAAACTGGGTGAATCAACTCACATGCAAGTCGAAATTGTACCCAGTGGATCAATTGCTCTGGATATCGCACTAGGAACCGGCGGATTCCCAAGAGGCCGGATTATTGAAATATATGGTCCTGAATCATCAGGTAAAACAACAGTTGCTCTTCATGCTATTGCTGAAGTACAAAAAGCCGGAGGACAAGCTGCATTTATTGATGCAGAGCATGCTCTTGACCCTCAATATGCAAGAAAACTAGGTGTAAATATTGATGAATTGCTTCTTTCCCAACCAGACACAGGGGAACAAGCTCTCGAGATTGCCGAAGCGCTCGTAAGAAGTGGCGCAGTTGATATTGTTATCATTGACTCTGTTGCTGCACTTGTGCCGAAGGCAGAGATTGAAGGAGATATGGGGGATTCCCACGTAGGTCTCCAAGCTCGTCTGATGTCCCAAGCTCTTCGTAAGCTGTCTGGAGCGATCAGTAAATCGAAGACGATCGCTATCTTCATCAATCAGCTTCGTGAAAAAGTTGGTGTTATGTTTGGTAATCCGGAGACAACACCGGGAGGACGCGCACTTAAGTTCTACTCCACGGTTCGCCTTGATGTTCGGCGGATTGAAAGTATTAAAATGGGTAACGATATTGTCGGTAACCGTACACGAATTAAAGTTGTAAAAAACAAGGTTGCTCCTCCGTTTAAACAAGCGGAAGTCGATATTATGTACGGTGAAGGGATTTCCAAAGAAGGAAGCCTTGTAGATATCGGTACAGAACACGGTATCGTTGACAAGAGTGGTGCTTGGTATTCTTACAGCGGTGAGCGTTTAGGTCAAGGTCGTGAGAATGCAAAACAATTCTTGAAAGAAAATACTGCGATTTCCCAAACGATTGAACAAAAAATTCGTGAAGCCAGTAACTTGACTACGGTAGTTGATGCTCCTTCAGAAGCTGACAAAGCAAAAGAAGAACAAGAGGAACAGGAATTGTTCGAAGTCGAATAAGACTTATCAACATCCCTTAGAGTAATATAGAGCTGTTATAATATAATTGTATTTGCCGAATGCGAGAACAAGTCCCTTTTTAAGGGACTTGTCATTCCTGGCAGAAGTGATGTTACAGTAACATCGTCTTAATACAAATGGAGCGTAATCAACATAATTGTATGAACTGTCAGGAACGCTTTATAGCGTAAGCATATGAAACCGCGGCTTATTTTGCCTGCGGTTTTTTTGTTTTATAAATGTATTGCTTTAGCAAATAGTGATGATAGACGAAGTACGAGGAGGCGCGCTGAAGTGGAGGATTATGAAGAAATAGATGCCAATCAGGAAGTACAAGTAGGCGTCAGCCATTTTCCTGATCAAATGCTTGAAATTACTCGGGTAGAGAAAATGAGAGGGCGAGATACAAGATATTTAATTTATTTTGGAGAATATCAATTGTCTGTTCTTGAAGATGTGATGATCAAATATCGAATGATCAAAGGTAACTCTTTTCATAAAAATGAGCTTGAAGAAATCGTAATTGCTGATGAACGGCAGCGTGCTTACGTACAAGGCTTGCGTTTTCTTGAAAGAAAAGCAAGAACACGGCTTGAAATGGCCAAAAAATTGAAAGAAAAAGAGTTTACAATACCGATCATTGAAGAAGTATTAACTAGACTGGAGAAAGAGCGGTTTATTGACGATTCTCTGTATGCCAAAGAATGGACCAGACAACGTATTTCAAATCATCGTAAGGGAAAACTGTGGGTAGGGCAGGAACTTCGTCAAAAAGGAATTGCCAAAGAAGATATTAACGAGGCTCTTGGAGCAGTAAGCCAAGAAGAAGAATGGGAAAGCGCGCTTGTTATTGGACGCAAAAAATGGAATCAGGTTAAAGGAGACACCTCTGAAAAGAAACGTAAAACTTATCCTTACCTTATGAGAAGAGGGTACTCAGGAGAAGTGACCAGAAAAGTTATGGCAGAGCTTGTTTTGGAAAGTTCCGAGGAAGAACAGGAGTCAGAAGACGATTTCATGTGATAAAGATGTGCCCCTAGTCCCGAAAATGTTCATTCTCTTGACAATATCTTAACACGAATACTAAAATGTACATGAGCCGTTGCAACAAAAAAGGTATTTTTTCCTTCCAAAAAAGTACCTTTCGTGCACAGTCTTGTAAAATGGTAATGATGTAAGACCGCCATACCTTACGGCGGTGAAGTGTACATGCCTCTAGCGTGTACCAGAAAAAGAAACAGTGAATTTCACTGTATGGATTTTTTTGTAAATGTGTAAGACTTAAATGCAAACAAATGTGAATATCCCAAGGATAAATCCCTTGGAGGAATCAACGAGGAGGTGAACAGAATGAGTCCTATCGCCTGGTTAATGCTCGTTGTTGCCGCTTTGATTTTTGGGATTATTGGGTTCCTTGCCGGATATTTTATTCGCAAATCTTTAGCTGAAGCTAAAATTTCCAGTGCAGAAGAAGCTGCAGTCCAAATCGTAGAAAATGCGAAGAAGGATGCAGAAGCACTGAAAAAAGAAACGGTACTTGAAGCGAAAGACGAAGTCCATCGTGTACGTACCGAAGCTGAAAAAGACATTCGTGAACGTCGAAATGAAATCCAACGACAAGAAAGACGATTGTTGCAAAAGGAAGAATCGCTGGATAAAAAAATGGATTCCTTGGAACGCAAAGAAGAACAAGTGGCTAACAAAGAGAAACGAATTGACGAGACGCAGCAACAAATTGAAACGATCTATAAGAGTCAGGTGACGGAGCTTGAAAGAATTTCCAATCTGACGATGGAAGATGCTCGGAGTATCATTCTGTCAAATGTAGAGCAAGAAGTACGTCTAGAGACAGCTCAAATGATTAAGGATATTGAACAGCAAGCGAAGGAAGAGGCGGACAAGAAATCCCGCGAGATTATTACATTGGCTATCCAGCGTTGTGCAGCTGATCATGTTGCCGAGACTACAGTATCGGTTGTGACATTGCCTAACGAAGAGATGAAAGGCCGTATTATCGGTCGTGAAGGCCGTAACATCCGTGCACTTGAAACCCTTACAGGGATTGATCTCATTATTGATGATACTCCGGAAGCAGTTATTCTCTCCGGCTTTGATCCAATTCGCCGCGAGATTGCAAGAACCGCCTTGGAAAAATTGGTGGCTGATGGTCGAATTCATCCAGCACGAATCGAAGAGATGGTTGAAAAATCACGTAAAGAAGTGGATGAGCGTATTCGTGAATATGGTGAACAAGCTACCTTTGAGGTGGGTGTTCATGGACTGCATCCAGATTTGATCAAAATTCTTGGACGACTCAAATTCCGTACAAGCTATGGACAAAACGTGCTGAAGCATTCGATGGAAGTTGCTTACCTAACAGGGCTTATGGCTGGAGAACTTGGCGAAGACATCGTACTTGCCAAACGTGCTGGTCTATTGCATGACATTGGTAAAGCACTGGATCACGAAGTGGAAGGTTCACACGTTGAAATCGGCGTGGAATTAGCGAAAAAATATAAAGAACATCCGGTTGTTATTAATAGTATTGCATCTCATCACGGTGATGCAGAAGCGACTTCCGTTATTGCGATGTTGGTTGGAGCAGCAGATGCTTTGTCCGCTGCAAGACCAGGTGCACGTCGTGAAACGCTGGAGACTTACATTAAACGTCTGGAGAAACTTGAAGCGATCTCTGAATCATTTGATGGGGTTGAAAAATCATACGCAATTCAAGCTGGTCGTGAAATTCGCGTTATGGTACAACCAGATAAGATCGATGATGCTGAAGCATTCCGCTTGGCTCGCGATATTTCTAAAATGATTGAGAACGAACTCGATTATCCAGGACATATTAAAGTAACCGTCCTCAGAGAAACACGTGCAGTAGAATACGCTAAATAAGAATGAAACGAAGGAAAGTGGCCGAACTCCGGCCACTTTTCTCATTCATAGATGATTAATAATGGAGCATATGGGTTAAAAGGAGGCAACACACATTAAAGTTTTATTTATAGGTGACATTGTTGGCAGCGTTGGTCGGAAGGCAGTGAAGGAAAACCTTCCATTACTCAAAACGAAATATAAACCTCATATCATTATTGCCAATGGGGAGAATGCAGCGTCTGGTCGCGGCATCACGCAGTCCATTGCTAGGCAGTTTTTCGATTGGGGTATTCATGGTATTACAATGGGGAATCACACATGGGATAATCGTGATATTTTTGAATTTATCGATGATGAACCTCGGTTGATTCGTCCGGCTAATTTTCCAGAAGAGACGACTCCAGGAAATGGCCATGCAGTAATTAAGGCAAACGGTAAGGAATTAGCCATCGTTAACTTGCAAGGACGTACTTTTTTACCAGCACTTGACTGTCCTTTCCGTAAGGCAGATGACCTGGTGGACGAGCTTAAGAAAAAACATAAATGTATTCTGGTTGATTTTCATGCGGAAGCGACATCCGAAAAAATTGCAATGGGATATTATTTGGATGGAAGAGCATCGGTTGTAGTGGGTACACACACACATGTGCAAACGAATGATGAGCGGATATTATCAGAGGGTACGGCTGCCATTACGGATGTAGGGATGGTAGGACCGAAAGACGGAATTTTGGGTATGGAACGGGAAGCTGTACTTCATAAATTTCTAACCAGTCTGCCAGTGCGCTTTAATGTGGATGAAGGTAAATGGCATTTTCATGCGGTAATCATTGATATCGATGAAGACACAGGAAAAGCAACCAAGATTGAAAAAATTCGGTTGATCGAAGATGAGTGGCGAATGGAATAACGACGAAGGTACATCTTTTAACTAAGAACATCGGACTCGTAAAAAGAAGGAATCTTTTACATTCTCGCGAATAACATCTATTAGAGTCTGTTCAAGAAAAAGATCAAGCTGAAACATTCGGGCGGACTAATGCGTGCATTACAGAGAGCGAGAAAGTTCAGTTCAGTTCAGTTACTGCATTTGTCACATGTTGGACCATGTCGTGGAAACAATCCATCATCCTATTCCCAGGGGAGGTACTTACCATGGAAGTATTAAAAGTTTCAGCCAAGTCCAATCCGAATTCAGTCGCTGGTGCATTAGCAGGTGTTCTAAGAGAACGCGGAAATGCTGAACTGCAAGCGATTGGTGCAGGAGCTCTTAATCAAGCGATAAAAGCAGTAGCCATTGCCCGGGGATTCGTGGCACCGAGCGGAGTTGATCTGATTTGCATTCCTGCCTTTACGGATATCGTAATAGACGGGGAAGACCGAACAGCTATTAAATTGATTGTGGAACCAAGATAACTATCTTTTTAATCTTAGCCTGTTTGCACATGTTGCAAATGGGCTTTTTTGCGTACAGCCTGCATATAAAGAAATAAGAAGGACTGTTGCCTTCATCTCTGCTTAACAAGGGAACGACGAAGGAGGGCTAATTACATGAAAAAAAGTGTGCCCATTGTTGATATGCACTGTGATGTACTGTACAAAATGCAACGAGATTCTAGTCTTGATTTTATACAAGGTCCTGGACTGGATGTCACAATGAATAGGTTACAGGAGGGAAACGTAGCGCTTCAGACGTTTGCTATATTTTTGTCCGAAAAACTGGGTACCCCGCGATTTGAGCATGTTTTTCGACAAATAGAGATATATAACTTGTTAACTGCCCAAGAGAGCCATCCGTTACGTCTCCGGCCTTTACGATGGAAAGAAGATGCACAGGAGCTTCGAACGAACATTGGGCAGGCAGGTGGCTCTATTTGGAGTTTATTGTCGCTTGAAGGTGTGGATGGTCTGGAAGGGAATCTTTCTTACCTCGATCTGATGTATAAGCAGGGTGTTCGATTTATAGGAGTTACATGGAACTACGCCAACTGGGCAGCGGATGGTATTCTGGAGGAACGCAACGGGGGATTCACGAATAAAGGCAGAGAGCTGATTAGAAGATGTAAGGAGATTGGACTGATTTTGGATGTATCCCATTTGTCAGAGGCAGGTTTTTGGGAGCTGGCAGACACGACAGAACGATCATTTATTGCTTCTCACTCTAATGCAAGAGCAGTTTGTCCGCATCCTCGTAATCTTACCGATGAGCAGATACGTACCATTATTGCTCTGAATGGAAGAATGGGGATGACGTTTGTTCCGTGGTTTGTCAAAGAACAAGGGGAGGTATCCCAGACGGATCTGTTAAAACATATAGAGCATGTCTGTTCCTTGGGAGGAGCAAATCACATCATGTTCGGTTCAGACTTCGATGGAATCCATCAGTGGATTCAAGGACTTGAACACCCTGGTAAGTACACTGATCTCGTAGAATTGCTGCAAAAACACTATCCTGAGACGCTGGTTAGACAGTTTATGTATGACAATATGTTGACGTTTCTATGTGAAAATTTAGGGGATAAACCGTAATTATTAGCAAAAAAGACGTCTGAAAGTGAAGGATGCCTTTTCATTTTGTTGTTAATATGGGTATAATAATGGACGGACCAAATATATAGATAGAGAATTAAGGAGTGTTAACAGATGAGTAAAACTGTACCTGTAGGTGTGTCAGCACGCCACATCCATCTAACCCAAGAGCATGTTGAAGCTTTGTTCGGAGCTGGATACCAATTAACGGAATTTAAACCATTGTCTCAGCCAGGACAATTCGCAGCTAACGAAACCGTTGCTGTTATTGGCACAAAAGGCCAATTTGATAAAGTAAGAATTCTCGGACCTGCACGTCCGGCTAGCCAGCTGGAAATTTCTCGTACGGATTCTTTTGCTATCGGAGTAAAAGCACCAGTTCGCGAGTCCGGATCCATTGATGGAACACCTGGTATTACTTTAAAAGGACCAGCAGGTGAAGTTACTTTGGAAGAAGGCGTAATTGTAGCGGCAAGACACATTCACTTCCATACTTCTGATGCAGAAAAATGGGGAGTTAAAGACAAAGACATGTTAAAAGTTCGCCTTGGCGGAGAACGAGGTCTTGTACTGGAAAATGTAATTGCACGCGTTTCTGATTCCTTTGCACTTGATATGCATATCGATACAGATGAAGCAAATGCTGCAGGCGCTAAAACCGGAGATGTAGCTGAAATCATTGGCTAAGCTCTATAATCTTATAATACGATGAATAAAAAGGTTGTTCCTATGGATTTGCTAATCCAGTTAGGGACAACCCTTTTTTTGTGTTTTATCTCGTGAGAGTCGGTGGATATGGGTCATGAATCATGTTATAATTTGCTGTAATGCCTTTTTAAATAGAGGTATAGATGATTGATAATGGATAGGGAATACGAAATAGATTTTGTGTAAGGAGTGACCGTTTTACGATGGCGAAAGATACAAAGGATTACTCCAAGTATTTTGATTTTTCTGACGCGAAAGTTCTTTCGGAAGATGAGTTTGGCAAGAAAATCCGGATTCGTGGACGTGATATCAACATTATGTCGGAGCCTGATCACAAACGTGAGAAACAACGGGGAAAAGAAAATATTCAGGTTCTGTATGATAATGCAATACCTGAAGAGTTAAAGACAATTGGTAGGGGGAAACACTATCTGGTCTATACATATGGGTGCCAGATGAATGAGCATGATTCAGAGACGATTAAAGGGATGCTGGAAGAGATGGGTTACCAGCCGACCGAAGATCGTAAGGAAGCAGATATTATCCTCTTGAACACTTGTGCAATCCGTGAAAATGCGGAAGATAAAGTATTCGGTGAGCTGGGCCACCTGAAACATCTGAAGATTGAGAAACCGGATCTATTACTTGGTGTATGTGGATGTATGTCACAAGAAGAAACGGTCGTTAACCGTATTTTACAAAAACATGGGTTTGTCGATATGATTTTTGGTACACATAACATTCACCGACTGCCATATCTCATTAACGAAGCTTATTTTAGTAAGGAAATGGTCGTTGAAGTATGGTCGAAAGAAGGCGATATTATTGAAAATATGCCTAAGAAACGTCAGGGTTTACGAGGATGGGTAAATATCATGTACGGTTGTGACAAGTTCTGCACCTACTGTATTGTTCCATTTACACGCGGTAAAGAGCGTAGCCGTCGGCCTGAAGATGTAATAGCTGAAGTCCGCGACTTGGCGCGGCAAGGTTTTAAAGAGATCACTTTGCTTGGTCAGAACGTAAATGCTTACGGTAAAGACTTTACTGATCTCAAGTATGGTTTCGGTGATCTTATGGATGAAATTCGCAAAATAGATATTCCAAGAGTACGCTTTACGACATCACATCCACGTGATTTTGATGATCATCTCATTGAAGTACTTGCCAAAGGCGGAAATTTGGTTGAGCATATTCATCTTCCGGTACAATCTGGAAGCACTGAAGTACTCAAAAAAATGAGTCGTAAGTACTCTCGTGAACGTTATCTTGAGCTCGCACACAAAATCAAACAAGCAATCCCGAATGCAGTACTGACGACTGACATTATCGTTGGTTTTCCTGGGGAAACTGACGAACAGTTCGATGATACCTTATCGTTAGTTCGTGAAGTTGGATTTGATTTTGCTTATACCTATATTTATTCACCACGTGAAGGAACGCCTGCTGCCATAATGGAAGACAACGTTCCTATGGAAGTGAAAAAAGAGCGTCTACAACGCTTGAACAAAGCGGTTCAAGAATACAGCTATGGTGCACATGAGCGAATGAAAGGACAAGTTGTAGAGGTTCTTGTAGAAGGAGAAAGCAAGAACAACGAAGAAGTATTGTCCGGACGCACGCGTGGTAACAAACTTGTTCATTTCGAAGGACCTAAAGAGTTAATTGGTACTTTCGTACAAGTTGAAATTACGGATGCTAAATCGTGGTACATCAAGGGTGAGTGGCTCCCTTTACCACAAGCAGCAAATAACTAATGCAACTAGAGAAACATTGCAATATGAGCCAACCTATCAGAATGGAGCGATCATTATGGGAAATGATCAAGTTAAAGTCAATCAATATGGTATGCCTTCATTTAGTACGCGGGATCTCATTATACGCGATGATATTATGAACAAGGCGAAGGAACTCGCTGATTTGATCGGGACGAGTGAAGAAGTCCAGCATTTCAAACAAGCGGAGTCCAAAATTCAAGAACATGAGCGGATTCAAGGTCTCATCCAAAAAATGAAAAAGAAGCAAAAAGAAATCGTCGCTTTTGAATCTTTTCAAAATAAAGAAATGGTTGCGAAGATTGAAGCAGAGATTGAGCAACTTCAGGATGAGATTGATAACATTCCGCTGGTTAATGAATTTCAGCAGAGCCAAAGCGACATAAACTATTTATTGCAACTTGTGATGTCAGTCATCCACGATACGGTCTCCGAGAAAGTGAATGTGGAGACAGGTACGGATGCACCTCCATCGAGATGTGATTAATACAGTGAAGGGTGCGGAATGAAATTCCGTACTCTTTTTCTGTATAAAATAAGTCATGGTACGAGTAGAGCATAAGATACAGGGTAATCTAAGGAACGTACAGCCAGAAGGGGAGTTTCACAGATGAAAATAGTAGAGGAAATGATTCAAGATGCAGGAGACCGTTTTTGGGGCCTATTAGGTTGCAAAATGCTAAGCGCAACAGAAAATAAGGTAGTGATCTCCATTACAGCAGGGAAGCAGCATACGAATTCTATGGGGATTGTACACGGAGGTGTCCTCTCCTCTTTAATGGATCAAGCTATGGGGATGGTTGCCGTAGCGGCAAAACAAATAGATAACTGTGTTACTACAAATCTGAACATTCATTATCTAGCACCAATGCATCAAGGGGAGCTTATTGTTACTGCCGAAGTGATTCATGAAGCTGGAAGAAGTTTAACGACAAAAGCAGAAGTGAAAAATGCCGATGATGTCCTGGGCTGTATGGCAACAGCTTCTTTTCGTCTGGTTATTCCTAAAAAATAAAGTGCTCATGGGTAAATAGCTTTCCTGATTTGGGTGCGGTTGACAAACGAGATAATGATGTCATAATGAAAATATCAAAATGAAATCATAGCGGTGATAATAGATGAGCGAAGAACAGAACCATTTTTCAGGAGAAGAAAACCCGGATCGTCCGGTTCAGAAAAAGAAATATCGCACACCAGACGGTGTTCCAGCCGATATTGTCATGTTTACGTTAACGAAACGTGAGCGAAAAACAGTCACCAAAACGCTTCCCATCAGGGAACTGAAAGTGATGTTAATTAAGCGTAAGTCCTGGCCTTTTGCCGGGAAATGGGCATTGCCTGGCGGGTTCTGTCAGGAGAATGAATCCATTTATGATGCAGCTAAGCGTGAGCTCATGGAAGAAACCGGCGTAGATGGCGGACACCTCGAATATCTTGGCGTTTATAGTCAACCAGGAAGAGATCCGCGTGGCTGGATTATCTCCCATGCGTTTTTTGCTCTTGTAGAGGAATGGATGCTGGAGCACAGGCAAGCAGCAGACGACGCAGAAGAGGTAGGATTGTTTACAATAGAAGAAGCACTGCATAAGCTGGAACTAGGCTTTGATCATCGAACAATCATTGAAGATGCCTATAGGCGGATACAAGAACAGATGCTTCGTACGACCATTGCTAGACAGTTTTTGCCACAACATTTTACGTTAAGTGAATTGTATCAGGTCATTCAAAGTGTCGTTCCGGATTTTGAAGAACCTAATTTTATTCGTAAAATTACATCGACGAGAAGCCGTCAAGGTATTATCGAAGAGGTGAGAGATGAAGAGGGGAACCCACTCAGCTCAAACCAATATTCTCAGCGTCCTGCGCAGCTGTATCTTTTTACAGATCTTAAGCCGAGACTTTCCATCTATACGTGAGCGAAGTTGAATAAGGAGTGAGCAGGATGAAAGCTTTGATCGTCATTGACTACACAAAAGATTTTGTGGATGGCAATTTGCCAGTAGGAGAGCCCGCAATAGCTATTGAGGAAGCCGTCGTGGACATTACAAAAGCGTTTATACAGAATAACGATTATGTTGTAATGGCTATTGATTTGCATGATGAGAATGACCACTTTCATCCGGAAACTCAGTTATTTCCACCTCATAATATTCGGGGGACGGCGGGTAGAGAATTATACGGCAGACTTAGAGCTCTTTATGAAGAGGCGAAGGAATCTGTCTATTTTATGGATAAGACGAGATACAGTGCTTTTGCCGGCACGGATCTTGAGATCAAACTACGTGAGCGCGGAATATCCGAGCTTCATCTGATCGGTGTATGTACTGATATATGTGTACTTCATACAGCAGTTGATGCTTACAATAAAGGTTTTTCCATAACGGTATATGAGGACGCTACTGCTAGTTTTAATGCAGAAGGTCATGTGTGGGCATTAGGACATTTCAAGAATAGTCTCGGTGCAACCGTGACAAAGCGGACGAAATAATACAACACCTAAAGAAATTGTTTGCGGCTTCACTTGAGGCCTGAGAGGATGAGACAGATGCAGACCACAAGCCTGGCATTACATACGGATAAATATCAGATTAATATGATGTATGCTCATTGGGTAAATGGTACCCATAAGCGTAAAGCCGTATTTGAGGCTTATTTCCGTAAGTTACCTTTTAAAAATGGTTATGCCGTTTTTGCGGGACTTGAGCGGATCGTACGTTATATTAGCAATCTCCGATTTACGATGGAGGATATCAAGTATTTATCCAGCCAGGAGGAAAATTATGACCCGGCTTTTCTAGAAGAATTGCTGCAATTCTCTTTCCAAGGCACGATTTATGCGATGAAAGAAGGCGCTATGGTATTTCCAGATGAACCACTCGTTCGGGTTGAAGGCAATATCATGGAGACGCAATTAGTTGAGACAGCAATTTTGAATTTTATGAATTATCAAACACTGATTGCTACCAAAGCATCTCGAATTAAGCAAGTCTCTGGTAATAACACATTGTTGGAATTCGGTACAAGACGAGCTCAGGAGGCCGATGCTGCCATCTGGGGAGCACGTGCAGCTTATGTGGCTGGCTTTGATGCTACGTCTAATATGCTCGCAGGAGAGCAGTTTGGTATTCCTACAGCGGGAACACATGCTCATTCATGGGTACAGAGCTTTGAGAGCGAACAGGAAGCGTTTGATGCCTATGCAAAAGTGTTGCCTGATCAAGTGACGCTGCTGGTCGATACGTTTGATACGCTTGGAAGCGGTGTTCCTCATGCGATAGAGACAGCTAAGAAACTTGAAGCTCAAGGTAAGAAAATGAACGCGATTCGGTTAGATAGTGGAGACCTTGCTTACCTATCCATTCAAGCGAGAAAAATGCTGGATGAAGCAGGACTTCCCTATGTTAAAATCGTAGCTTCTAACGATCTGGATGAGCATACGATATTTAACCTGAAAGCTCAGGGTGCTCAGATTGATACATGGGGAGTGGGAACTCAGCTAATTACAGCTGCTGATCAGCCTTCTCTCGGTGGAGTATACAAGCTGGTAGAGCGAGAAGTCAGAGGCACTATGCAACCGACGATCAAAATTTCTGCGAATCCTGAAAAAGTAACAACCCCAGGGAAAAAAGAAGTCTATCGCCTTGTGGATCCAAAAACGAAAAAGGCGATTGCTGACTATATTAGCTATCCGGACGACGAACAGCCAAAGCAAAAAGAACCGTTGCAACTGTTTAATCCTGTGCATCCCTATCTGAAGAAAACAATTCAGGATTACGATGTTGTTACGATGCTTGAACCTATATTTATCAAGGGACGTAAAGTGTATGAACTTCCAACACTTGAAGAGATTCGCGCTTATCATCGGGAGCAAATGGATATGTTCTGGCCAGAATATTTACGGAAACTCAATCCGGAAATATATCGTGTTAATATTAGCCCAGCAGCATGGAATTTAAAACAAAAAATGATTTCTGAATATATTCATTCCTAAGTTTAGGAAAGAGCATCCGTTAAAACTCCTTATATTTTACAGGGATAATAACGGATGCTTCTTTGATTTACCCGGGAAATAATGGAGATGAAGTCTGGAATTATTTCTTGGGAAAGCGCACCAGACGGCAATACCCGCCAAAATATTCCTCGTTCGACAATGATGAATAAAGAATGTGTCAGGAGTTCCTGTTTGCATACAGTTTGTATAATTCTAATGTAGGGTAATTTTATAGAAAGTTGTTATGTAATTCATGGCAAAATGAAGATTTAGATGTAACAATATACGTAGTAACCGTAAGTAAGGGATAAAGAGGAGGAACTAGAAATGGAAACACTCGGTAATCAAACTTTTCAGGCTTATATGG
This sequence comes from Paenibacillus sp. Marseille-Q4541, assembly GCF_018310695.1. Taxonomy (GTDB): domain Bacteria; phylum Bacillota; class Bacilli; order Paenibacillales; family Paenibacillaceae; genus Paenibacillus. The sequence continues at coordinate 344,333 of NZ_JAGXCY010000002.1, read as the reverse complement.
TTCGCAAGGATGAAGAAGGATTTCGGGCAGGGCTAGAACAGATCACATTGGCTGATCTACCAGAAGCAGACGTTACGATTCAGGTAGAATATTCAAGTGTCAATTATAAAGATGGACTAGCGAGTACAGAGGGTGGAAAAGTAGTTCGAGGTTACCCGGTCATCCCAGGTATTGATCTAGCAGGTACAGTCATAGACTCTTCCGATTCAAGATTTAAGAAAGGGGATAAGGTGCTGGCAACCGGTTATGAACTTGGTGTAAAACACTTTGGAGGATACAGTCCATATGCGAAAGTTCCTGGAGATTGGCTTGTGCCTTTGCCGGAAGGACTTACAACGAAAGAAGCAATGGCTATTGGTACGGCAGGATTTACAGCGGCTATGTCGGTAGAAAGTCTACTGCGTACAGGCATTAATCAAGACTCCGGACCTGTACTTGTAGCGGGTGCCAGTGGTGGGGTTGGAAGTATGGCTATCTCGATTTTATCGGAGCTGGGATTTGAAGTTATTGCGAGCACTGGTAAGAAGGAACAAGAACAAGAGTTGTTGCAGAAGCTCGGTGCAACCGAAGTAATAACGCGCGAAGAAGCTTATGCCAAAGGAAAAGGCCCTTTATCAGCAGAACGGTTTGCAGGGGTAGTTGATCCGGTCGGAGGCAAAATGCTTGAAGTTGTCCTGGGCTCAGTGAAATACGGCGGTGGCGTAGCTCTCTCTGGAATGACAGGTGGCTATCAGTTTGAATCCAGTGTAATTCCATTTATTTTACGAGGGGTTCAATTAATCGGTATAGATTCCGTATATTGCCCAGCTGAAAGACGTACTCAGCTATGGAAGCATCTGGGTAGGGAATGGAAGCCAAAATCAGCACTGCAAATGGGAGTCAATGAAGTATCCCTCGAACAATTACCAGATACATTAAGTCGTATCTTGGAAGGTAAAGCTGTGGGACGTACGGTGGTTAAACTATCTTAGAATGATAATAGAATCAAGGAACTATGGAAGAAGGGTTATTCATAGTTCCTTGATTTCTTCGTGTCCGTTCCGATAATCTGTTCAAACGCAAGAGTATCGCTGAGCAGTTCTACTTATTCTCTATTCGAATTTTCTGCCTATTACTTTCTGCCTCTTTGGGATTAGAAAAAACAAAGGCAATCTATACTCAGGGGATGAGCAGATTACCTTGTTTTTGGGATTCAGGTGGTTTTGTATATTTCTCGCATAATATGGCGTAATTCTGGAACGATAATCCGCGTAATGGCGAGCTTTACTGCCCCTTTTGACCCCGGCATGGAAAACACCGCTTTGGAGCCAATCGTCCCAGCAACAGCCCTGCTTAAGATCGCAGCTGTACCAATATCCTCAGAAAAACTAAGATATCGGAATATTTCCCCGAATCCCGGTAGTTCCTTGTCGAGTAGGGAATGCACGGCTTCATATGTATTATCACGTGGGGAAATCCCTGTACCACCAGTTAATAAAATGGCTTCAATATCATCTCTTACTACTGCCTGATGAATAACCGATTGAATAGTGGCAGTGTCATCAGGGATAATGATATAATCGACAACAGCATAACCAGACTTATGAAGAAGCTCCTGCATGAGTTGTCCACCAGTATCTGTATCTTTGGTCCGGGTATCTGAAACCGTGATGACCATACAGTTTACACTGGAGGGAGCTTGTTGCTTGTGCTCATGGGCAGAATTCATTGTGATCAAGCCTCCAAGATTAGAATATGAATCTACTTTAGACGATAACGCTATAGGACGCAAACATAGATGGCCCATCGCAGTCTAGAATTGATGATAGTAAACTATAGGCTTCATTTAGAAGCTACATAATTAATGCTATAAAATATATAGCCAGTGAACGGATCGCAAGAGATCGAAAGGAAGTTATATGATGACAACTGAACAACCCAATCAAAAGACGATACCAGTATATATTTTGTCTGGTTTTTTGGGAAGTGGAAAAACGACACTGCTAATCAAACTACTTGAGTATTGGAAAAGTAAAGGAATGACCCCTGCCGTTGTAATGAATGAGCTTGGCGATGTTAATCTCGATGGCGAGATGATTGGAAAAGATGTGAACATGGCTGAAATCCTCGGCGGCTGCATTTGTTGCTCTGTGCGTGGAGATTTGGCCCCTCAGCTCGTGGAATTAGTGCATCGTTCATCTCCCAATGTAATTGTTATTGAAGCAACGGGAGCTGCAAATCCAGTGGAAATTTTAGATGGGATCGCGGATACTTCACTATATGTGAAACTAGAAGTTAGAGAATTAATCTCGGTGGTAGATAGCATTCACTTGCTAGATACGTACCGTAAGCAGAGAGGAAAAACTTATCGTCTAATGCAAGAACAAATTCGAGCTGCTTCTCAATTGCTACTGAATAAAATTGATCTTGTCGATGAAGCTGAAAGTCAGGAATTAATGCAATGTTTGCGTAGCTGGAATCCAATTGCGAAAATCCATTTGACGAACTACTGTACCATTGAGCCATCGTTGATTCTTAGAGAGATGGAACTCCCTGGACTTTCAAGAGATATCCAATGTGAGTCAGCAAAAGAAGAAGGTGTTCCTAGCGCGGAACATCATCATGTTCATTCCCATGATCATGTAATGGCGTATACACATTATTTTTCGAAACCGATTAACAGTGTTCAGTTTGAATCCTGGCTGCGCCAGTTGCCAAGAGATATCTACCGTGCGAAAGGAATCGTCACCTTCTCAGATACTAACAGCCGCTTCTTGTTCCAATTTGCTTATCGGGAAACCGATTTCACGAAGCTCGGAAGTGCTGATCATCTAGAAGATGTGGGTGTTTTTATCGGAGAACATTTCTCCAAAGCAGAAATTCGACATTCTTTGCAACAGCTTGAAGATCATATGGTGTCTTCGGATTGAGTGAAAAGATCATAAAAAGTCGAATCATAACAAATGTCATTGCATATTGATTAGCATATACGTTCTTCGGGTAATAGAAGAACAAATAGCGAATACACGGAGGTATATCACAATGGCAATGACAAACGTAGAGATGGAAATGCAAACTAAGATTGCAGCATGTATTGAAGCGATGAACGCGTGTAATAAATGCTATGTATCGAGCTTGAAAGAATATGATCTGGCTTCCCTGCGGGAAAGCATTAAGTATAATAGAGAAGCAGCAGAAATTTGTAGCTTTGCAGCGGCGGCTCTTAGCCGTGGGACTGTATACGAAAAAGAAATTCTTTCCCTTGTTGTAAAAGCTTGCGAACAATGTGCGAACGAATGTGAGAAATTCAAGCATATCCATTGTCAAAGTAGTGTTGAAGCATGTCGTCGTTGCGCAGAAGTATGCTCAAGTATGAGCATGTCTGTATAATGAATCTTATCGGTGTGAGTCACGAATAGAAAGAAAGCAGATGAGGAAGGGGTTCCTTGTGCTGCTTTTTTTATTTTTTAAAATAAATAATTATTTTTAAAAAAAGTTGCACTTCGGAAAAACAAAATATATAATATTACAAATTATACAGTCGATGATCGAGAGAGTAATCCAGAACACCGCATGATTAGCGAACCGGGTTGGTGGGAGCCGGTATGTAGGATCTGGGATGAAACGCACTCGGGAGATGATACGTTGAAATGGTAGTAGGCGTATCCGGCAGTAGCGGACGTTACCCGCTGATAAGGGGAATAGAATTTTCTTAAGCAGCTATATGAACGTATATGAAGCTGTGATGTTGTTCTATTCACATGGAGTGGTACCGCGGGAAGTTTAGCTCTCGTCTCTGTTATACAGAGATGGGGGCTTTTTTGATATCAAAAAAAGGATTAAGGAGTGTATCAAGGATGTTAACGACAAAAGTAGCTCAGATTTTGGATTTACACTTAAACTTGACGGTGGAGGAAATTGAAAATTATTTAGAACATCCTCCGCGTCCTGAAATGGGAGATATAGCTTTCCCTTGTTTCACATTAGCCAAACATTTGAAAAAATCGCCTGCAGTCATTGCTGCTGAACTGGCAGCTTCTATCCAGCATCCAGAGGTAACGGTACAAGCAGCAGGTCCTTATGTGAATTTCTTTTTCAATCGTAGTCTAGCTACCGAAGCTATATTAACCCAGTTGAATCACCCTGACTACGGCAAGCTTTCGATAGGAGAAGGGAAAAAAGTAGTGATCGATATGTCATCGCCTAATATTGCGAAACCTTTTGGCGTAGGACATTTACGTTCAACGGTTATCGGAGCAGCATTATACAGAATGTATAAAGCGGCAGGGTATAACACAGTAAACGTAAATCATCTAGGAGATTGGGGGACTCAGTTCGGCAAACAAATTACGGCCTACAAAAGATGGGGAGATGACGTGAAGCTTGCAGAAGAGCCCATCAGAGAATCGCTAAGATTATATGTGAAATTCCATGATGAAGAAGAGAATGATCCGACCCTTGGTCCTGAGGCAAGAGAATGGTTTCGTAAGCTGGAACAAGGGGATGAGGAAGCCGTTCGTCTGTGGACCTATTTTGTTGAAATCAGTATGCAGGAGTTCGAACGGATGTATAAACGTTTAGGGGTGGATTTTGACCACGTTCTCGGAGAAAGCTTCTATATCGATAAAACAGAAGGTATCGTTACGAAACTAAAACAATCAGGGTTGCTTATCGAGAGTGATGAAGCACTCGTCGTACCACTAGAGGAGGAGGGAATGCCACCTTGTCTTATTATCAAAAAAGATGGAACGACCATTTATCCGACAAGGGATTTGGCTACCGCCTTTTATCGTCGTGAGGAAATGGGAGCAGATGAAATACTTTACGTAGTAGGTGCCGAGCAAAAGCTTCATTTTCAGCAGGTTTTTGCTGTCCTTAACAAACTGGGTGAGCCGTGGGCGAAAGACTGTATCCATGTTCCCTTTGGGTTAATGAAATTTGAAGGACGTAAAATGTCCACTAGACGCGGAAAAGTAGTTTTTCTGGAAGAAGTACTAGATGAGGCAGTACAGCGTGCACGTGAAATTATCAAACTAAAAAATCCGAATCTGCCAAATGCAGAAGAGGTAGCTGAGCAGGTAGGAATTGGTGCAATCGTATTTGGAGATCTCAAAAATCATCGTTTAAATGAGGTTGATTTCTCACTTGAAGAGGCACTTAGTTTTGAAGGAGAAACGGGGCCGTATGTACAGTATAGCTATGCAAGAATTCAAAGCCTGCTCACGAAGGCAGAGCTGACAATTTCAGATAGAAATACCGATTTAGGTGATGCTTTGAACGAAATAACGATTAGCGATTCAGCTTGGAGTCTATTGAAACACCTCTCCAGATATCCTGAGTATCTTAAAAAAGCAGTGCGTTTAAAAGAACCATCTGTGCTGGCCAAGTATGTCATTGATGCCGCTCAATTATTTAATCGTTTTTATCATCATGAGCGCATTCTGGACGGAGAACCGGGGGAACTATCGTATAAACTCTCATTGGTGAAAGTGACAGGCGAGAGTATTCAAAATATTATGACACTCCTCGGAGTGAAAACACCGGACCGCATGTAAATCATTTCATTGTTGCAAGGGATGAGGAGGAGGGGTTCTATTGATTCGATTGGAGAATGTATGTAAAAGTTTTGGAGAGAAGCACGTTATCTCTGATGTTTCACTGCAGATTGAGCAAGGGGAGTGTGCCGTGCTGATGGGCCATAATGGGTCTGGCAAAAGCACCCTCCTCCGGTTGCTTGCTGGTCTAATCTATCCAACACAAGGGAGAATACTTAGGCAAGCTGCGCAGGGAAAAGAAAAGTCTTTTAATAGAGAAACAGGGTATGCTATTGATCGTTTGCCTTGGGTTCATTTTACCGCTGAGGAATATCTACTAGCTATGGGCTATATTCAAGGGCTCGATAAAAAAACAATCCTAACACAAACGAACACTTGGTTTGAGTTGTTTGGACTTATGGAGGATCGAAATCAGCCGCTTGCTTCTTATTCCAAAGGAATGAAACAGAAGGTTAATGTGATGCAAAGTTTATTAGGTAACCCTGAGCTTGTGCTATTGGACGAGCCTCTGTCTGGATTAGATAGGAAATCTCAAAAGCAACTAATACAGCTACTTTTTGAGCATAAGAAGAGGGGAACTACCTTGGTGTGTGCAAGTCATGAGACTCTTATTATTCAAGAGCTTGCTGACAATGTCGTTGAATTACAAAGAGGTAATCTCATGCGTATTGTAAACTCGGAAGAGATTGTTACCGAAGATAGTAGGGTGGTTGTGCAAGTTATAAATCTCTCAGAAGCAATGCTGAAGAATCTTACTACATATGAAGGTGTTATTGAATTGAGTGCTCAGACAATAAGGGAAACTACGGAAGTAACCATCATTATACACGCGAACCATAGTGATCGTTTGCTATCTCTCATGCTGGCAGATGGTGGATCTATTCAAGACGTATCAAGAGAAACTGAAGAGTCATCTATCTCAAAGGAAGTGAAATGAGTGATAAAATCAACGGTTATTTATCTCCTACGTACCTATTTTCGATCGAGCTCCTACTTCTTACCTTGTTTTCTTTATTTTCTGTTAACGGTGTTAATCTACTCCTACAAGCCAAACCCTATTGCTGACAGCTATAGCGTAACAGCAGCTTTTCTTTTTTTCTTTTCTTGCTGGATTGGAAGAGGGGTATATCATGCAGAAAACCCTGATCAGCGAGCTATCACCATAACGCACTCTCGAAATAAATGGAAGTTTTATCTATCGGAATGGTTTTCTGCGATTGCAGTTACGTTCATTTTAGCCGTAGTAACGATTCTTTTTCCTGTTCTAATGAATATGTTCGAAAGATTTCCAGATCGAGGAGAATGGATTACAGCATTAGTAGGACATTTCTCACTCGGAATTCTAGGTTCCTCTTTAGCACTGCTGACCCAACGAAGCTTCATCCATAAAACAATTTATGGATTGAACTTACTTCTCATATGGTCACTCGCAGCATTGCTCCATACACAATTGATATCTCTATTACCAGAAAATATGAAATGTATTAGTTGGATTTTACCCCCTGTATTACCTATTATTCAAAGTATGATCCAATCGGATTCAGTAGCATCCGTGTTAGTTTTATCTGGGTTCGCAACTGTATACGCTATCATTTTAGCTTCATGTTATATTTATTTCTCTTCTCGAAAAAATGATGTCATGTTATAACGCTTACATTTTTTATTGTATTTAATGTAACCGTTATCTTGAAAAAAATGTTCAGTTTTATAATAAAAAACAACTTTTTATGTGACGATTACTCACATAATCATTGATTATTATAAAATTTCGTTAATTACATATATAGTTTCTTCTTCCAGAAGATTTTACAATTAAAGCAAGAGGAGGGGGAACAATGTCACAGATCTCTACGGATACTAGAGTGGCGGAACGCAGAAAACCAAGAGGTCTAGCGGTTCGATTATTAAAACAATGGGAGCTCCAGCTCATGGTGATCCCGGCACTGATTCTTGTATTCATATTTAGCTATATTCCGATGTATGGCGTACTTATGGCTTTTCAGGATTACAGCATCTTTGATGGTTTTTGGGCAAGCCCATGGGTAGGATTTAAACATTTTGAAATGTTCTTTAATGCACCAGAATTTTGGACCATTATGAGGAATACGCTGGTCATCAGTGCATTGAAATTAATCGTAGGTTTTCCTGCCCCAATAATTTTAGCACTGATGCTAAATGAAGTTAGACTGATGGCTTTTAAACGGGTCATTCAGACGATCAGTTATTTACCACACTTTTTGTCTTGGGTTATTGTCGCAGGTTTTGCGATGTCAATTCTCTCGACAGATAACGGAAGTTTAAACATTCTTTTGCAGTCGCTTCATTTAATCGATGAACCGATTGGATTCCTAGGTAGAGCTGAATATTTCTGGACGATTCTAGTAAGTACCAATGTATGGAAAGAAATTGGGTTTAACTCTATCGTATATTTGGCAGCCATAGCGGGTATTAACCCTAGTCTGTATGAAGCAGCTGAGATGGATGGCGCAAGCCGTTTAAAACAAATTTCATTTATTACGATTCCTTCCATCATGCCTGTTATCGTTATTTTCTTTATTTTGGCGATTGGTAACTTGTTAAATGCTGGATTTGAAGACATCTTGCTACTTGGTTCTAACCCAGTACTCCGAGAGGTTTCCGATGTTATTGACACCTATGTTTACCGGATCGGGATCGAAAATCAACGCTTCTCCTATGCTACAGCAGCCGGTCTTTTTAAGGCGGTCATTAGTGTAACGCTTCTTACGGTAGCCAACTATGTCGCACGTAGATCGGGGAACAGCTTATGGTAGGATTGGTAATTGGACAAGGTGTGTGCCATACAAGGAGGTCAGCTAGATGAAACACCGCAGTGTGAATGATCGAATAATGATGTTTATTATCTACACCCTTCTCATTTTACTTGGGTTCTCCACATTCTATCCTTTCTGGAATGCTCTGGTGGTCTCATTTAATCAAGGGATGGATACTGCTCTGGGAGGCGTAACTTTTTGGCCTCGGGAATGGACTTTGGAAAACTATAGCATTGTATTCCAAGATAGCAGAATATTAAATGGGTTTTACATATCTATTATGAGAACGGTTATAGGAACTCTTTTATCGGTTTTACTTACTGCTATGCTCGCTTTTGCGATGTCCAAGCAGGATCTAATAGGCAAGAAATTTTATATGGTCTTTTTTATCGTAACGATGTACTTCAGTGGTGGTTTGATTCCTTCGTTTCTAGTGGTACGTAGTCTCGGACTTATGGATTCATTCTGGGTATTTATCATTCCAACTTTAATTAGTGTATGGAACATGATTATTTTCCGGACCTTCTTCCGTGGACTTCCAGATGGATTGATGGAGTCAGCACAAATTGATGGATGTGGCCATTTTAGGACCTTCTTCCGTATCGTGCTTCCGCTATCTGGACCTGTTATTGCGACATTATCACTATTTACTGCGATCTTCCACTGGAATGAGTGGTTTTTACCGAGTATCTACATTAATAATGAAAAACTATTGCCGATTCAATCCATGTTGCAGCAGATTTTGAACTCCAACATCATGAGTGAGCAGATGTCTCAGCTGGATTCAGCTGCACAAGCCCGTATGTCTCGTATGCAAAGCGTTACAACGAAGTCGTTATCCATGGCAACGATGATGGTTGCAACACTTCCGATCATTGCGGTATACCCTTTTGTACAAAAATATTTTGTAAAAGGTGTACTTGTTGGATCTCTTAAAGAGTAGGTGTTTAAAGCCCTTTGGCTTTGGACCATAGATTGTTTTGCCAGGCATATATTAAGGGGAGGGTTTACAAAGATGTGGAAAAGAAAAAACAAGGGAACTAGCACCTTGCTGGTTGCACTGCTCGCTTCAGCAATTGGTATTGCAGGTTGTTCAAGCAGTAACGGGGGAACGACTGCAACACCAGAACCAGATCCAGCACCAAAAGAAAATGCAGAATCTACTGCTTTTGAACTGGGTAAAGAAGATTTGAGTTTCTCTTTCTACGGTCATTATGATTGGTACACAATGCCACAGTGGGGTGGCGATGAAGCAAGTAAATGGATTAAAGAGAATAAAAAAGTAGATATTTCCGCAATCAACTCGGGTGGTAATGCAGCCCAGAAGCTGAACACTATGATTGCTTCTTCAGAACTTCCAGACGTAATCTGGATGGATCGTAATGCTGATGTAGAACGTTTACGTGAAGCGGGAGCTCTAGTCCCATTCGATGATTATCTTGATAAATATCCAAACCTGAAAGAATGGGCTGGAGAAGAAACACTCAATATGCTCCGCTCTAGCGACGGTAAACTATATCAATTCCCGAACTGGTATACTTCTCAGCCTAATGGTAATGCAGGATATTTGGTTAACAAAAAGATGTACACTGAGCTCGGTGAACCAGCTCTGGAAACAACAGAAGACTTGTATAACTACCTTACAAAAGTAAAAGCGAAGTATCCAAATGTGGTTCCATTTGAACCGGATCTCGCAGTAGATGGACAAGGTCTTGATGTACTTTACGGTTCTTTTGGTGAAGATCATCCTCCCGTGTTCGTTAAGGAAAGAGCTGTGCCAAAAGATAACCAGCTTACTTCCATTTTCCTTGATCCTGTATTCAGAGAGTCGACTCAGTATGTAAGCAAATTGTTCCGCGAGAAATTGATGGCACAAGATGCACTTACTCAAACAAAAGATCAAATCAAAGAAAAAGTTTACACAGGACGTGTTGCCGTAGCGGCGGGTGCAAGCCCGACTGAATATGGTGCCGTAGGTGACCTTGAACTGAAAAAGAAAGATCCAAATGACGGATACTTTATGATCTGGCCTGTACACAAAGAAGGTCTGGACAAAAACAAGATTTGGGCGGGTACGTATAACAGTCTTGGTTGGAACGTTAGTGTTATTACGAAAAGTGCAAAAGATCCAGAAAAAATCTTTGCTTTCCTCGACTGGTACACATCACCAGAAGGTCAACGTAACATCATGTGGGGACCTGAAGGTAAGTACTGGGATGGAACAGATGAAGACGGTTCTCCAAAATTCACAGATGCTTACGTAACGGATATTGAAGGACGTAACAAAATGATGGATGCAACAGTTAACCTTCAATGGAATGGTAACACGGTATTTGTTGATAACGCTAAAATGAAATTCGAAAAAACGCTTCCAGCTGATGAGCAAAACTGGGAGACAAAATATCAATCCGAAATAACTTGGAAAACACAGTTTGACGCAACGGAATACATCAATCTTACAGCTATGCCTGAATCAGAAGAAGGTATTATTCAACAGCAAATTAATGAAATCTTCTCTGAAGCAAGAGCAAAAGCACTTTATGCGAAGAGTGATGAAGAAGTATTGTCGATCCTTGATAGTGCTCAGGAAAAAGCAGTAGCAGTTGGTTATGACAAATTGCTTGCTTTCAAAACACAAAAATGGCAAGAAAATATTGCGAAAATTGCTGGTAACTAATTTAATTTAAGTCTCTCTGATCACACTCAGTGAAGTATAATAATGATAAACGCGCACCGCTCTGCTCAAGAACGGTGCAATGCGTTTATCATTTGTTCGTTATGAATTCTAGGCAAGGGAGTGACTCTATGTATCAGGTACTAATTGCGGACGATGAAATTTTGGATCTGGAAGGAATGTGTCAGTTTATCCCATGGACAGATTTAGGGCTTGAAGTTACTGGAACCGTAAATAATGGGTTTGAGGCCATGGAAGTTTTCGAGAATAGACATGTCGATATTTTAGTAACAGATGTACATATGCCTGGGATGTCTGGAATGGAGCTTGCACGTAAGGCACTTCATCTCCATCCAGATTTGAAATTGATTTTTGTAAGCGGCTACCAAGACTTTGCCTATGTAAAGGAAGCTTTGTCATTACAAGCCTACAGTTATGTTCTCAAGCCTATGGATGATCACGAACTTATTACCGTACTTCAAAAAATAACGAATGAGTTAAACGAGAAACACTTGTGTGACGAATTTGACTTTGCTTTCAGTCAGGCAGCGATTAAATCAATCGAATATCATCTAATTGGAAAACGCTCCGCTCATATAAATGAACAACATCCTGATATATACCGTATGACAGCAGATGCAAAGGCGCTTATTCTTGATAAACCTCTGGATCGGTTGGTGTCCTGTCTGCTTGCTGGTGATCGAGTTATGGTGCTTCAAGAGATGGAAGATTTGTTAAGTGCCGTTCGAAATGATAATAGGAAGTCCCAACTCCACTTCATTGTCCTATATTTGCTTATTCGTATTGATAATTATGTGAGTACGCATCTAAATTACCCGGTAGGTTTTATCCCACTCAGTGAAATGGAAGTAGAGCAGATCAAAAGCCATCATTCTAAAAGTGGACTCATCTGCTGGCTGGCGGAACACTTATTAAATTTATTTGATATGGATAATCATCCAAGATTCAAGCAGAAGAAACATGCCAAGGTTATTGGTCAGGTTATTCAATATATGGAGGAGCATCTACATTTAAATGTGACGCTCCGCGAAGTAGCAGATGAGTTGTCCTTTTCACCCAATTATCTGGGCGCTATTTTCAAAGAGGAGACGGGGAAAAGTTACAATGAATATATTATTGCTCTTCGTATGGAGAAGGCGAGGACGTTATTGCAAGATCCGAAAATAAAAGTGTATGAGGTAGCAGACCGGGTAGGATACCGGTATATGCCTTATTTTAGCAGACAATTTAAAGAAACGTATGGTATGACGCCTATCGAATATCGTAGAAAAGCATAAAGAAGAATGAGGCTTGCTAATGTATAAACTGATGAATCCTGGGTCAAAGTTTCTTCCGTTTGGCTGGAAATTATTTATTTCCTATCTAATACTAATCATCCTTCCTGTTGTGATTTTAGCATACACGGCAAACTCCATTCTAGTAGATTCTATGAGAACACAAACAGTAACGAATCTGCATGGCACACTTGCTCAAATGAGAGATAATGTAAGTTATAAATTAAGGGATACGGAAAGAATTTCGGATATGCTTTATTACGATGAGACTCTTGCACTGAATCTCATGAGACTGGAAGAAGGATGGATTAGTTACGAAACAACATCAACTATTCTTCTTCCTAAATTCAGACAAGCTGTTGAATCTACGAATCAGAAACTATGGTTGTCCATCTATTTACGTGATACGAATTTGCCGGAAATTTATTACGATTCAGGTGATGTGGATTTACTGCGGGTGAAAGATAAGTATTTTGATGTTTATCATATTAACCGGATTCAATTTGAAAATTGGTATAAAAGTTTTCCGCCGGAACAGTATGGAAAGACCATGAAGTGGACCCAAGTAGATGATGACGAGCAATTTGAACGGATCTCCTTGTTAAGACGGTTGGTGAATACTGTGGATCCTCTCGATTTGAAAGAGATTGGTTTTATGAGAGGAAGTGTATATTTATCTGAACTGTTCGAGAGCATGGACTATAACAAAATCGGGCCTGGAAGCTTGATCCAAGTCATTAATCAGAATGGTACTAAAATGTACTCTACAGGCGATCTGGATTCCGTGGAACATCAGGCCATGCATAATGGAAGCACGTCTAATCAGCTCGTCATCCATGAGAAGATACCAGAGCTTGATTGGACCATTACAGCTTATGTACCACAGGATATTTTGGAAAAAGGGGTACAAAAAGTTACTCAGATTACACTGCTGATCTGCCTTTTATTTGTACTACTAATCAGTGCAGTTGCCAGCTACTTATCTCGCTATATTTCAAAAAGATTCAGTAAGCTTATCTCGGTCCTAGTCATGTTTCAGCAGGGGGATTATCATAAACGAATTCATTATAAAGGTACGGATGAATTTACATTAATTGCGGATGCACTCAACAAAATGGGAGCGCAGACAGAACATTTGATCGAAGAAGTATATGAGACAAATCTAAAGAAGAAGCAGGCAGAACTCGAATCTCTTCAAGCCCAGATCAATCCTCATTTCCTATACAACACGCTGTCATCCATCAGTCGTTTAGCTAAGTTTGGAAGAGTGGAGCAGCAACATGAAATGATCATGAATCTTGCCAAATTTTATCGGCTTACTCTAAATGACGGTCAGACCATAATTTCCATTTACAAAGAGCTTGAGCAGGTGAAAGCCTATCTTGATATTCAAAAGGTGAAATATGGAGATCGGATGGAAGTTGATTTTGATATTGATCCTGACATATTGCGGTATGAAACGATCAAACTTATTTTACAGCCGTTTATTGAAAATGCATTGGAACATGCTTGGTGTGGGGATCGCATCTATATCCGAGTGATTGGTGAACAGATGGATGATAAAGTGGTATTTCAGATCATCGATGATGGGATTGGGATGAAAACACAGTATGCTGAATCATTGCTAGAAAAAGACGGGGACGATCAAAAAGGTTACGGGATTTTTAATGTTCATGAACGTATTCAGTTATCCTTTGGTGAGGAATTCGGAGTGGCGATTTACAGTAGATTAGGTATTGGAACCAACATTACCATCATTATCCCAATTCAGAAAAAGAACGAAATTTAATAAAAATGATCAGATTTTGGTTGATCTTTCCACAACTTTCCTTGTAACATAAGCATAAGAAAGTATAAAGGAGAGACATGTTATGCAAGAGCATCGGCTACTGGATAGTGAACATTCCAAAGAATTGTTCTCATATTACGGATTGGCGGTATACTACTCACAAGCTTTAGAACAACAACTCGTCAATTTGCTGGTGCTAATGAAGCTGACGCAAGGAAAGATCAGCCCGGAAGAAGAACTTACGAACCTATATTATAAAAAATTAAGCAGCTCACTAGGACAGCTAGTCCATGAAATTCAGCACAATTTCGATTTCTCAGAAGAGGAAAGTATGCTGTTAAATAATATATGGAAAAAACGAAATTATATCGTGCATGATTATTTTAAAGAACGGATTTTGGAAACTTTTACGCTTGAAGGACGTTCTCAAATGATTGAGGAGCTGATTGAATTTAAAGATCAAGCTCAGAAACTGGAACATAAATTGCTGTATTATACACAGATTTTGATTAATCAGCTTGAACTAGACGAGGAAATGGATCAAGAAGCCTATGAAGAAGATCGCGCAGGTGACATCACTAGGTAGAGGCGGAAATAAACGCTGGTTTAAATCGATTATAGTGCTTTTGATCTTGATAGCATTATGGATGCTGTATACCATGACAGAAATTACACAATATGCCGAGAAAACGGAGGACATACATACCGATGCTGCGATCGTTCTTGGTGCTGCAGTTCGTGATGATATCCCTTCGCCTGTATTTCAGGCACGTATTGATCATGCTATTAAGCTCTACCTTTCTGGGGACGTAGATGTAATTATCTTTACCGGTGGAAGATCGCCAGAAGATCGATTGTCAGAGTCAGAAGTTGGCAAGCAGTATGCAATGGTACAAGGTGTTCCTGAATCACATATTTTTGTGGAAACCTCTTCTCGAATTACAGAGCAGAACCTGAAGGAAGCTCTTAGAATAGGAGATCAAAAAGGATTTACCACCTACACCCTTGTTAGTGATCCGCTTCATATGAGGAGAGCTATTGTGATCGGGAAAAATATGGGGATGAATGTAGTGACTTCACCTACCCGTTCTTCAAAATACGTGAGTCTTAGCACCAAGTTTCCTTTTCTCCTGCGTGAGACTTTCCTGCTCATAGGCTATAGATGTATTCATTTCTTTCGTTAGGACTTTCTAAAAGAATGGCAAAAAACCCTCTTGCAAAATGGAGTGTGCCCGAACTGATGGGCATGCCGATTTTGCAAAAGGGTTTTTTAGATGGTGGATTACATTTAGGTTGCCGCTTGGACGCCTACGGGATTCGTTAATCTGTCTGAACTTTCCTGAGCTGCAGGCGTATTCCCTTGTTGAAGTTGATACATTTGGTGATATCTTCCGCCGATAGCCATCAATTCATCATGATTTCCACGTTCCACAATCTGTCCTTTATGAAGAACCAAGATCTGATCGGCACTGCGAATGGTGGAGAGGCGATGGGCAATGATAAAAGTCGTTCTTCCTTTTTTAAGAACCTCGAGCGCACTTTGGATAATCGATTCTGTTTCCGTATCAATATTCGCTGTCGCTTCATCAAGAATCAGAATCGCGGGATCATAAGCTAAAGCTCTTGCAAAAGAAATTAGCTGACGTTGCCCAGCGGACAAAGTACTTCCTTTTTCAACGACAGGTTCGTCAAAACCTTGGGGTAGATGAGAGAGCAACTGTTCTGCACCGACATCACACAGCGCCTTTTCGATCGTTTCGCGCGAAATTTTGTTATCATTCAGACTGACATTCGATGCAATTGTTCCAGTGAAAAGATAAGGATCTTGTAGCACAATTCCCATATGTTCACGGATCCATTGTTTCGGCAAGCCTTTTACCTCTTGACCGTCAATCGTGATGGTACCTTTCTGCGGGTCGTAGAAACGGAATAGCAGATTAATAATAGAACTTTTTCCTGAGCCCGTATGACCTACAAGAGCTACGGTTTCACCTTGCTTCGCTTCAAAAGAAATATTTTTGAGTACGTAATCTTTGTTATAAGCAAACGAGACATCCTTAAATTCAACGTTCCCCAGATACCTAGGCATGGAACCGTCTGTTACTTTTTCCCCTGTCTGATCCATTAGTTCAAAGACACGTCCGGCAGATACCATGGAGGAATCTAGGTTCGCTAGCTGGTTTACCATACCTGTAACGGGTTGGAACAAACGGCCGAGTACGTCAACAAACGCATAGAGTACACCGAGAGAGATGATGCTGGATCCATCGATCGAACTTGCGCCGAAATAGAGAAGAATGATGGCAAACGCCAGGTTACGAAGTACAGTTACAAGGTTATGAGAAGTGAATGCATTTAGATTCAGCATTTTATTCTGATGTTTCATGTAGTCTTCGTTCAATGCCTCAAACTCATCATAAGTTTTCTTCTGACGACGAAACACTCGAATGATGGACATCCCCTGAATGGATTCATTAATCATGGCATTAATTTCGCTCAGTCTGGAACGAATGATGGTATTATAACGAGTTGCAATTTTTCGATAGATTACCACCCACAGAACAAGAAGCGGAACAACAAACAATGAAATTAAGCCAAGCTTTACATCAAGGATGAAGAGTGCAATGTAAACTCCGACCATCGTAATGATCCCTGAGAAGAAATTGGATAGTACGGCTACAAACAAGTCTTTAACTGCTTCTGTATCATTCGTAATTCGAGAAACCACTTTACCAGCAGGCAAATTATCAAAATAATGAACAGGCAGTGTTTGTATGTGGGCGTATACATCTCTTCGAAGTCGTTGAATAACTTTATTCGCAGAGGATTGCAGCCAGTAAGTTTTCCCAAACTCCATAATGATAGCAATAAGCAAAAATACAAAATAAATTGCAATCAGTTTATAAATTCCTGGTAGCTCCGGTTTGTAGAAAGCAAAGATCTCGTCTACAGACAGGGGAGTTGCTTCATACGCAGCGGTCTGATCTCCACGTGTCACCGTGAGAATACCGTTCTCATAGGTACGATCTCCACCTTCAATAGTGACCGGATCATTTACGAAATAAAAAGAACGGCCGCTTTGTAATATGCGAATTTCTTCTCCTTTTGTTTCACCTTCACTAAATCGGTCATAACGTTTATAATATGTGTCCTTATACTGTACAGCTTCATCACTAGCCTGTGACTCGAAGTAAGGTTTTTCGATCGCGAGAACGTGATTGTCAATCATATTTTTCGCAATGAAGGGTCCGGCTAGATCTGCTGCAACTCCTATGGATAACATGATCAGTGCTGCAACGAATGTACCTTTAGATTTAAGAGCATATTCAATTAATCGCTTGGTTACATTTTTCGTATAATTCATGGAATAGGCACCTCCTTAACTAGTGAGATTAGATTCAACTTGTTGACGATCATACTGCTCTTTGTACCATCCATCTTGGTTTAACAGTTCTTCATGCGTACCTTGTTCAATAATATTACCTTGATCAAGAACGATGATATGGTCCGCATGCTCAACAGCAGATAAACGATGTGTGGAAATAAAGGTCGTTTTACCGGCACGCTGTTTTCGAATATTGGTAATGATTTTAGCTTCTGTCCGAGCATCAACCGCTGACAACGCATCATCTAGAATCAGAATATCGGGATCAGCAATAAAAGCTCTTGCAAGGGATACGCGCTGTTTTTGGCCGCCCGATAGGGCAATCCCTTTCTCCCCAACGAGTGTCTCAAGACCATCGGAAAGCGTTCCGAGATCTCCGTCAAAAGCAGCTGTGCGGATGGCATCCATAATGATTTCATCGGAAGCCCCCGGTTTACCATACTGGATATTTTCGCGTACCGTTTTGGAAAACAAAATTTGTTCCTGAGGAACATACCCGATCCAGCTATGGAGTTGATCTTTGGAAATGTCGTCCATCTTCGTCTCATTAATGAGTAGTTCACCAGAACCTCCTGGGTACTCATGAAGGAGTTGTTTCAGCAAAGTAGATTTACCGCTGCCTGTTCTTCCAACGACCCCAAGCGTCTGCCCTTGGCGAATATCAAGGTTGATATCTATTAGATTGTTGACAGTAGAGGTCGGATAACGGAAGCTTAGATTTTTCATTTGGATTCGTTCAGGTGAAGCTACATGAACAGGTTCAGCAGGATCTTGCACATCAGGAACTACATGCAAGGTCTCGTTCACCCGATCGAGAGAAGCGCTGCCTCGCTGCATGATGTTGATCAACTCGCCGATGGCAAACATTGGCCAGATCATCATACCCAGATACATGTTAAAGGAAACCAGATCTCCAAGTGTAATTTCATTGCGGAAAACAAGGTACATCCCGTAACCAAGCCCGATAATATAACTGAGTCCAACAAACAAGCGGATGGTGGGTTCAAATAGAGCATCCATTTTGGCAACGGCTAAATTTTTGCGATATACATCATCCGTAATTTCATTAAAGCGGTCTTCGTCATGCCGTTCTTGTACATAGGCACGAATGACCCTTACTCCTGCTACGGATTCAAGTACCTGGTCATTCATATCTCCAAATGCATCCTGTGCAAGTGAGTAACGTTCATGTACTTTTTTACCGTAAATCATCATGGCAATTGCGATAAATGGAAGAGGAAGGATAGCGGCAAGGGTGAGTTTCCAGCTGACTAGAAATCCCATCGCAAATAGTACGGTAGCTAAAAACGCAGTCGAGTCAGTCAGTGTGAGCATGCCAAAACCTGCGGTTTGTGCAACTGAGCGTAAATCGTTGGTAGCTCTTGCCATGAGGTCGCCTGTACGATTTCGTTCAAAGAACGGTGGAGTCATCCGAAGCAAATGTCCCATGAATCTTGATCTCAGCAGTTTTTCTACGAGATTAGCTCCTCCAAAAAGTTTGTGCATCCATACATATGTAACAAGATAGATTACAACGAGCATGCCAATAATAAGTAGAATATAACGAGTAAGGGAGGACCAGGTGATCGAACCGCTGACAATATCATCAATGGCATGACCTAGCAGTCTTGGTGGCAACAATTCAGCGACACCGACCAAAATAAGCAATAGCATCCCAACGATATATCGCCTTCGTTCCTGTTTAAAATACCAGCTTAAATTTTTAAGTACAGCGAACAAGTAAATCCCTTCCTTTCTAAGTTGGATATAGTAATCCTTGAGCATATCAGATACGATTCAAGGTCCTAGCACATTTTTACATAGCCACAAAAAAAGGCATACCGTTCGCTAAACGGTATGCCTTTAATATATTCAGGTTCATACGCAGCAAAAGTCACTTGCGTGAGCAAAAGCCGCTAATGGATGTAAAAAAGTTAGGTGTAAAAGTCGTGAGCTACATTTTTCACTTATCAGAATTGAATCCAATGTTTATCATGGGCTGCTCCGTATTCAGTTGTCTTGTTGTATGCAAATCATCCATAAAGTTCAACATCGGAATCACCCTTTCGTAAATTGGAATTTAATTCAAGCTAAGGAATCGTCTGAAAAGAATATTACCACCCGTCAATTTATCTGTCAAATATTTTCATAAAAAATTCAAAAACTAGGTGTTTCAAAAATCGTTCTCTCTTTTTTCTCAATTCATACTGCTTAAGTATGACTTGAAGGGAGTCAATATGATAAAATACAAACAAACGATGAGGAGTTGACATAACGATGAGCATACATGTAACGGAAGCAGCCGCAGAATGGTACAAAAAAGAGCTTGGGATATCCGATGGGGAAGCCATTCGATTCTTTGCTCGGTACAGCTCTGGCGGAGGACTTCATCCGGGCTTCTCACTCGGGATTGCAGTTGAAAAGCCGGAAGATCCGATTGAACGTACCGAAGTTTCGGGTATTACGTTCTATATGGAGGAACAAGACCATTGGTATTTAAAAGGCCATCGGCTGGATGTAACCTATGTGGAAGCAGAAGATGACATCATATACCGTTACGAGACGACGGAATAAGCGAATACAGAATTAAAAGGCTTGTAACTCATAGACAGGGAGGGATAACCTTGTGAATTCCAAAAAAGGGGATATCGCGCAATTTGTAATGAAAAAGTCCTCAATTACGGTTAAGGCAGCAGTTGCAGTCAAGAACAGGCAAGGTGAACTTTTGCTGCAGCAGCGTGCAGATGATGGTTTATGGTATATCCCTCTTGGAATCATGAAGCCCGGCGAGGCTCTGGAGGATACTGCGCATCGAGAGCTATGGGAGGAAACAGGGCTTACCGCAGAGTCAGTCAAGCTCGAAGCCTTGTTATCGGGTCCTGAGCTGAAGCGCACGTTTTCTTCTGGAGATGAAGAGTACGATTTGATTGGAATTTACTCTGCCCAAGGTGCACTTTCTTCTGAAATTGATTATGATGCTGTAAAAGAGGGACCCTTACGTTTTTTTGCTCAAGAGGATTTCCCAGATCTATGTCCTGTTACAAGTATGATTCTTTCGCGTTTGTAAGGTAGACCTAAACGGCCACCCTTGTTCTTATACAAGGGTGGCCGTTTTTGATGTGAAGATGAAGATAAGGGATAATAAGATCACACTTTATGGTTCTGTAGGAAAGTCGTTATTCTCAATAGCATATTCAAAATCGTCAATATCATAAATTTGTACAGAAATATTTGCTTCCAGTATCCGGGCTATCCATTCTACTTGATCGGTTAACAGTGGAAGTTGATATCGCTGAGAAGTCAGCAATAGTTCGGTTTCAATCGGATCAAAAAATTCGCCGTAAACTGCTGTATCAAGTGCGTTCACAATCCGAACGGAGACTAAGTCACTCAGTAGAATAGATGAGCTTTGAGCCCATGGAATCTGAAGGGCACGGCGTATTTTCTTTTGATTGAGCGGCTCTTCAAAATATTGAATGAGCTGACTGATTTTTTTCTTTACATGTTGATCCTCATGTTTGGATTCCATAAGGGGATCGAGACTTGATTGTAGTTCGTATAATTCCACCACCGTGGTGTAAGGTAACAGATATTCAACAGGCGCTGATGGCGCCAGCAACTGACCATATATTGCAATCATCACGGCTTCCGTAACCAGTTGTCGTGGCATGGGGTAATCCTCCTGCTGCGATGTATTTTCTTTTTTTTGACAATTGATTTGAGTATATCACACATCACTTAGGCTATACAGCTTTATCGGTGTAAGAACGGCTAAACAGAAAGGCCATCTCTTAGTGATGTAAGAGATGACCTTTTACGCCTAGCGAGTTATGATTTGCCGATTAGTAAGGATAAAATTCCCGCTGCAATAAGGGGACCAACAGGTACGCCTTTAAAAAGAGCAACCCCAAGAACGGTGCCGATTAGAAGTCCAGCTACGACTGTAGGCTGACCACTCATCAAACTAGCTCCGCGTCCACCTAGGAATGCAACAAGCATGCCTACGGCAATCGCTAGAAGCGACTTCCAGTTTAGAAAAGAGGAGCCAAGCGTTTCTAAACTGATTTTTCCACTGGCGAGAGGAGCCATTACCCCAATCGTTAAGATAATAATTCCGATAGTCAAGCCATACTTTTCAAGCCACGGAAAAGCTTGCTGCATACCGGTTACTCGGATCAGTAACAGCACCACTACGGCGATCGTAATGGGAGCGTTGCTACTGATAATCCCGAGAGCTGCAAAAGCTAACAGCAATAGGGAAGTAACATCCATCGTTTTCATCCTTCCATGACCACAGTAGCGAGCTTTGATTTAATGTGTTCAGCGATACGTTTCCCGTGCCATCTGCCTGACTCAATAAATACTTCATTAGCATTACGTCCCGAAGCGATAACACCTGCTATGTAAATACCAGGAACACTGCTCTCCATAGTATCCGGGTTGAACAGAGGTTTATCCAAATCATCCGACATCGTTACTCCAATGGAAGTTAACAGTTTGCGATCTGGACGAAATCCAGTCATAGCCAGAACAAAATCATTCGCAAGTTCTACTGGCTCGCCTTCAATAGGAGTAATGACGACATGATTCTCATGAATCTCGGTTACTCTTGAAGAAAGGTGCAATTTAATTTTTCCTTTCGCAACCATTCCTTCAAAGAGAGGACGTACCCAAGGTTTGATATGCTCGGAAATGCTGTTTCCCCGGTAGACCATATCAATCTCTGCATCCACACGAGCAAGTTCGAGAGCAGCATCAACCGCAGAATTACTTCCTCCGATAATAGTAACTTTCGTACGTGTATAAGGATGAGCTTCACGGAAGTAATGGGTCACTTTATCCATTTCTTCGCCCGGAATACCGAGAAAATTCGGGTGGTCAAAATAACCCGTAGCAACAACGACATGTTGAGCTTCATATTCCGTAATGTCCCCTTTACGGTTTTTCGTTTTCACTTTGTATCCTTCCTCATTCGAAGGTTCTATGGTATATGCTTCTTCATACAGGGACATTTCAAGATGATAATGTGATGCTACTTTGCGATAATAGGCAAGCGCTTCATAGCGATAGGGCTTGTCGTTAGGTGTGCTGAAAGGCACATCTCCAATTTCGAGCAGTTCTGCTGTACTAAAAAACTGCATGTTCGTTGGGTACAAATAGATGGATTGGACCACGTTATATTTTTCAATAATAAGTGAAGATAAACCAAGTTTTCCACATTCTATAGCTGCGGATAAACCACAAGGTCCTCCTCCTATAATGATGACATCTTTTTTCATACCGTATCATTTCCTCCTTCTGTATCTATCTTTCCATACTTCATGGTTAAACATAAGTATTATTATCCTACCGTATTCGTCTTTTGAATGCCAGTAAACAGGTGTAAGCGGAGTAAGATTGACATTAGAATGAGATTGCAATATTATCTAATTAGATAAGTTTCTAAATTATAAGTGAGGGATATCTATTGCAGCTCGATAAAATTGTTAATTATCATAAGGCACTGGCAGACCCAACTCGGATGCGTATTTTGCTGATCTTATCCCAGGGGGAAATGAATGGTCAAAAGCTCGCAGAACGTCTCAATTTGTCGCAGCCAACAGTGACACATCATGCAGCTAAACTGAGGGAAGTAGGACTCATTAAAGAACGTCGAGATAAGAATACGATTTATTTCAGTTTGTATCCTTATTTTATTAAACAACATGCTGAAGCATCGCTAAACTTTATTTTCAAGGGAAAGAATGAGGTGGAGGAAATGGACCCGAATCAGAAATTGAAAGAATCCGTTATGCGTAATTTCTTTAGTAAAGAAGGTAAGCTGAGATCGATCCCTGCTCAATATAAGAAGAAATTAATCGTGCTTCAGCACATGGTAGAACAGCTGGACAAAGGGAAAAAGTACGAAGAAAAAGAAATTAATGAATTCATTAAAGGATACCACGAAGATTTCGCAACCCTTCGCCGGGAATTTATTATGCATGAGTTTATGTACCGGGAAAACGGGGTGTATGAGGTGAATCCGGTGGAAATGTGGACCCGGTGGGATCAAGTAAAATAAAAAAAGTTTGACATTAAATAGTGATGTGTTGTAATATGTGGAAAATGATGAAGGAGGCGATAACTATGAGTAACTATATGATGATGGAATTAAATGTTGCTTGTGTACATCGTCTCCCAAACGGACCACAGTTATTATAGAGTAGGGCGTATTTTACGTAACCCTTTTCTTTAATACCTGTAAAGCATCCGCATGGGAGTATATCCTGCGGATGCTTTTTTGATTGCTCAATTAGGATTAGGGAGATAAGTCTATGGCTTTATCTTTGTTATTCTATTTAAGCATAGAATGAATAGCAGAACCGCAGGATCTAATTTCCTGCGGTTTTTTTGTGTCTGTTTGGAGAGATGAGTTAGATGGATGTAATAATGAATGAGAGAAAATGGAGGTTCACATTTGAACATGAAAACATTAGAATGCTGGGGCTGGACGGAACAATGGGATCAAAAATGGGAAAAAGCTCTAGAAATCATAAAAGCAGATGAAGATCAGATCCGTGCTTTTGAAGCAGCTCGCGTCGTTGCTGACTTTGGCCAAAAGTACGGAATAATTACATCGAAGGGTAGCCGCTTTGCAAGTTTAACAGGAAAGTTCAGACAAAAGCTGAATGAAGGGGAAAGTAAACCGGGTGTAGGTGACTTTATTGTAATTACATCCCATGGGGCAGAAGATGATGCACGGGTGCATGCAGTTTTGGAGCGAAGTAGCGTCATAGCTAGACAGGCAGCTGGTTTTGAGACCAAGGAACAAATCATAGCTTCCAATGTAAACA
The DNA here is from genome assembly GCF_018310695.1 of Paenibacillus sp. Marseille-Q4541. Classification (GTDB taxonomy): domain Bacteria; phylum Bacillota; class Bacilli; order Paenibacillales; family Paenibacillaceae; genus Paenibacillus. Next base: position 320,031 of record NZ_JAGXCY010000002.1, on the reverse strand, counting down.
CTTTATTTATCGTCTGTGCCCTGAATGGGGACTACAATGTGAGCCGCTTGGAAAGATATTTGATTCTCGCTTGGAATAGCGGAGCAAATCCTGTCATTGTACTTAGCAAAAGTGATTTATGCGATGACATAGAATCTAGATTAGCAGAGACGCAGTCGATTGCCCCGGGAGTTCCTGTATTTGCAGTATCTGCGAGATTAGGTCTTGGCAGAGAACAGCTTGAAAAATATGCTTGCTCTGGACAAACCGTGGCTCTTACCGGATCTTCTGGTTGTGGAAAATCTACCATTATCAACTGGCTTACGGGTCGTGAGGATCAGATGACTCAGGAGGTACGGGAAGATGACAGCAGAGGGAGACATACGACAACACATCGTGAATTGTTTCTACTGCCTGATGGAGGAGTCATCATTGATACACCCGGAATGAGGGAATTATCGATATGGGATGATGGGGACGGAGTCTCTCGTACGTTTGACGATATTGAGCAATTGGCAAAACAATGTTTTTTTGATGATTGTCAGCATGGACAGGAAAAGGGATGTGCCGTAAGAGAAGCAATAGACGAAGGAAAGATGGATCCTAGTCGACTGATCAATTATCAAAAAATGCAACGTGAGATTGCCTATCAGCTGCGAAAAGAAGCGGTTGCTTCGAAAAAGAACAGTAAAATAGCGAAAAACGAACCCCGGCGTCAAAAAAGAGGCGGATGGCGTGGGGAAGTCGAAGAAGAATTCGGCGCTTCAAAATAAGCATATGCATACGATAAGGCAGGGGGAGTTGTATATGCCAAATTATCGTATCATTGTGGATCAGACGGATCATATGCTTTATCTTTTAGACAACGATGTTGTCGTCAAAAGTTATCCGGTCGCCATTGGAGCGATGGTAACGCAAACACCGACAGGTGAATTTACGATTGTGAATAAGCAGCCAGATCCTGGCGGACCATTCGGCGTATTTTGGCTCGGATTATCCAAAGCACATTACGGTATTCATGGGACCAATAACCCGGCATCCATTGGTCACAATGTCTCTCATGGATGCATCCGAATGTATAACGAAGATGTGCTTGATCTCGCAAGTAAGGTGTCTATAGGTACCAGAGTAAGTATCCGTTCTTGATGTTGTAAAGAGCTTGATAACTGGACTTTTTAACAGGGCATTCGATACTTTCCTCATAGGTGGATGTCCTGTAACTGAGTTCCATAAATCAATTATTTCTAAACCTAGTTAAAGCGAGGACCTTTAATGAAGAAAGTATACAAACCACAAAGTTATGAACAGGCATTATTGGACAAGCCCAGTACATTTAAAGGATGGGATTTTTCAAGAATCGAAAGCTCAGGGCGTATGAGAGAGTTTCCGCTGCGCTGGAATTACTACAGTAGAGTAAAAGAACTGTGGGAGCAAGGAGATACGGTGCTTGACATGGGGACAGGAGGAGGAGAAAGCCTTTCTCTGTTTCACCCTTTTCCAGGACAAGTATGTGCGACAGAAGGCTATGAGCCGAATGTAAATGTAGCTAAGGACAAGCTAGAGCCTATGGGTGTACAAGTTAGTTATTTTACGGAAGATGAGTGTCTTCCTTATCAGGATGAATGGTTTGAACTGGTTATGAATAAGCATGAATCCTATGATGTTTCAGAAGTGGCTCGTATTTTGAGGCCGGATGGAATATTTGTTACTCAGCAAGTTGGAGGTTTAAACGATCAGGAGATTAATGCTAGATTTGATGTCCCTTTTGAGTATGCCTATTTAAATGCAGAATATGCGGTTCAGCAGCTTTCTTCCCATTTTGACATCCGTTTTCAGGATGAGGAAGTGACGAAGACTAGATTTTATGATTTGGGTGCCCTGATCTATTATCTTGAGGCTATTCCATGGCAAATTCCGGATTTCTCAATTCAAAAGTATGACAAACAGCTGAGAGAGATCTATGACATCATTGTAAATCAAGGGTATTTTGATTGCAGTTGTCACCGCTTTATTATTGCTGCAATGAAAAAGTGATCCGATTGTGTTCTTTTGTCCCTTTTTTGAAAGCTCATGTGTTGTAACTCTATGAGAAGCAAATACAAGATCCATGAGAGGGGGGACGATTTGGATGAAAATAGTAACCTATCAGCAGATGATAATGTGCTTCATGCCATAAGACTTGTACAGTCAGGTAATATCGATGCCTACATAACGATTGTTCAAACTTATGAGCAGAAAATATTTATGTACTGCTGGCGTTTACTCGGGAACAGGGAAGATGCAGAGGATGTGGAGAAGAGGAAAGTAAAAGTTCTTTATATGGAGTATAAGGGGAAGAATCCCCACCATGTTATCAAATGGGTCGATGAATCGTCGGGAGTCTATTATCATATAAATGACACGGAGAAAAGTAAGTTAAGTAAGCAGGAATTGTTAAAAATTGCAGAGAAGTTTGTTCGATAGTTGTTATCTTTATGGCAATATGCACTCACTTAGCTAAGGGGGGAAAGTAAATGATAATTCGATCTGCGAGAAAATCAGAGGCAAGTCAGATTGCCGAAGTTCATGTAAATAGCTGGAAATCAACATATGCAGGAATCGTTCCAGATTCTTATTTGGCTGATTTATCTGTAGTACAGCGTACAACACAATGGGAAAGACAGCTGGAAGTTTCAAATGCAGGAACCAAAGTATTTGTAGCTGAGAATAACACATGCCAGATCGTAGGATTTGCGAGTGGTGGACCCAATCGATCGGATCAGATGCCCTATGACGGGGAGATTTATGCGATTTATTTGCTTGAAGATTATCAAAGACAGGGACTTGGACAGCAGCTCATATCTTCTATGACTGGTTTTCTGGTCGAACAAGGACATAAATCGATGTATTTGTGGGCTCTTGAAGACAATCCTTACCGATCTTTTTATGAAAAGCTCGGCGGGAATCCTGCAGGAAGAAAAGAGATCCAGATTAGCGAAAAAAAACTACAGGAGATTGCTTATGGATGGAGTAATCTCGCCTATTTAACAAATTAAGCATAACGTTCAGAAGAAAAGGAGCCCGCTCTATTTATAGAGTGGGCTCCTTTTATGTTCACGACAAGTGATTTGAATAAGAAAAAAATACATGACATGTATATTGACACCATTATTGAATTAATTTACAGTTCTTTAATAACACCACTGGAGAAAATAAAACAAAAAAGGAAGATATTCGATAGTTATTGGAATTAAATAGTCTATATTTCTTTTTATTTACAATTAATTTCTCCACAAGTGAAAATAATCGAAGGAGGCGCTGTCTCCGGTATGCAGAAGCACGATCAGGATTTTATTAGAAGAAAGAATAGAAGTACTGTATTTGAACTGATAAAGAACAGCGCTCCGCTGTCCCGTGCTGAACTTGCAAGATTAACTAGTATGAGTCCAACCACGATTAGTAGAATTGTGTCCGAATTGTTTGATAAGGACTTTATTCATGAAATTGAATATGTAACTACAGGTGTAGGTAGAAAGGCAGTGATGTTGCAAGCGAAACCAGAATCGGTCCTTTCGATTGGTGTCGAGATCGACATTACTAACAGTCGCATTGGTGTTGTAGATTTGGACGGCAAAGTAATTCGTAGTAAACAGATAGAGATCGACATTGGTGAGAGTCCGGAAGTAACCCTTTTACGAATTGCTCAAGGCATCAAGGAGCTAATGGAGCATGATTACATTGATCCTCGTAAGGTTGTAGGGATTGGTGTCGGCTTGCCAGGTATTATTGACTACGAGAACGGAACGGCATTGCTATCTGCACAACTTGGATGGAAGCAGCTGGATGTGGCTGGCATGCTTCAAAAACTTACCGGACTTGATGTAGTCGTTGATAACGAGCTAAAAGTAAAAGCACTCGCAGAGCATCTATATGGTGCCGCTCGGGGTTCCAACAATTCTGTACTGATTGGATTCGGTAGTGGAGTAGGTTCATCCATTATTATTGATGGAGAAATTTACAGAGGTGAAACAAACAGCGCCGGGGAGATTGGGCATATCGTCGTTGATCCTAACGGACTATTATGCAAATGTGGCAAAGTTGGCTGCTTGCAGACCTATATCGCCGAAGCTTCCTTGATTGAGCAGTCTAACAAAGTGAAACCAATATCAACATTGGATGAGTTATTTCTAGCAAAACGTGAAGGAGAGTATTGGGCTGCTAATATTGTAGATCGAGCGATGACTTTTATTGCGGTAACCATCAGTAACATTGCATGTATGTACAATCCCAGCACCGTAATATTAAGCGGCAAGCTAGTCGAAAAGTTTCCAGAAGTGAAAGAATTCATAGCTGAGAAATGCATGCAACATTTCGTATGGGAACCGCTAAAAGGAACATTCCAAATTCAATATTCTACACTAGAAGATGATGGTGTTGTCATCGGATCAAGCTTGCTTGCTCAGTCTCAGTTTCTGAATATTGACAAGCAGTTTGAAAAAGCAGTGCAAACAGATAGCAATCATTAATCTAAACTTCTTGGTAGCAGATTCATTCGTTGTTTCTATGAAATAACGATTTAATCATACATTAGTTTTAAGACAAAAGGAGTGGAACAAGCAATGAAGAAAAAGGTAAGTTTGCTGGCAACTTTGCTAGTAGTAGCAGTTGTTTTTACAGGCTGCTCATTCACAGTTGACAAAAATGCAACGGGGACAGATGGCGCTACTACTGGGGGAACCTCTACTTCCGCAAAGGAACTTAAGCTTTATGTAGAGACAGAGATCACAGATATGAACCAATGGACAGCATCGGATAATATTTCATTTTCCGTTCTGAACAATGTAACGGAAGGGCTTTATCGTCTAGACGTGGATAATGAGCCGCAGCCTGCAATGGCGGAAGCGGTTGATATTTCTGAGGACAAGCTTACTTACACTTTCAAATTGCGTGATAATGCGAATTGGAGTGACGGTACTCCAGTAACTGCTGCTGATTTCAAATATTCATGGCTTCGTGGAATGAACCCAGCAATCGGAACGAATGGCTACTCCTTTATTCTTAATGACTATATCGTTGGTGCTGCGGAATATGCCGCAGGTGGATCTGCTGATCAAGTTGCCATCGATGCTACAGACGACAAGACGCTGGTTGTTACGTTGAAACAACCAACACCTTACTTCTTACGATTGACTTCATTTATTCCGTACTTCCCGATGAAAGAAGAGTTTGTTGTATCAAAAGGTGACAAGTTTGCTCTGAATCCAGAAAACATGCTCTTTAATGGACCGTATACTCTAACTACTATGGATGCGGCAAGCGGTGCAGTACTTTCGAAAAATGAAGGATACTGGGATGCAGCGAACGTAAAAGTGAACAAAGTAGACATGAAAGTTATTAAAGAGAAAAGTACAGCAATGAACGCATACAAAGCGGGTCAACTCGATCGCGTTCTCCTTACTTCTTCTGATGTGGATGCTAACCAATCCGATCCAGGATTCGGAACAGGGATTGAATTCAAAACAACCTATTTACAATTCAACACAACAGCAGATGGCGTAAGTAATGTTAATATTCGTAAAGCATTAAGTCTTGCGTATGATTCCAATTTGCTAGCTGATCAAGTATTAAACAACGGTTCTAAAAGTGCTACAGGACTTATTCCTTTCCAAATGAGTGGAGTTGACGGTAAATCCTTCCGAGATATGCAAGGCGACCTGCTCAAAGCAGATACGGCACAAGCTAAAGCTTATTGGGAACAAGGTGTAAAAGAACTGGGTAAAACACCAACAATCACGATGTTAGTAGCGGACAATTCAGAAACAAAAGATGTGGCTACATTTATGCAAAGTGAATTTAAGAAGAACCTAGGTATTGATGTCGTTATCGATACGAAGACAGCTAAAGCTCGTGGACAACTGATGGATAATAGCCAATACCAAATGGCGATTACAGGTTGGGGCGCAGATTATGACGATGCAATGACATATCTAGACTTATGGGCAAACCACACACCTTATCGTGGTAATTATGAGAACGCTGATTTTGATGCTCTAATCTCTGGAGCAAAACAAGAAGCAGACGAGGCAAAACGTATAGACATGTTACTACAAGCTGAGAGACTATTGGTTTCAAAAGATGTAGTGGTTTCCCCAATCTTCTTCGGGGGTTACTCATACCTTCTTAACGAAAAAGTAGAAGGACTTGTATATCATCCATATGGTAGCCCGGTAGATTTTAAATACACAGACATCAAATAGTTACACTTGAATATCGTTTCTGAAAAAGCGAGAAGCTTGCTTCTCCTTTTTCTTTATTACGACAAAAAATATACATGCCCCATACATAGGGAGGTGCAATATTGAAACGGTACATCGGCATCAGAATCTTGTATTTACTATTAACGTTATTTATTATCACGACAGCTACTTTTTTTCTGATGAAATCATTACCGGGTACTCCGTTTGATGAGGAGAAGCTAACTCAACTTCCGCAGGAGCAAAAAGAAATTATTTATGCTAGCTATGGCCTGGATAAACCGGTCTTTACTCAATATGTGAATTATTTGAAAAATATTGCTACAGGTGATTTGGGAACTTCTTATTTTTATAAGGGTCAGGAAGTTGTAGATATTATTTCTGCTCGTCTCGGGCCTTCGATACTCATCGGCTTTCAGGCTGTTTTACTTGGGCTCACGATCGGCATGATACTCGGAATTATTGCTGCCTATCGCCATAATACGGGTTGGGATTATGCAACAATGATTATCGCAGTTTTAGGGGTTTCGGTACCAAACTTTGTTCTCGCGGCGTTAATGCAATATTTTTTGGGACTCAAATGGGGGCTTTTACCCGTTGCCTTCTGGGAAAGTTATCAAAGTTCTATTATGCCATCGGTTGCTCTTTCCGTCGGAGTAGTAGCACTAATTGCACGCTTTGTTCGTACAGAGATGTTGGAAGTATTAGAACAGGACTATATTATTACAGCGAAAGCAAAAGGTTTAGGATTCCTACGAATCATGTTCTCGCATGTCATTCGTAACTCATTAATTTCGGTCATCACGATTTTGGGACCTATTGTAGTTAATCTTTTGACTGGATCACTCGTTATTGAGAATATTTTCGGGATTCCTGGTATTGGTAGTCTATTTGTAGATTCTATTAAAATGAACGATTACACCACGATTATGGGGATTACGATCTTTTACAGTGCTTTCTACGTATTTATCATGCTGATCGTAGATTTGTTATATGGCATTGTAGATCCACGGATCCGTCTGGCATCAGGGGAGGAGTAAGCTTATGAAGCAGGAAGTAGAAAACTTGGATGCCTTGTTTACACCATCTGTAGCTCGGCCCGACGATAGAGAAAAAATCTCCCGTGAATCGCTAACTGCTTTTCAGGATAGCTGGAGACGGCTCAGAAAGAATAAAGCGGCTATGTTCAGTCTTGTGATTCTAATCATTATGCTAGTGCTGGCAGTCGTTGGCCCTTGGATGGGTAACCACAATTATTACGATACAAATTACGATGCAGTTTATCAAAAGCCAAGCGCTGAACATTGGTTTGGTACGGACAAGTTTGGACGTGACCAGTGGGCTAGAATATGGGAAGGAACACGGGTATCCCTGCTCATCGCCGTATTAGCTGCTGCACTTGACTTAGTTGTGGGTGTTATCTACGGTGCCGTTTCTGCTCTATTAGGAGGAAAAACAGACAACGTGATGCAGCGTATTATCGAAATAATGACAGGTATTCCGAGCTTAATCATTATTATTTTGCTCATGATGATTATGAAGCCAGGGATTCTTACCATCATGATAGCGATGTCCATTACGGGATGGGTCAATATGGCAAGGCTTGTTCGTGCACATATTTTAAAGCTGAAATCACAAGAGTTTGTTTTGGCAGCTCGCACACTTGGAACTTCGAACAGTCGTATCATTCTGAAGCATCTCGTTCCAAATACGATTGGTATTATTGTTATTAACACGATGTTTACCATCCCATCTGCGATCTTTACGGAGGCTTTTCTAAGCTTTATTGGTCTTGGACTTCAATCACCGATGTCCTCACTTGGGGTGCTGATCAATGATGGATTTGCTTCATTAACGACGCAACCTTATTTGATGGTGTATCCTTCCATAGTGATTATATTAATCATGGTAACCTTTAATATACTAGGCGACGGTCTTCGCGACGCGCTCGATCCAAGAATGCGGAAATAGGGGGAAAAGACGATGAACAACTTGTTAGAGGTTAAAGATCTGCAGGTCAGCTTTTTCACATACGCTGGCGAGGTTCAGGCTGTACGTGATGTCAGCTTTTCCCTCGGTCAAGGGGAGACGCTCGCGATCGTAGGTGAATCAGGATCAGGCAAATCGGTGACTTCGAAAAGCATCATGAAACTCCTAGCAAAGACCGCCAAAATTAAAAGTGGTTCAATCCTCTTCGAAGGCAAGGAGCTCACAGGATTGCCGGAGAAACAGATGCAAAATATTCGTGGTAAGGAAATCGCACTCATTTTTCAAGACCCAATGACCTCACTGAATCCAACCATGACGATTGGAAAGCAGATTTACGAAGTGCTTAAAAAACATCAAAGCATGGCTACCGCACAAGCGAGCAAGCGTGCCTTAGAATTGCTCGAACAGGTGGGTATCCCGAATCCGGAAAAACGTCTGAAACAATACCCGCATCAGTTGTCTGGAGGAATGCGGCAACGGATCGTCATCGCGATTGCACTTGCTTGTAATCCGAAAATTCTTATTGCCGACGAACCAACAACTGCGCTTGATGTTACGATTCAAGCACAAATTCTCGAACTGATGAAGGAGATTCAAACGAAACTCGGTACATCCATTGTTCTTATTACACATGATTTGGGCGTTGTTGCGAATATGGCTTCCCGTGTTGCTGTAATGTATGCGGGTAAAATTGTAGAGACTGGAACCGTCGATGAAATATTTTACGAGGGTAAACATCCATACACCTGGGGGCTAATGGCTTCGATGCCGAAGCTGCATGAGAAATCAGAAGAGCTGATTGCGATTCCAGGTACGCCGCCCGATCTGAGTGATCCGCCCAAAGGCTGTCCTTTTGTAGCACGTTGTTCTTATGCAATGGAAATTTGCCATGGACATATGCCAGCCTATACAGAGCATTCGGATACCCATCGTGCAGCTTGTTGGCTGCAGGACAGTCGTGCACCCAAGGTAGAACGTCCGATTGCAGGAGGTGAATGGTGATGAGTACACAAAAAATGCCACTTATCGAAGTGAAAAACTTAAAAAAACATTTCAATGTCGGCAAAGGTCAAATCCTCAAAGCCGTTGATGATGTCAGTTTTGAGATTTATCCTGGCGAGACTTTTGGTCTTGTAGGTGAATCAGGCTGCGGTAAGTCTACGCTAGGGCGTACACTGATTCGGTTATATAAAGAGACAGCGGGAACGGTAAACTTTGAGGGCCATCCGATTCATGGTTCGATGTCTAAGTCAGAGATGAAGAAGTTAAGCAGAAGTATCCAAATGATCTTTCAGGATCCTTACGCTTCGCTGAATCAGCGTATGACCGTAACAGATATTATAGCTGAAGGCATAGATGCACATGGACTTGCTAAAAATCGCAAGGAACGTGAGGAAATGGTTTACGAGCTGCTGGAAACGGTCGGTTTAAATCGTAATCATGCCCAGCGTTTTCCGCACGAATTTTCTGGAGGTCAGCGTCAAAGAATTGGTATTGCCAGAGCGCTTGCTCTTAATCCGCGTTTTATCATTGCAGATGAGCCAATCTCGGCACTGGATGTTTCAATTCAAGCGCAGGTCGTCAATCTAATGAAGAAACTTCAGCAAGAGCTCGGCTTGACTTACTTATTCATTGCTCATGATTTATCCATGGTGAAGCATATCAGTGATCGGATCGGCGTTATGTATTTAGGAGGTATGGTGGAACTTACAGAAAGTGATGAGCTATTCGATAATCCACTTCACCCTTATACACAGTCGCTTTTATCAGCGATCCCTATCCCGGATCCGAAGCTTGAACGAAGCAGGGAACGTCAAGTGCTTCAAGGGGATTTACCAAGTCCGATGAATCCACCTAGCGGCTGCAGATTCAGAACTAGATGTCCATTTGCAACTGAAATCTGTGCAGCAGAAGTGCCTGAATGGCAGGAAGTTGAAAAGGGGCACTGGGTAGCCTGTCACCTTCATAAAACGGACAAAGCTTCTGCAATTTAATTAAGGAAGAGACATCCATAGAAACCGCGTATAGCGCGGTTTTTTTGTTTTCATTAAATACAAGCATAGTTTAGTAATAATTAATCTTTACCAACCATTGAACCTTGGGACTTGATATCATTATTTTCATGAGCGATTCTATTTGAATTGGAATTGGGAGATGGGAATAGTAATGAGACTGACACTGGAAGAACAGCTGAATCATGTTATACGTCCGCAAGATTTTCTTGTTGGTGGAGCGGTTGTCGTAGTGAAAGATAGTCAGGTGATGTATGGAAAAGGATTTGGTAAAGCAAGGATAGGCGAAAATGAAAGAGATTTTACACCAGATACGATCATTAGCATTCAAAGTATCTCAAAAAGCTTTACAGCAGCTTCATTACTTCATTTAGTAGAAAAGGGAATGCTCGAACTGGATGCACCCGTTGTGCAATATTTGCCCTATTTTCAGACCACAGAGAAAAGAATAAGTAACACGATAACTGTAAGGCAATTATTATCGCATACCGCAGGATTTGCGGGTGATATAGGAATCGGTTACTTACTGTGTACCAACGCCAAGAAATTTCGTGAGTTTGATGAGGTGAAGAAACAATACGGAGTAACGGATTCTGATCTTGAAAAGATAAAAAACAGAGAAGATATAACGAAGTTTTTTAAATCGGTTCCTTTGTCTCATGCACCAGGTACAGACTGGAGTTATTGCACCGACGCATATATGATCGCAGCTGATCTGTATGAGAAGGTTAGTGGGCAACGATGGGACAAATATATAGAAGATGTGCTTTTCAAAAAACTAGATCTAAAAAGAACGACCTTACATGCTGAGAACATATACAAAGATGAAAATTCTGCACTATATTATTGTAGTAATCAAGAAATCTTACATCATGTAACAAAACCTAACTTAGATATGGATGTGTTTGAGTGCCCCTATCCAATTAATTCCTTAGGCGCTCCAATGGGGTTCATTTACTCAACTGCGAATGATTTAGGGAAGTATTTATCCTCGTATATGAGTGAAGCTCCCTTTATATCTCAAGCTATGATGAATCCAATGTATGAGCCCGTTTGGCACTTTGATCGTGAAACGGGATATGGATTAGGATGGGGAACAAGGGAGGAAGGGAATCTACTCATTATTGAACATGGAGGGGGATTTCATGGAATTAGTGCCTATGTGTGTATGGTTCCATCAGAGCGATTAGGCGTTGTCGTGGTATCGAACCATGATGAGACTCCATCACAAGAGATATGTTATACAGTGCTAGATACGTTACTACAGAAGTAACTCCAGGCAACTTGGTAGATTTGATTAAGGGTAAGGTTCAATTACATATAAGGTAATTACAAAATGGATAGAGATTCAGTACACTCGAAACTCTATCCGCTTTTATTTTGCTATTCATCCTGCGAATCTTCTTTTTGCCTCGCTCGAAATCTTCGAACTTTCATAAGATTCCCGCACAATTTATCATCACAATATTGTTGTCTTCGGTTGCGAGTCTCATCATAAAAGATCCACTGACAGTTAGGATTCGTGCATAATCGGATACGTCCGATGTCTTCTTCCGCTAGCGTCTTGGCAAAATCAAGCAAAACGGAATGGATGATATCACTCCATCCAGTGATTCGATGATTATAGTTCAATTCGTAACCTGATTCGGTTTGTTTGCGGAGTACCGGTTGAAGATGCTTTCTTCCTAAAATCTCATTATAATAAGACATCTCCTCGTCAGATAGAGTCTGATGATGGAATAAATGATGTGCGGATTTAATAAGGTTATCCCGTACTTCGAGCATGAAGGGCATTTCATCTAAGGATAATTCCTTTTCTAGAACAAATGAATAACGGTTCAAAAATGAATGCTGCCACTGTTCATCAAATAATTCCTCTTCTGTATGACCATCTCCTTTCCAATCACGCCACTTACTATTAGCATAGTCTGTCCAAAGACGATCCATATGTTCGTTCCTCCATTCTTGATGTACACATTATTTTGTAACCTTTAAAATAAAAATAGGAGGTTACAAAATAATGGAATTCGGATATATTATATTGTAACCCCTGAAGAATTGAATAAGAAGTCGTATCTCATCTAAAAGTGTAGGATTCCATTTTCTATAGGGGATTAGAATAAAAAAAGAGAGGATGTTAAACATGACTACAAATGTAATCGGTTCTATTTTACTTCAACTCGATCAGAATGAATCCAAGGAAGATTGGTATGCGACACTTATGAAAGTATTAGACGGGGTGAATGCAGAACTTGCTTCATGGCAGCCAGGCGGGAGTGTGAATACGATATGGCAGACACTGCGGCATATGAACTATTACAATAACAGAGTACTAAGTACATTAAAGGGAGAAGCTCTTCCTAATAATGATATGACGAATGAAGCGACTTTCGGAGCACCAGGAGATCCGACTGACGATATAGGATTTCAAAATTGTTGTGAGCAAAGCTTTGAAATATATAAGGGGATTCGTAAAGAATTAGAGAAACAAAGGAAAAATCAAACGATGGATGACAAGTATGTTCATGAATATTTACCTTTATGGACTCAGCACGATGCTTACCATATAGGACAAATTGTGGTTCTACGTAAACTTCGAGAAGCTTGGTAATTGCTAATCAATTTCCTCCTCATTTTTTTAAGTAAACAACAAAAACCTGTTTCAAATATGTAAATAAATGGTTAATGGAAAGTGCCGGAACAATGCGTATTTTTACAGTCACTTGGGAACGCCAAATGAAAAAGGAGGCTGTCACGTATGTCCAACTCCATTGACCGTTTTATTATTAGGAAATTAAATAGTTGCCAAGAAGAACATACAAAAGAACATCTGTTAGAACTGTTTATGATCCGAATCGAGATGGCGGAGCGAACGGAGGAGCTAATGACTCGGCGCAAATCCGTTTTTACATTTGGATATGTGTCTTAAAAACATAGGTGTAAAAGAGGGCTTCTGAGGGTAGAAGTCTTCTTTTTTTTGAGCGAGGATCTTTATGTTTTGTTACAAAACAAAAACACCATCCCTTAATAAAGGGATAGTGCCAATGTGTCATTCTCGCTGATGCTGTGCAAAATAGCTTCACTTCCAATAATTTCGATACTAATTAGCGTATTTAAACATTTCTGCAATGCACGTTTGCCGTGATTAATCTTTGTTTCCAAAGCACTGCTAAGTAGTTTTAGAGTCTTTTGGACAGGTTGTTTGTTTTCTGGGTTAAAATAAACTGGGATTCTTTTGTCTTGGAAAAAAATTAATGTTCTCATTGAAATCACCTCAACTAGATTACTAGAGCTATTTCATATTGCTAATCATATATTCCGTTGCTTAAAATTACCTTAAAATTAGCTTATATAAACATAAAGAACAGTAACGTTTGCAAAGTGTTCACAATTAGGTTGTGAACAACAGGTTATCTCGCTTTTTATTTGAAGAGTGAAAAATAAAGGTTTTATTGTCGAACGAGATCAACTCTAATAGATTGATTTAAAAATAAGTAAGTCTATAGTAACAGTTTTGACTTATGAAACTAGGTAATTAGCTTTAAAAATGAATTCTTAACATTGCAAATAAGTATCTTCTGTAAGAAAATATGATAGATTAAGGGATAAGCTTATTCGTCAAAATATGTGAAATATTGTTTAGGACGATGGACATAGCCAAAAAGGGTGTGAATGGGATGATTCTCACAGTAGTTCAAGGCAGGCAGGGAAGTGAGTGGTTTGATCTTGAAGTTCCAGATGAGAGCACAATTCAGTATTTCAAATCTGTACTTGCTGTTCGATTATTTAATGAGCCGCCACAAGATCATGTTCAATATATAGTAGAAGCAAAATTTCCTGGAGCTCATTGGTTTGTGCTTCCGGATACGAAACAGCTTTCCGAAACAGGACTCCGAGAAGGAAGTTATGTCAGATTACAAAAAACGTTCTCTACGACAGAAAAAGAAGCTCCTGTGATCGGTAAACGTCTTTTATTTCAATCAGGATCTCTTACATAGCCTAGAGGAGGAACTTAAATGAATATTCTATATCAGCGTTCCCCCCGAATGAAGGAAGTGCTCAAGAAAGAAACGGTAGAGATTTTGCGACCTCCCGTTGAACCGAACAAACCAACATTTTCTCTTATTTCTATTATAATACCTATCGTAATGACTGCCGTTACGGTTAGTTTGTATTTCTATTTAAGCAGGTCTGGAAAACTCGGTAACAGTAGTTTCATGACGATCCAGATGGTCATGATGTCGATGATGCTGATGACCTATACCATTCCTTTTTTTGTTTACTTAAGCAACAAGAAGGACTACAAGCGGAAGATCGAAGAGAGAGATCAGATGTATCGGTCAGAGCTTCAGAAACATCGGGATGAGCTGACACTTGAAGCGCAGCGGCAGGTACAGGTGATGCATGAAATTCATGGAGATCCTGATGTATGCTGTCAGATTGTGAAAAACAGACATAGTTCTTTGTGGGAACGTTCCCCCGATGATATTGACTTCTTACAAGTTCGTGCAGGACTTGGAGAAGTACCGTTTCGTATTACGGTTGTTCCTCCTAGGCAGGACGGATATGAGAAAGAACCACTGATTGAAGCGGCTCATGAACTTGCGGAAGATTTTCGTATGGTGAAAGAAGCTTCCATAGTTCTTCCAATTTATGAATCCAAAGTAGTCGGAATCGTTGGTGAACGGGAAGATGTTCTGTCCATGTTACGAGTTCTCGTTACTCAACTAACGACACGTCATTCACCGGATGAAATGAAACTTGCTGCTTTTTATGAAGATAAAGAGGCAGATGAATGGGAATGGATGCGCTGGTTGCCTCATTTTTGGGATGATGAACGTGATCTGAGATATATGGCGGATCGTCACAATGGGGTTCACCAGTTGGCAGATAATCTGTATACATCACTGCATCGTCGTAAAATGACTCGAAAGGAACGGGGAAAGAAAAGCCCAGATCTTCCGTGCTACGTAGTTTTGTTATCGGAAAGAGACATTATTGAAGAGGAACCTTTACTTCCACTTATTCTAGAAGATGCAGAGGCAATTACGACATGTACAATCATTCTTGCTTCACGTAAAGAACATCTTCCTATGCATTGTCAGTTAGTTGTCGAAGCCGGTAAAAAAGAAGGAAGTTATTCTAAAAAGACGGAGCAAGCGGATGTGATACATCAATCATTTGTTCCCGATCGAATGAGTAAGGAAGAAGCGGAAATCAGTGCAAGACATTTGGCACCTCTTCGCTTGAAACGTTCTTCAGCTTCGGATATACCGCCGCTGCTTCCTTTGTTTGATATGATGGAGGTATCAAGAGTCGAGCAACTGGATGTAGCATCTAGATGGTCAAGCAACAGGCATCCCAATACGCTTCCCGTGCCGATGGGAGTTCGTGCAGGTGGGAAACGTGTATTCATTAATCTCCATGACAAAATAGAACGACAAGGGCATGGTCCTCATGGCCTTATTGCGGGTACAACCGGTTCAGGAAAAAGTGAGGTTATTCAATCAATTGTTGCTTCTCTTGCTTCTGAGTTTCATCCACATGATCTTGCATTCATGCTAATTGATTATAAAGGTGGAGGCATGTCGAACACGTTTAATAAACTCCCTCATGTGGTAGGTACGATAACGAATCTCGATCAATCTTTGATGGAGAGAGCTAAAATTTCACTGCGTGCGGAGCTCGTTAGAAGACAAAAACTTCTGAATGATGCAGGAAATCTGCAACATATTGATGAGTATTATAAATGGCTTGATTCCCATCATGCCGCACCGCTCCCTCATCTTGTCATTATTATTGATGAGTTTGCTCAGCTCAAAAGAGAACAACCGGAATTTATGGATGAACTGATCAGCATTGCCGCGATCGGCAGGACGCTGGGGGTTCATCTCATTCTGGCAACGCAGAAACCAGCTGGGGTCGTTGATGATAAAATCTGGAGTAACTCAAGATTTCGTATTTGTTTAAGGGTACAAAGCGAAGGCGATAGTCGGGATATGATTAAAATACCGAACGCAGCTTGGATTACAAAGCCAGGGCGAGGATATTTTCAGGTTGGAAGTGATGAAGTATTTGAAGAAATGCAGTTCGCTTGGAGCGGGGCACCTTATACATCGAACACGGATGACAGTGCCTCTTCCCTTCCGCTGATGGAGGTGCGGCTTAACGGCAAACGTGAACCTTTGCTTACTGGTGAGCGCGTGACTATGATGAAATCAGAGGGTTCTTCCAAACAGTTGCAAGTATTTATTGATTATATAGCTGAAATTGCTGAGCAAAATGGGATCGAGCGTTTACAAGGACCTTGGCTGCCACCATTACCAGAAGCTGTTGATTTGGATTTTGTTTCTTCCCAAGTTGCTAAAACCAGTCATGAACCGGGGGAAGTGATGTCTTGGGAACCTGTCGTAGGATTACTAGATGATCTACCCAATCAAAGGCAGGTACCTTTGCAGATTTCACTAAGCTCTGGACACTATGCAGTTTACGGAATGCCGGGACTTGGTAAAACGACGTTTGTTCAAACCATTCTGATGTCACTAGCCCAGAACAACCGTAGCCTTTGGCACGGATATATCATTGATATGGGCCGTATGATGAGAGAATTCAACAATCTGCCTCAGATTGGCGGTGTAATGACCGCAGAGGATGATGACCGGATTAAACGCTTATTCCGCTATTTGTCTAAAGTGTTTGTGCAAAGGCGAGAATTCATCTCCGAGGCAGGCGTCAAGACCATTTCTGCATATCGTAGAGGAACAGGACAACAGATTCCTCAAATCGTAGTCGTGATAGATGGATATTTGTCATTCCGTAATTCTTACCCAGATGAGAACGAACAGCTTGAAGTTCTTCTGAGAGAAGGAACCAGCCTAGGCATTACGTTCATAATTACGGCGAATCGGATTACAGACATATTTGAAAAAGTAAGAAGTAATATTTCTAATGCTATTTCATTTGAAATGGCTGATCCGAGTGATTACTATTATGCAGTGGGTAGGCCAGCGCGAGTTCCCAATGGCTATCCGCCAGGTAGAGCGCTCATTAAAGGCCAGATCCCTCCGCTTGAATTCCAAGTTGCCCTTCCTGTATCGGGTAGGGAAGAGTCTGAGCGAGCCGAACAATTGAAGGTACTTGTTCAAACGATCAAAAATGAGTATTTCGGTACGGAAGTACCGCAAATCGAACCTTTACCAGAAGTAGTGACACTTTCGGAACTTCTTCCTGTTCAGGCGAGGTCACAGGAGGAAACCACCATCTTTAAAGTACCGGTGGGACTTATGACAGATGATCTTGAAGTGTTCCATATTAGTCTGCGTGAAGGCCCTCACTTTATGGTGGCCAGTCCACTGGAGGGCGGAAAATCGAGCTTTTTAATGACCTGGATGTTATCTCTTGCTTATCATCATTCACCGGATCAGTTAAATATGTATACCATTGATACGCGATATGGCGAGCATGGATTGGGCCAATTAAAAGAACTGCCACATGTTTGTAGACATGCAGCCCGTGAAGAGGAACTTGCGCCCCTTATCCAAGAGGTATACGAGCGGGTAATGAAGCTTTCATCTGAAGCCTGTGGTCCTGAAATCGTATTATTTATTGATGATGCCGATACTTTGGCCAAACAGATGAATGATTTTACGATGAAAGACCAGCTAGGTGCGATTGTAAGGCAGGGGAGAGATCGGGGAGTTCATGTAGTACTTGCTGGAGTGGCAGCAGATTTCCCTACTTTTGGAGCTGATTGGGTAACAGATGTGAAAGCATCACAAAGTGGATTACTGTTCGGGACCCTTGACCCGAACGATCTATCCTCCTTCCGTATACCATATTCAGAATCGAGTGCGGGAACGAATGGTCTGAAAGTCCTTCCACCAGGGCAAGGGTACTATGTAAAAAGAAGATTTTCTAGGATTAAAGCTGCGCTGCCATGGAATAACACTAAAGAATGTGCGGAATGGATTAAAAAAATTCGTGACCGATGGCATGTTGTAGTTTGAAGGGAGGTGGCTCATAATGTTGACGGTTCATCATTCCAAACAGAAGGTAGTAACACTGGAACGAACAGAGCTGTTTTTTCTGGCCGGAATCTTAGGATCTGATCGATTGCTTGGTATTGATGATCCCTTTGTAGGATATTTGACAGAAGATATTGTTAAGGAATGGGACAAGGTTAAGGAAACATTGCTGCAAAAAGGATATTTGATTCAAGATGAAGGCTCCAGTGATATCACGATGACACCAACCGTATTTTCTAGAGTAGCCATTGCAGGATTATCCTCAAGAGCATTCCGTTTTCAATTGGAAGAAAAGGGTAGTAGTTATGAAGGATACCTGCACTGCACGAATGAACGCGTAGTGGAAGTGATCCGAACACAAGAAGAGCCGATAACCTACCAATTATCGGATCTTGGTAATGTAGAACAGGCATGTGAGAATGTTGTTAATAGAATTAACTGGAGTTCAGAAAATATAAGCGAAAATATTCCAGCGTTAATGTTCTCGAAGAAAAAGTTCTATGAGAATATGAAACAACATCAGGAATGGGGGACCTTGAGTAAGGCTCTCGCTGAAGACTGTCATGACAGTCAGGGAGCTGATGCTCTCGCGAAAACAATCGTAGAACAGCAGTCTGAAGGGGAATTCCAGTTGCTTGTCTGGAATGGACATGAGTGGGAATCTCAGTCCGCTGCTTTTATATCCGATGCTTCAGCGAACTGGTTGCTGCGCATGAGTACGGTTGGAAAAGGGGACTGGCTTGTTGCTTCTCCAGCAACAAAAGAACAATTTAAAGATATGCTTCTCGATTGGCTGAATCAGCCTGTAGATCATGAAGAAAGGTGATGCATTATGCGCATTCGTGTGGAACCGAATGTGCTTCGAACGCTTAGCAGTCAATTAAAGCTCGCGGCGGAGCAAATTCAGCAAACTATTGTTGTTTTGGAAAGAGCTCTCAGTTCAATCGAGGGAGACACGGCTGTTCATGAAGGAATTGTGTATGAGTGGATGAGATCAAAGCAGCTTGCTGCATTTATCGAATCAGAGCTTGAGAGATTTAGCTCCGAATTGTCGCGTAAGGCGGAAGATTTTGCTCGTGCAGACGAGGATTATCATACGATTTTAACTTATGTTGATTATTCTAACGTCTCACCCATGCGCATGCTCCAATCTGAGCAGATCACTTCTCTAAGAAATAATGAATTAACATCTTTTGCCGTGTCTAATCCTAGGTCCGCTGTCATGGCCATTCATCAGTCTTTTAACAGCACAGAAGATAGAAATGGGATAGGAGTACTCCTTCAAGCTTCTGAAACAAATCCGAGAGGATGGAGTTTCAAGGACCCAGCTATAGGAGAAAAGGCGGGTTAAGCAAAGAACACAACTTCCTTATTAGATTCTCGATTGCGAAAAAAATGGTAAATTAGTCAATGCTAATATTTATGGTAATCCTTTATAAACTCATTGTTTGCAGAAGTTTCATTCTTACCAAATTGGGTTTATTTACAATTAGGACCAATGACTTTAGACAGGACTAAAGTCATTTTGGTACAATTTTATTAGAAATTAACTAATATTTGGTGAAAATGAAGGAGGAAGATCATTTTATGTCAGGACGTATTCTCATATCCCCAGAACAAGTGGATCAAGTAGCTAATCAATTCAAGCAAAGTGGTGAGCAAAGTCAACAAATCGTTTCCAGCTTGACTCAATCCATTAACAGTATGGAAGGTCAATGGGAAGGGATGACGAAACAACGCTTCTTCACCGAGTTTCAAGAAGCAAGCAAGCAAATGCAAAGTTTTGTTCAAACATTGAACAGCATTAGCACAGAGCTTAATGCTATTGCTCAGAAATTCCGTTCTGTTGACCAATCTCGCTAATTTGCGTGTGGATTAGATTTAATGTACTTATACTTACTTAATTAAAACCGAAGTTTTCTCCAACCTAGAAACCGGAAGTTTACATAACTTCCGGTTTTCTTGCATCGATAACGAAAAAGAGAGGGATGTTCATGTCTTTTCAACCCAATCCCGGGGATCAGATCCATATTAATGGTATCACTTACCTGGTGGGTCAACATCCGGCTGCCCCGGGCATCGCATATGCACAGACGGGAAGGCAAGGTACAGTCTATAAATTAATACCTGCCGATGGTAATGAATACGAATCTAAAGCGTTAAAAGTGTTTTTTCCAAAGTTCCGTGTTCCAGCCATGGTCTATCAATCTGAACAGATGGAAAAGTACAGTGAAGTGTCAGGCTTGCAGGTTTGTAATCGTGACGTGCTCACTCCTGAAAGAAACGGAAAATTAATTAGTGAGCATGGGGATTTACTATACTCAGTGCTTATGCCATGGATCAGTGGGATTACCTGGTTTGATATCATATGTGACAAGAAACTTTTGACTCCTAGTGAAAGTCTGACACTTGCAGCTTCATTTGCGGGGATTGGATCAGCGATGGAGCAAAGAGGGATTGCACATTGTGATTTATCGGCGCCCAATGTGCTTATTCCGTTTTTTTCCGAAGTTGAACAGCCTGAAGGCTCTTCAGCAGTGGAATTGGTTGATGTGGAGCAAATATATAGTCCCAAAATGGATAGACCGGATGCCTTGCTTGCAGGCTCAGCAGGATATGCGGCGCATCGTATCGTAAATAGCGGGTTATGGAGCAGTTATGCTGATCGTTTTGCAGGGGCTGTTATTCTAGCTGAGATGCTTGGTTACAGTGATCAGGATATCGTTCAAAGGACTTACGGAGAAAGTTATTTTGATCAGCGTGAACTCCAAACGAGCTGCGACAGATATATAAAGCTGCTACAATTTTTGGAACGAAGATATGGTCGCAAAATTTCAGAATTATTCAGTAGAGCATGGAATAGTCAAGATCTTAGTAGTTGTCCTACTTTTGGAGAATGGCTGATCGCCATATCGACCATTGAACTGCAACCGGAAGTAGCAGACTTGGATGAAAGTCTTAAGAACTCTTCTGAAAAAGAACATGTTCCAACAGGATTTATATATAGTGATGAAGGCAAGAATGAACTTCCTTCTAAGGATATGCAGCAGAAGAACAGTGAATTTGATACAGCTGTAGTACCTCTTGCCCATGATACTGTCACAAACAGGATTTGGACTGAGCAGGAAATACAACAGGCAATCAAGGATGCGAGAGTTCTCGAAAATCAAGGTGAGTATGTTCTAGCAATGGAAAAGTACCAATCTGTCCTGCCTAACACACAATCAGGCAGCGCAGTATTTGTTGAAATATCAGCGGCTATAAAGCAGCTAGAACGTGATCAACTTCAAAAGGAAGAGAGCCAAACACCGAAAGCCCCGTTATTCTTTCTTCGTAATCGAAAGATTCTAATTGCGGCGGCGGCTGTAGCTGTGGTTGGGGCTATCGCTATTCCTGGTATGCATACGCTTGCAGATCGAGCAGAGACGAAGCAAGCTTTGGCCCAGCAAGAGGCGCAGCAGCTCAAAGAGCAGGAAGAAATGAAGAAACAGGCAGAAGCACAGCAGGCGCAAGAGGCAGCAAAGCTCGCAGAAGAAAAAAAGAAGCAGGAAGCCGAAGCGCTCGCCAAAAAGAATGCAGATGAAGTAGCAGCGAAACTAACGGCGCAAAAAGAGAAGGCTGCCTTACAGGAGAAGTATGAGAAACAAGCGAAATATGAAGCTTATCTTGCCAAGGTAGCAGCTCAAAAAGAAGCGGCCGAAAAAGCAGAACTGCAAGAGAAGTACGAGAAACAAGCCAAGTATGAAAAATATGTAGCAGAACAACAAGCTAAAAAAGCGAAACAAGCGGAAGAATCTAAAAAGCAAAAAGAAGCAGCCGCGAAACTAGCGGCCCAAAAAGCAGCTGAACAGAAATTAGCAGCCCAAAAGGCAGCCGCTCAGAAAGCAGCCGCTCAGAAAGCAGCTCAAAAAGCTGCTGCTGAGAAAAAGGCAAAAGAAGAAGCGGCAGCACTAAAGAAAAAACGTGCAGAGAACGTAGTTCAACTCATTGCTTCCTATAATCTGGCTTACAATGCCCAGCAAGGACGTAAAATTGAGAGTGCAAGAACTCATGCGAGAGCTTTTATGGATCGCTATGAAAAGGATGCCAGCTACTACAGTGGAGTGGGTAAAATTTCGGAACGAGTAAAACATATCAAGAAATTTATTAGTAATCGAAGTTACCGGCTACCTGATATTTGATCAATAACATTTTTATTTATTTTTCAGAGGAGAAGGAACAAATGAATTATACGATACAAGCGTCGCAGCGTACTCCTGCGCTGATCATTTATTTAATTGATATTAGTGCATCCATGAATATGATGATGGATAACCGTAGACGGATGGATATCGTGTACGATGCTTTATCTCTGGCCATTCGTCAAATGGTTTTTCGTTCGACGAAGGGAAATAGACTTACTCCAAGATATCGAATTGCGATTCTTGCTTATAGTGATGATGTGTATGATTTACTTGGCGGTGTAAAAGGAATCGATGAGATTGCTGCGATTGGTTCTATCCCGGATCTAACACCTATGCGTTTTTCTGACTCAGCTAAAGCATTTCTTCAGGCAGAAAAAATATTGCAGAGTGAGCTTCCACACATGCAAGACTGTCCAGCACCTCTGATCTGTCATATGACAGACGGCGTTGCCACGGGCGAGGATCCGGAGCCAATTGCGAGACGCATTATGGATATGAGTGTACCAGACGGGAATGTACTCATAGAGAATATATTTATATCCGATCATCTACTGGATACACCCATCACCGAGCCACGAAGATGGGGTGGAATTCTTGAAGATACAGAGCTGAAAGATGAACATGGGGAGAAACTTCGCAATATGTCTTCGGTTCTTCCCGAAAGTTATCGGGAAATGCTGATAGAGGCAGATTATTTGTTGTCACCTGGTTCACTAATGATGCTGCCAGGCTCTTGTGCAGAACTAGTGTCTATAGGATTCCAAATGTCGGCGGCTACGCCGGTAAGGTAAGGAGGGGACGAGATTGAAGTCTTTGCGAGCATCGGTACCAGATCGAGGGAAATCCCTCTCTTCCGAAGAAACTTTCCATTATGTCAGTTCCCAGCATACAAACCAACCTTTATCTACGTATAAGGGGCAATGGTTCTGTCGATACGGATATGGCTTGTCATCCGAGTCGGCATCGTATGGAGATAGAGGACAGGATTTTGCCGCGATTCATATTGAGGGAGATGTGTGCACCTTTGTGCTTTGTGACGGAGTGTCTATGAGTTATCACGGAGATTTTGCAGCAAAATATCTCGGAGAGGCTTTATTTGCCTGGATGAACGAAACCAAAGACTGGTCCTCCTCTTTGTTGTATCAATTTCTGATGAGTCTTACCATTCCTGCTTCTAGGGAACTTAGCAATTACGAAGGAAGTCAGAACGCTAACATGCCTATATTACTTCGGGAAGTTCTGGAAACCAAGAAGAAACAAGGAAGCCAGTCCATGTACATCTGCGGTAAAATTAAGTTAGCAGGTAAAAAAAGAAGCACGCTGCAACTTGCTTGGCAAGGGGACTCTAGAATTCGACTGTTCCGTAACGGGACAGAAATAGATCTCTCTTTTGAAAAGACTAGGGCTACGGCTGAGCGGTGGTCTACGGCCGAAGGTCCCGTAGGGGGAAGTCCTCATGTGTGTGAACAGACTTTTTCTTCAGGAGAGGATCTTGTCCTTCGGTTATACACGGACGGGATGGGAGAACTTGATCCCATTGGTATTCATCTACCCGATGAGGAAATACAGGTACTGATGGATGCACCTCATACAGGCGGGCTCGAAGATGACGCTGCTTTTATTGAATTGAACTGGAAATCATAAATCTTTGTTAAATATTCGCTCCTTTGGGCAGGCTGTCTAAGAGAATTTCCAAATTTCTCTGGACAGACTTTAAAAGGAGCGAATTTTTTATGTCAGCATCTTCGGAAGCAGGATTACGTTTTGTAGGAAAAACGGCTATTGTAACGGGAGCGGGTTCCGGAATCGGGAAAGCAGCAGCGTTGAAGCTGGCAAAAGAAGGGGCCAATGTAGCTTTATTTGACCTAATAGATCATCGAACGGACGAAACAGAACAACAAATTAAGAGATTAAACACGGGAAAAGTAGTCTCTTATGATGTGGACATATCCGACCCTAAGCGGGTAGAAAAAGCAGTAAAAGATACGGTGGCTGAGTTTGGCGGAATAGATATCATTTTTGCAAATGCAGGTATTAATGGTGTAGTTGCTCCCATAGAGGATATTGACGTTGAGGATTGGCATAACACGATGACTACGAATTTAGGGGGCACTTTTTTTACGGTGAAATTTGCATTACCTCATATGAAGAAAAGAAATGGAGGAAGTATTATCATTACCAGTTCCATTAATGGTAACTATACTTTTTCTAATATAGGAATGTCGGCGTACAGTACATCCAAGGCAGGACAAGTTGCTTTTGCTAAAATGGCTGCGCTTGAGCTTGCTAAGTTCAAAATCCGGGTGAACGTTATTTGTCCGGGTGCAATTTCAACCAATATTGATCAAAGTACAGAAAAATCAGATGAGCTTAGCGAAGTTTCTATAAAGATGGAATTTCCAGAAGGAAGAATACCTTTATCCGATGGACCTGGAAAACCGGAACAAGTAGCAGAATTGGTCGCTTTTTTGGCTTCTGATGCAGCACAGCACATTACGGGAGCTCAAATTGTGATTGATGGGGCTGAATCTCTTTTGAGTTAGTGTGAACCTATAAGAAGGTAGAAGAGGGATATTCGAAGCTAGGATTGCTTAGGAATTAGCAGAAACATAGGATACTCCCTAGTAGCTGATGCAAACTTTTAATTGAATAGAAAACCGTTTCCCTTGCGGGAGGCGGTTTTTTTCGCTATTTTATATACATTGACACTAGCGTATGGATGAAGGAGGGCTGAGCAGGTGGGATGGGTAGAACGACTCGCAGAACAGAAAATAGCGGAAGCCATGGAACGGGGAGATCTTGATAATCTGCCTGGTATGGGGAAACCATTGGAGCTGGAAGATTTGTCTCATGTACCGGAAGAACTGAGAGCCTCGTATAAAATACTGAAAAATGCAGGTGTTTTACCCGAAGAGCTACTCGTACAGCAGGATACAATCCAAATCCAGCAGTTAATTGCTGCTTGTACGAATAATACGGAGCTGCATGAACTGAAAAAGAGACTGACAGAACAACAATTACGGGTCCGGTTACTATTGGAACAGCGAGGGATTTATCAGAATCCTGCTTTAGCCCAGTATGAATCACAAATCCGCGCAAGATTGGAAGACTGATTAACAATATATCATCATGGAGAAAAGAGACCAGAAATGCCAATACATTTTAAAGAATCTAATAATGAACTCCCTATATTTAAAGTCATTCCAAAGCTTAAAAGCACATTTATAGATCACACATCTGCCGTTCTTATTGCAGAACCAGGCGCCGGGAAGACCACGGTCGTTCCTTTATCTCTTCTAGAAGAAGAGTGGATGAAAGATCAAAAAATAATAATGCTTGAACCTAGAAGACTAGCTGCCAAAAATGCTGCAACGAGGATGGCCCAAAGTTTAGGTGAGCCAGTGGGAAAAACCGTAGGTTATCGGGTCAGGATGGATAGTAAAGTTAGTAGTGCTACCCGAATAGAAGTAGTGACTGAAGGGATTTTGACACGAATGCTTCAAACGGATCAGGCACTGGAGGGGGCTGGGCTTCTCATTTTCGATGAGTTTCATGAACGCAATCTGCAGGGTGATCTAGCTCTTGCATTAGCCCTCGAAAGCCAATCTGTACTCCGTGAAGATTTACGAATTTTGGTCATGTCAGCGACACTAGAAGCCGAGCCTGTCGCTTCTCTGCTGGGGGATACTGACTTGATTACTTGTGAAGGAAGAACATTTCCAGTGGAAACGAAATATGTCCCGAAACCTCGAATCATGGATATGGAATCTCACATGGCAGATGTTATTCAAATGGCATTAGATCAGCAAGAAGGGGATGTTTTGGCTTTCTTACCTGGTGCAAAAGAAATTCACCGGGTGAAGAGGATGCTGGATGATAAAAAATGGGGATCAGAGGTAAAGGTATACCCGCTTTACGGAGCTTTATCTCAAATAGAACAGGATCAAGCGATCTCATCTTCTGGAGCTATGAACCGAAAAGTCGTTCTAGCTACAACGATAGCGGAATCCAGCTTAACCATTGATGGTATTGGTGCAGTGGTCGATAGTGGGTTAAGAAGAGATTCCATGTTTTCCTCCCGATCAGGAATGAGCCGCTTGGTGACGATTCCGATCTCTAAAGCTTCTGCAGAACAGCGAAAAGGACGGGCAGGAAGGACGTCAGCAGGTATCTGCTACCGTTTATGGAGTCGCTTGGAACAAGATGCCAGACCCGATAAAAACCGGCCAGAAGTGCTGACAGCCGATCTTGCACCCGTTGCACTTGAACTTGCAGTCTGGGGCGTGCAACACCCTGAAGAGCTCCGCTGGCTAGATGTCCCGCCAGCCGGACCCTATGAGGCAGCAAGTGCGCTGCTTCAGCAGCTGGGCTGCCTCACAGGCCGCGGCCAAGTAACGAGCCGCGGCAAGCATATCGCGGGGATGGGGACACATCCCCGCATTGGGCACATGCTGCTGCAAGCAGCGGAGCTCGGGCTGGCCAGAGATGCCAGCCTACTTGGCGCGCTATTGCAGCAAGGATCACCCCGCCTGCAAGATGCAGCGGCGGGATGGGATCTTCGCCCGCAGCTCGAGTATCTGCGGGCGGTTTCAGCTGCCGGCTTTGCCTCGGCAGCTTCCCGTGATGAGGCGCTGCTTCGCCGCCTCATGCAAGAGAGCCGCCAGCTGTACAGTGAGGTAGAGTCTCGCAAGATCGATAGCGAGACTCTACCTCCACAAGACAGCTGTGGCTTGCTGCTAGCCTTTGCCTATCCGGACCGGATCGGGCAAAGGAGAGAAGACGGCCGCTATCTGCTTGCTAGCGGCCGTGGAGTTCGGATCGCTTCGAACGCGCGCGACCTGGATGCTCCTTATCTTGTCGTTGCTGAAGCAGACGACCAAGGTGCGGATGGGGTGATTCGGACTTGTGCTCCGATCAAGCTTGAATACATGTACTCTTTTCTGAAAGAACTGATCGTGATCGAAGAAGACGTCTATTGGGATCAGAATACACGAAGTGTACGAGCAGTGAGAAGACAGAGACGAGGAGCCATTATCCTGAAAGAAATGGTTTACCCTGATCCGCCTGAGGAAGAGGTTTTGCAAGCTTTGCTTGGGGGGATCCGGACGGAAGGAGTATCATTACTTTCAATCGGTAAATCTACTCGTCAGCTTTTGGAGCGAATGCAATTTCTGCATGAAGCAGATCCTGCTTGGCCGGATATGTCAGATCCCTATCTTCTAGAATACTTACTGGATAAACTCCCACCTTATCTAGTTGGCGTACGTTCAGCAGCGGGTCTACAGAACATCTCGATTACATCCGTTATATTAGATAGTCTGTCGTGGGAAGACCGCCAAATACTGGAGCGGGAAGCCCCGACCCATTTTACCGTCCCTAGCGGCTCCAAAATTCCAATCAAATATGATGGTCAAGGTGGTCCTTATATTGCGGTCAGGCTGCAGGAAATGTTTGGTCTCATGGACAGCCCGCGTTTGGGACAAGGTCGTATTCCTTTAACAATTCATCTACTATCTCCTGCGCAAAGACCTGTACAAGTCACATCTGACCTCGCAAGCTTTTGGCGGGAAGGTTATTATGAGGTGAAAAAAGATTTGAAAGGAAGATATCCTAAACATTACTGGCCTGAACAGCCATTAGAAGCGGAAGCGACAAGTCGTGTAAAGCAAAAAAAATAATCCGTCCTTCTTTACATGTTGTTCCATGCAGACGTGTCTAAATAGAATAGCTTTTCTGGTTTGTCTTCAATATTTATGTATCTAATTGTTTAGTCCTTGGAGAGGCGGGTAATTAACAAACAACAAATTACTTTTCCTTGAGGAGGAAATAACGATGGATAACAAAAAAGTAGTCGGTGTATTCGAAACAGAACAGGAAGCTTCACGTGCAATAGAGCAACTGCAAGCACGAGGGTATCGTAACAATGAAATCTCGGTTATTACTCGGAGTAAGGATGATATGAAAGCAATCGAATCCGAGACAGGTACGAAAGCACCGGAAGGTGTAGCCGCTGGTGCGGCAACAGGTGGTGTGCTCGGTGGTTTAGCAGGATTGTTCGCTGGGATTGGAGCACTGGCTATTCCGGGGATTGGGCCGATCTTGGCAGCAGGGCCGATTGCGGCTACTTTAACTGGTGCTGCTGTAGGTGCCGGAGCAGGTGGGTTAGTTGGTGGTCTAGTAGGGCTAGGTATTCCAGAACATGAAGCGCAAGAATATGAGAAAAACGTAGATGAGGGTAATATTCTCGTTCTAGTAGACCAAAGAGCGAAGGACACGGAAGTTCATGGTATTTTTCGAGACAATCGGTCTCTAAATGCAGATCGTTATCACGATTATGAACATGCAGACAATGTACCAGGTCCCAATCGTGTAGCTCGTGATCGAGTGGAAGAAGAAGCAATCAAAACCAATATGGATCGTTCCATCCGTTAAGGAGAGATTGTCCTAAGAACATATTATTTTTATTAACCTCTTGAGCCTTTGGTTCAGGAGGTTTTTTTCGGGTTTTTCGTGTATGATAGACTTCGTAAATATTTCAAATAATAAGATGAATAATAAATTCATTAACGGAGGATTTGTGCCAAATAAACCGAGATTGACTGCAATTGAATCTTTGCGAGGAATAGCTTTTATGGCTGTTGTTCTCCAACATTCCATCGCTCATTATGCTTATGTACCTGGGGTTACGTTCACGGATGGTATCGTAATGTCAGTATTACTTATGTTATCTAAATTTGCTGTACCTGCTTTTATTTTCATTACAGGTATGGTGTTGTTTTACAATTACGAAGACCGATTTGCCAGCCGCACATTTTTAAAACGTAGAGTAACCGATATATTTCTTCCTTACATTTTGTGGTCCGTTATCTATATCTGCTTCAATATATGGAGAACATCTGGACCTGCAGGATTTTATTCGTTTGATATAGGGAAGAGTTTATTGCAACTGCTGACAGGTAAGAGCAGTTATCACCTGTGGTATATCATCATGATCATGCAGCTCTATTTGCTGTTTCCATTCATTCGTATCGCGATTCTCAAGCTGAAGAATAAATATAAAGAAACTACGCTGCTCTTATTACTGCTGATCATGGGTGTTGTCTATCTGATTCTAATGTACTATCGCGGGAGAATTGGGGAATGGGCAGCGATCGCGAATATTCCAGGGATTACGCCTTGGTTCACTACGTATGCAGACCGAAATGTTCTATTTTTTTTCTTTTACTTTTTGCTTGGTGCTGCAGCCGGATTATATCCAAATTTGTGGCAGTCCATCGTCTGGAAATCAAGAATGGTGATGATTCCCTTATTTATTTTGTTTTCCGGATATTACGTTTACGAACTTTCGAGTCTCTTTCTTACTCCGGAGGGGCTGAAAATCAATTTTAATCGAGTCTCCTTACTTCGACCAGATATGGCGCTCTATCTCGTTATATCCCTGTTTGTTTGTTATTTGGCTGCTATGCTGCTACCTAAAGGATTCTTCTCACGGGCACTCGCTGTCATGGGGTCCTTATCATTTGGAGCTTATCTTATGCACGCGCTTATGCTTGTATTTAGTTATCAGATTGAAAAAGCATTGTACTCCTCTTGGAGTGTCACCTTGCAAATGTTAATGACCTTTTTGATTGCTTCCTTGCTATCACTTGGGATGACGCGGCTCATTGCTTTCTTCAAGGTAGGAAAGTGGATCGTAGGGATCCATATTCCTTTATCTAAAAAGAACAAGTTATGAAAAGTTCATAGTAGTGATGAGAAACAACCTGATTGCATCGATCATACGAGCAATCAGGCTCTTTTTAGTATAATGACCGCACCATTTCCAAGTGACGGGAAGCAAACTCTCGAAAGGTGAATTTTTCTTCAGTATCTATTTGTCCGGTTGCGTGGGCTTCACCCCATTTAAGAATGAGACTGTACAAGAAATGAATGGTAAGTCGTGATGAGACATCATTGCGGGAAAAGGATCTGTCATTTCGTTGTAGGTAAGAGGTGAGGAATAGAGCAGCCTCTTTCTGTTGTCCTTTCCATAGAAGTTGATTCGTGAATTTTACTACATCTGCAAGGGGGTCACCAAAATAAGCTGTTGTAAAATCAAAAACACCACTTACTTTCCATTTATCGGTGTGTTGTTGTAGCAAAATATTTTCTGACTTGTAATCTCCCATTACAAACGAATAAGTATTTAAATGACGAAATGCAGCTTCAGCCGAGATCATCTGCTCACGCACCCAAGTTACGTCTGTTTCCTTAATTGGAGCATATTTTCGTGCGTCTTCAAGCCAGTACATAATCTGGTGCTCTAGAAAATGATAATAACTGTTATCAAAAGGCTGGATTCGATCTGTCCCCGGATCATATTCCCCTGCAAGTGCTGTTTCCCATCCATGGAGATCGACAAGCGTAGCAGCAAGCAGGATGAGAATCGCACTATGCTCGTCTTCAGTCAAAGAATGTAGATCCAAATCATGATAATGGACTCCAGGAAGAAGAGGCATAAGTGCATACGAGTAACCAAATAGATCTTCATTTGTGTCCATCAGATAGGGCATAGGAACCGGAGCATTTGTATGTATAGAGAGCTGATCAATTATAAACTTCTCTTCCTTCCACTGTCCGGGAAATAGAGGATTTCCTTTGAATACATAATTACCAGAAGAGGTATAAATAAACAGCGTTTGTTTCATCATGCCGTGATCCGTTGGTTTGTATGAGTATAGGGTACCGAGATTCCAGCGAGATAGCATATCTTGCAAGGTCGATTGTTTTATATCAGCCATACGCGGGGCCGAGAAATAAATACGGGTGGTCAAAATAACACGTCCTATTCTTCGTTATTTCCTTAATTTTACTATAAAAAAGAAGAATGGCCATCTATAATAAAACAAATCATCTAAATTTCAATACATGAAAAATTCAAAATAGTAAATTCAAGTAAGATCCTTATTTCCTTTTTTTATTCATCCCCACGTTATATTTCCTTTATTACGATGTGATATTTTCTGTCACAAAATAGCTATTTGAAAAAATAGAAGGATGTCAAGACATAAAAAGAGGTTTATAATGGAACAAAGATGGTTATTTGATTGTTATGAGAGGAGGACATCATTTGGCTTTTATGATATCCCAGCGAGCATTTATCAAACTCTATTTAATTACGATGGTAGAGCAACATAGAGGTTACGGCTACGAAATGCTGGAGGCCATGAAGGATGAATTCAAAGGGTTTGGTTATGTCCCGCCTCAAAGTGAAGTTTATCGCGCCTTACATGAACTAGTTCAGGAAGGCGTGTTCTATCGAACAAAGCGGTTAAAGGGAAACGACCCTCGTGTTGATTTTCAAGAAATCGTATTGTATCACTTTACTGATGATGGAGAAGAAAAGGCGAATTTATATAAAAAGCAAGTGAAAACAGATTTGGATCGCTGTCTCGGCATGTTAAACAAAGCAGAGCGAGATAACTTTTAGCTTTGTATAACGAGTGGTAAACAGTGGATTCGTATTTCAAAGTTCATCTGAAACAGAAAGGGAGAATAGCGTATGAGTAAGCAGATTCGATGGGGGATCCTGAGTACTGCAAAGATCGGTAGAACTGCAGTGATTCCTGCTATACAGCAATCAGAACGTGGTCAGGTTATAGCAATTGCAAGTCGTGATGAGAGCCGAGCTGCGGAAGTTGCAGCGGAACTAAATATTCCTAAAGCTTACGGGAGCTATGATGCACTACTGGCAGATGAAGAGATCGATGCTGTTTACATTCCCATGCCGAATCATTTGCATATGGAATGGACGATCCGTGCCGCAAGAGCCGGCAAACACGTATTATGTGAGAAGCCAGCTGCGCTCAATGAGAAACAGGTTTCTCAAATGATTGAAGTGTGCAGGGAAGAAAATGTAGTCTTTGCGGAAGCGTTCATGTATCGATATCATCCTAAGCACCGCCGAGTGAAGGAGATTATTGAAAGCGGAGAGATCGGCGAAGTCCGCGCTATTCATGCGAATTTTACGTATAACAATTGTGAGGATAAGGACAATGTCCGTTTTCAAAAAAATATGGGTGGAGGTTCTCTCTATGACGTAGGCGTCTATCCCATTTCTGCTGCTCGCATGTTTCTAGAAACTGAACCCGAAGCAGTCACTGTGCATGCGTTGTTTTCACCAGAACATGATGATGTAGATATGATGGCATCGGGTCTTATCGAATTTCCTAATAAGGTGGCACTCACTTTCGATTGTGGGATGTGGGCTTGTGCGAGAGCGGAATTCGAAATACTCGGTACGAAAGGAAGAATAGAACTTCCCAAAGTATTTGGCTGGGAAAACAGTGATATTCCTCCGCAAATCATTATTCATACAGACCATGTAACCAGAGAAGAAAGAGTTTCCGTCTCTAATTCGTTTGTGCTTCAGGCGGAAGCTATTGCTGACGCCATTCTGGATGGTAAGCCGCTTCCCTTTGCTCCGGAAGATGCAGTCAACAATATTCGGGTTATTGAAGCTTGTTTGGAATCCGCTCATAAGCGTGAACGTGTTCAGTTAACTTCTAAGGTTCCTGTATTCTGATCTCATTATTAAATGTTAATATTTCGGTTCACATGATAATAGCTATACATCAAAACGTCTCTCCCAGGATCTGTCCGTAAGAGGCGTTTTTGACGATTTTGACCAGAGCATCCTCTTAACACTATAATAGACATCAACCCTTTTTAAAGGTGGGATTCTTCATGGATGTAAAAGTTTTGACCACAATGGAGGAAATCAAGACCTATTCTGACCCTTACCGTTTAAAGATTTTACATGTATTTCGGCGATTTGGTAAGCCTGCTACGGTTAAGGAAATTGCAGATGAGCTAGGAGAGCTTCCTGCTAAAGTACATTATCATGTTAAAAAACTAGAGAAGATAGGTCTCCTTTCCTTGGTAGATACTAAAGAAATCAACGGAATTATAGCAAAGTATTATGCCGTATTTTCAGGGGAAATTGAGATTGGTCAGAAGAATATAGAGGATGATGAGGTAAAAGATGTGATCGTGGCAGAACATGTTCACCATTTGGGACAATTGTTTGATCGCAACAAAATCAATTATGTAGAGAGAAACGCTGAGGATTCTTCCTCAGTACATCTGTTTAACCGTTCTTTATATATGACAGATACTGAAGCAGAAGCCCTGCATGCTGAAATTATTAAGTTATGTGAGCCTTATTTCAGGAAGAGGAAAGGCGCAGATCAGGCTGGCTATGATGTGTTTGCCACTTTTGTACGTAATAAAGAAAAATAAGAATGATGTACATGAACATAAAAGAAGAACCTTTCCAATAAAGGAAAGGTTCTTACCAATTCGCTAAGGATTACATATCATCGTAATCTTTTACATCTCTTTTGGTGGAAGTGGCCGGTGAATCGGAATTACCAAATTCTTTTACAGTTTCCCATGCTTCTGCATTATCAAATTTACCGGCATTACGCTGACTGATTTCTCCTGCACCACGTGGTGGTGGGGTCATTACTTGCTCCTCTACAGGACGTCGTTCGTTCAGCTTTCCTTGCCCGGCTTGTGCTGCATCATCGATACATAGTGTGGTAAAGGGAAGAGCCTCAAGTCTCTCGTAGGGAATCGGCTGACCGCACACTTCACACAGACCGTAAGAGCCATCCTTTATTTTCTCAAGGGCATGGTTAATTTGTTCCAGCTCGTTATTTTGGTGCTCGTCCAGAGCTTGATCACGTCCGCGTTCATAGGTTTCAGTACCGATGTCTGCAGGATGATTATCGACTGAAGATAATTCTCCTGTTGAGTCACGGAGTGAAGATTCAGCTATTTCTGAACTCTCTTGATTTATTTCAAAATGATTTTCAATGGATTCTTTTTCAGTAAGAAGGCGCTCCTGTAATTTTTGAATTTTTGCTTTAGTTAATGTAGATGTCATGTGTAAATCTCCTTTCGGTATTTCATTCGTGTCATCTATATACCCGGTTTTGTCGATTTACAACCAAATCTATCGATGCTACTCAAAATATCATAATGTATTTGGTTGATAAGTAAATTTATGGTCATCAGAGGTGGCGAATTAAGCGGTATCGTTTTCTTAATTGGCCAAATTATGATATAAAAATATAGGGGAACCTTTACTTGTCTCATGACAACAGGTGATTTCCTTAGGAAAGATGTAATGGGGGTCGTTATGATGGATGAACATATGAAGCGTCGTCTAGATAAGCAAAAACAATTGTTTAAACAGCTCGGAATTCAGCTGGATGCTCTATCAATCCATGAAAAGCAGTTTAATTATAAACTTAGAGGTTATGATTCTGATGAGGTGGATGAGTTTCTGGACCTCATTATTAAGGATTATGAGCGTTTCTATGCCCATATTTCGGATTTAATGGATAAGTGGCAAGAACAGCAGTATACGATTCGAAGTATGAAGAGTGCTCCAAAACCGGAAGCTGATCCGAATTTGATTGACCGCAAACACTTAGAAGAAGTGGTTAAACAGCTCGAATACAGTATTCGTCAGTTGAAGGGGAAAGTAGCTCGTCCTGAAAGCAAAGATCCCTTTTTAGATTAAATGAAGTAGAACCATCCCATTTTCGGGTGAAGGAGGTTACTAATCATGATCAAGATTACCGTTCTATCAGATACACATATGCCGAGAATGTCGAAGGAGTGGCCAGCTCCGCTTCTTCAGGATATACAAGATTCTGACCTTATCTTTCATGCAGGAGACTGGAGTGATATTTCGGTATATGAAGAACTTACATCCATGGGGAAGGTTCATGGTGTAACGGGCAACACAGACTTGACGATGATCAGAGGGATATTACCTGAACAAACGATCATAGAAGCCGGGGGAAAACGATTTGGTCTGGTGCATGGACATCATGGCAAAGGAAGCACAGAAGCGAATGCTATAGCTGCCTTCAGTGGTGAACAGGTTGATTGTATTATTTTTGGACACTCCCATATACCTTTACTGAAACAGGATGGAAAATGCCTATTGTTTAACCCTGGATCGCCAACAGACAAACGGAGACAACCTCAATATTCACATGGGGTGATTACGATTGATGGCGATATTCATGCAGAGCA
Organism: Paenibacillus sp. Marseille-Q4541; assembly: GCF_018310695.1. Taxonomy (GTDB): domain Bacteria; phylum Bacillota; class Bacilli; order Paenibacillales; family Paenibacillaceae; genus Paenibacillus. The sequence continues at coordinate 284,518 of NZ_JAGXCY010000002.1, read as the reverse complement.
TGTATTTTATGATAGTAAATCATAGCTCTTATTCTCATTATAAATTCAATGTAAGCTTCATATAACGAACACCTTTTGTCATGACAAGAGGTGTTTTTTGTATTGGGAAGCGAATGGGGCCTAGCCGTTGAATCATGATCATTTGCACGAGATTGTTTACCTTCCTTCGTTTGTTATCTGAGATTCTTCTGTTGTGGAAGTGGAGTATCTGCTGAGCGAAAGTGATGTTACGATGAATTAATGAATACGCTTTTATTTGAGAGGAGTGCTCGAAAATGAAGTTATCCGTATTTACCGTCGCAACCCCTGACTTTACTCCAGAGGAACTTGTTAAGGCTGCTTCCAGCGCCGGATTAGAAGGAATTGAATGGAGATACAAGGGAATTCCGGAACATGCAATAGCGGAAAGTCCTTCATTTTGGGGGAGGAATTTAGCATCTATCGATCCTGCTGGGACATTAGAAGACATCACGGCGATTCGAAACCTGACTGAAAAAGAAGGATTGACATCGATTGCACTTGTCCCTTATCTATCTGCAACAGACCTTGTATCTACCGAACAAGCATTTGAAGCTGCTCGTGCCCTAGGGGCCACCATGATGAGAGTAGGTGTGCCTTCTTACAATCGAACAGAAAATTATAATGAATTATTTAAAACAGGAATCTCCTATCTTTCTGAAGTTCAGGAGATGTCCCGCACATATGGAGTAAAGGCGATCGTCGAAACTCATCATGTAACCATTGCACCAAGCGCATCTCTCGCCTATCGACTAGTGTCTACTTTCGACCCTAATCATATTGGAGTCTTGTACGATCCAGGTAATATGGTCCATGAAGGATATGAAAACTATCGTATGGGACTTGAGCTCCTTGGTCCTTATCTTGCACATGTGCATGTTAAGAATGCAGTTTGGACACAGAAACCAGGAACTGACGTTGTGGATGGCCTTGAGGAAATACAATATGGATGTAAATGGTCGCCTTTACTTGACGGAGTTGTTCCATGGAGTCAGGTGCTACAGGATTTGGTATCTGTAGGTTACGAAGGTTACCTAGGCATTGAGGATTTCAGCCAGAGTCTGTCTTCAGCGGAGATGTTGAAGCATTTTAGCCATAGTATGAGAACGCTCCTTGGCGAGCTTCGGACGGAGGTATAGCATCATGGAACAGGTAAGAGTAGGGATTATCGGTATCGGAAATATGGGTTCTTCCCATGCGTTGACGCTTGTCCAAGGTCATATTAAGGGTGCGGTGCTTGCTGCTGTATGTGACGCTAGGGATTCGGTTAGAGAGTGGGCAGAGAAAACACTGCCCCAAGATGTACTCTTTTATAAAGAGCCGCAGGAGATGTATCAATCTGGCAGCATAGACGCTGTTCTTGTAGCTACTCCACATTACCATCATGCGGAGCAGGCTATTTTGGCATTTAGGCATGGACTACACGTTCTCATTGAAAAACCTGCGGGTGTCTACACCAAGCAAGTACGTGAGATGAACGAAGCAGCACTAGGGAGCGGTAAAGTTTTTTCCATTATGTACAATCAGCGGACTAACCCCTTGTACATTAAACTCAAGGATCTGATTTCATCAGGAGAACTTGGCGAGGTCAGACGTACGAACTGGATTATTACGAACTGGTATCGCTCTCAGAGTTACTATGATTCTGGAGGATGGCGCGCCACCTGGGCAGGAGAAGGGGGCGGAGTTCTCATAAACCAAGATCCGCACCAGTTAGATTTATGGCAGTGGACGATCGGTATGATGCCTAAGCGTGTACGTGCTTTTTGTTCATTCGGTAAATACCGAAACATTGAAGTGGAAGATGACGTTACCGCCTATGTGGAGTATGAGAATGGGGCAACAGGAGTGTTTGTAACAACAACAGGAGAAGCACCGGGCACAAACCGTTTTGAGATAACGGGAGATCGCGGCAAAATTGTAATTGAAGACGGGAAAATGACTTTCTGGCGGTTACGTGAACTAGAGAGTGAATTTAATAAACGAAATACGACCGCTTTTGCTCAACCTGAATGCTGGAAAACGGAAATTCCGATTACGGGGAAAGAAACGGGTCATCTAGGTATCATTCAAAACTTTATTGATGCGATTAGGGAGCAGAAGCAGCTCATTGCCCCAGGTGAAGAGGGGATAAAAGGGCTTACCCTGTCCAATGCAATGTATTTGTCTACCTGGACGGATCAGTGGGTTGATCTTCCTATAGATGAGGATCAATTCTATGAACAGCTGCAAGAAAAAATCAGATCTTCCCAAATCAAAAAATCGGAAGAACAGGCTACAAAAGAGCTCGTAGATTTAAGTGGTACTTACTAAAAAAGTCGATAACAGCATCGTCTTCCTGGATGTAACTACTGATCAATGATCGAAGGAGAGAATCGGATGAGCCCTCAAGACGGAATGTTTTATGCCCCTAAAAGTGTAGCCCAAGAGGCGGTATGTGGTCCGGGGGAATTTGTCTTCGCCGCTGCAGCTTTAGATCACGGGCACATTTATGGAATGTGCAGTAGTTTGATTGCAGCAGGAGCAAAGCTTAAATGGGTATATGACAAAGACCCGGAAAAAGTAAAAGTCTTTATGGAAAAGTTTGAAGGAGTTCGTGCTGCCCGATCTTTGGACGAGATTTTTCTAGATCATGAAGTTCAGCTTGTCGCCGCTGCTGCAATTCCATCGGAGCGAGGCGAGCTTGGGCTGCAAGTGATGGATGTAGGAAAGGACTATTTTACCGATAAAACTCCATTTACAACCCTTGCTCAGCTGGAAGCCGCTCGTACTAAGACGAGAGAGACGGGCAGGAAGTATATGGTCTATTACAGTGAACGTCTTCATGTTGAAAGCGCAGTATACGCAGGTCAGCTGATTGAACAAGGAGCAATTGGCCGTGTATTACAAGTCATGGGGACAGGACCACACAGGCTAAATGCAGCAAGTCGTCCGGATTGGTTTTTTCGAAAGCAGCAATACGGAGGAATTCTATGTGACATTGGTAGTCATCAAATTGAACAGTTTCTAACTTTCGCTTCTTGCCAAGATGCAAAAGTAATGTATAGCCGTGCTGCCAATCTGAATCACCCTGCTTATCCGGAGCTTGAAGACTTTGGTGAAGCTGCTTTGATTGGAAATAATGGTGCTTCCGGCTATTTTCGAGTGGACTGGTTTACGCCTGATGGCTTGTCTACTTGGGGGGATGGAAGAACGACAATTCTTGGTACTGATGGATACATTGAACTTAGAAAATATACCGATGTCGCGAGGGAACAAGAAGGGGACCAAGTCTACCTCGTGAATCATGAAGGTGAATACCGATTTGGCGTGAAAGGGAAGGTGGGATATCCTTTCTTTGGTCAACTGATTACAGATTGCTTACAGCGGACAGAGCTTGCCATGACCCAGGAACATGCATTTAAAGCAGCTGAATTATGTCTCATTGCCCAGCAGCAAGCAGAGCAACTTGCACCAGCTTATAAATAGTTAATTAGAGCATCGCTGATATATAACTGCGGCAGACCGCATCATGTTACAATGGAGCCAGAAGAACAGGTTAACGATGAAGGAGTGACCTTGCTTTTGGCCTATACAATGCAGATGAAGGAGCCGCTCAGCTTTACTCACCGAAATTGTGATCCATTACATACTGAGGTTGATGACGGATTTCATTCCCACCCTTTTTACGAAATTTATTATTTTCACGCAGGAAAATGCAATTATATTATCGGAGATCGGATTCATATACTCGAGCCGGGGGACCTTATCCTTATGCATGGGATGACGCTTCACAGGCCTCACCCCGAACCTGATACAACTTATATCCGAACAACGCTTCACTTTTACCCTTCTGAAATAGAACAATATTTGCATCCAGAGAGAGCGAAATGGCTTCTTGAACCATTTGAAAAATTAAACAATGAAGTGATTCATCTTACACAAGCACAGCAAATCGAAGTGGAAGAATGTTTTGCGCAGATGAATCAGCTGCATCAGGGGAATGAAAATCAAGAGAGGGCGCATGATCGATTTATTTTCAAGTTGTGTGACTTTCTGGTGATGGCCGCTCATTTTTATGAAACGGCTATGCATCATCGTAAAATTTTATCAGACAAAGAAGAACATTTGCAGCACATTATCACCTATCTTGAATCAAATTATATGTACGAAGTAGCGTTATCAGACATTGCGAGTGAACTCCATTTATCTAAACCTTACATGGCAGCTTTGTTTAAAGAGCTGACTGGTACGACAATTATCAAGTATTTATATCAGCGACGGATCAATCAGGCCAAATTACTGTTTCGTTTCCAGCCTGAAATTAGTGTAACGGAAGTCAGTAAAAAAGCAGGCTTTAAACAAATTTCCCATTTTAGCCGTACCTTCAAACAAGCGGTAGGATGCTCTCCTGAAACGTATCGAATTCAGCAACAAACACGGTTACATCAAGATAACTGAAACGGTTGCATGAGACGGAACGTACTATTAAGAAAGGGCTTACAGCTTGAAGGGAGATTGAAAATGAGAAAAAAGAACAGCAATAGAAATCGTAACATAGCGGTTATGACGTCTGTCCTTGTAACCACATTATTGTTATCGGCTTGTGGTGCAGTTGAGAGTGTAAACAGTTCTATAACTTATGTTAATGATGCAACCGAATATATTCAGCAGATTTCAACGGCAGGAACTGAATTGCAAGGTTTGGCGGAACAAGCGGTAACTAATCCTCAGATTGCAACACAAATGAAAGAAACTCTTCAGCAGATTCAAACAGAAGCGAGTGAGTTTACTCAACTGACTCCACCTGCATTGGGTGAAGCGATTCATACCCAGCTTGTTCAGTACAATGAGCAGCTGATGGGGATGGTAGAAAGTTTCAAAACGGAGTTGGAACAGAGAGGATTTACGCAAGAAGCTTGGGAGCAAACAGGGATTCCTGATTTAATTACGAATATAAATAACCTTCGAGAGCAACTTAGCGGACTGGGAGGTTGAGGTTCGATCCATGACTTAACTATTTGCCTTTACTTACCCAAACACGGTAAAGTAATAGGAATAGTGTAGTAATTAAAGGATGTGGATTAACCAATGAACGAAAAAGGAATAGAATCATTTCAAGTTAGTTCGAGTCAATCTGATGTAGAGTCTAGAATCAAGTTATCAGCCATGCTGGAACGACTACAAGATGGTGCTGACCGGCATCTGCAGCAGCTAGGGATGACCATTTCTGAAATGCTTCGGGACGGTTTTGGCTGGATGTTGATGACCATGGATCTTACACTTACACAGACTCCTGTTCTGGAGGAAAAAGTGGAGATTTCTACTTGGTCTAAAGGTTATCAAGGGGTCGTATGGTTGAGAGATTATGAATTTATAGGAACCTCAGGAGCATCAGGATATGCTCGTTCTGCTTGGACATTAGTTGATATTCATAAGCGTAAAATTTTGCGTCCTTCAGCCCTACCTTATGAGATCCCGGTAGTAGCAGGAGATATAACAGACGGACCTCCCGCTAAGGTATCCATTCCCCTTGAGATTGAGATGAGGAAAGCCTATGAATTTATAGCTACATATAGTCTTATTGATAGCAATGGACATGTTAACAATGCGAGGTATGCTGATCTTTGTTATGATGCCTTGAGTGCTAATGAAGTCAGCAGTCTTCGCATGGAACGGTTTCGAATAACCTATCACCGAGAGGTGAAGCAAGACGAACAGGGGATTGTTGAACGTTCTGAGCTGGTAGATCAATCGATATGGTTCAGGGGGATCAATCATACTGGCAAACTTATATTTGAGGCACAGATTCAGTTTGGCACTTAATATGAAAACACTGCGGAATGATATTCTGTAGTGTTTTTTTTGTATTAAGAAGGGATGAAGTGGATAGATTGTTTGAACTCCAAAGTATTATGGTAATAAATAACAACAATGTGAGGGAGGATTCAGTAATGAGCAAACTACCGAATAAAGATCGACAAGATCATGTTTACGAACAAGAAGATAAAAAACGGAGTCATACTATGGATCATCCAGAACAATACCGGACCGAGGAAGAAAGTTTATTCGATCGTTATGAAGATGAACTCCATGTTGATCCTATTCCCATGGAAGATCTGAGTCTTGAAAAACAGGAAGAAAAAGATAAGGAAGCTACCAAAAGTAATTCATCTACCAAAGAAAAGTATCGAGCTGATTATCGAAAATAGATTCATGAGGACACCGCTGCAAAGCGGTGTTTTTCTATATACTTGGTAATCTTTCTAGTATTTACATAGATACAGTAACCGAGTTCATTGATAGGATGGATGTACTATGAAAAATAAAGAGAGGCGCTCCTATTTTGAAACGGACAATAAAAAGAATAACCATGACATGCACTGCACTGATCCTGCTGACTACAGCGATCGGTATATCAAGACCAGAGCTCACGGAAGCCGCTTCAGTGAAAAAACCTTTTTATGATATATCTGCTAGCTATGCAGAAGAAGCTATTCTACGGCTATATAAGAACGGAATCGTCAGCGGAACGAGTTCTCATTATTTTGAACCAGGTAAAAAGCTGACAAGAGCAGAACTATCTACGATGATTGTTCGAGCACTAAGGTTAATTCCCGTGAAAAATGACCTGTCTCCCTTTTTGGATATGAAAAAAACAGATTGGTATTATGGGGATATCCATGCCCTTGTTAATTTGGAGATGATGAAAGGGAGATCTACTTCTAGGTTTGAGCCGCAGTCAGCCGTGACTAGAGAAGAAGCTGCAGCGATTATGACTCGTATGTTAAAGACAAGCCCGCCTGCCGTTACATCTCCATCTGAGCTTCCTTATTATGATAGTGAAAGAATTTCTGCGTGGGCTAGATCTTCTGTTGCCAAAGTAACGGAGCTGGGGTATATGCAAGGGGATAATCATCTTTTCTATCCCCAAAGATCATTGATCCGTGCGGAAGCTGCCGTACTCATTGATCGAATCTTGGAAACTCCTACAGTAAAAAATGCGCTTCGAATGAAACCTGTGAACAAAGTGCAACTGGGATGGCAATACGATTCAACAACGGCACAATTTGAACAACAAGTATTGTCTTCAGGAATCAACACTTTATCTCCTCGCTGGTTTTTCCTAGATGAGGACAATCTGGTAAAAAGTAATGTTGAGCAACGACTCATTAACTTTGCAACAACACATAAGCTGGACATATGGGGAATGGTAGGGAATCGTTCGGATGCGGAGCTTACACATCGGATACTCTCAAGTCCGGCAAAACGGGAATTACTCGTGCAGAAACTTGTTTCAAGTGCATCTAATTATGGTCTGGCTGGACTGAATATCGATTTTGAAAATGTAAAACCCGAGGATCGCGATTATTTGAGTGCGTTTATTGCCTCCTTATATCCCAAATTAAAAAGCAACGGAATTATTCTTTCTATTGACGTTTCTCCTGATCTTGGTTCGAGCTGGACCGCTGCATTCGATTACGAAATGCTCGGGAAGAATACAGACTACGTCATTCTAATGGCATATGAAGAGCATTGGAATGGATCGACGAATCCTGGTTCTGTATCCTCCTTGCCTTGGCTCAAATCAGGTATTCAGAAACTGATGAAGGTGATGGATAAGGAACATATTATAGTGGCGCTCCCAACTTATACACGAGACTGGTCACTTGCCGATCCTATTAAGGGTTCTTATGATATTACATTACAGCGTCAGGGTCAGATTTATAGCTCAAATCGGCGTGCTCTTCATTGGGATTCGATCTGCTCGCAATATACACTAACTTATACGAATACAGGTTCAAAACGTAAAATTTGGACAGAAGACAGTCGTTCGCTCTCTGCCAAAGTACGCTTGTCAGAACAACTAGGAGTAGCTGGGTATGCCTATTGGTATATGGGCTCAGAGACAAAAGATATTTGGCCTGCTATTAACAATACGAGAATCTATGAAAACTATCGTTTTCAGTTAGATTAATAAAATATTTAATCAAAGACCATGTGATTACACATGGTCTTTTTGCTGTTCCTTGTATCTACGTTTAAAAACAACGGATTTGTTTAAGGATAAAAGAGATGAACTTTTGAAAATAGATAGTAACTAGAGAGAAGGTAGGGATAGGATGATACATGACTGCATTATTGTAGGTGGAGGCATTGCCGGACTACAGGCAGCTATTCAGCTGGGGCGCTATTCTGAGCATAAAGTGCTCGTCATTGATAGTGGAGAAGGAAGATCGAACTTATGTCGTAGTTATCATAATATATTAGGGTTTCCAGATGGAATATCAGGAGAAGAGTTGCGGAAGAGAGGAGTACAACATGCAAAAGCTTATGGCATAAGCTTTATTCATGACCGTATTAGTAGGGCACATAAAAAAGAAGGTGTGTTTACTTTAACAGGGGATTCTGGTGCAATGTATGAGTCCAGAACGTTGTTACTCGCCACAGGGTTAACCGATCGCCACCCAGAGCTTCCTGGATTAAAAAACACGTTAGGGATTTCGGTATATGTATGTCCTGATTGTGATGGATATGAGATCAAAAATAAAAAAACGATTATTATGGGTTCGGGAACAGCCGGTGCGAATATGGCTCGTATTCTATCAAGCAGAACACCGGAGATGGTATACATTAATCATGAGCAAACCGAAGTTCCGAGCGAAATTCTTCAAAAACTGAAAGATAAGAAGATTGAATATATAAATGAACCGATTGAAAAAGTTCAAGAACAAGAAGATGGAATGATCTCAGCAGTTATTCTGAATAGTGGCAGAGTGGTCGAAGCGGAACGTGGATTTATTGCCTTTGGGAATAACCCAGTTCATTCCGAACTTGCTGAACAACTCGGTGCAGAAATTGCGGATAATAAGCACGTGGTGGCAGATGCGCGTTCGAGAATGACATCAGTTGAGAACTTATGGATTGCAGGAGATCTTGGTATACATTCAGAACAGGCTGCAGTCGCAATGGGTGATGGCGTATTGTCTGGAATTTGGATTAACAAAGCACTTCATAAAATGAAAAAATGAGATCTTTTCACAAATTTTACTCGTGGATGTTGTTTCGAGCTGAGGGACAAGGTTAATAGAAAGATTTAACTATTTTCTGACTTTTACTGATTAGTCACTAGTTTCACCCCTGATTATCTAGTTTTTGTGACCAAAACTGTGACCAAAGTGACCATAATTGAAACGAAGTGAACATGTGAATATAAGGAAAATGACCCCCCTGAATTTTACAGGGGAGATACATAGGAGTTGGGCATTAAAAAATGAAAAAAAATACCCCTCAATAGGAAAATCTCATCCTAAAGAAGGGTATAGTTGTATTTCCAGTCAATTTCTAAATATGTATGTCTGAAAACCGCATCAAATCAACGTTTTTTAAGCCTGTTTTCTTTATAAAATTACCATTTCATCTTAACAGTCAATTTAAGCTATTATTTCTTATCTGTGAAGCCTTTACATAGGTTAGGGTTACTAATTACTCCTAATACAACCAACAGTCCTAGAACAGAGTTTACGGCGGTCATGTCATAATGCCATCATACTGTTCAGTTGTAAGTTGGAAATCAAATAAAGCACCCACAGATTGAACAGCCAAAAGAAACGCGGATACCAATGCTGCCCACAAACCAGAGTTTTTTCATTTACTCATACGTAACAACTCCTAGTTTAATTTGATTATTTATTGAGGTAACGATACACAAAAGTTGCGATGTCATAAAAAACTTTACTACGTCCATTTGGCGTATTTAAAACTTGATTACCATCTTTATCATAGGAATACATATTAGTTGACAAAGATAACCCAGAAGCTAAAGAAATTCTCGAAGAAACTAGTACAACTTTAGAGAAAACTAGCCCACTTGAACCATTGGGAGAGAATAACCAGGTAGAGCTATACAAAAATAACAATGCTTCTTACGGTTACACAGAAGCAGCAGCGCCAACTCCAAAAGCAGCAATTAGCTATTATGCTGCAACAATAGGCGGCTTACAACAGCATAATTCTTCTAATGTTTTTGAACGTAAATATAGTGCAAATGCTATATCCATTAAAGGCTGGCAAGAACCAGAGTCCAATACTAAGCAAGCTGATATGATGTATTCTATTTGGCTTCATGGAGTAACAGGACAAACATCGCCGCTATCAAAAATTGGTGTATGGGGAACTTACAAACAGTCACTATCAAACGAATGGTATTACAACACATTTACAAGTAAATTAGTGCATACAGGCGTGCCGCTTTATTTGAATTGCAAGAATCTTATCACACAAGCAACTGCATTTGCCGGTAACGTATATAACTAAATCTAATCTAGAATTATTAAAGCCTGGTTCTCGTAGAACTGGGCTTTCTTTTTGTAGATAGAATAAGCAAGCTAGAGCTTTATTAAATATAGATTTTATTTTTATAAAATTATCATATATGATTTGTCTAAAAAATTTCAGTAAATAAAAAACGATGTACTTAAACTTTCAGTACATCGTTTTTTATTTTCTAAATTTATAGAGGAGTTGTATAACGCGACTTCTTTATAAACAATATTAAATAATGAAATGTAGCTTTCATAAAAATAAAAGACCAATGGAATGAACGAGTTCTCATTATCCATTGATCTTTTATATAGTTGTTATTTTTCAGAATTTGAATAGATAAAGATGACACCAATTATAAACAACAAGATGGGAACTATAAACCAAAATAAGTTAATATCGAAGATGCTGTAAACGAAACCACCGCTACGACTAGTAATGGCATCTTGCAATGAATTTAGACCGGAAAGTATAAATCCTGTACACAGGATAATAACGGAAGACAAAATTGATGTGCAACCCAAGAAAATCCTAACCATAATATGCCTCCTTTTGATATATATTACCTAAAAATGATAACTTTTCATAGGTAATATGTCCAGCCTTAATTATAACTGTATGAAAGGTTAGTGGCCGTTGTAGAATACCAAGTACCACCAGCTGATTGTAAATTAGAATTTCTAAATTGATGGCTTGAAGAAAAAGATAGTACTTTGTTAGAAGCTTTAATTAATGCACCATGTCCAGTGGTGAATTTAGAAGAGGCAAGCCCATAGCCTGTTAGTACATTGCCTTCCCTTGAGTAAAAACTAGTTGTTAAACCGCTTGTTTTGTCGCCTAAACCTTGCAAACTTGTAGATGATTTACCACTCCATGTGTAACCGAAATTCAGTGAAATTCCTGTCCCAGCAACACTCACCCCAACTTGATATGATGAACTGGTATTCAAGTTTAAATTAGAAGTGTTTGGGGTCCAACTTATTAATGAATTAGTAGTTGAGTTAGTTCTAATATTTGATTTATACCCAGAAGTGTAAACTGAATTATTGGTATCGGCTACCCCTGCCGGAGAAACTTGAGAATCAGCAAGAACGTAGAAATGGGTACCTGTTCCGTTTGCATATAAAATATAATCAGTTACAGCTTTACCTGCAATGTATTTAACGGTAGTGCCGCCTATAGCTACATAACTTCCGTCTACAGAAAATGATTTTCGAATACTAGTGAGAAGCTCCCCTTCTTGTACCGCTAAGGGCGCAACCTCTTGAGAAGGAATAATTTTGTCCATATCATTCTTAAAATCTTCGATAAACGATTCTATACTATCTGTTGTCGTGTAAGTCCTGAACGTTTTTGCTTTTTCTGCTTCTTTGTTAATAGGTTGATCGTTTTGCAACACTGTAATTTTCCCATGAGCATTGTATAGGGCAATTAACGTTGTTTTAGTTTCAACAGTTACGTTCTCCCAACCATCAATACTAGTTTCTTCTTTTGACGGTTCTGCATCAGGATTTGCCTGAACGAATTCGTTATCTTCTAAAAACAAAGGTATTTTCAAAGGTTCTAGTATGTTGTTGTAGACTTCTAATTTATCAATTTCGTTTGCCTCTAGTATCAATGTATTACCAGGTTTACTTATGTGAGATTTAATAGTATCCAATGATATTGAATTTAAGTTTTCTTCATCGAGATTGATACTTATCGTATCTCCTTCTTCGTTGGATGCAGCCCCAGCAAAATTAGCTGGAATCAATAGGATAACAAGAAAAAAAGATAGTGCTGTAAAAAGTCGCTTCATTTCTTTACCTCCAATATATATTTTTTTAGTACAATGGATAAATAACCAATATATGTAATTTATAAACAATATTTTGTAAAAATCAAAGAAAAATAAAATTAGATAAGAAAACCGCTGCTTTTTCAAAATAAATACAATCCAGGCTCAGACAATTTAATTCTTCTTGGTGATTATGTAGACAGAGGTATTAAAAGTAGGCAGGTTGTTGAACAAGTAAAGACATTACACGAAGAACATGGAGTAGTTATTCTAAAGGGTAACCACGATCAAATGTTTGTGGATGCTATGTTAAATGGCGAAGATGAGTTGTGGTTGAATAACGGTGCTTACCAGACGGTTGAGAGTTATTGTGGTTTTGATTTCTTCGAAGAGCAATTTGATTGGGATACATATGAGAAAGCAAAAGAGTTTATTTTAAAACATTACATGCATCACATAGAGTTTCTTAATTCTCTACCTTATTACCATGAGACAGACAGTCATATATTTGTTCATGCAGGAATTAATCCATTTTATAGGTCATGTGAACTGACACATGACGATGACTTTCTCTGGATCAGAGATATCTTTTATAGAAATAAAATGACCAACACAGACAATAAAAGTTGTATTCGGGCATACCCCAACTAGTTACTTACAAAAAAATGATGACATTTGGTTTAGTTATGATGGAGACAAGATTGGGATTGATGGTGCAAGTTCATTTGGAAGACATGAATGGGGTAGATATTTCAGTAACAACGGAGATCAATTACGGGACTTTACGGGTGGATTTATGTATCTTTATCCGATTCTCTTGAATCCATTAAATTTATCGTTTAGGAGACACTTTTTAATGAAGATAGGAATGAGGATAAGTATATGATTGTTCGCAAAAATGGGGTTGTATTATATTTTGATAACTTGACTGTTAGAGAATTTGTTTGAAGAAACAGAGCTAATAAATCGAGTAATAAATCAGATAAATGAACTTTATTAATGAAACCCATATTTATTCAGAGAGGACAATGCATATCAAAACACTACTGAAAAGAATGAACATAGAACTAGATGAATACTAGCAATAGGCATGTGTATTTTGTTCACCTATCTCATAGATCATTGGCTATTCAAAGAGTTAGTGATTGGTATGTTATTAATGCCAATAATCACTCCCTTGATGACAAATAAAAAACCTCTTCTCAAGGTCTAGTTATGAAGATTAACTTATGATTGTTTAAAGGTTTTCTTTATTTCCATATAGCGACGGAAAGCAAGTATGATTGAAGTAATAATGGTCATGACAGCAACAAAAGGATCTGAATTATATTTAAATAAAACTTCAAAGAGATATCCTACTCCAAGTAAAAACAGAGTTAGTATCATGATATCTGTAAACGTTGGTTTTATACTTAGAAATTTCTTGAAAGGCCAATTAAGAATTAAAGCGCTTATTATACCCAGACCAATAACCCAATAAATAAACATAGGCACACCTCCAGAGGCTAATTATAAGAATTCACAAATTTTCGGCAGAAAGAAATATTACATAAGTTTTTAAATTTCCACTCTCATAGATATCGCTCCAATAAAAATCTTTTTGAATCTCATCAATTAGCTTTTTATCTGTTATATGGTAATGTTCTTCGGGCATAAGAACCACAGCAACAAGTATTCTATTAAATAGATCCAATAATGGTCCAATAAATTTCTCGCCAGAATTAATGGCTTTGATTTCATTCAATATTATAAAAAACGAATCATCCGCTAAAAGCTGAGGATCATCATCATAATTTACGAATTCTGATAGTTTGATGAACAATTGATCTTCAGTTGAAGATGTAATCGTGATATGTAGAGACATATCCTGCAGATTGAAATTAATTTGAGATGTAGCATCGACTGACTTCATTCTATTTAGAAGATCTTCTTTTGATTTATAGATACGTTGAACTTTTATAAGATGACCGTCTTCTTTATGGGAATCCCTTAACTATACTCTAAATGCACCATACATGTAAAAATATAAGAATTAATAAAAGACGACTTTGATTTAAAAAACAGGAGGATATTATGGAGAATCAAATACATGTCTCTGGATTTCTAACAAAAAGAGATTAAACAAGCTTATAGAGAGAAACTCATCAAAATACTCTCTAAAGATGAGATAGAAGAATGGATAGAATGGATTTTGTTATATTTAATCTTAAGAATGGTAAGCAAGTGCTCCCGAACAGACTATATGATGCATTCAAAAGAGACTCTGCTCAATCGAACTTGCCATCTATTCGATTCCACGATTTAAGGCTTTCTCATGCAACTCTATTGTTAACAATGAACACTAATGCAAAGGTAGTTTCGGAAAGTTTGGGACACTCTCAAGTAGGAGTAACACTTGATACCTATAGTCATGTTCTTCGGAGTGTGGCGAACGAAGTTGCAGAAAATTTAGAACAAGTTGTGTACTTGAGTGATTAAGAGAATTTAGAATAATGATCGCAATGTGACCAATATATGACCAAGTGGCTATTCGATAGTCGCGTAACCCTTTATCTACAAAGGTTTTCGTCCGAAAGATTTATTGCTTTTGGGAATAACCCAGTTCATTCCGAACTTGCTGAACAACTCGGTGCAGAAATTGCGGATAATAAGCACGTGGTGGCAGATGCGCGTTCGAGAATGACATCAGTTGAGAATGGGTATACATTCAGAACAGGTTGCAGTCGCAATGGGTGATGGCGTATTGTCTGGAATTTGGATTAACAAAGCACTTCATAAAATGAAAAAATGAGATCTTTTCACAAATTTTACTCGTGGATGTTGTTTCAAGCTGAGGGACAAGGTTAATAGAAAGTAAGACGAGCTATGGAAAAACCTAGGAAAAAATATTTGGAGGGATACACGATGTCAGAACAAACACATATGATCAATAAGGATAAAGAAATGAGTCTCGATCAGGTGGAAAGTGTGATGCAGCGAATGGATCCCGAGCAAAAAGAAGATATCCTTGAAAGTTTTGATGCATTCAAACAATATTTAAGCAAAAGGGTATCGCTTGGTGAATCACTGGGGCTGGATGAAGAACAAATGTCAAAAGTAGCCCAGAAGATAGCAGATATTCTTGCTTTGAAGGAAGAACCACGAAATCGTGAGGAAAAATTACTTCAAGAATTATGGAATGTTGCAGATAATGAAGAGAAACTCATCTTAGCAAGGGTACTTGTCCGTTTTGTCAAAGCTGATTCATAATGTATTCAAGATAAGTCTTAGAGGGACCCATTAGACCTTGATATGAATATTTATTATATTTTTGATAACAACTTTGAAACTCTTTCATCATTTACAACGTTTATACTATATCTAGAGCCGAAATTCGAGTGCATAGAGATGAATTGATAACCCAACAATTGCTGGGTGCACCGTTTTTTCGACACTAGGAACAAGTCAGGTGATTCACTTTTTGGGATCATGCTGAACATGAGGAGAGATGCAGGATGAAAAAATCAATACTTGCTATTAGTTTATTGAGTGTAATCTTTTTGGGATCCTTTACATATGGAAATATAAATTATGATTCGGCAACCGTGTTAGCCAAAACTTCTAATCCAGCCGAGCAGACTGAAAATAAAGATACAGCAGATACAACCAAGGAAACCATTTATGTTACGAATCTTGTCAATGAAGCTGGGCAACTTACGATTCTAGCTGATGATATTGATTGGTTTGAAGGTAAAGCAGCAGATGAGGCTCTCGTAGAGCATGAACCGAATGCAGGAATTGATTATGCACCGGATGGTTATTATATCGTAAATGATGACCAATCGATCCAAGAGCTGAAAATCGCTCCGGATGCGGAAGTGCTAGTACAAATTTATGATCGTACAGGCAATCCAGAAGATATTGATCTGAACTGGAATGAGAAGATCAGTCTTGAGAAGTTCATCCAACTTTATGAAAATAAAGAGAACTTGGATATGAGTCAGTTTCCTTATCATGTAACAATTCAAGATGGAGAAGTCATTCAAATTGTACAGCAATATATCCCTTAAGCTCTAGAATAGAACAAAGCCCCCTTACCAATTGGAAGGGGGTTTTGTTATGAAGAATACCTTATAATTTCATCTAATTTCAGAACGAAGGTGAATCAAGGAGTTTGTGTTGTACTTTCTTCTGTTGTACTTTTTTCTTGACCCCCGAATCCTTCGTGAACTTGTACTGAAAGTGCATTCTGTGTTCCTTCTTCAAGTGTAATATCTACAATATCGTCTGCTTGCAGTTCAGAGGAAGGCATATTTGTGGTGTCCGTAATGGTAATTTCCGTTGTCTCCTCCGTAAATAAATTATCCATATCCGGTGGTGCAGTTCCATCCTGTGGCATCGCCGGTACTTCTCCTTCTGGTGCTTGTCCTTGTTCTGGAGGAGTTCCTGTTCCAGCTCCAGAACCCGCAGGCGGCTGACCTTGTGGCGGTTCTGCTCCGTTCATCCCCTCGCCCTGACCAGGCTGCATCGATGATGTATAAATGGTAAGTGTATTTTCATCTAAAGATTTAACCTTGCCAAGAAGCATCGTTCCCTGCGTTTCTGATGATGAGGCAGTAGTACTTGCTGAAGAAGATGTCTCAGGTACGGAGGCAGTGCTGCTCTGGGCATTTTCTGTTGTTGTACCACACCCGGATAACATGAAAAGCAGTACAATGCCTAATCCAATAGACATAAGTTGTGACTTGTTTTTTTGATTCATTTTCTAGATCTCCTTTAAACAATGTAGTTAAACTTACTTGATGAGAACAGTGTATCGTTTTCATATGAACTGAACATGTCTTCAAACTGAGTAGAAGCTGAAAACAGTCTGAAATCACAATGAAATTTAATGGACGTAGAACAGATATGAACAACATATAATGCCTAGAAAGTGATGCTCGATAAAAAGAGGTGTCCCTATGTTTGATTGTATTATCATCGGAGGTGGCCCAGCAGGGCTTAGTGCGGCGTTAGTACTTGGGCGTTCATTGCGAACTGTTCTTATCTTTGATCAGGGCAGACCAAGACATGCTCCTACACGCCACTCTCATGGTTTTTTGACGCGGGATGGTGTAAGTCCGGCAGAGTTCAGAAGATTTGCGTACAAGGATCTGAGTGCTTATCCTTCCGTAAAAATGATAAATGAAGAAGTTGTTGATGTGCGCCAAGGGGCTAGTGGGGGGGTTGAAGTTCTATCCTCAACAGGCAAACAGGCGGCAGCCAGAACATTGCTTTTAGCTACGGGCCTAAAGGAAACCCTTCCTCAGATAAAAGGCCTAGATTCTTTTTATGGACAAAGTTTGTTTAGTTGTCCCTATTGTGATGGGTATGAAATAAGAGGGAAGAAGCTTGTTCTTATTACGGAATCGATGAACGCATTTGCTACAGCTCGGATTATTCAGCACTGGAGTAAAGATCTGGTGTTATGTACCAATGGGCATTCCATTCTTACTTTAGAGCAATATCGAATACTGGGGTCTAAAGGGATTCAAGTACGGGATCAGCCGATACATCATCTGGTTGGGACAGAAGGGAAAATAAGCGGTGTCGTATTTACGAATGGAGATCAACTTTATTGTGAGGCAGGATTTGTGACCCCTCAACTATCCCAGCCAAGTGCGATTTGCTACAAACTGGGCTGTCAAATGAATAACAAGGGAGCCATTCAGACGGATGATTTTGGGAGAACCAATATCCGCTGGATCTATGCTTCTGGAGACAGTTCAGTCGTGTCTCCGACTCAGCTTATTATCGCTGCCGGGGAAGGGAGCCGTGCAGCAATTGGAATCAATATGGATTTGATTCAAGCTGATTTTTGATGAACAAGCAAAGAAGACATCTTCACAGTGGAAGATGTCTTCTTTATTTTTCACAAGATGACTACCAGGAGAATGCACGAGAAATGATAACAAGAAGTATGAAGAGAACTAAGATTGCTCCGATAGACTGGTATCCTCCGCCGCCAAATCCAGATTCACCACATCCATAGCCATATCCGCCATTACGTTTTTCTTCGCTCATGAGTACTGACCTCCCCTCACCAACCTCCTGCATCTTATGACAAATAATGGGTATAGGTTTGGGCTAATACATTTCTGCCGTGAAAATAGGCACGTATCTTGTATGGATGATTGCCAGATGGTGAGGAATAAGGTATGCTAATGGATAAAATTTCAAGGAGGAGATCAAAATGAATGCCAAGTTTATAATGACGATGTGCAAACGACAGAAAATGAATAAAGGAGGAGGAGAAAACGATGAAAAAAGTTAATGCAGGGCATCCGGTGTAACTTCTATTGCCATATGCCCTCTACATAGAGAGGGATGTATATCATGAATTTGTATGTATTCAGAAAAAAACACGCTACCTTTTTATTGTCCAGTATTGGTATTTCCCACATTGGGGATTGGATCTATCTGATCGCTATTAATCTAATGATTCTTCATATGACCGAATCTCCGGCAGCCGTTGGGTTGTTGTATATTCTTAGGCCCATTGCCACGATGTTGACTGCGGGTTTTGCCGGCAGTATCGTAGATCGAATGAACAAGCGTAATATGATGATTATGCTCGATCTCATTCGAGCTGCTTTTATCCTCGCTATCCCTTTTTTGCCTTCCTTATCTCTTATCTATCTCTTCGTATTTCTAATCAGCATGGCTAGTTCCTTGTTTGAACCAGCTTCGCTGGCCTATACCGTTTCTCTAATTCCGATCTCCCTTCGAAAAAAATACAATGCATGGGTTGCGTTGACTCAATCTGGTGCCTACGTTATTGGCCCTGCTGTAGCGAGCGGATTATTTGCTGTCTCGACTGGAAAAACAGCGATTCTCATTAATGGTTTCTCGTTTTTATTGTCTGCACTTCTGCTTACCGGGCTACCCAAAACTCTTTCTGAGCCTTCTATAGATCGGCTGGAGGAGAGAAGTGAAGAAACTATGAACAAATGGAGCTTACTAAAAAAGGACTGGTCAGTCGTATGGGCGTTCAGTAAAACGCATGTAAGAGTAGTCCTTATCTATGGGTTATTTCATGCAGTTATGATCATGGCTGCTGCTATGGATTCTCTTGAAGTTGCCTTCATCACACAAGTCATTCACAGTAGTGATTCACAATATAGCCTGCTTCTGAGTGTCACAGGCATCAGTTTTCTACTGGGATCGTTTATTCAGACCCGTATCGTCCATAGGATGCATACTATGATCCTTCTGGGATTCGGGGCTATGCTATTTTCTACAGGATACTTTATTTACAGTTTGTCCCATTTCTTCGTTATTGCAGGTATGGGATTTGTGATCTTGTCATTTTTCCAAGCATTTATGAATACGGGTTATTTTACTTTTATTCAAAATGAAATTCCGGGCTCTATGATCGGGCGAGTTACTAGTGTATATAGCTTTGTACATGCCTTGCTTGAAATGATAATGATCTGGTTCATTAGTCATGTAGCTGAATTGCACAATGTAAAAACAGCAGTAGTCTCTGCTTCCTTGCTCCAATGGACGATCGCTGCCCTACTACTTGGTAGCTGTATGTACTTGATGATCCTCAAGCGAAGGAAAGTAGATTCAACTACGAGATTCATCCAGTAGATGTTGAAGACGTAACCAGTCCTGAATCGCTTGAAGAAGTCGATTCGCAGCTGGAGACAGTTCTGATAGGGAGAGGGCCGCTAATCCGATGAACCGGTAAGGTTCCTCTTCTATTGGAATGACTTGAATGGTCTCTGGAAGTCTAGTAAGTACCATTTCAGGTAAAATACTTACGCCAAGACCATGCTGAACCATTCCAATAATCGCTTGCTCTTCAGCGACCTCGTATCTGATATTCAGTTTCGTCTGATGCTTTTTGATCATGGTCTCGATCTCATCATCTCCTCCCCATTTCGGCATAATGAAGGGTTCGTTTTTCAAATGTTCAAGGGAGACAGAAGGAGATCCGGCAAGAGGGTGTTCTCTTGAAACGATACAAACCATGCGATCTTTCTTAAGTGGAATCGTATCCAGCGGCGAATTCCCTTGTATAGAGATAAAGCCAAAGTCTACGGCGCCGGAAGCAATCCAGCTTTTGATTTCCCCATAATCCCCTTCTTTCAATTTAATATGAATATCTGGATATTCATGATGGAAAGATTTGATAACACCAGGGAGCCACTGCGAAGAAACACTGGTAAAGGTACCGACACGTACTGTTCCTGTCTGAATGCCATTCAGCAAATGAATTTCTTGCTGCATCATTTCCTGCCATTTAAGAATCTCTCTCATATAGTTATAAATTCGTTCTCCGTTAGTGGTGAGCTGTATGCCTGACTTCGCGCGGATAAGAAGAGTAAAACCGTAGTCTTTTTCCAGGCTCATAATGGCATGACTGACAGCAGATTGTGTTAAATTTAAGGATTCTGCTGCTTTCGTCAAGCTGCCAACTTCAATGACAGTACACAAAATAGCGTATTTGGTCAGGCTCAATCTTCATTTCCCCTTACATGAAATATATTCATGTTATGTATTATAAACATTCATTTTTCTAATGGGAAGAGTTGATATATACTTTGTCTTGCTGCTTATGGAAGCGGTTAGCTCAGTATACATAACAAGGTAACGAGGGGAAGAAGCAAGACATGATTAGGAGAATGAATATACAAAGAATAGCCGATTTGCAAATGCTGCTTGTTACCCTCTTATGGGGATCATCTTATTTGTTTATGAAAGAAGGACTTGGAAGTGTACAAGAGATAAATCTGATTGCTCTCAGGTTTGGTTTTGCTTTTCTGCTACTGGGTATTCTGTTTTATAGAAAGTGGTCATGTTTGAACTGGAAGCTTGTAGGACAAGGATTTTTATTAGGAGCAGTGTTGTTCACCGCTTTTATTTTCATTACTTATGGTGTAAAACGAACAAGTACTTCTCAAGCCGGTTTTCTAATTAGTTTGTCAGTTGTGTTTGTTCCACTACTAACAGCAGTTTGGAAGAAGCAACTTCCGAGCAAAAAAATGGTAGTTTGTATCATGCTGGCGGTGACGGGCATATCTCTACTGACCTTAGATCAGAGCCTGAGCATTGGTTCGGGAGATATACTGTGTATATTAGGAGCACTGATGTATGCTGTATACATTATACTTTCTGGATTTATCGTGAAAAATGGGGACGCTATCTTACTTAGTATTTTGCAGCTCGGATTCGCCGGAGGTATTGCTCTAATCTTTTCCTTTATCTTTGAACAACCGAGGCTACCAGATACAAATGAGGCATGGGTAGCAGTACTCGGTTTGACTGTGCTATGCAGTGCAGTAGCCTATACACTTCAAATATTGGCTCAGCGACATATGACTTCTACACGTGCTGGACTTATTTTTTCCATGGAACCGGTCTTTGCAGCGGGGTTTGCGTTGATGTTCTACGGAGAGAAATTGCCTTGGAATGGATGGGTAGGGGCGTGTTTCATCTTGTCAGGGGTATTACTCACAGAGATTACGCCACGGTTACCACAGTGGATAAGAAAACAAAAACGAACCGAAAAAGTAGGAGTTTAAATGAGCTTGGAGTAAAAGATCGTCATGTAAGACGATCTTTTTTATCGAACAAACATTATAACGTTATATTTACCTAACACAAAAACTGTGTTATCCTAATCACATAATAAAATACCAATGTTAGGAAGAAGGAGGTGTGAAATGGCTACAACAATACTTCGCTCTGTACGCACAGCTGATCATGAGGAACGTTTTGATTTAATTATTGTAAACGGTATCATCGCTGGGAAGTCTGCTCCGGGAACTGCTTCAGGAAATAATATCATAGATTGCAGTAGTTTGTACGTGTCTAGTGGCTGGATTGATATGCATGTCCATGCGATGGAAAGTTATCAGCCTTACGGCGACAACATGGATGAGATTGGCGTACGCCAGGGTGTCACTACCATCATTGATGCAGGAAGCTGTGGTGCCGATCATATCGCAAGCCTTGCACAGCAAAGTAAAGAAGCTGCAACTAGGGTTCTTGCCTTTCTTAACATTTCACGTATTGGTCTTGGAGAGCGTCAAGATGAGCTTTGCGCTGAGGAATGGGTAGATGAGAATGAAATTACTACATCGATTAACAGGTTTGGTTCCTTTATTGTTGGACTCAAAGCAAGAATTAGCAAGAGTGTCGTGAAGAATGAAGGCATTCGTCCACTTCAAACCGCAAGATATTTATCAGATAAAACAGGATTGCCTCTAATGGTACACATCGGCTCAGGGCCACCTGCTATAGAGGAAGTTCTGAACCTACTTCAACGTAAAGATATCATTACGCACTATTTGAATGGAAAGAAAAATAATGTGCTGGATGAAAATGAACAGCCTCTTCCCGAATTTCTTGCTGCAATAAAAAGGGGAGTTCACCTTGATGTAGGTCATGGAACGGCAAGTTTTTCATTTGAGGTAGCGGAAACGGCAAGGAAACTGGGTATCCACCCAGGTACAATCAGCTCGGATATCTATCGTGGCAATCGTTTAACCGGGCCAGTTTATAGTTTAGCTCAGGTGATGAGCAAGTTTTTACTTCTGGGATATTCGCTAGTTGATGTTGTAAATGCGGTTACGACGCATGCAGCAGATTGGCTGGGGCGCCCTGAGCTAGGACGGATTCAGGTAGGGGATGAAGCAAACCTTACTTTGTTCGAATTGGTTCAAGATTCAATTGAACTTACAGATTCTATGGGAGATTTGCGCAAGGCAGAGACAATCATTAAAACGAGAGGAGCGATTATGGGTGACAAATTCTATTCTTGAACAATATGGTTTGAAACGGGTTATTAATGCAAGTGGTCGAATGAGTATTCTTGGCGTATCGGCGCCAACGGACACGGTCATGGATGCAATGAAACAGGGAGGACAGCAGTATGTGGAGATTGCGGATCTAACGAACAAAGCAGGTGATCACATCGCGCATGTACTAGGGTCTGAGTCAGCAGTAGTGGTGAATTCTGCATCGAGTGGAATTGCGCTCTCTGTAGCCGCAATTGTAACCCAAGGGAACAAGAGAAAGAGCGAAAAACTCCATCAAGAATTGATCCTGAAAAATGAGATTGTGATGTTAAAAGGTCATAACGTTCAGTATGGTGCTCCTGTAGAGACGATGGTTTATCTGGGAGGCGGTTCACTTCTTGAAGTTGGGTATGCCAACGAAGGAAAGAAAGAACATATTGAGGAAGCATTGAATGATCGCACAGCTGCAATTTTGTATGTCAAATCCCATCATTGCGTGCAAAAGAATATGATTTCGGCTCAAGAAGCTTACGAAGTCGCACAAAAACATAAAATCCCTCTGATCATTGATGCTGCAGCGGAAGAAGATCTGACCAGCTATATCGGTATTTCTGATCTTGTAATCTTTAGTGGATCGAAAGCGATTGAAGGGCCTACTTCCGGAATCGTGGCGGGTAAAAAGCAGTATATTGAATGGCTAAAAGTACAACTTTCTGGAATTGGACGGAGTATGAAAGTGGGTAAAGAAACAACATTCGGACTGCTAAAAGCGCTGGATGAATATGGCGTGAAAACCAACAAGAGCGAGCAAGAGAAACAAGCATTACAAAAGCTTGCATCCCTTTCCGAACTTGTTGGCGTTGAGATGTCGACAGTACAGGACGAAGCGGGCAGACTTATTTTTCGAGGGCGTATTCGAATTGATGAGAAAAAGACGGGCATCAGCGCTGTAGAGGTTGCTGAGCAGCTGCGTACAGGAGATATTGCTGTTTATACCCGTGATTACGGGGTAAGACAAGGTTATTTTGATATTGATCCAAGATCACTAAGAGAAGATGATATGGACATTATTTATTCTCGTATCTATCAAATTATATCTGGAGGTACACAATCATGACGACAATGGATAACAGGTTGTATAAAGGCAGAGCAGCACTTAATGTACTGGCAGGAAGCGTAGAAAATGCAAAGAATATTTTTGAAGCAGCAGAAGGACATGTGGTCATTGGTGTTTTATCTAAAAATTATCCAGACGCAAACGCTGCAGTAACAGCGATGAAACTTCACGGTGAAGTATGCGAAGATGCAGTGTCCATTGGACTGGGTGCAGGAGATCCGAAGCAATCGGAGGTCGTGTCAGAGATTGCGAGAGAATATGCAGGAACGCATATTAATCAAGTGTTTACAGGAGTAGGGGCAACCCGTTCAAGCTTGAACGGAGAAGAAAGCTGGATTAACAGCCTTGTATCTCCTTGCGGAAAACCGGGTTATGTTAATCTGTCTACAGGACCTCTTAGTTCCTCTACGCCCGAGAAAGCGATTGTACCTGTGGAAGCAGCGATTGCTCTCGTATCTGACATGGGCGGCAATGCGCTGAAGTATTTTCCAATGAATGGACTGGATACTAAAGAAGAGTTCATCGCCGTTGCTAACGCCTGCGCAAAAGCAGGATTTGCACTCGAACCAACCGGAGGTATTGATAAAGAGAACTTCCGTGAAATTGTGCAAATTGCACTTAAGGCAGGCGTGCCTGTAGTGATTCCCCACGTTTATTCATCCATTATTGATAAAACAACAGGAGAGACCATCATCCAGGACGTACAAGAATTAACGGAAATTCTTAAGTACGAGGTGGATGCTCATGGCAAAGGCTAATCTAAAGCAAATTACTTCATTTGGTGAGGTAATGATGCGACTCGAGGTGCCTTCACACTTAACTTTGAGTCAAAGCCGCTCTCTGAATTATTCTTTCACAGGGACTGGTGTGAATGTAGTGGCAGCCCTTATTAAGCTTGGACATCAAGGAGCGATTGTAACTACTCTGCCGTCTAATTCACTGGGAGATGCTGCTGAAGCTTCGCTAAGAGGACTCGGGTTTCAGATGGAATACGTGCGTAGGGAAGGACAACTGCTCGGATCTTATTTTCTCGAAACTGGCTATGGTCCCCGAAAAAGTAAGGTGACTTATGCAAGCCGTAAAAACAGCTCTTTCAATAGCGCTTCTCGCGATGTGTACGATCATCTGCCTGTGGCAAAGGAAAGTGATTACTTTCATCTGTGCGGGATTGGACTTGCGATGAATGAAGAGATAAGATATCAGATGAAAACCTTAGCAGGTGAGGTGAAGTCACAAGGCGGAACGGTGGTCTTTGACTGTAATTTTCGAGCCTCTTTATGGTCGGAAGAAGAGAAAAAACAGGCGAAGCATCACTACGAGGATATGCTCCGTCTGTCGGATATCGTCATGATGAACGAGCGGGATGCCATATCGCTGCTAGGTTACGAGGCTTCATCGGATGACCGATTAGACCAAATCAAAGAGCTCATTCCTCGGATCGCAGAAGATTATCATATTCGTGTCATTTCCGGGACCCAGCGGACGATTGAAGCGGATGGCCATTCCATTCAAGGGTTTCTATACCGCAAGGAAACAGGTGGTATGACGTTTGGCAAACCGATGAGAGTACAGGTGCTTGACCGAATTGGTGCTGGCGATGCGTACACAGCAGGAATAATTCACGGTGAGATTTGTGGATATGATCCGGGGTATACTGTTCAGTATGCAACGGCTGCGTCCGTCCTCGCTCATACGATCATTGGAGATACCGCCCTCTCTTCGGAGGAGGACATTCTTCAGGTCATGAATGAGCTTGTGCTTGATATTGAAAGGTAGTGATTTACGTGACCCTATCCAGAAAAAAAGGGCCGCTTTATTTACAACTAAAAAAAATAATCCGGGATCGCATTGTGCATGGCAGGTACCCTATTGGTTCGCTCATTCCTTCAGAGCCACAGCTCGAACAAGAATTTAAAGTGAGCAAGATGACAGTGCGAAATGCAATTCAGGAATTACAACAAGAAGGATATGTACTGAAGCAAAGCGGAGTCGGAACGACAGTACTTCGAAACTCTACTTCTCCCCAAATGTCTAAAGGGAAGAGATTCACGGAAATATTAGTAGAGCAAGGGGACCGAATTGATAAGAAATTAATAAGTAAAAAAGTGAAAGAAAATCGTCCTAATGATGAGGCGTATACCCTTTTTGGACCCTCTTGTCTGTGTATTGAACGGTTATACTTATTGAATGAGGAACCCTATATTTTTTATGAACACCGGCTCTCATCAGACTTAGCGGATCAGGTGGAATGGAATCCGGGAGATGAATTCTCTTTGTATGAGTGGATGGAGGAGCAAAATTTAGTTGCTGATCATTATCAGGATCAATTTACCGTTGGACCACTTCCTGCTACGGTTGCCTATGAACTAGCAATGCAAGAGGGTGAGGTTGTATTGCAGCGACACCGATATACATTTGATGAAATGGATCGTGCCATTGAGTGGAGTATTGGTTACTACAAAACACGTCTTAAGCCTTACATCGTAGATTATCGGACATAAAGTAGGCTTCTTCCCCTGGAGTATGATAAGATGACGCTATATGTGTACATTTTGACCTTAGAAGACAGGTGAGAAGATGCGAAAGAAAGTGACAATGCAGCAAATTGCTGATACGGCAGGTGTGTCCAAATTCGCTGTATCAAGAGCACTCACGGGCAAATCCGGAGTTAGCGAGCAGACAAGAGATAAGATCATTCGTACTGCTGGCCAGCTTGGTTATTTTAAGAATGGGACGGGTGGAGCTGCAAGGGCGGTTGTTTCTGACGAGGAAAAGGATCGAGAGATGAATCCTGACTGGCAGAGACAGACAGGTACAATTCTTGTGCTGTTTCCAAATATAAGGCATCAAAATATGGATTCTTTATATTGGGGTCCTGTATTTGAAGGAATATCTGCTAGGCTGAATGAGAAGGGACTCGATATATTAACTTTAACTGAACCTTCTTCTGATAAAGTGTTCTCCCTACTAAATCCTGAAGCAATACAAGGAATTATTACGGTTGGAGCCGTCTCTCCCTCACTACTGCTTGAGTTCCAGCGGTTGCAGATCCCAGTGGTCATGGTGGATCATTCTGATTCTGCATTTCACTGTGACACCGTGTTTAGTGACAATATAAGTCTCATGAGAGAGATGATGAATCAACTGATTGCCATTGGTTATCGAAAATTTCAGTTTGCAGGGAATATCTATGATGCGCCCAGCTTCTTAGAGCGTTGGACGGCTTTTCGGATGATGCTCGATGAACATAATATCCCCTTGGAACAAAACACCAAATTGTTTCATGAAGATATAGTAGGACTGAAGGAAGCAGTGAGCGAGATTCCAAAGAGTCAACTTCCTGAAGTATTTGTATGTGTGAATGATTCAACTGCACGTTTTGTGCTGGAACAGCTAACCAATCAAAATGTATCGGTCCCAGACGATTGTACGGTAACCGGTTTTGATAATGTCATGGTGGACCTCCCGATACTGGCAACGGTAGATGTGAATAAATCGTTACTTGGAAGAAGAGCCGTTGATCAATTGTTATGGAGAGTGGAACATCCGTCTTCTCCGGCGGAAAGACTGCTTATCCATGCAGAAATGATATTTAGGGATACATATATGACACCTAAAAGAGGATAGATATAAATGAAAAACCATCATTTCTGGAGTAGCGCTGCTCCAGAAATGATGGTTTTTGTTCGTTGTTTTCTTAACATGAAATAACAAAATGAACTTATCAGAAAATTTGTTATTATATTTTTTGATGTAAATTTTCATTGTAAATATCAATATGATTTGGTGCTAAATTGAAGGAAAAAGAAAGCAAGAAATGAGAATTTAGTATACCAATTGTAATGAGGATGTAAGGAAAAACGGACCTTTAGTAGCAGATATTCTTATTTATGTATTCTTATTGTTTTCAGTGACGCTCTTAGGTGATAGAATAAGTGGATATTTATATACCAAATTATGTAATGAAAGGAAATGTAACATGAATATTCTAGTCGTTGAGGATGATGAATCAATCTGTAACATACTGCAATCATACCTGATGAATGAAGGCTGGACGGTAATCACTTCCGAGGACGGTAATGATGCCCTGCAAAAAATTCATAATTTTAAAATTGATTTGTTAATTCTGGATTTGATGATTCATGGTATACCAGGAGAAGAGGTTTGTCGGAAAGTAAGGCAGTCTTCAAGCATGCCTATTATTATGATCACCTCCAAGGCTCGTGAAATTGATACGATTAATGGTCTTAATTTAGGTGCAGATGATTACATTACAAAGCCTTTCCGTATGAAAGAGGTGGTCGCCCGTATTCGGGCTTTAGAGCGTAGAATGAATATGCTATCTGTGAATAGCCGAACGGTGATGAGATTTAACAAAGGGAGTCTTATCATTAATTTCGAATCGAAAGAGGTTCAACTTAATGGTAAACTTGTAAATTTAACGGTTACGGAGTTTAAGCTGCTCAGTGTCTTGCTCAAAAGCCCTAATAAGCTATATAGTCGCCAAGATTTATCTTATGAAGTTCAAGGTTATCGTGATATTGGTGATGGAAGAACGACGGATACCCATATTAAGAATATCCGTAAGAAGATTGAAGAGGATCATAAAAATCCGGTTTATATTGTAACTAAAATAGGTGCAGGGTATAAATTTACATTTCATCCGGATGAGGATTACTAATGGGCCTAAAGCACAGATTTGGACAGACACATTATGTTCTTTTTATTACCTTTATCGTGACTGTGATGCTCTTCTTAACCGTGGCGTATTTATTATTTAAGTTCACCATTGATCGTTCTCTAGAAGACTACAAGATGATCTATGCGAAAGACCAGACACAGAAGATTGCCTTTTCTTTACGAACCCAACTTGAACCTGATAGGTTACCAGGCGAGATGGCAGATTGGCTGGAACAGGCGGTGAATGTGTATTCGATGAATGTACGTTACTATGCTCCAAACCATGAAACTGTGTTGTACGATTCGTGGCCGGATGTTCAGGAGTTGGAGAGGCCTTTCACGGTAAGCAGCCCGATTTATATTGATGGTCAGTTAATCGGGATTTTGGAATCTATCGTGGATTTAGGTGACGATTATAATCTACCTACGATGTCTTTCTTTTCATTTTCGACTTTAGAGGGTGGTGTTGCAATCCTTCTTCTGTGCTTAGCCATAGCTATCTGTTACATTCTAGCCATGCGATTGTCCAAGCCACTTCGATTAAGTAGCCTTCAGGCGAATCATATTGCTGCTGGTCATAGGGAGACGTTAATTTCGGAGACAGGTACAGCGGAATTGAAGCAGCTTATTGCTTCCACGAACAGGCTTGTAGGGGATTTGAATAGCCAAGAACACTGGCGTGAGCAATCAATGCAGGATTTAACGCATGAGCTTCGTACCCCCCTGACTTCGATGTTATCAAGAATGGAAGCGCTTATTGACGGTCTTTATCCAGCAAATGAAGAAAATTTGAACCGTGTTTATGCTGAGATTTATCGCCTGTGTCGTCTGGTTGATGATGTAGAGAAGTTGTCGGAAGCAGAAGGTGCCAAATTCCAGCTGGATACTGAATTTATTGATATACGTAATCTGGTTAAGGATGTGTTCGAAAACTTAATATTTCTGGCTAAAGCCAAGGATATAACCTTTAATCTACATACCGTTTTTATCCCGTGTCCTGTCAAAGTCGACTCGGACCGTTGCGTCCAGATCATAACAAATATTATCTCCAATGCGATCAAATACACCCCGGTAGGAGGGACCATTGATGTAGGTGTAACGATTGAACACAAGGATATGATCACGATTTACTGCAGCGATAATGGCATCGGGATATCTGAGCAAGATTTACCACTTATCTTCAATCGGTTTTATCGAGCAGATAAAGCTCGTTCAAGAGATACCGGAGGAATAGGAGTGGGTCTAAGTATCGCTAAAGCGCTTATTGAAGCCCACGGTGGAACCATTCAAGCGGAAAGTGAACTCGGTCATGGTTCGATGTTTCAAATTGATATTCCGGAAGCTCGCCTGCCTCAAAATTAAATACTCAATTATTAGTTGTGACGGAGGTTGTCTTCATAATGAAAAAAGTATTCCGCATGCTGTTTAAAAATCCATTAATATTAATATATCCGATCGTTTTGGATACATTGTCCTTCATTTTAGGGCTCATAATCGTTGGATTTATAGGTTCACCATCCTTCTCAGTGCGTCTGATTCTCGAGATGGGGGTTCCATCTGTAAGTTATGTGAGCAATATACCGCAGCTTGTTAACCAAATGCAGTTTATGGGAGATACGGTGTCGGTAAGAGCATGGATTCCGGTAATCTTTGTACTTTTATTGATGGCTTTTGCTCAAGGCGGCTATATTGCCTCGCTGAATCATGTTGTGGAGGGTCGTCCAATTTCAATCCGTCAATTTATGATGGATGGCAAAAAGCACTGGGTTCGCTTTATCTTCTTTTTTATGATCATAACAGCAGCCAAGACTGCAATGACCACATTGCTGGTAGCGTTTCTGGGTGCCGTTGGCCTCTTTCTTTCCCTCATTATCTTCGTTATTCTCCGAATAATCTTTATCTATGTAGAGTTCTGTATCGTTGTTGATCAATTGAACGTGAACGTAGCATTTCGGCAAAGTATACGTTATTTTCAAGCAACGAGCTTTAGTACTTCGGGCATAATCATTGCCATGATGATAAGTTCGGGCGTCATTAGTTTGCTGATCCACCAGCTGTGGAGTCCAGTAGCTATCATTATTGCGATACCAATCTGCGCAGTGGTTCTTGGCGCTGTCCAAATTGCTTTTATGCAGCAGTTGTGTCAAACCAAGCATCTGCAAGGAAACAGATAATATCCATTTTATACATAATTATCCTCTTAAAAAAGCTATCCGCCTAGTAGACGTTTTTAGACACGCGGGGATAGATCTTCGCCTAAATAGAAAAAAACAGGCCGTTCAAGGGTTTCAAACTTGGAGGCCTGCTTCATTTTGCAGACCATGGTGTGTTTATTCAGCACATGGTTGGAAAGCGAAAGTTAGCCCACCTCCAACCCCAATTCCTTCAAGCCTCGAAGTAGAGGAGAGGACGAAAGTGATTCTGAAGAAGCAACAGCAGTCGACTAAAAGAAAGTCTTAAAATTAAAAGGGTATACTTAAATTTGGAATTTTTCCTGTTGGTAAATATTTGTGAAACATGGTCGTATATATTATCACATGAAATGCGCAGAAGTCTTCACACTACCTTCACAACAGAATTGATACGATTAGAAAAAATGTTGAGGGGTGGCTCTAGGTGATAGAGAATTCGATGATCAAACCGACAAATAGGCAGTTAGAGTATCAGGGATGGGAATTCGGACTGTTTTTACATTTTGGCCTACGTACATTTTATGAGGGGTATATTGATTTTGATAAAAGGCCGATGTCACCCTCTGCATTCAATCCCAATCAGTTGGATTGTGAACAGTGGATTCGAACAGCGAAAGAAGCAGGGATGGAATACGCAGTACTAACCGCGAAGCATCATGATGGATTCTCCAATTGGCCATCGAAATATAGCTCGTTCTCTGTTGCACAGTCTCCTTGGAAAGAGGGAAAGGGGGATGTCGTTCAGGAGTTCGTTAACGCATGTCGGAAGTACGACGTGAAGCCCGGACTTTATTATTCTCCATTTGACGGATCGGCAGATTTCTATCATCAGGATGCGAAGTCTTATGATGACTACTTCGTGAATCAAATTACGGAATTGCTAGGTGACTATGGGGATATTGATGTATTGTGGTTTGACGGCTGCGGCTCTGAGGATCATGAATATGACTGGCGAAGAATTATTGGAGAGATTCGCTGTCTGCAGCCGAATATATTGATTTTTAACATGGGCGATCCTAATTTTCGGTGGGTAGGTAATGAAGACGGGATTGCACCGATTCCTAGTTGGAATGTCACAGATGCAACGGAATTCTCGATTTTAACTGAACAGAAGGAAGCTTTAGGAGAAGATATTTGGTTGCCTGTGGAATGTGATGTACAGATGCGTGCGAATTGGTTCTATAGCGATAGTGATGAACACACGCTCAAGAGCTTGGATCAACTGATGGGCTTGTATTATTGTTCGGTAGGGCGAGGGGCAAATATGCTATTAAATATCGGGCCCAATCGAGAGGGGCTGTTACCTGATCTAGATACTGTTCAATTGCAAGCCATGGGAAAAGAGATCCGAAGAAGATTCAACAAGCCTATGGCGACAATAGAGCAGTGTTCTCAGAGCAAGTCAGGATGGTCTTATAAGACAGACACACCTCATTTAATTGACCATATTGTCCTTCAAGAGGATTTAACGAACGGAGAGCATGCCCGGAGTTTCCGCATTAATGTCACCACGGAGAAGACACATCGTTCTATTACGGTTTATGAAGGAAAAAACATCGGGCATAAAACGATTATTCGTATCCCTGCAATGAAAGTACGGGGTGTCGAATTAGAAATTATTGAATGTGAAGACGTACCTGTTATCCGTCAGATGGCAATCTACTACGTGGGGGAGACCTATGTATCTGAATAAAGCATTGAGATTTAACAATGATGGCTTC
This sequence comes from Paenibacillus sp. Marseille-Q4541, assembly GCF_018310695.1. GTDB lineage: Bacteria > Bacillota > Bacilli > Paenibacillales > Paenibacillaceae > Paenibacillus. The sequence goes on along the minus strand of NZ_JAGXCY010000002.1, from coordinate 251,942 downwards.
TTCAAGATTGTACAGTTCACTGATACAGAGTACTTAGATGATGACCATGGATTAAACGCGAAGACAGGGAAGATGATGCAGGATGTTATTCGCGTAGAACGTCCTGATTTGATTGTGTTTACCGGCGACATTATTGGGAGCTTGCGCTGTATAAATCCGGAGCACACCTTTCGAGAGGTCGTGTCTGTGGCCGAACAATGTAAGATTCCATGGGCTGCTGTCTTTGGCAACCATGATTCGGAAGCGGGTATTACAAGGGATCAATTAATGGAGATTCAATTAAGTCACGAATATTGTGTTGCTGAACAAGGAGAAGAGAGTCTTAGTGGTGCAGGCAATTTTGTATTGAAGTTGATAAATCATGAGGATCAGACAAGTGCAGCACTTTATTTTATGGATAGTGGCAGCTATTCAACGCTAGGGCATGTGGGCGGCTATGATTGGATTCGAAGGGACCAGATTGAATGGTATGTAGCACAATCAAAGAAGTTGACGAAGAACAATGAGGGAGTAACGGTTCCGTCCTTGGCTTTCTTTCATATCCCGCTTCCGGAGTACGAAGAGGTCTGGAACACGAAAATATGTTATGGAGAAAAACGAGAGGAGATTACCGCACCCCGTGTGAACAGTGGTCTATTTACCGCGATGGTAGAGATGGGAGATGTTATGGGAACTTTCGCCGGACACGACCATGGTAATGATTACTTCGGGGAACTACATGGGATTCGACTGTGTTATGGAAGATCCTCGAGCTACATCCAGTGGGGGAAGGAGATTGAGGTGGGAGCCAGAGTGATTCAATTACAAGAAGGGGCAAGAACATTCGATACCTGGTTGCACCTTAGTGATGGTTCGATCATACGAGAACAACCTAAACATCAACCTTTAGGTAAGAGTAAGAGTTAAACTCCTTCCATTGGGGAAAAGATTCTAGCATTTTGCTTTTAAAATCACTTAGGGGGAATTGATTGTGATGAAAAAACGTAAAATCGGGAACTTACTCATGGTTTTATGCCTAATGTTCACGCTCTTTGTAACTGCATGTAGTAGCTCGGATAACACAGCAAATGAAACAGAAAACAAGCCTGAATCAGGGGTCTCGGACACCAATAACACGGGTACATCAGAAGAAGAAGGACCGAAAGAACCAACCAAGCAATTTAGTGATGAGCCTGTCACGTTAAAAATTGCAACGACGTGGGACTTAAACTATTTCACACCAAGAATGATTGATCCAATTCAAGAGCAATTTCCCAATGTAACAGTAGAGTATGTTAACTGGAACGGCACGGTTGAGAACATGCAGGAGCTAAGTGCGCAAGGAATTGTTCCTGATATCGTTCATGGCTCCACCGGTCAAGCACCGCTAGAAGAGCTTGAGATGGTATTCGGCCTCGATGAAATGATTGAAGAATATGGTGTTGATGTAAGTGGGGTGAATCCAGAGCTGCTTCAGGAATTACGTTCACGCGATAAAGAAGGACGCTTGATTGGTCTTCCAGATGCTGGAGATGTTCTCGCTTTGTACTATAACAAAGAAATATTTGATCTGTTTGGTGTTTCTTACCCAACTGACAATATTACTTGGGATGAACTTCTTGACTTGGCGAAACAGCTAACCGTCATGAAGGATGGTGTTCAATACAGTGGTCTTGATTTAGGGTACATGCCAACAGCGATCTTTAATCAATTATCTATGAACTATACCGACCCGGAAACGGGAGAAGTCTTGTTTGATAAAGATCCGAAGTTTGCAAAAATGATGGAGGTTCTTACAAAGTATTTCAGCATTCCAAATATCTATAATCCGGAAGATCAAGGTAAGTTTGAAGGTAAAACAGCTGCGATGGTCGTTAATTGGCATGGCTTCTTAACTTGGTTTGGCGGAGAAACGGAAGAGAGAGTTGAATATGAGAAAAGCATGGATATGGTTCCCGTTCCGTCGTTTGCAGATATGGCGGGAATAGCTCCGAAACCAGGCACTCACCCATGGGTCATCAATGATTTTAGTGAGAATAAAGAAGCAGCACTGCAAGTGTTATCTTATCTGATTTCACCGGATTACCAGCTGCAGTACCGGATGAGAATGGGTACCCCGTCGGTCTCCTTGAGTCAAGAAGACGGGGAACTATTCGGTGCAGACGACCCAACGTATACGGATAAAAATGTTAGCGCAATGTTCCAAAATACATTTGCTGAGCCACCAGCACGTAAAAGTCCATGGGATCAATATGTTGCGATTAATGAAGCACTCACAAAGTTTGCAACGAGTGATTTGAACGTAGCGGAGTTTACTCGTGTGCTGAAGGAAGAGACTGATATCAAGATCAAGGAAGAGAAGTCCAAGCAATAAGCGGTATGATACATCATTCAAGAGCAGGCTTGTCTATCCAGGACAGGCTTGCTCTAATAAGGTCACCCTTTGTCGAGTGATGGAAGATAAGACAACATTCACAAGAAACACACATCATTCTCACACTACCCCCACAGAGATGTTGTTAAGATACAAATTATAGTAAACATTTCAATAAAATGGCGAGTGCGTGCAAAGGAGGAAGTTCCAGTGTCGAGAATTATTTTTAATCATGTTCACAAGCGTTACGGAAAATATAAAGAATACGCGGTGAATGACTTCAATCTCGAAGTAGAGGATGAAGAGTTTCTTGTCTTTGTAGGTTCTTCAGGATGCGGTAAATCGACAACATTACGTATGCTCGCGGGATTGGAGGATATTTCTGAAGGTGAAATTTACATCGGCGATACGATTGTAAATGATATGCCTCCTAAAGATCGCGATATATCGATGGTCTTCCAAAACTATGCATTATACCCGAACATGTCTGTCTATGAAAATATCGCCTTTGGTTTGCAAATGAGAAAGCTTCCGAAACATGAAATTGAGACATCTGTGAAACGAGCTGCCCGTGTACTTGAGATTGAGAACTTTTTGGATCGTAAACCAAGAGAACTCTCCGGTGGTCAGCGTCAGCGTGTGGCTCTGGGCCGTGCAATCGTTCGTACACCGCAAGCTTTTCTTATGGATGAACCGCTCTCCAACCTGGATGCGAAGCTGCGCGTGCAGATGCGTTCTGAAATTATTCGCCTTCACAAGAAGATCGGTGTTACAACGATTTATGTTACCCACGATCAGATTGAAGCCATGACGATGGGTGACCGTATTGTGGTGATGGAGAAAGGGATTGTTCAGCAAGTGGATACGCCAGAGGTCATTTATAACGAACCGGCTAACCTATTTGTAGCTAATTTTATCGGAAACCCACCGATGAATTTTGTGACCGGAAAGATTGAAGACCGTGATGGTTTCCTTGAATTCAATACGAAGAGATTCGGACTCAGACTTACTGAGAAGCAAGCTCATGCGATGAGACAGATGAATCTCGTAGACCGAGGAATCATTATTGGTATGCGTCCAGAGAACATTAGCTTCGAGGAAATTATGATGGAAGCGCATCCAAATTCGATTATTAACGGAACCATGGAATTAAGTGAATTCGTTGGCTCAGATCGTTATTACCATATGAATATTGGACTGGAGAAATATCTAGTTGCACGTGCACACCCACGCTATCACTTCGATGATGGAATGAGAACTGCTGTAGCCGTGGATATGAATAAAGCATTGTTTTTCCATAAAGATACTGGGTTTTTATTAACAAAGTGATGGAGGGGTACGAATGGTAAAGAGAAGAAACCAGTTTCTTAACCGATTATTGCTCGTCATCTTATTTGTAGCCCTTATAGGTAATCCGGTGTTGCCAGTTAACGCAGAAGGAGCTTCCAAGACAGTAAAAAAGAGTAGTGAGGATACACTTACTTCAGATTTATCGAGTAATGAACCATATTTCTATACGATTTCGAAAGAATGGGAACAGAAGAAGGTTCCGCTGGGGACGAAACTATTGGAGATTGATGCATCAAAGTATGACGCAAAATCTGATGATTCAATCGTCTCTGTCGGTACTTATGAAGGAGCGAAGGACGTACTGCTATGGTCTCAACCAAAAGGCTGGGTAGAGTACAAAATCAATGTAGATGAAGAAGGGATCTATGAACTGGGGGCAGATTATCATCCCCTCCTCTCTGAAGATGGGATCGGACGTCAATCTGTGATGATGAGTGTTCAGATTAATGGAGAATATCCTTTTCGCGAGGCACACTCCATTTCGTTGGAACGACTTTTTACAGAGGTAAGGCCTGTGAAATTTGATGACGATGGAAATCAACTTCGCTCTCTCATCGAGGAGGAAGTGGGCTGGAAAACGACCTCTTTTCGTGATTCTGAGGGGTCTTATAGTAAGCCATTACAATGGCATCTGATCAAAGGGGAGAATACGATCCGGATCGAGACGATTCGACAGTCGGTTGCGTTGAAATCTCTCCGTCTGCAAGCTCCTCAATCTTTAGCTAGTTATGAAGAAGTGAAAGAAGCTTATCCAAAGGCTGATGCAAGCGGCAGTAAGGAAGCAATTGTCATTGAGGGTGAACAGTATAGTCTAAAAAACTCATCTTCGATTCAAACCCAGTATGATCGGAGTCCACTTTCTCAGCCTAAGTCGCTCGATCGCGTTCGATTTAATACGATTGGTGGTACAGGATGGAATAAGGGCGGGCAAGCGGTAACTTGGGATTTCGAAGTTCCGGAAGATGGCATATACAACCTAACCTTCAGTGTGAAGCAAAATTTACGTGAAAACGCTACGGTATTCCGCAATATTTACATTGACGGGGAGATTCCGTTTACGGAGATGAAAAACTATCCTTTCCCATACAGCAGTGATTGGAAAAAAGTATCACTGTCGAATGGAGACGGGGCTGCCTACGATTTCTTTTTCACGAAAGGAAAGCATTCCATCAAGATGGAGGCTACAGTTGAACCATATATACCGATCCTAGCGGGTATTGATCAGTTGTCGAAAGAGCTTCGTAATGTATCGAAAGAACTTCGGATTGCGACAGGGAATAGTACAGATGCTTACCGTGTATGGAATATTGAGAAAGACATCCCCGGCATGACCAAAAGACTTGAAGTACTAAAAGACAATTTCAACAAGCTTACAGATGATATGTTCGCCATTAACGAGGTGCAGGACAATGTATCTCAATCCTTTAAATCTAGTGCCCGGGATTTAGAAGATTTATTGAAAGATCCAAATGAAATTCCATCCAGTCAGTTAACGATTGGAACGATGCAAGAGAAGATTGAGGCCCAGCGTGTAGATTTGATGAATACTCCACTGCAAATAGATCGTATTTATGTAGCTGCTCCAGACACAAAACTTCCTAAGATCGAGGCAAACTTCATTGAGAAATTATGGAACTCAATCGTTACATTGTTCTATTCATTTACAAGCGAGAATCAGCTTGATGAGAATGCGAATGATGAACTAAATATTTGGATGTTTAAAGGACGTGATTACGTCGATGAACTACAGCAGCTTGCTAATGAACGATTCACACCAGAGTACGGCATTAAAGTGAATATTAATCTAGTACAATCGGCGGATTTAGTTGTCCTTGGTAAAGCGGCTGGAATATTACCGGATATAGCAATTGGGGTACCGAGTGCATCTATCTTTGATTACGCATTACGTAATGCTGTCTATGATTTGACGAAGTTCACGGACTCAGATCAAGTAATGGATCTATTTCATCCAGGGATTATTCAGCCTTATCGTTATGACGGTGGTATTTACGGTACACCTGAGACGAACAACTTCAATATCATGTTCTATCGTAAAGATATTATGAACCAGCTTGGCTTATCAGTTCCGGAAACTTGGGATGATGTATACAGCATTTTACCAACATTATTGCAGAACGAAAGTAACTTCTACATTCCGCCGGATAACTTCTCCTATCTATTCTTCCAAAATAAAGTGGATCTATATTCGGATGACGGATTGTCAAGTGCTTTAAATGAACCCGAAGCCTACGCGGCGTTCAAAGAGTGGACGGAAATGTTCAATGTGTACGGTATGGAACGTCAAGTAAACAGCTTCTACCAACAATTTAGAGATGGAACAATGCCTATCGGAATTTCAGATTTCAATACTTATATGCAGTTACTTGTCGCAGCACCTGAGATTATGAATGAGTGGGCAATTGCTCCTGTTCCTGGAACGAAGGAGAAAGACGGTACGATTGCAAGATGGGCTGCTGCAGGAGCACCTACAGCAAACGTTCTATTTAATGATACACCGAAGGAAAAACGTGTTGTAGCTTGGGATTTCCTCAAATGGTATATGTCCGAAGATATTCAAACGGAGTTTGGACTGAACTTGGAACAATATCGCGGGGAGAGCTTCCGCTGGAATTCCGCTAATGTTCATGCATTTGCCAATATGCCATGGAAGCAGGATGATCTGAGTGTTATTTTGGATCAATGGCAGTGGTTGCAAGAATGGCCGAATGTACCGGGAGGATACATGACGGCTCGTGAGCTCGGTTTTGCTTGGAACAATGCAGTCATTGATCAAGTAAATCCAAGGATAGCGCTGGAAAAGGCGGTTAAAGAAATTAACCGAGAGATGAAGCGTAAACAGCAAGAGTTCAATTATATCGATGAGAACGGGAATATATTGAAGAAGCTGGAACTGATCCGAATTACAGAACCTTGGAAAGGAGCGAATCTAAATTGAAGGATAATGCAGCAGCCCTTTCTGAACAGATGAATGGAGCTCCCATCAAGCTTAGTAATACGAAGCCGAGTTTCTCGGAACGGATCAATTATTTGCTGAAAGAAATATGGAAATATCGCTTATCCTATTTATTTATTTTACCGTTTATGGCGATGTTTATTGTATTTATACTCATTCCGGTTGTTTCAGGTATTCTGTTAAGCTTCACTTATTTTAACGCTTTTGATTTCCCAACATGGCGTGGATGGCTTAACTATCAGAACTTATTCTCACAGGATATTATTTTCCTGCAATATGTACTGCCTAACTCGTTTAAATTCGCCATATTTGTCGGACCAATAGGCTATATTCTAGCTTTCCTACTGGCCTGGATAATCGCTCAGTTACCAAACACGATGAGGACTTGGTACGCTCTTGCCATGTATGCTCCTTCTCTATCTGCTGGTGTAGCGATGACCGTAATATGGACGGTTATGTTTACAGGGGACCGGTCGGGTTATATTAACAGCATTTTGCTTAAATGGGGCTTGATTGATCAGCCCGTATTGTTCCTACTCGATAAAGACTACTTGCTTAACATTATGATCGTCGTCTCAATATGGTCTTCCATGGGTATCGGTTTCTTAGCTATTCTGGCTGGTATTCTTAATGTGGATAGACAGTTGTATGAGGCAGGTCGAATTGACGGCATATCGAGTCGTCTTCAGGAAGTATGGTATATCACAATTCCAATGATGAAGCCACAGATGATGTTCGCAGCGATTATGTCAATTGTTCATACGATTAAATCTGGCGGGATCGGGGTTCAATTATCGGGGACGAACCCAACTCCGAATTACTCGGGACAATTATTAATTGATCACATCAACGATTATGGATTTATTCGGTTCGAACTCGGATATGCCAGTGCGATATCTATCGTTGTTCTTCTGATGTGTTATGTGTTAAGTAGATTTTTCGGTTATTTATTTGCACCGAAGGAGGATGAATGATGCAAGAGGCAAGAATGACCGCCATGCAGCGGAAATTAAAGATACAATGGAACGATTTTGTGTTAGCTCTTAGATTAATCGATCGAGCACAAATATGGATTGCCATCTGTCTCTTCCCGCTTGCTATTTTCATGCTCCTTCCACTGATATATATGTTCAACCATGCATTTAAACCACTGCACGAGCTATTCATGTTCCCGCCTACATTTTTTGTTAGAGAGCCGACAACAAGAAACTTCACGGAACTGTTCGCCATGACAGAAAGTACGATAATTCCGGTATCGAGGTATGTTTTTAATAGTATCGTCGTTACCTTATTATCTAGCGTTGGCATGGTTATTACAGGAGCGATGTGCGCTTATCCTTTGTCTAAGCACCCTTTTCCAGGTTCGAAAATTGTTTTGGGGCTGATCATGCTGTCGTTACTATTTGCTACAGAGGCTATTGCGATTCCACGCTTTATCGTTATTCAAAGTCTTGGGATTATGAACACCTACTTAGGTCATGTACTACCTCTTGTCGCAATGCCAGTAGGGGTATTCTTATTAAAGCAGTTTATGGACCAAGTGCCGAACGAGCTGCTTGAAGCAGCGAAGATCGACGGAGCGAAAGAATTCACCATTTTCCTTAGAATCGTCATACCTGTCGTTACACCTGCTATTGCTACCATTTCAATTCTTGCATTCCAATCGGCATGGGGAAACTTGGAGACTTCTACGTTATTTATGCAGGAAGATTCTATGAAGACTCTGCCGTTCTACATGAATACCTTAACATCGGGTCTAAGTAACTCGGTAGCTAGACAAGGGGCTGCAGCAGCAGGAGCTTTATTCATGTTTTTACCATCATTGCTAATCTTTTTGATCTTTCAGAGTAGAGTGATCACGACGATGGCGCATTCGGGGATCAAATAAGCAGAGGAATGGGGAGGTGTACCATGCGCAACAATCAAAGCAAATCGAAATATGTGCTTTGGCTAGTCTGCTTGATTGCCTTGACTGGTTTCCCGATGAAAGCTAGCGCTGATGTTCCTTATCGTACCTTCACTGAGGATAGTTATGAACGTACGATTATGACTCAATCTGCTTATTCTCCGGTCGGCGTTTTAGCACAGGAAATTCCAGTAGTCAATGAGAAAGGCGAAACAGAGTACTCATCGCTGCAAAGACCCCAAGATTTATTCATAGCAGATAATGATGACATATACATTGCAGATACAGATAATAATCGGATTGTTCATCTGAATGAAGATGGTGAATTTATTCGATTAATCACCGTACCAGAAAGTCCGCTAAAACAACCACAGGGTGTGTTTGTAGTTAAAAACGGCGATATCTTCATTGCGGATACAGGGAATAAGCGGGTTGTTCACCTGGATCGAAATGGGAAGTTATTGAAAGAAATCGGTCGTCCGGATTCTCGTTTTATTAATGATTCCTTCGTATATGAACCGACCAATATGGTTGTTGATCAACGCGGATTTATCTATGTCGTATCCAAAGGGAGCTATAACGGGATCATTCAGTTCACTCCTGAAGGAAAGTTCGATCAGTTCTTCGGTACGAATAAAACGGAAGTCACTCTGATGGATATCATCCGCAGACAGTTTTATTCGAAGGAGCAATTGAGTCGGCAAGTACGATTGTTGCCTGTAACAATCCGGAATATTGATATCGACGAACAGGGATTCATCTATACAGTGTCCGGTTCCAAAACAGAACAAGTTAAGAAATTAAATATTCGCGGAGAAAACATATGGAAAGAAAAGTCTTTTAATGAAAATATGTTTTCTATAGCTACTTCTGATTCAAAAGAATTGGTAGAGAATCAGCTGACCGATGTATCCCTGGATCAGAACGAGAATGTCACGATCATTGATAAGTCAAAAAACATTGTTTCTCAGTATGATGCAAACGGAACGTTGTTATTCTACTGGTCAGGTCGTTCTGCTCTAGGAAATTCGCTTGTCGGTTTAACGTTGGCACCTGTAGCTGTAGAGACAAATTCGAACAAGCGCCTGTACATCCTGGATGAAGCGCTTAACCTCATTCAAGTCTATGAGCCAACCGAATTTGGAGCAATGGTCCATGAAGCTTACAAGTTGATGCAAGATGGTAAGTATCTAGAAGGAGAACAATATTGGAACAAAGTTCTTAAGCTGAATGGTCATTTCTCCCCAGCGTATAAAGGAATTGCTGATGCAGCGTTTTCCCGTGGTGAATATGAGCGTGCTAGAGACTTATTTAAGCTTGCAGGCGATGGGACAGGTTACTCAGATTCATTCTGGCAAATTCGTTTGCAATGGTTCCAGAAAAATTTTTCTACCTTGGCAAACTATGCGATTATTGCGGGTCTATTATTATGGATTCTAATAAAGCTAAAACAGAAATTCAATTTTCGAATCATGCCGAAATCGTCGAAGTTATACAAACAGACCTGGTTCCAGCAAGCAAAGCATGTATTTTACATTTTAAAACATCCAATTGATGGGTTTGGTGATCTGAGGTATTTGAATAAAGGTGGCTATATTAGTGCTTCCGTGATCCTGATCTTAACCGTAATCATGCTTCTTGTGAAATCATTCTATACAAGCTTCACGTATAATCCAGTGCCGGTGTATGCCAAAGGATCGGCCTACATCCTTACAGTTTTCTTAGCTGTATGGTTCTCTTGGGTTATCTGCAACTATCTGGTTGGCTCTATCAAGCAAGGTGAAGCCCGGTTTAAGGATGTATTCGTAGGAAGTTGCTATTCCTTGTTTCCAGTAGTGCTGCTAGGAATTCCATTGGCACTTCTTTCGAATGTCTTTACTCAAAGCGAGGCATCCATTTATAGCGCTATTGAAATCGGTATGATTTTGTGGAGTGGACTGCTATTTTTCTGGAATATCCAAGCCCTTCAAAATTACGGAGTTGGCGAAACAGTGCTGAATATAACACTGACGGCCATCACGATGACCATTATGTGGGTACTTTTGTTCATCTTAATCGGACTCACATCTGAATTCGGTAACTTCATTTATACGATCTATCAGGAGGTGTCGATGTGATGCGCTTAGTACGCTCCAAAAAAATAGTAATGGTAGCGGTGATCTGCGCTATATCGGCGTCTACACTCGGCGGATTTATCTACGCTCAATCGGGTTCCACGGATAAGAAGCAGACTGAAGCGCAAACACCAACAGAAACGGAAACTCAAACAGCAGTTGAACCAGTAGCCCAGACCGTAACGAAGACCGATGCGCAGACTGCAAAGGCTGAGACCCCTGTGAAAAAATCTTTAGGGAAGTTGCCAGATGAAACCCAGTTCCAGATGATTGCAGAGAACGAGAAATTAATGCTCAAAGCGGATAAATCCTCTGGTCATTTTAACGTAATAAGTAAAACAACCGGAGAAGTATGGCGCTCCTTTCCTAATCCGAAGGATTGGCAAGATAAGAAGAATACAGATGCATGGAAGTTACATCTTGCCTCACCATTTATGTTTCGTTATGTGGAGTTCAATGTGCGTAAGGATTTACTGAAAGAGTCTAACCTCTATGCACAGAACGGTGTAATTAGTCAATTTGAAGTTACTGATAAAGGGTTTAAGGTGGTTTACGAAATGCCGGATCTTGGTTTTATTATTCCTGTCGAAGTGAAGCTAGGTGAAGATTTCGTCGAAACGAAAGTACTTGGCGATGGACTGGTGGATGAGTTGGTCATTCCGAGGGAAGAATCGGTTAACGTGGATAAGGATGGGAAAGAGGTGGAGAAGCCAAAGCCTAAGAAAGATCCGATGGCCCGCCTTGCTTCCATTCGATTATTCCCATTCATGGGCGCTCAAACTTCGCAGGATGAGGACGGATTCTTATACGTTCCAGATGGTCCGGGTGCATTGATTGATTTTAAGGAACGTCGTGCGGGTACGCAAAATCTGTATACTGAGCGCATTTATGGAGACGATTGGGCCTATAGTAACCGCAATACTATGTCTGATCGTAATCCAATTACGATGCCGGTATTTGGGATTAAATCGAATAAGCAAGCTTTGCTTGGGGTCATTACGGAAGGGGAAGAGTATACCAATGTGGTTGCTGCTCCCTCAGGATCTTTCAGCCAATTCAACTGGATTGCGCCGGAGTATCAATACAGATTCAAGTTCTTTCAGCCGACAGATACGAAGAAGCAGAACGGTTATTTAACCTATAGCAAGGAAATAACGAAATCCGATCGTGAGACCCGTTACTATTTGATCGAGGAGAAGGACGATGAGATAAGTTATGTTACTTTAGCCGAGCGTTTTCGGGAATTGCTAATGCGCGAGTCAGGAATGAAACCGTTAGAAGGTGAGCAAGCGAAGCTGAGGCTTCAACTTCATCTGCTTGGTGGCGACACGGAAGACGGATTCTTATGGGATTCCTATCTACCGTTAACAACAACGAAAGAGGCAGAAGGAATCGTCCAAGAGCTTTCTGCACTCGGTGTTGATCATATGGACATCACCTATCTCGGTTGGCAAAACGATGGATACAGCAAGTTTGGTGGTGACTTCCCGGTAGCAAATAAGCTCGGTGGGAATCAAGGTATGAAGAAATTTACCGATTTCGCCCAATCGAAGGGCTACACAGTTTATCTGGACGCATCCTCCTATACGTATAACCGAGGTGGTAAAGACGGATTCCGGAAAAATCGAGACGGTCTGCGAGATCTTGCTTCTTCTGTTATTGAGTCGAGGAGCTGGGATAGCAGACGGAAGACATTTGTCAGTCCTCAATTTATGAAAGGTGTAGTTGAAGGCGATCTAGAAGAGGCAAAATCGCTAGGCATCAATGGTTATTTGTTTGGTGATGGAATTGGCTCGTTCTTAAACACCGATTTTAATGAGAATTATTTAACAACAAGACAACAATCGATGGAAATTCAGAGAGAGTTGTATGAGAAGACAAAAGAAACTTTTGGCAGTGTCAACGGGGCAAGAGGTAATGCATACACACTTCCTTACATTAACCATATGAACAACATGGCTTCAAATTTCTCCTACGATTTGTTTATCGATCGTATTGTACCCTTTGCTCAAATTGCGCTCCATGGTTTAACAACATATTCTTTCGAGTATGCGAACTTGAGTGATGATTACAAGAAAAATTTCCTGAAGGGGATTGAATATGGTGCAGTACCATCATTTGTTGTAACGAATGCTTCATCACAGGAGCTTTTAAAATCCCTATCTCTACATCAATTTTATAGTACGAACTATAAAGACTGGTTGGAAGAGATCGTATCTCAGTATCAGAAATTTGAAGAAGCACTTAGCGATGTACAGAATGAATTTATTAACGGTCATCGTGAAATCGTAAGCGGTGTGTTCGAGACAACCTACAGCAACGGGAAGCAAGTGATCGTGAATTATAACGACAATGACGTTCTTGTGGGTAACACGACTGTGAAAGCGCAAGATTACATCGTAATCAAGGGAGGTGTGTAAGATGGCCTCGAAGCGAATGTTGTCTGCGAAAAGATCCAGAAAGCTCGAAGGGTTATTATTTATTGCACCGTGGTTGATTGGTTTTACCGCTTTTTTAGGATTTCCACTAGTCTTTTCACTTTTTATGAGCTTTCACACGGTCAAAATATTACCGAAGAAAGTTGTGTACGACTTTGTTGGCATTCAATATTATCGTGAAATCCTGTTTAACAGTTCAGATTTATACGATAAGTTAATACCGTATTTCCAAGAAGTCGTTATTATGATTCCGGTAATTGTTATCTTTGCCTTGATGATCTCCATCATGCTTAATCAGAAGCTACCTGGTCGATTTTTGTTCCGTGCCATTTTCTTTCTACCAGTTATCTTCTCAACAGGTGCAGTACTTATGTCATTTATTAATCAAGGGGAAGGGAATCTCGGGTTCCTAGAACGATTTAATATTGGGAGTTATATGGATATGTTCCTTGGGGATAGCTCGTGGGCGACGCCAGTAAAGACCGTATTAAATCAGTTTGTCCTTGTCCTGTGGTATTCTGGGGTGCAAATTTTACTCTTTATTGCTGGTCTGCAGACCATTTCAACCTCTGCATATGAATCAGCTCGAATCGATGGGGCTACGCCGTGGGAAGTTTTTTGGAAAATAACACTTCCAGCGATGTCACCATTCATCCTGTTGAACTTGATTTATACCGTTGTAGATATGTTTACGTTCCCCTCCAACCCAGTCATTAATCTGATTAATACAGGTAACTACGGTTTCAATAGTGCGCTGGCATGGATCTATTTCGCTATCATTCTTGTGTTTTTGGGAATTGTCATTCTCATTTACAGCAGAATTAATCGGAAACATACCGGAACAAATCGTTAATGCGGAAGGGAGGCAGACCATGAAGATTGATCTAACGACACGTGTGAAACAGAAGTTCTCGACGAAGCGTGGATTGCGGCAAGTGAGATATACCATTTTAGGGCGAGAGATGAATCAAGGCCTGTTATTTAAATTGGTCTTGTATGGAATATTTATCGTAACCTCTTATGTGTATATGAACCCTATTTTAACAATGCTTGTGAAGATGGTTATGAGTGCTAAGGATTTAATTGATCCCACTGTGACGTGGATTCCATCTTCCATTTACTTAGGCCATGTGGTCGAAGCATGGGATTTGCTAGATTACCCGAAGTCCCTCTCCATTAGTTTACTTATTTCGATTTCTACTGCCGCGTTGCACTGCATCTCGTGCGGGCTTGCGGGTTATGCATTGGCCAGGCTGGATGTACCTTTCAAGAAGACGATTCTTTTCCTCGTCTTCCTAGCATTCATTATTCCGCCGCAAGTCGTAATTCTGCCTACAATTATGGCGTATACCAAGCTTGGCTTGAACGGTCATTTATTAACATTAATCTTGCCTTCAATCTTTGGATTCGGTGTGAAAGGTGCACTGTTTGTCATCATCTTCCGTCAATTCTTCTCCACGCAGCCTAAAGCACTAGAAGAAGCAGCGCGAATCGATGGGGCAAGTGCATTACGGTTTTATTTGCGAGTCATGTTCCCACTGGCTAGACCCGCTATTCTCGTCGTTTTGTTGTTCTCATTCGTCTGGACTTGGAATGATACGTACTACCCGAGGATGTTCCTCGGTTCAAACGGCGATATGCCACTAGCATTGAAGATGTCATTTATCGATAATCAACTGACAACGTTTATAACGAATGGAGGACTACCAGAATATTTGGCAGAGCCGATAAAGATGGGAGCGAGTTTCTTAGTTATTTTACCTCCGCTCATTCTTTACTTGATTGCACAGCGTTATTTTGTTGAGAGTGTTGAACGTACAGGTTTAGTTGAGTAGATCTGTAATTATTATATTTAGGTAAAATACAGGAGGGTATATATGAAGAAAAAATCATTATTATTAATCATTACTTTTGTATTGATGCTCGCAACATTACTTTCTGGCTGCACTGGAAGTGATTCGGAAGCTAAGGAACCGGGAACAGTAGCCGAAGAACAGGCTGGGGGGACTACAGAAGAAGAGGTGGATTGGACGAGTAAAGCAGTGACGGACTTTAATGAAGAGACAACTATCACGATTCAACATGAGTGGGGGTCGGACCTGACTTCTGTCCTCATGAAGCCAATTGAAGATAAGCTCAAAGCTGAAGGGAAAAATATAACCGTTAATTGGATTCAAGGGAGTGCCGATTCAGTATCGTTGCAAGAATTAAACGCTAGTGGCGTCGTCCCTGATATTATTTATTCGTCTATCGGAGTATCTGCCTTGCAGGAATTGGACATGGTTGAGCCGATTGATGATTATATGAAAATATATGAAATGGATACAAGCTTGATTGATCCATCGGTAATGTCCTTACTCCGATCATATGATGATAAAGGCTCTGTGATCGGTGTACCTACGTTTGCTGATACATTCACGCTATTTTACAACAAGGAAATTTTTGATATGTTCGGTGTACCTTACCCGACGGACAACATGACATGGGATGAAACGATTGAACTAGCCAAGAAATTGACTGGAGAACGAAACGGAGTGCAATACCGGGGTCTTGAAATCGGATATAATAATAGTGTATCGAATGATTCTCTTGCACCTCTTAAAGAAATCACTAGCAACTTCGTAGATCCAGAAACCGATGAAGTGTTGCTTACGAAGGATCCTGATATAACTAGATATTTCGAATTGATGAAGAAGTTTTATAGTATACCAGGTTTGTATGAACGTGACCTTGAGAAACAAGCAAGCTTCTATGCTAGTGGAACCGCTGCGATGTTAGTGTCTTGGCCGACATACATGGAATGGGGAATTTCTGAGGAAGTTCGAGCGAGTACCAATGCAGTTCTTGCTCCGATCTGGGGAGGAGAAGATCAATTTACACCACCAACGCAAGCTCATATGTTTATCCTGAATAAATACAGTGAAAATAAGGACGCTGCATTCCAATGGATGAAGGAAGAAGTATCGGAAGATATACAGAAGTATTTCTCCGCTAATGGATTCCCGACAGTACTGAAGAGTCCAGAAGTCATCGCTACATTCGGTAGTGAAAAAGACATTTATGAGGGACAAAATGTAAAAGCGTATTTCCCGGAAAACGCAAGAGTTTTGGAAGGTAGAAAATCGCAATATCAAAAATTGGCTGAAGACTTTATAGTTGAGAAGTTATCTGAATTTGCAAATTCAGATATGAATATTGCAGAATTTTTGCGTAAAGTGGAAGAAGAATTAACGATTATGATTGATGAAGAGAAGCTAAAAAAAGAATAAGAGAGCAAACATAAACATGTTGCAGAGACACTTTAAATAGGGTACAGGTTCCTAGTTAATTGCCTCTGCTTTTTTTACATTGTATCTTTAATGCGGTAAAGTTATGAAGGTAATATTGCGGAAGCTTGGCTAGTAATGAAGGACCTACCTAAAAACGGTAGAGACAAGATTTTTCGTTTCCGCAGAGATTCTGATAATTGATAAAAAAAGATACACCGTAGAAAGCGGGATATTGCTCGCGATTGCTTCGTTTATTTTATTATTTGTACCGTGTTATTTTGTATGAAGTGTGGAGAGACCGAGTGCCGCAAGACGATTGTTAGGATAGAAAAACAATTTTGCTATAAAAGTTATTTACAAACCTAAAATTAGGATAACAAAATGTATTGAATCGTTTTCAAGAACGTGAGACAATGGACTTACTGATACCAAAGAAGCGCAGAAGTGGGGATCATAGAATAGTCCAATTCTTTACTTCCTTTGATTCAGGGCAGAATTCACATGATGGCTTCAAGGAAATATAACACAATTGGAGGGTTTCAAACCATGCATGAAACAAAATTGGTGTTAAACAAAGCTTGGACTTTTAAGGCATGCGATGAGCAGGAGTGGAAGAAAGCAGAAGTTCCTGGCTTTGTGCATACGGATTTACTTAAGAACGAACTTATACTTGATCCTTTCTACGGAACAAATGAAAAACTGGTTCAATGGATTGACAAGAAAGACTGGGAGTATCAAACCACTTTTCAAGTGACAGAAGATATTTTAAAAGAAGAGCATGTAGATCTAGTCTTTCATGGTCTTGATACATATGCGGATGTGTATTTGAATGATGTACATATCCTATCAGCAGACAATATGTTTCGCGTATGGGAAGTCAATGTGAAATCGAATTTGAAATCTGAGGATAACGTGCTTCGCATTAAGTTTCGTTCTCCGATTCAAGAAGATTTACCAAAACTCGAAGCACTTGGCTATCCACTTCCTGCTTCCAATGACCAATCAGAAGTAGGCGAATTGGGTGAGAAGAGAGTAAGTATTTTCGCAAGAAAAGCACCGTATCATTACGGTTGGGACTGGGGTCCAAGATTTGTAACCAGCGGCATCTGGCGTGATATTGAACTAAGAGCATGGTCTGAGGATTATATAGAGGATCTATATATTCATCAGAATAAGGTGAATGAAGAGTCCGCGGCACTTACTGCAGTTGTGGAAGTCAACGTTGATCAGGCTGGACCACGAGTAATTCGTATTGAAACCGACGGTGGAGAATGGACAAAAGAGGTTGATCTACCTGCAGGTCTTTCTAAAGTGGAAGTGGAACTTGAATTGAAATCACCAAAGTTATGGTGGTCTAGAGGTCTTGGTGAACCTCATATGTATACGTTTAAAGTTCAAATATTGGATGAATCAGGAAGCGAGTCTAAGGCAGAACGTAGCGTCAAGACAGGTATTCGTAACATTCGCCTTGTACAAGAAGCAGATGAGTATGGAACATCGTTTTATTTTGAACTGAATGGAGTTCCAGTATTTGCTAAAGGGGCAAACCATATCCCGAATGATAGCTTTGTTACCGAGGTCTCTTATGAAAGATATCGCCATGAAATTGAGTCTGCCGTTCTAGCGAACATGAACATGTTACGCGTATGGGGTGGAGGGATTTACGAGCAGGATATTTTTTATGATCTTTGTGACGAACACGGAATTTTGGTATGGCAGGACTTTATGTTTGCATGCAGCATGTACCCTGGAGATGAAGCGTTCCTGAATAGTGTTCGTCATGAAGCTGCTGACAATGTAAAACGTCTGCGGAATCATCCAAGTATAGCTCTCTGGTGTGGTAATAATGAGATTGATTCTGCGTGGGCTCATTATAACGAAAATGGTGGCTGGGGTTGGAAGAAAGATTATACTCCTGAGCAGCGTGAAAAGATTTGGTCAGACTATGAAGCTGTGTTCCACAAGCTACTTCCAGAAGTGGTTGAGGAGTATTTGCCTGGTGCAGACTACTGGCCTTCGTCACCAATCGTATCCGTTTCGAATGATATCAATCAGCATGCTTCAACCAGTTCCACAGTAGGCGATGTTCACTATTGGGGTGTGTGGCATAATGCAGAACCGTTCGAAAACTATAATGTACAGCTTGGAAGATTTATGAGTGAATATGGTTTCCAATCCTTCCCTGAGCACAAATCAGTGCTTCGTTATGCAGAACCATCCGATCTGGAATTGACTTCAGAAGTAATGATGGCTCACCAGAAGAATGGGAACGGGAATCGTTTGATCAAACAATATATGGACATGTATATGACTGAACCGAAGGATTTCCCTTCCTTCCTATATATGAGTCAGGTGCTTCAGGCCGATGCTATGAAAATGGCGATCGAAGCGCATCGTAGAAATCGTCCTTTAGTTATGGGAACTTTATATTGGCAGATGAACGATACGTGGCCTGTAGCTTCATGGGCAGGTATGGATTACTACGGGAACTGGAAAGCACTGCACTACTACGCAAAACGAAGCTTTGCTGATGAGATGATTTCTGTAGATGGTACAAAACCAGGTAAAGTTGATCTTTATCTGTTGTCGGATGTACTACAGCCACTGGAAGGTGAAATAAGTATCCGTATTACAGATTTTGATGGTACCCTTCATGATGTACAGACGCATACCGTAAGCATTGCAGGAAATACGACCAAACTTGTTTTGTCTCTGGATAAGGACGAGCTTCTGAAAGGAAGAGACGAACAGAGTACGGTTATGATTGCTGAGCTTGTACGTCAA
Organism: Paenibacillus sp. Marseille-Q4541; assembly: GCF_018310695.1. GTDB lineage: Bacteria > Bacillota > Bacilli > Paenibacillales > Paenibacillaceae > Paenibacillus. The sequence goes on along the minus strand of NZ_JAGXCY010000002.1, from coordinate 232,754 downwards.
GGTAAAGTGATTGATAGTCAGAAACATTACTTTGTTCCGTTTAAGGATCTGAAACTAAGTCAGCCAGAAATCGAACTTACGGAAGTGGAAGGTTCAGAAGGATCGAAGTTCCACTTGAAAACATCCGTTTTAGCAAAACAAGTATGGCTTGATTGTGATCAGGAAGGAATTTTCAGCGACAATTTCTTTGACCTTATCCCAGGGGAAACGAAAGAAGTTACATTCCATGCACGTAAGGGCGGAGAACAAGCATTTGAACTAGCAAGTGCTGGTGATCTTAAGGTACGTTCCATGGCCGACTTTATTAAAGAAACACAAGTGCAGAAATAGTATTATACAAAGGTTTGAACAATTCCCGGCTGTGTATTCACAGCCGGGAATTGTTGTAACTTATTTCCAGAGGGAGAGAACATAATGCACAAGATGAAGCGCTCAGTAGCGGTGAATCAAATTGGCTATCCGATAAACGGGCAGAAAACGGCCATTGTCACTGAAAAGTCATCTGGATTTCATATTGCTGAGGAAGGGACGAATAAGATTGTGTATCGTGGAAATGCGTCGCCGCCTACTTTCGATCTGTCCTCAGGGAGCATTGTGAGAAAAGCCGATTTTTCCGAACTGTCTAAGCCAGGTACCTATGTAGTAGTGGACGATGAAGGAAATCGGTCTACTCCTTTTGTCGTGGAAGAACGTCCTTACGTTGAATTACATAACGGATTATTGAAAGCGTTTTATTACTTGCGATGTGGCGTGACTCTAGATGAGAGGTATGCCGGCAAATGGGGACATGAATCTTGTCATACAACATTAGGTGCAGTTCATGGGGAAGAAGGCTTGTATCTTGATGGTAACGGAGGATGGCATGATGCCGGCGATTATGGAAAGTACGTCGTTGCCGGGGCTAAAGCGGTGGCTGATTTACTACTAGCCTATGAAATGTACCCGAAAGCATTCAGTAAATCTATTCCTCTCCCAGAATCGGATCAACTAATGCCGGATGTTCTACATGAATGTAAGGTAGAGCTTGATTTTTTGTTCAAAATGCAAGACAAAAGAAGTGGAGGAGTGTATCACAAACTGACAACTAGGCATTTCCCAGGATTATCTGTAATGCCAGAAGATGACCTAGCGGAATTGGTCTTCTCACCCATATCTGCCGCCGCGACAGCAAGTTATGCAGCTATCATGGCATTTGCATCCCGGATCTACCGTTCATACGATCCTTCTTATGCGGATAAATGTCTAAATTCTGCAGAGTATGCTTGGGAGTGGATCATGGAGCATCCAGAAGCAGGTGACTTTAAAAATCCACCGGATATTACAACTGGGGAGTATGGAGATGATTGCATATATGATGAAAAATATTGGGCTGCTGCAGAACTATATCATACGACCAATCAGGAGGAATATCATTTCGCTTTTCGGCATTACAGCACCAAATCATTTTCTAAATGTGAGCTGGGCTGGGCTGATGTGGGGGGATACGGCACAATTAGCTACTTGCGTAAAGGGAAAACGGAAGAAAGTCAATCCCTATATACCTCATTACAGCAAGAACTGATTCAGGAGGCAGAACGTCTTTTGGTGATTTGCGAGAAAGATGGATATGGTATCTCCCTTGAAGAAAATGATTATATTTGGGGCAGCAATATGGTTCTGATGAACCGAGCGATGTTACTGCTAATAGCAAGGGAATGGTCTCCAAAACCGGAATATGTAAATGCGGCTACTCAACATTTGCATTATTTGTTAGGGAAAAACACTCTTTATTTATCGTATGTCACTGGTTTTGGAACGCGATCAGTTATGAACCCACATCATCGTCCGTCAGTAGGTGATCATGTAGATGCCCCAGTTCCAGGGATGGTAGTAGGAGGACCTAATCGAAATCTGAATGACGAAATTATGGAGCAGACTTTAAAAGGGAAACCGGCTGCAGCCAGTTACATTGATCATGAAGACAGTTATGCAGGCAACGAGATTACGATCTATTGGAATTCACCTGCTGTATTTGTCGTTTCCTACTTTAATCAATGAAAATAAGTCATGTTTTACTGCAAAAAACCACCCTATTCTCAAGGAGAGTAGGGTGGTTTTGGCATTTCTATCGAAAAATCAGTCAATGTTTGGTGTAGATTCTCTTATGATCGGTTTTGTATAGATATGAGAGACTTGATACGGCTGTTTAGGATCATTAATCCGAGAAAGTAGCATTTCGGCAGCCTTCACTCCCATCTCATTACTGTAAATATGAACGGTAGTGAGATGAGGCTCTACGATCTTTGATTCTGGACCGTTATCAAAACCGCAAATGACGATATCCTTGGGAATGGAGAGCGTATTTTTAAGTGATTTCATAAAGGTGACAGCGATGTAATCGTTAGCACATACGAAAGCAGAAGGGAGCTCGCTCATTTCACTTAATCTACTATCTGTCCAACCTGGACTTGCGAAAAATAGTCTGTCATCATCGAGAACACACTGTGAGCGATCAAGCTGAATTCCAGACTCCGTCAGGGCGCGATTAAAGCCAACCCATCTTTCATTAAAACTTCTACAGTGATTATAATCCCCGATAAATCCCAATGTTTCGTAGCCACCATCAATTAATTTCTTCGTAAGTTGATAAGTGCTATGTTCGTTTTCCATCAGCAGTACATCCGCTTGAAATTCAGGGTAACAGACATGTGCCGAGCAATCGATGAAAATAGTCGGAATATCAAGACTTGTAATCAGTTTACTGTATTCCAAATTGAATAACTCAATACAAATAATACCGTCAACATTCGAGATGTCAAAATTATTCGGAAGGGACAACGACTCTTGATCAACGTCTCTTATAATGTGTATGGACAAATTGTATCCTTCGGCGCTGATTCGTTTTTCCAAACCGCTGATCAGTGTCGATCCAAAATGAGATGTGTTCGGTAAGTTTTCTGTTAATAAAGCGATGTTCCCCGAGTTCTTTGATAGGAGGTTTTCCGTTTCCATAAAAGCGAACTGCTTGTATTTTAACTCTATCGCTTTTTTAATTACTTTATTTCTAGTTTCATCAGGTATGCTATTGGTTCCATTCAAGGCTTTGGAAGCGGTGTTTCTGGAGATCCCCAACGCATCTGCGATGTCTTGTATGGTTACTTTTTCCCTAGCCATGTATGTAATTTCACCTCTGTATGATTGTTCTTATCGTTTTAGCAAAACGTGCGCTATTTGTTAACATTTCAGCTCTCTTAAATGTATAATAGTTTGATTGAAATAGCAACATTGATTTTACAAATGCACAATTTGGTTTACATTTATTACTGATTTAAGTGGTCAAAACTAATGTTTTATGTACTTCTCATTGTGAATACGTCAAGGACATTATATGTTTTTTATCTTAAATTTACTCTTTTCCCAATATAATTCCATTTATAACGACTATATTTGTAATTATGTAAAATTATTTAGGTTATTTATGAACAAATAATATTGTCAAATGCACAATATTATTTTTACAAAATGTATTGACGTATGATGACACTTTTGGTAAATTGTAAATGCAGCAGGACATAAGCGAAAATGAAAATTCTTCAATGAAAGCCCTTACTGCACTGAAATGTAAACTTTGCAAAAGAACGGAGGTAAAGGCATTGCATAACTCAATAGAAGCCGATCACAGAACAATGGTGACAAAACATAAGAGCTCGATGCTCGACTATGTAAAGAAACATTACTTTCTTTATCTTTTGCTCGCACCAGCTGTGATCTTGACCCTTATTTTTAAATACGGTCCTATGTATGGTGCGATCATCGCCTTTAAAGATTTCAGCCCAATCAAAGGAATTATGGGGAGTGAATGGGTAGGATTTTACAACTTCGAGAAGTTCCTTTCTTCTCCCAATTTCGAAGTGATCTTTATGAATACGCTTAAATTAAGTTTCTTTGGTTTAATTCTGAGTTTTCCGGTTCCGATCTTGCTTGCTTTGATGTTGAATCAGGTTCGCAGGGCTGGAGTCAAAAAGAACATTCAATTGTTCTTGTACGCCCCTAACTTTATATCCGTCGTCGTCGTGGTTGGGATGTTATTTATTTTCTTGTCTCCCACAGGCCCAATTAATCAACTCTTTAACTGGATTACCGGTGAACCCATTATGTTCATGTCTCGTCCTGAGTACTTCCGCTGGATCTACATCCTATCGGATATTTGGACCGGAGCGGGTTGGGCTTCCATTATATATGTAGCAGCTCTCGCGAATGTCGATCCCGAGTTACATAATGCAGCAAATCTTGATGGTGCTAATCTTCTTCAAAGAATACGTCATATCGATCTGCCAACGATTCGCCCGATTATGGCTATTGTGTTCATCCTCGCAGCCGGTGGCATCATGTCTATTGGATTCGAGAAAGCCTATTTGATGCAGACGGCAATGAACTTACCAACATCTGAAATCATTCCGACTTACGTTTACAAAATCGGTTTGCAGTCCGGTGATTATGCTTACTCAGCAGCTGTAGGATTATTTAACTCTCTCATTAATGTCATCTTGCTCGTTACGGTTAACTTCATCGTGAAGAAACTCAATGACGGCGATGGTCTCTACTAAGAAAGGAGCAACACGTCATGCCCATTAAACATTCCGGACTCGATCGCTTTATTCTTGTGCTGAATGCCATCTTTCTAACATTTGCCGTACTCATTGTCGTTCTTCCTCTGGTCTATGTAGTGGTCGCTTCCTTTATGGATCCGTCTGTGCTGCTTAGTCAAGGGTTATCCTTCAAAATGTCAGACTGGTCTATAGAGGGGTATCAAAAGATTCTTTCTAATCCGGCTATGATCCGTGGTTTTGGAAACGCTGTATTGTACTCCGTTTCATTCGCTATCCTTACTGTCCTTGTCTCGATCTGTGCAGGATACGCCTTGTCGGATGACAGGTTAAAAGGAAAAGGATTTTTCATGACACTTTTTATCATTACCATGTTCTTTGGCGGAGGACTCATACCAACGTACCTTCTTGTTAAGAATCTTGGTTTGATTGATACGGTTTGGGCGGTCATCATTCCGGGGGCAGTAAATGTATGGAACATCATTCTCTCCAGAACATTCTTTAAAGGAGTACCGAATGAACTGAAGGAAGCTGCGAATGTGGATGGGGCGTCAGAGATGCGAATATTTTTCAGTATCGTATTGCCTCTCTCCAAACCAATTATTTTCGTACTCGCTCTATATGCCTTTGTTGGTCAGTGGAATTCCTACTTTGACGCAATGATCTATTTGGATAATCCCAATCTACATCCGCTGCAACTCGTACTGCGTTCCATCTTGATTCAGAATCAGGTAGATCCGAGCATGATCAGTGATCAACTTGCTATGGCGGAAATGAAACGATTGTCTGAAATCATTAAGTATGCTGCCATTGTTGTTTCCAGTTTGCCTCTTATCATTATGTACCCGTTCTTTCAGAAGTACTTTGAAAAAGGTGTCATGGTCGGTTCCCTTAAATAGGAAGCAGGATTGCACATAGATAAAGATAAGTTCATTCATACCCAATTATGGAGGTCATATCCGATGAAAAGAATAAAAAAATCAAGAGTTTCGACGAAAGTAGCTTCCGCTTCTGTGCTTGCCTCTCTTATGTTCCTGACTGCCTGTGGGGGAGGCGGGGGAGGAAGCGCTGCGAGTAAAGAACAAGATCCAAACGGTAAAGTAACCCTAAACTTTATTACGCAAAGCTCCGCACTCGCACCAGCTGATCCGAACGAAAAACTGATCAATAAACGTCTCGAAGAAAAGACGAATGTTCATATTAATTGGAAAAATTTCACGAGTGACGTGTTTGCTGAAAAAAGAAACTTGGCTGTAGCAAGCGGTGATCTTCCTGATGCTATTTTCAATGCAGATTACAGTGACTATGAGTTACTTAAACTCGCCAAAGATGGAGCGATCATTCCGCTGAATGATATCATCGAAACCAATATGCCAAATTTCAAAAAAGTGCTGGAAGAGGCTCCTGAATACAAGAGCATGATTACGGCTCCAGACGGCAACATCTACGCATTCCCATGGATTGAAGAGCTGGGTAACGGAAAAGAAAGAATTCAGGCTGTAGACAGCATGCCTTGGATCAATGTGGAATGGCTTAATAATCTCGGCCTTGAAATGCCTACAACAACAGAAGAATTAAAAGAAGTGCTGATTGCATTCAAGACAAAAGATCCAAATGGCAACGGTAAGGCAGATGAAATTCCTTTGTCCTTCATTAACAAACCGGGAGCCGAAGATCTGGCATTCCTCTTTGGTTCGTTTGGACTGGGTGAGAACCCTGACCATGCGGTGGTAAGCGACGATGGAAAAGTGATTTTTACAGCAGCACAAGAAGACTACAAAGAAGCAGTTTCATTTATTAATGAACTATATAAAGAAGGACTTATCGATATCGAAGCATACACGCAAGACTGGAGTACGTACCTTGCAAAAGGGAAGGATCAGAAATATGGACTTTACTTCTCTTGGGATAAAGCCAACATTACGGGAGCAAACGATACTTACGATGTCATGCCTCCACTTGCGGGACCGGACGGGGAAGTTAACGTAACAAGAACGAACGCTCTTGGACTCAGCAGAGGTAAGATGGTTGTTACTAGTGCTAATAAAAACTTGGAAACGACAGCAAAATGGGTTGATCAGCTATACGATCCAGTGCAATCTGTACAGAATAACTGGGGAACTTTTGGAGATGACACACAGCAGAATATCTTCGAATTTGATGAATCAAAAGGTATGCTGAAACACTTGCCACTAGATGGTGCAGCTCCTGTTGAATTGCGTGAGAAGACAAGTATCGGTGGGCCACTTGCGATTCTTGACTCCTACTATGGTAAATACACAACCATGCCGGATGATGCAAAAGGCAGGATGGATATTATCAAGAACATCATGGCTCCTAATATGAAAGCAGAAAATGTAATGCCAAGCGTATTTAATTCTATTGAAGAGCTTGACCGTCTTACGACAATTGAAACAGACCTCTTCGCCTATGTGCTTAGAATGCGTACTGAATGGTACCAAAACGGTAAAATCGACGCGCAGTGGGATGAATATCTAAAAGAACTGGATCGTCTTGGTTTGCAAGAATGGCTTCAAATAAAGCAAGGCGGCTATGACAGAGCAGCAAAATAAATTCATTAAACGGTGAGGGCCGTGTTTCAAGCAGTCACACTGCTGATCACGACCTTCTTCTATTAAAGAGAGCAGGTCCTTGAATGCAGGACCAATTACAGGAGTAAAGGAGATAAACGATAATGTCTACGATTGCAAAACAAAATTTCCGAGGTCTCTATCATTTTTCACCGAAGGCAAAGTGGATGAATGATCCAAACGGTATGGTTTATTTTGAAGGAGAGTATCATTTGTTCTTCCAGCACCATCCAGGCGGGATGACTTGGGGGCCTATGCATTGGGGTCATGCAGTAAGCAAGGATCTTATAACCTGGGAAGAGTTACCTATTGCGCTCGCGCCGGATGAACTGGGAATGATTTTTTCGGGAAGTGCTGTTGTTGATTGGAACAATACAACTGGATTTTTTGATGATAAGCCAGGGCTCGTTGCCATCTTTACACATCATTTGGAAATGCCGGAAGACAAACCTGCCATTCAGCGTCAAAGTCTAGCCTATAGCAAAGATAACGGAAGAAGCTGGACGAAGTATGAGGGGAATCCAGTATTAGAAGATCACAGATTCATTGATTTCCGTGATCCGAAAGTGTTCTGGAACAAGGAGACGTGTAAATGGGTAATGATCGTCGCTTGTGGACAAACGGTATGTCTGTATCATTCGCCGGATTTAATCCATTGGACGTTTGCCAGCGAATTTGGCGAAGGAATCGGTTCACATGATGGTGTCTGGGAGTGCCCAGATTTGTTCCCACTTGCAATTGATGGCGACAAATCGAACTCCAAATGGGTGATGCTGGTGAGTATTGGCGCTGATCCTGCTTTTGTAGAAGGGTCAAGAACGCAGTATTTTACGGGTGAGTTTGATGGGGAAGTTTTCACGCCGGATGAAGATTCTATGTCAACTCGTTGGATTGATTACGGGAGAGATAATTACGCGGGTGTAAGCTGGTCAGATGTTCCTGCTGAAGATGGCAGACGACTATTCATCGGATGGATGAGTAACTGGATGTATGCGAACCAGACGCCAACAGAAATTTTCCGCGGTGCGATGACCATTGCAAGAGAACTTTACCTAGAATCCAGAGGAGGGAAAACCGTTCTTGTTCAGAAACCAGCAAAAGAACTGGAAGCGGCCCGAGTCCCTGTCCTCTCGTTACAAGATACATCTGTAAGAGAACTCAATACTTCTCTTGCTGAGCTTCACTTGGAATCTTATGAGATCAAAGCTGTGTTTACTTCAGGTACGTCAGCCGGTTTCAAAGTTAGAGTAGGGGCAAATAAACAAACCGTTATCGGTATTAATGCGAAGACGGATGAACTATATGTAGATCGAATGGTTTCAGGCCAGCATGATTTCCATGAACATTTCCTTGGGTGCCATTCTGCAAAATTAGAAGCACTCGGTGAGTCTAATGATCTTCACATTTTTGTGGATCGCTCTTCAGTTGAAGTGTTCAGTAATGGAGGTCAAGCGGTTATTACGGATCTGATTTTCCCTGAACCAGAGTCAACCGGTCTTGCGGTATTTGCAGATCATGAGAATGACTTGTTCATTTCAGTCGATGTCTATAAGTTAACTTCATCTTCAGAGCACAGCAAGAACTAGTCAGTGGGAGGGGTGGATTTAGATGCGTATAGGAGCGGTTTTTGCCTGTGGAACGAAATTCGTGTGTGGCATCGGAGATGAAAACGGGAAAACGTGGTGGACAAATCAATGGCAAACATTGTAGCAAAAAAAGAAGGTGAGTCCATCATTACTGTCTCTACACCGAATGGGAGGGTTTCAGCAAGTGTGCTTGTTAAAGTATCAGGTGGTGAATTCAAGACCAATTTAAGTGGATAGACAAAAGACTTGTCAGCAGCTTCTTGGATCGTAAGTGAAAACGGAATTCGAGGAAGCTACGCTATTGACGCCAATTATATTGCTGAGCAAAAAGCAGGGGATTTTACTTATGAAGCAGATATGATGCTTGGGGAAACGGGGGGGAGCAGGTTCGATTTTGTTCCGGGCAAGTGAGGACGGACGAACTGGATATTATCTGAATATGGACCCGAATATGAAATCTATTCGTCTGTTTTATAAGATTGATGGTCACTTTGAAGATCGTCAATTGTTAGCCGAAGTTCCTAGTTTCATTCAGCCGGGTTAAACCTATAAAGTGAAAATTGAACTTCTTCGCAAGAGTGATGATGGAACTGTCAATATTGCTTCTGTTCATCATCAGAAATCACTCGAAGTATCGGAAGATGGGACGACGCTCCTATTAAATGATCTTGATGCCACCCTTGATCGGCAAAAGTGGGTAATTACCAAATAAATAATATAAGTAAGGAAGAGCTGCTAAAGATGGCAGCTCTTTTCCTTTGTAGATGAAACCTTGATATGAAGATTACGGAAGTTTCCGTAGTAGCTAGCAGGGATTTTCGATAATACTACCGAAATAACTTGGTAATAGAACAGGAAGGATGAATGAGCATATGTATGAACAGTTACTCCTTTCACTTGATTTGCCACAAAGAACAATTATTTTGAGTCTGCAACCAGGACCTTACGAGGAGATACGAAGCGGAAGGAAGAAGATAGAGTTCCGTAGAAGATTCATCAAAGAACCTGTAGGCGCCTTTATCTATGTTTCGTCCCCTGTTAAACAAATAAAAGCTTTCATTGAATTTGGTAAACCTGAACAAGAGAATGTCTCTGCACTGATATCAATTTCCGAAAAATTATATCCAGGAACTGGGGATAGCCTGAAGGAGTATTTTAAAGGAATGAATTCAGGATATGCCATTCCGATTCTTTCCTTTACGGAATTCGCTCCCTTATCACTCGAATTATTAAAAGGAGGCTATCACTTTTCTCCGCCCCAATCCTATATGAATTTATCTGCGAACCCACTTTTAGAAGAAGCTCTGCTTCAAAAAATAAAACAGAAGAAGTTAAAATAAAAGGGTGAAGACAAAAAAGTCTTCAACCCTTTTTTTATAAACAGTTGGACTCCTTTCGACAGAGCCCCTTAAATCTCCACCACCATACTGCCAAAGATCGTGATTAAAAATGTTGTTCGTAATTTTTTGAAAATACAAAATCAATGCACAAAAGTAGGATAAATATCACATATTAATGGATAAAAAGGGATAATTTTTGTCGTTTTTGTGATCTTCGTATTTAAAACCTCTCATTGTTGTGGTAACCTTTTTAAAAGGCTATTTCGCAGCCCTAAAACCGTTTTCGAAAGCGGTATCATTTCTAAAGTAGAGGAGATATAATGATGCCTAAGACTCCCTTGTTTATCGTGACTGGTGCAAGTTGTGTTGGAAAAACGTCTGTAATTCCTTATGTAAGAAGTCTGCTTTCAGAATTTGATGTGTTTGATATGGATCTGGAGGGAGCACTAAATCCTGAGCAGACGATAGAGCACTGGTTGAAAGTCGCTCATCAGATCTCTTTAAGTGATCGGGGAACCCTTCTATTTGGTACGATTACCCCGGAAATTGTTCAAAGAAGCGAAGTAAAGAATCGGTTCAGCCATATATACTATATAAATCTACATTGTGATGATGAGGTGCGCGCAAAGCGTTTACGGGAAAAAGGAGCAGAAGAGGGGCATATCCAAAAGCATGCCTTACTCGCTAATTGGTTTATTCAAAATGCGGATTCTGCATTCACTCCTGCTATATCAACGATCGATACTTCTCTACATTCACCCGAGGAATGTGCAAAATACATTCGGAAATGGGTGCTTAAATACTGGAGTTCCCGCTATCCACTTGAAATTCGCGCTAACGGGTAAGTTGCTAGAAGCATCTTCGCTTAAAGTACAACACTAACGGTAGCTTGCAGCTATCGTTTGTTTCTTTACACATGAAATAACATCCTATTGCCCGTATAGAAGATTTCTTCTATAGCCTCACAGCTGAAAAAGGAATATAATCATAATTATCAGCAATTATTGAATCGTGACTCTTTTTATAACGTCTTCCTTATTCTCACCCGTGTTATTGCTCAAATTCCATTAATGTGAGGTTGATTATGTCCATGATCATCGAAAGACTTGATTCAGAAGAAACGGCTCTTAGTTGGAAAAAAGCGTTTGATCAACATAAAATTGGACGTCCAGATTCTTTTTACGGACAGTGTCTGCATGAGAATAGAATTGGACTTCGGGTTACGCTACTTGTCTATTTAGATGGGCGGACGCTTGCGGGATGCGCGCATCTGAAATTTGAATCCGATTACCTCTATTTTAGAGCACAAGGTATTCCTGAGATTAATGATGTTAATATTTTTCCGGAATTTCGTCGTCGCGGGATCGGGAACCAGCTGATTGAAGAATTTGAGAGTATCGCGGCCTATAACTCATATGACAGCATCGGAATAGGTATGGGTTTATACAAAGACTTTGGCGCAGCACAGCGTATCTACTGTAAAAGAGGTTATGTTCCAGACGGAAATGGACTGATGTATGAGCACCGGGAAGTTTCCGAAGGAGAAACGGTACAAGTGAACGATGATTTACTTCTCTATTTTGTAAAAGAACTAGGAGTTATAGGAACCTAGCTGATGGTTAGATGTTCCTACTCATATACATAGCTTTCATCGCTCACAGCAGACCGTAGGTTAATGAATCACGGTCTTTTTTTAGTAGGAGAGAAGAGGAGTGTGGATAAAAATGTATATGAATCAGGTTACCCCAATACTTCGGATATTTCATGTTCAAACCGCGAAGACATTTTATGTTGATTATCTTGGTTTCAAGCTGGATTTTGAACATCAGTATGATGAAAATATGCCGCTCTATATACAAGTATCTAGGGACAATATTCGTATTCATTTATCTGAACATTATGGAGATTCAACGCCGGGTAGTGCTCTTCGTATCCATGTTTCTAAGCTTGCAGCCTATCACCGACAATTACTAAGTAAAAATAATACGTATTCAAAGCCTGGAATAGAGAAGACAAGTTGGGGAGCTTCAGAAGTAACGGTGATCGATCCGTTTGGTAACCGACTTATTTTCTATGAAGAGATGGAATAAAGATAGCTTTTGTATAAAGGAGAACCTACATATGCTAATTCGAATGATTACCCCACAGGATGCGAGCGATTTCGTACGTTTGAATAAACAATTAGATGAAGAAACAAAGTTTATGATGTTTGAACCTGGAGAAAGAAAAATGACTGTTGAGGCGCAGGAAACGCGAATTCATTCTATGCTGGACAGTGGACATTCTACCATTTTTGTTGCTGAAGATGAAGGAGAATTGGTCGGTCAACTATCGATCATTGGTTCGTCACTTGCCAGAACCAAACATACCGCTTATCTTGTCATTGGGATCAAACAAAAATGTACAGGGCAAGGACTTGGAGGTAAATTGTTCTCTGCTATGGAGGAATGGTGTCAAAAGAAAGGACTACATCGCTTAGAGTTAACGGTGATGTCACATAACACAGCAGCATTTCGTTTATATCAAAAGGTTGGATTTCAGGTAGAGGGAACCAAGAAACACTCGCTTTTGATCGACGGAACCTATATAGATGAGTATTTTATGGCCAAATGTCTGTAACTAAGACTGTACTTGGATTCTAATGTCCAGTACAGTCTTTTTATATTCAAAAGTTTGCCTTCATTGGTAGATTAAAGATATGATATGGGTATCAAAAGTGAGGAGCGTGAACAAGCAGATGGATAGTAAAAAACGATTCTCAGATCGGGTAGATACATATGTCAAATACCGCCCAAGCTATCCGGTAGAAGCCTTGGATTACTTGTATGACACGATTGGTATAAAACAGGATAGTGTCATCGCAGATATCGGAGCAGGTACAGGGATTATGTCCGAATTACTGCTTGCAAGAGGAAGTAAGGTTATTGCTGTCGAACCAAATGCGGACATGCGTCAGGCTGCCGAGAAACGGTTATCTAGTAATCCGAATTTCCGTATACAGCCTTACCCGGCTGAAGGAACTGGCCTAGATGATAAATCCGTTGATGCTATTGTTTGTGCGCAGTCCTTCCATTGGTTTGATCAAGAAGCAGCTCGAATTGAATTTCACCGTGTTCTAAAGCCAGGAGGCAAAGCTGTGCTCATTTGGAACTCCCGTTTAACCGAAGGAAGTGAATTTCTGACGGAATATGATCAGTTGTTACACGATTATGGAACGGATTATAAAGAAGTAAAACATACGAATATTACTATAGAAATGTTCAGTTCTTTCTTTAAAGAAGGAACGCTAGAGCTCAAAGAATTTGCGAACAGACAAATTTTTGATTACGAAGGTTTACGAGGCAGGCTGCTATCATCTTCCTATAGTCCGTCGCCTGGACATCCGAATTACGAACCAATGATGGATGCGCTCCAGTCGATATTTGATCGCACTCAGAAGGAAGGTCATGTATTTTTTGATTACAAGACCCAGATCTTCTGGGGAGAAGTGTAGAAAAGGTGATCGGTTATGATAATTACGATGTTAGAAGACGCTTCATTAGCTATTCGTAAACTACAGCCAGAAGATGCTGATCTTCTCGTAAAGTGGCTGTCAGATCAAGAAGTACTGCGTTATTATGAAGGTCGAGACCGCCCTCATGATGCGGAGCTAGTACAGCGTCATTTTTATGAGAATAGGGATGAAGTTCATGCTTGTATCATTCAATATGAGGGACTGGATATTGGATATATACAGTACTATGTCGTAGAGTCTGAAGAAATAGAAGAGTACGGGTTAACCGGACTAGTTGGTGAGCATATCTATGGGATGGATCAATTCATTGGCGAAGTTTCTTACTGGAACCGGGGAATCGGGACAAAATTGATGAAGCTAATGACTCGTTATCTGACGAGAGAATGTGGAGCAGCTCGAATTGTAATGGACCCACAGGCGTGGAATACGAGAGCAATTCATGTTTATGAGAGATGTGGTTTTCAAAAAATCAAATTGTTGCCAAATCACGAATGGCATGAAGGAGCATATAGAGATTGCTGGCTCATGGAGTATGCTGACAAATCGGAATAATTAACAATTCTTTTTTCAATAGAAATGAAAAATATAGCCACTTCTTAAAAAGCAGGTTATATTTTTTTCATTATCTATTGATAATGATTTTCAATATCAATATAATAAGGTAAGAATATCCTTAATGAATTGAATTACATGAATTACATGACTTGGTTAATAAGGGACACCGTTTCCTATACATAAGATTGGCTCCAAACCGATTACGAGATACATAACTTGACATGATGTCACCAGGAGGAAATCGAATGAAACATGAACATGAACTGTACGATGTTACGATAATAGGCGGGGGTCCTGCAGGGATGTATGCCGCATTTTACTGTGGAATGCGGGATATGAAAACGAAGATCATTGAAGTCGGAACTGAACTTGGTGGTCAAGTACTGCTATACCCTGAAAAAACAGTTTGGGATGTAGGCGGAGTTCCTCCGGTTATGGCGAGGGAATTGGTGAATCAGATGAAGAATCAAGCAACCGTGTTCGAACCTGATCTGTTTTTAGGAGAACAGGTCGTAGACATCCAGCGTGATGAGAATCAATATTTTTTACTTACAACGGATTCAGGAAAGGTACATTATTCAAAAACAGTTATTCTCGCGATGGGAAGAGGAGTTATTCAGCCGACGAAACTCGATTTTGAAGGTATTGACCAATATGAAGTTTCTAATTTGTATTATACCGTGCAAGAATTGGACGTTTTTCGCGGTAAAAAAGTGCTTATCTCCGGCGGGGGAGATTCCGCTGTAGACTGGGCAAATGAACTGGTGAATGTAGCCGAAGAAGTAATGGTGGTTCATCGCAGGGATCACTTTGGCGGGCTGGAGCGGAACGTGAAACGTTTGAAGGAATCCAGTGCAATTTTAAAAACACCCTATGAACTTCATCAGCTGCACGGGGACAGCACAGCGATTCAAGAGGTCACGATTAAGCACCGGGAAACGGATCATCTGGAAACCCATAGGGTGGATGCAGTTATAGTGAATCACGGGATGAGAGGCGAATATGGACCACTTGCAAAATGGGGCATTGACACGAGAGATGGGCGTGTTGCTGTAAATGAAAAAAGGGAAACAAGTGTACCTGGTATTTTTGGCGCAGGAAATGTAGTTGCCCATGAAGGGCATGTGCCTCTTATTGCCGCAGCAATTACGGATAGTGTTCTCGCGGTCAATGCAGCGAAACGATATCTTGAACCAGAAGCCACTGAGATTGCCATGGTTTCTTCTCATAATGAGCGTTTTGCTAGTCTTAGTAAATAGAGAGTATATTCAGAGAGAAGCTTCGTGCTGCTCTCTTTTTATATTTTCTACAAGGGAACAGGAGTGAAATGGAGAAGTATATGACATAGAAATTATTAATGTAATGTTTAGTTTTGCAGAGGGGTGTACGCTTATGATGATCATGATTAATGGTGCTTTTGGAGCGGGCAAAACAACTACCGCAGAAGCTCTGAATCAGATGTTACCGAATAGTATGTTATTTGACCCGGAAGAGATTGGTTATATGCTGAGACAGGTTATTTCGGATGAGGTAAAATGTAAAGAAGAGCAAACGGATGATTTTCAAGACTTGGAACTGTGGAGAACACTTACCGTAGCTTGTGCGAAAGAACTAAAACGTAAATATAACCGGACACTAATCATTCCGATGACCATCTATAAACATGAGAATTATGAATATATCAGGAATGGTCTTTCGGAAATTGATTCAGAGGTATTTCATTTTTGTCTTTCTGCTTCTAGGGAAACCATCTTCAACAGATTGAAGAAGCGTGGAGAAACGCCAGGTGGATGGACTTTTCGGCAAGCTGAACATTGTATCGCTGCTTTCGCTGATGCCCGTTTTGAAACCAAAATCGTTACTGATCAGATGAAACCTGAAGAAGTGGTTCAGACGATCATTAATAATATGAAAGGAGGGATCTGAACTTGACAATGATAGATACACATATCTATATGGTAAGACATGCAGAATCGGTACATATTCATGGTGAGGAACGTTCACGAGGACTTACAGAAGAAGGGCTACTTCATGCTAAATACATAGCAGATTTATTCGCCAATATTCAGGTCGACGTTGTGGTCTCAAGTCCCTATGAGCGAGCAATACAAACGGTTCAGTATATAGCAGCTGAAAAAGGTCTTAACATTCAGGAGTACGAAGATTTGAGAGAGCGTCCAATAAAAGGACTCAATTACAAGGAAACGTGGGATGTAATTGTTGAAGCCATTCGGGTGTCATTTGATGATAAAGATTATGCGCTTCAAGGGGGCGAAACAACGAACCAAGCACGAGAACGTTCCGTTCCTACACTTGAATTACTACTAGAACAGTATGAAGGGAAACATGTCGTTATTGGCACGCACGGCAACATTATGACAATCATGATGAACTACTATCATTCGAAGTATGATTATCATTTCTGGGAACAAACCTCAAAGCCGGATATCTACCACTTAATCTTTCGTGACAAGAAGCTTACTGAGGTGAATCGTTTGTGGAAAGATAACTTATTTCTAAGTTAAAAGGAGAGATAAAATTGCTTACGAAAGATAAAGTTACAGCTTACTGTTTGTCAAAAAAGGGAGCAACGGAAGATTTCCCATTTGGACCCGCTCCTCTTGTAGTGAAAATTGGTGGAAAGATGTTTGCCCTAATTACTATCAATGAGAAAAAGGAAGCTTCGAATATTTCCTTGAAATGTGATCCTGTTATTGCCGAAAATTTGCGGGAACAACATGAAGAAGTTGTCCCCGGCTATCATCTTAATAAGAAGCATTGGAATTCTGTGAATCTTCATGGAAGTTTACCCGTTGAGGATGTAATATCCATGATTGATCATTCTTATGATCTGGTTCTTAAAAGCCTGACTAAAAAGCAGCAAGAGCTGATCGTTACTTCCTAGCTTGTGAATACGTTTTCATAATTTAAAATGGTTTCATATTTAACGTGTCTATTTTCTCTCCCGTGATATCTACGCCCATTCGCTTGGTAATGTCACGGTAGTGGCCGGCTCTGCGGAGAACAGGGCTTCCGATGGTTTCACCAAGATCAGCTTCAAGTCCGTTCAGTACAAGAATACTTGCACCAAATCCAGGAACAAGACCTTTTGCTTTTTCTGCGGAATTTGGCTTCCATCTTCCCACCATGACATCATGTGCAGAAGGTTTTGGGTCCTGCGGTGTCATCCAGAATAAGATTGCTGTCATATAACCGAGTTTTCCATCTGCGGCTACTTGTTCCGGATTTTTAAGTAGTACATTTTTATCTCCGTAGATAATAGAACTGAACAATCCGTAATTAAAGTTCCAACTCAGCATGATCGGCCCACGTCCATAATATCGCTGACCATTGACACCAGGAAATAGCTTGGCAGTGGCTGGATCAACAAAAGCGTCCATATTGACTCCGGTACGACCCGCGATATTTTCATTCCAGAAAAGACCCCATTTTAGTTCACCGCCAGGCGCATCTGCCCATCCTCCTCCTGTTTCATGAGACAGATTTGCCAGAAATGCAGCGAGTTCTCGTTTCCGATCTTTCTTGAATCCTTCCTTTAGAAAAGTTCCACAATCGACAATAACCGTTTCTATCGTTTTCATCTTATTCTCTTCTGAATTAAAATCATCGGAGCGTAGGACAAGAGTCTCTACTTTAGCTTCTTTATCAAGGCGCACAATTTCCTGTGAAGGAGTACCCGAGCGTGTGCTGATCTTGATTTTCAGGTTGGATACTTCTTGGACTGCCTGTATGAGGTTATCATACGAGAAATAATCACTTTGGTTTTCCTTATAGTATTCTTTTCCCTTGGCAACCTTGAACCATTCATCCGAGCCAAGTCGGTAAGGGAATAATTGTTCGAAATCTTGTTCTGATAGCAATGCTTTTACGGCTTCGATGGATTTGTCCGGTGAATAATCCGGGTCAATATCATCCCATTCCTGAACGATATCTTTACGAGAGAGCAACCGATGTTCTCCCAAATCTAAAAAACTGCCTTTGTACTGAATCAAGCTAAGACCTCTTAACTTGGTCAAACCTCCAGGCGAAGGATTAGTAGTAGATTCCTTGGAAACTACCGAGTTCTGACTTTGGGCTGCAGCAGTAAAGGGGGATAGCAATAGAGCAGAGCTGAGAGCAATACCAACACTTTTATAGGCTAGAGATCTGGATACGGAACGTTTCGCTTCAGTCATCGTCATTCTCCTTCTGGTCATAGAAATTGGATTTCGTTTCCAAACTCATCATAGAAAGTCATAAAAAGTTTGTACATAGTTCCTAAAGCCTGTGAATTTCGTATTCGAATCGATAGTCATCCATATGGATAAACGAAGTAATGAGCGGTATGCTAAACAGAGCAGAAGATCCCGTAGAATGAAAAGGCATGCTGTCATATTTTGGGTCCGTATAGGGATAAAGGACTTATACATGTGCGTAGGGATAAAATCGGACACATATGGGGTATAGATTTGAGAAAAATAGGGGTAATGATTATAAATGGAATAAAGGGATATAAGCAGTGAAACTGCTCACAGGCGGAAATGAAATCATATAAATTACGAAAATTGTTACATAGTAGCTCATTTAATGACGGATTTTGAATATTTTTGATAGAAAATGATTGTTTTTTAATGATTTTATGTTACTATAATAGCTGTCAGGAGGAATGTGAATGCTGACCGAGGAAAGATACCGTTTAATATTAGAACGCTTACAATTACACGGTGTAGTAAAGCTGCAAGAGCTTGTTGAACTGCTAGGAGCTTCTGAATCAACAGTTAGACGAGATTTAATTGATCTGGAAGCGAACCAATTGCTCAAACGGGTGCATGGTGGGGCATCCCTCATCACGCAGAAAAGCGCTGAGCTTGGCATGGAAGAAAAAACGTTCAAAAACGTTCAAGAAAAAAATATTGTGGCTAAACTTGCTGCACAGCAAATTCAAAATGGGGACTGTATCTACCTTGATGCAGGTACGACCACTCTTGCCATGATTCCTTATATAGAGGCGGAAGATATCACCGTAGTTACGAATGGGTTGTCCCATGTGGAAGCTTTAGTGTCAAAAAATATTAGAAGTTACTTGCTCGGTGGATTGATAAAAACGCATACAAAAGCAGTTGTTGGTAGCATTGCTTTACAAAATATGGATCAATTCCGCTTTGATAAATCTTTTATAGGAACGAATGGTGTAGATGTAAAAATGGGGTATACTACTCCAGATCCAGAAGAAGCTTTATTAAAAAGAAGTGCACATTTGATGTCCGGTAACACTTATGTATTGGCCGACTCTAGTAAATTTGGCGAAGTTGCTTTTGCAAAATTATTTAATTTGAACGAGGCAACGCTAATTACCGATTCGGTACCTGAACCATATAAGGTATCCATCGGTCAGAAATATAAAGTAATTGAGGGATGAACAGATGATTTATACAGTTACACTGAACCCTTCCATTGACTATATCGTGGAAGTCGATAATTTACAGCTCGGTGAGTTAAATCGTATGAAGCGCGACTTGAAGCTACCCGGCGGTAAAGGGATCAACGTTTCTCGTGTGCTTAAACAGTTGGGGGCAGAGAATACAGCGATGGGGTTTCTTGGTGGATTTACAGGTAAATTCATCAGCGATTTCTTGACCGAGGGATCGATTCCGTCCGACTTTGTAAGTATTTCTGATGATACAAGAATTAACGTGAAGCTGAAGCACGGGGATGAGACAGAAATCAATGGTCTCGGACCTGCCATTTCAGATGAAGAAGCGAAATCTCTTCTGGCGAAACTATCTCATTTGAAAAAAGACGATATCCTTATTCTTTCGGGTAGCGTACCTCCATCACTTGGAGGAAATTTTTATGAACAATTGATTAAGGTATGTAAGGATACTGGAGCAGAGTTCGTCATTGATACGACGGGTAAAGCTCTTTTAAATGCGTTAAAAGATAAACCACTTCTGGTTAAACCTAATCATCATGAGCTCGCGGAACTGTTTGGTGTCACGATTGATACAAAAGAAGATCTAGTTAAATATGGACGGAAGCTTCTTGAAGAAGGCGCTAAGCATGTTCTCATCTCTATGGCTGGTGAAGGAGCATTGTTTATTACAGAAAACGAAGTGCTTCACGCAAATGTTCCTGCCGGAACAGTGAAAAATTCAGTTGGAGCAGGCGATTCCATGATTGCTGGATTTATTGGAACGCTCGTTCTAACAGGTAATGTGGTTCAAGCTTTCCGTACAGGTGTTGCATCCGGTAGTGCCACTGCGTTCTCAGATGACCTTGCGGTAAAAGATCAAATTGATGCTCTAGTTCCTCAAGTACAAATCACAAGCTGGAAATAACATACATCATAGTGGGGGGCAAGGACGATATTGTCCCTCCCTAAGTAAAGGAGTACAGACCATGAGAATTACAGATCTGATGATCAAAGAAACAATGATTATGGATTTACAAGCAACAACAAAAGATGGAGCAATTGATGAGCTGATTACCAGCCTTAATAAGAGCGGCCGTATTAATGATCCTGTTCTGTTCAAAGAAATGATATACAAGAGAGAGGCAGAATCAAGCACAGGAATTGGTGGAGGCATTGCGATGCCGCATGCCAAAACTAAAGCAGTCAATGAACCTACGGTTGTATTTGCAAAAAGCAAAGCCGGCATTGATTTTGATTCCCTTGATGGTGCTCCTGCGCATGTGTTTTTCATGATTGCAGCACCAGAAGGAGCAGGAAATACGCATCTTCGTACACTTGCTGCTTTGTCCAAACTGCTGATTGACAGCGAATTCATTGAACAGCTAATGAATACGAAAACGCCGGATGAAGTGACTGCATTATTTGATGCGAAACAACAAGAAGAAGAAGTGGACCAACAGAAAGAAGAAGCTGTAAAAGCCACTCCGCAAGCGGAGATAGCAGAAGAAAAGGCAGAGTCTACACAAGATGATTTCGTCGTTGCTGTAACTGCTTGTCCAACGGGAATTGCCCATACGTTTATGGCTGAAGATGCACTCATTAAGAAAGCGAAGGAAATGGGTGTCAACATTCGAGTTGAGACGAACGGAGCCGAAGGTGCGAAAAACGTTCTGACCGAAGATGAAATCCGCCGTGCCAAAGGGGTTATCATCGCGGCTGGTAAAAAAGTCGACCTGGATCGTTTCAACGGAAAACCTGTACTGCAGCGTCCGGTAGCGGACGGAATTCGTAAACCTGAAGAATTAATTACGAAGGCATTAAAAGGCGATGCGCCTATTCTTCGTGCAGAAGGGAATTCTTCTTCCTCTTCCTCTGAAGAGAAAATGAGTATTGGCAGCACGCTTTATAAAAACTTGATGAACGGGATCTCGCATATGCTCCCATTTGTGGTGGGCGGAGGTATCCTTCTTGCGATTTCCTTCCTCATTGAGCAAGTAGCCGGTGAAAGCAGTCCGATCTTCCAGTTGCTGCAAACCATTGGCGGCGGAGACGGGGCATTCCACTTCCTGATTCCAATCCTTGCCGGTTTCATCGCGATGAGTATTGCGGACCGTCCGGGTCTTATGCCTGGTATGGTCGGTGGTATCATGGCTGTAAATGCGAACGCAGGTTTCTTGGGTGGTCTTGCTGCCGGTTTCCTTGCTGGTTATGTAATCCTTGGTCTGCGTAGAGTATTTAAACACTTGCCATCAGCAATTGATGGTTTGAAATCGATATTACTGTATCCTGTGTTTGGACTTTTGATAACCGGTGCAATTATGTTCTATATTCTTTCGCCGATTTTCAGCTGGCTTAACCTTGGCTTGATCGATATTCTGAATAATCTAGGAACAGGAAATATGGTTCTCCTTGGTATTATTCTGGGTGGAATGATGTCCATCGATATGGGTGGCCCGTTCAATAAAGCAGCGTATACATTTGCTATCGGTGTGTTTACTTCCAGCGGTAACGAAAATGGATTAATGATGGCAGCAGTAATGGCCGGAGGTATGGTTCCTCCCCTTGCAATTGCTCTTGCTACAACGTTCTTCAAAAACAAATTTACGGAACAAGAACGTAAGTCAGGTGTAACTAACTATGTACTTGGTCTTTCCTTCATTACCGAAGGTGCCATACCTTTTGCAGCAGCAGATCCACTGCGTGTCTTGACTTCCTGTATTGTTGGTTCCGGTATTGCGGGCGGGCTGACACAACTATGGGGCATCAACCTTCCTGCACCGCATGGTGGTATTTTCGTAGCAGCACTTGCGAACCATGCTTTGTTGTTCTTAGTCGCTGTAATCATTGGTTCGATTGTATCGGCTCTGATTCTCGGCTTATGGAAAAAACCAATCGAAGTTAAATCATAAAATAGATACACTAAACCTGGAAGGGAAACTCCTTCCGGGTTTTTATTTTTATATAGAGTTAATCCAAAAGAAAAACTTGATCATCTGCGCGAATGATACCCGTCTGAAGAACGGAAGCATATACACCAAACTGATTATTTCGTTCTTTGGCAACTTTCTTAAGTAAAGAAGGGTCTTTCTTTGTATTCTCAGGATGTACATTAATAATGGAGCAGCGTTCACAAGATCTTTTGATCTTTAGGATGACATTCTCCCCGATTCGTATACGTTTGCCAAACCACTCTTCTTCGATAAAAGGGATTTTTTCGACAAGCGACAAAACAAAATTGGGTCGAAATCTGCGAGGATCTACTTCTTTGTTT
The DNA here is from genome assembly GCF_018310695.1 of Paenibacillus sp. Marseille-Q4541. Classification (GTDB taxonomy): domain Bacteria; phylum Bacillota; class Bacilli; order Paenibacillales; family Paenibacillaceae; genus Paenibacillus. The sequence continues at coordinate 209,898 of NZ_JAGXCY010000002.1, read as the reverse complement.
TCCCATAACGCCTCAAGCGCTCGAATGGAAGCATCGGTTACGAACTGAATATGTTCTTCTTCTATGGCACCGAGAGGTACATGTTCAGGTGCAAACTCAACAGGGACTATTTGTTTGTTATACATTTGCTCTAACTTCTGGGTCAGGTCCGCATCTCCAAAGTAAAACTTTTGTCCTTCCGGGGTAGTGACTTCTACACGCGGATACTGCTGCAAACCTTCTTCACCTGTGAACCGAGCTTGAAAACCTGCCATTTGGGGGAACTGTGTAATGGTTACGTATTTATTCAAGTTAGTATTATGCACAAAAGCATGGCTGCGATCACCATAAAGTCCATACTCCATCACGTGGGTATGGGATACTCGTTCGCCTTGAAAAGATTTTACGGGATGGCGAATGATCTCTTGAATTTTTCCTATGTACATCCATTTTCACTCCCTAGACTTACAGATTCATGTCAAAACGTACCATATCTAAAAATCAGGATCAACTTGAAACGAAGCTTCTCTTTCATTAGATAAATGACGGAGCGGGATGGTTGACCCCGGTAGACAACGACTATACCTATTCAGTAGCTTGCTCTATATCGGTTCAAGGTTAACAATGAAGAAAACAAATGAAAAGAGGAAGCAAATGGAACAAATTCAAGTTATTCCTTATGAAGATTCATTTCATGAGCAAGTTGTACAGCTATATCAGGCGGTTACAGCCAAGTACAAACATGCTTGTTTTTGGTGGCCTGGTCCGAAACCGAATCATGAGAATGTGTATTGTGCATTTGCGGGGGACCTACTCATAGGAAAAGGGCAGGTAGAAATCATTTCGATTCAATCCCTAGATGAAGCAAGTGGTGGTGCAGAATCAAGTGTTAGAACAGAAGAGAGCTTTCATCATATTTACTTAAATATAAAAGTAAGACCGGATGTATTTGCTCAGCAAGAAGTGTTTCAGTCACTTTACAGTGCAGTATATGAACGAGCTCTTGTCCTGGCTCAAGGTCTTCCGAAAACACATCCAGTACAAATATGCGTTGGAAATAACGAAGAAGAAACGGAGAATTCTAATCTTTTTGTAAAGAATGGCTTTACCCCTTTGTATCGTCAGTACGAAATGGAAAGAGAATTATACGATATGCAGGAAGCACCAGATTTTTGTATTCCTGAACTTCATTTTATCCAATCTGCCATTGAATCTATGGAAGAAGAACAACGTTACCTACGCACGGAAAGTACAATCTGGCCGCAATCTCCACTTGGGCTACATCGTCTTCGCTGGCTGAAAGGAAAAGCTCATTTTACGAGTTTTGCTGCATATGATACGGAACAGGAACTGGTCGCGAGTATCATCGTATGCCAAGAAGATGAAACATTAGGGGCAGTGGAAGAGGTGTTTGTTGTTCCGGCTTGGCAGAAGAAAGGAATTGCAACACATCTAATCAAGTGTGGTTTAAAATATCTTCAAGAGAAAGGATATCCCAAAGCTATGCTTTGTGTACAGGCGGAGAACGACAATGCGCTCGAGCTATATCGCGCTCTAGGGTTTGCAATTTCGGGTGAAGAGCATCGCTACTCCAAGCCGCTTGTTTAATTCAACCCTTTTTTCTAGAGGGGAATATCCTTTCGTTCATTTCTATCAAATCGTATAATAGAAAAAGCTGGATAAACCCGATATTTCCCTATTAAGGAATGACCGGGTTTATTTATTTTATAAGGGAGGAATCGATGTTGTTTACAACAATGGAAACCGAACGTTTAATAATCCGAGAGTTTGAAGCTGGCGATTGGATGGATGTACATCGGTATGCGTCGGATGTAAGGGTGACGAAATATACACTATGGGGGCCAAACGAGGAAGAAGATTCAAAAGCATTCATACAGTTTTGTATGGAGGATCAACAGAAAATAAACAGAGATGAGTATTCGCTAGCAGTCGAAAACAAATATACTGGAGAGTTTCTGGGAGGCGTAAATATTATATTTATGGGGAGTAATGCTGAAATTGGCTATTGTTTTCACCCGGATTATTGGGGAAAAGGGTATGCGAGTGAAGCCGCATCCGCAATGCTGAAATTCGGTTTTGAACAACCAGAAGTACACCGCATTTACGCTACTTGTCGGCCCGGAAACGTAGGCTCAAGTAAGGTGATGAAGCGAATTGGAATGACGCAGGAGGGAGTACTGCGCGAACATGTATTCTATAATGGGGAATATCATAGTTCACTTCTGTTCTCTGTGCTAAAGCAGGAGTATCAAACACGCTAATAAATCGCTAAATGTATGCTGAATATTACCTGTTTCATCAGAACTTTGGAGCGGTTCCTGACAGAGAAGCATAAACTTTGTCAAAGAAAAGGGCATTGTGCGATTACCCGAGAAATAATAGTTTATTTCCGTATGGAGGAATCGTGAATGGAATACTCGCTTCTCTTATCATCGTATGGCTGACAAGAAACAAACAAATGGAAAAGAGGTGAAAATACATAGATGAGCGATATCCAGATTCAAGATATGCGATTATCAGATCTGCGTGAGCAGGCGGAAGACTATGAGCATATTTGTAGGAAACTATATGGCTATAATGTCCGAGCGACGAATGGCTTGCTTCAAGAGCCGGGGCAAAGCATTCATTTGTATTTAAAAAATCCCGATTCAGAGGTAGTTGGGGGCATTTTTTGTGAATCGTGGCTATACGGGCTGTATATCGATGTATTGTGGATTTCTGAAGACTATCGTAATGCGGGATATGGCAGACAAATGCTGCTCGAAGCAGAACGCCGGGGAAAGGAAATCGGCTGCTTGTTTGCCCATACTTCTACATTTTCTTATCAGGCTCCGTCTTTTTACGAGAAGAACGGATATGAAATCTATGGTGTGAATGATGCATTCCCTCAGAATATCAAACAATATTATTTGAAGAAACAACTGTAATGAACAGTTATTATGTGATGAAATAAATGAACTAGATGAAAGTGGAGGATGAGTATGGTTACGATTCAAAAGATTGAGATGGAACATCTGCCTGCTTTAGCGGTACTGTATGAACAATTAACGGGAGAAGAGACGAATCAGGCAAAGCTTGAACTAACATATCAAAGACTGCTACAAAATGAAAACTATGAAGTGTTGGGTGCCTTTTACGAAGGTGAGCTGGCCGGATCGGTTATGGGAATCTATTGTCAGGACCTTGTGGGTGAATGCAGACCTTTTATGGTGATCGAAAATGTAGTCGTATCTTCCAAGGTACGAAGACAAGGAGTAGGGCGGAAGCTAATGAACCAATTGGAGGCGATGGCACGCAGTAAAGATTGTTCGTATATCATTTTGGTATCTGGAGCAGAGAGAGCGGAAGCTCATAAGCTGTATGAATCACTTGGATACAATGAACATGAATCGGTTGTGGGTTTCCGTAAATATCTATAGTGTTTAAAAGGATGAATTGACATGAAAAGGAAATAAATTCTACAATAACAAGGGAATCGTATTTTATGGAAATGCATGTAATGAAAATCGAAGAGAGGTGATGTTATGAGCAAGACATGGCGGCTCGTCCTGGAAGGTGCAGGTGTTCTTACGCTTATTGCTGTGACACTTCCTATTTTTTCGGGAATGGTTATGACCTGGCTATACGTTCCCCAGATTTTACATAGTGAGCCTTCTCGTGTTCAATCGATTACCGTTTCTCCCTTGCTATTGATAGGTTTGGCAGGATTAATACTCCTGATCTATATGATGGTTCGGACAGGGATCAGGTGGATGCTGAGGAAGGGGAGAAGTCATTGATTGATAACGTACATAGGGTGAAGAGAAAAAATGATATTGGGAAAATTTTATATTTGATCTTCTTATTTGCCTTTTATGTCTATGTTATTGTCATCAATATCAGGTATGACGAACCTTTGCTTCTTTATATCTTATTAATGAGTACGTTTACCTTTGGGTTCGTATTTTTTGCCTATAAGTTGTTTTGTTTTCTGCGATATAGCTTTACGTATTATCCCTTCCGATTAGTTGAACTCGAATTATTGCCTGGTTCCTTTCGACTCGATCATTGTACAATTCAAGCGACTGAGATTGATGTGATTCTTATTGATGGATATTGGAATCCGACGGTGGGGGTTAAACTGAAAGAAAATAAACGGATTCCCCTTGGCTCAAATATCAAGATACAAAACAAGAGGAAGAGATCATGAAAGAGTTGCGCTCTTGGGCTCAAATGCATGAGATTCCGATTCAACACAAAAGTATCCTTTATTAATCAAGGAAAGGGGGAATTAAATAGAGGATGGAACAGAAACAATATCGTATTATGAATAAAGATCGTAAATCACGGCTGGCAGCTTTATTTATTATGTTAACCCTATTAATTATTGTTATTTTTCAATCGAGTCCAGATCATGTTGTTCTAAACGTATTCCTTTTTATTGTTATTACGGCCTATATTTTGCTCATAGGATATGAAATTTATTATTACTTTACATACAATCGTGCCAGCAAAAAACAATTTCTAATTATAGATGAAGATCGTCTAATCTTACATAATCAGGTGGTTCTTCCTACTCAAATCGATCTGATTATCTCAGAAGGCTTTATTCATTCTTCTATTGGGATAAAACTAACAAATCACAGGTGGATTCCTCAGCGCTTACAATTTCTATTTGCTGACCAGCACACGGAACAGGAAGCGTTCGACCAGTTACAGGAATGGGCAGCGAAATATCAGATTGAAATTCGAGATGGTAAAGTCAGATCATTACTATAACAGAGAAAGGGTGGATATGTTCATGACTGGACCTGAGATTTAAGTCACCTCCAGAAAAAGATACAGGAATCTATTCGCTATGGCTATCTACACATATGATGGGATATCAGTCCATTTCAGATAGGTTCGATTCTCCTGATATCGATATAACTACAGTGATTATAGGCTTCTTGTTCCTGTTAGGACTTGCACTACTGCTGTATCAATGGTCTGTCAAAGTGGGGAGAACGGAATAGCGTGCCTGCACTTACCCAGCGAATGTGGATGCTATGAATAAAGTTGCCAACAAATAAACCTCTCGCTACTGCGTTATATTAGCAGATACGAGAGGTTTATTAATGCGCTTAATAATACATTCGATGAAAGATTAAGCCCGTGTTGTTTTGATATTACGTAGGATTATTTTCTTCCTTAAGGTCTTGATATCGAATGGTTGCCCATAAAGATATGATCAGGATTAGCTCTAAAATGTTCGTTGGAGCAGAGCTTTCGAAAGGAAGAGGGACTGCTTGCCCAATAAACAGTATTGCTGTTCCGACAAACATCCAAATCCACTTATGTCGAATCATTATCATGATCCCTACGACCAGTAGAACAACACCAACGACAATTACCATCACAGGAGGACCTGTGGTTCCGCCAGCAATATAGCGAAGTACGCCGTAATCCTGCACTAATTGTAAATTTCGTATTTCATGCAAAGTATGAATGAAGATCTGATATAGAATCAATAGGATCGTTACTATCCATGCACAGATACGGATATAAGATCTGGAAGCAAATGCTACGCTTGATCTACGAAGTATGTAATATCCGACAAGAATGAGACAAGGGGTTACGAAAGCATGGATCCAGAATCGGAGACTGCTTAACATCATAAGCAACGCTCCTTCACCGATGCGATTCCCAGCAGCGATAATGCCATTATCGTAAGCGAGACCTAGAGCGACAATCACCATAAAAATGGGATACTGATGCCAGTGGTTTGTCTGTGATATCATTTTAATCATCAAAATTAACAAGACTATGTATGCAAGAGTAATCATTGAATACATCCAGAAATCCATCCACTCACAACCCCTCAAAATAAATTCATTTCCTTCCTTAACTCTAGGCATATTCACCAAGATATAGAAAGATGAAACGAGGGGGATGAAAAGCCTTATTGATCATCGTTTCCTACGATGATCCTTCATCAAATCAGTTCATTACGTTTTTTGAGGTATACATATAAAACGATACTAAACAACGCACAGAGAAACGTACATAAGCCGATAAAGCCATAACCAAACTGAAGACCGGTACGAAGTGCCGTATCTGAACCCGTATCTGCATGTAGATTTTTGGTACCATCAATTATTACTCCAATTAAATAGTTACCAATGACATTACCAATGCCCATGAGCGTTACGGTAAAAGTGATGGCGGAGTCACTGCCTTTCGCGTATCTTCTTGCTATCAGCGCCATGACGGTAGGATAAATTGGTGCGATTCCAATACCCGCTAGTGCGAAGAAAATAGCTCCGGGTTCTCCGGCAATAATGGCGATCAGCGTACAAATTCCACTAAATCCGGCGAGTATAACAAGGGATAAAGTAAAACCGATTCGGTCGATGAACGGACCAAGCAAAAGCCGTGCTAGCATGAAGCAGAGGAAGAAGGCAGACAGCATTCCAGCTGCACTTTGTGCATTCCATCCATAAGCTTTTTCCAGGAAATTAACGAGCCATCCCCCTACGCCCATTTCGGCAATAACCCCAAAGGTTAGAATAATAACGACGAGCCAAGCAGCCTTATCTTTTAGTAATTGACTGAAGGGCATCCGGTCCTCTTCTGCTGTTTGATCTTCAGAGAACTTACTTAAGAGAGCTGGAATAACTGGAATCAAGGACAACATCAGGATAATAAGATACATCCCCCTCCAGTCGAGCGTATATCCGAACAAAGTAAGACTCATGAGCCCGGAAGCGATTAACGGAGCAAAAGTTGAACTGAGACCATAGAAGAAATGTGCAAGGTTCATCATCGTACCCGTATTCTTAATGAAAATCCGAGCACCCAGAACGGCAAGCGCAATCTCGAGCATTCCATTCCCCAAATACATAAGGAAATATGACCAGGCAAGAGAAGTGTAGTTATGAGACAGAAAGATAAGGATGCCTGAAAAAGCCATAAAAACAAATGAAAAAACACTTATGTATTTAATACCAAACCTTCGAACAAGCAGAGCGGTAAAGGAACAGGCGATTAAATATCCAAGTGAATTTAGAGACAAAAGTGTTCCAACCTGCATTTCATCGATATGGAAATCTGCCTGCATTCGCGGAATAGCAGGTCCTTTCACATTTTCCGAAAAACCGAACATGAGAAAACCGATAAAAACGGTGGCAAGCTGTAGAGCGTAATTTCGATGATTGCTCCATACGTTTTTTAATTTCATGATGAAATTCCTCCAGCTGTTATTTTCATGCAAAACGAAATACAAAACAAAGATGATTATACGCTCCAATCAGAGAGGTGAAAACCCAAATTTTTCATTTATTAGAAGTTGAATGAATTATTCATAAAAAACGATGCATATTTTTCCCTTTCTTTGTAAACAGTAAAGGAAAATTTAGGGGGGTTACAAAGGATGTGTAGACGTTATTCGCTTGCAGCAGATTTGGATGAAGTTCGTGATCATTTTGGCATTCAGCGGGTTATGTATTATTACAAAAACCGTTACAATATTAGCCCGACACAACATGCTCCGCTCATTCTTCATGAAGATGGGGAACGTGTCCTGGACGAGTATCGTTGGGGATTTATTCCTTTTTGGGGCAAAGATGCTGTTAATGCTGACTTGATGTCTGTTCATGACAATGTTACTTATCGAAAAATGGTTGAAACGAAACGTTGTGTTATTCCCTGTAACGGTTTCTTTTACTGGCGTCAGGAAGGTAAACGAACCTATGCGGTTCGCGTAGTTATGCCAGACCGATCCATGTTTGGAATAGCGGGACTGTATGAAGTTTGGAAAGATACCCGTAAGACTCCACTTCGTACCTGTACGATGTTGATGTCGGATGCAAATCTCACTATTCGTGAATTTGACAGCAGAATGCCAGCGATATTAACGAAAGATTCTATAGACGCATGGCTTGATCCAGAGGTTACAGAAGTGCACAAATTGCTTCCTCACCTCACGGCATATCAGGAAACACCAATGGAAATCTATCCGGTATCTCCTCTTGTCGGAAATGACAATCATGATTCATTAGAATGCGTCAAAGAAGTCGATATGCGAATGGCTTTGATCAAACCTTAAAAGGAGGCCAAATACACATATGCATACCAAGGCGGCAATATGAGTCGCCTTTTTGGTATGTTTTTGTATGTAGGAGGTTTATAATCTTGCATGAATAGTTTAAAGTAACTATACTTGTTTCAGTAAGAGATAAAAGGTTTACAACATACTCATGTTGCATACTCATATGAGGCAGACAGATATATTATGAAATTGTAGGGAGTGATGGAGAGATGAATTCGAAATATAATCCTCTTTTTGAGCAGGTTACCTTGCCAAATGGAATGATCTTGAAAAATAAAATTATGATGGCACCAATGACGCATTCGTCCTCGAATAACAATGGCACGGTATCGGATGCAGAGCTTGCCTACTATGCACGTCGATCTGGAGGAGCAAGTGTGGTTGTTACTGCGGTTACGTATGTGTCAGACAACGGCAAAGGGTTCCCCGGCCAGTTTTCGATTACAGATGATTCCTTCATACCCGGACTTACGAAACTAGCTGATACCATTAAGGAACAAGGAGCGAAAGCAGTTCTGCAGATTTTCCATGGTGGTAGATTATGTCCGCCGGACGCCGTAGGTGGTGATGTGGTCAGTGCGAGTACAATCCCAAGTGAAAAACCTGGATCTCCTGTGCCACGTGAACTGGAAGATGCCGAGATTGTTTCTATTATTGAAGATTTCGGAGAGGCTACTCGCCGTGCGATCGAAGCCGGGTTTGACGGTGTGGAGATTCACGGTGCGAACGGCTATTTAATTCAGCAATTTTTTTCTCCTCATTCGAACCGCAGAGAAGACCGCTGGGGTGGGGATGTTCAGAGAAGACTGTCTTTCCCAATGGCGGTGATTGATTCCGTTCAATCCGCTGTCCAAAAACATGCGAAAAGTCCATTTATCGTAGGTTACCGATTCTCTCCAGAAGAACCAGAGACACCAGGGCTTACAATGGAAGAGTCTTTCGTGCTGATGGATGCATTAGCGGAGAAAAATCTCGATTATATTCATGTGTCTCTCCTTGATTTCTGGTCCAAACCAAGACGCGGGGCAGATGATTCGAAATCTCGCATGGAATGGCTTGTTGAGCGTGCTCAGGGTAAAGTTCCTGTCATAGGAGTAGGTCTCATTCATACACCTGATGAGGCATTGGCTGCATTAGGTACGGGTATTACCATGCTCGCACTTGGTAGAGAACTTATTATTGAACCTGACTGGGTAGAGAAGATTGAGTCTGGTAACGAAGAACATATTGCAGTACATCTGTCAAAAGAGGATCAGGAGCGTCTCGTCATTCCAGATCCGCTGTGGAACATGATTCTGGGTGTGCCAGGCTGGTTCCCTGTACTTGAAACAGGGGAGTCAAAGTAATATGATTTGTTAGTCGGAAGCTTCGTTTGAAGCCTTCCGGCTTTATTTCATTTCTTTAGTTACTCTATGATATAGTAAGAAAGACAGAGAGGATGACTGCAGATGAAACACCCATTTGTACTTGAAGCCGTATGGAACGGTGGAAGAGACAGCGACGGTACCATTGAAGCTGGACAACTCAAAACAAAAATTTCAATTCCGAAGGAAATGGGTGGGCCCGGGATCGGCACGAATCCCGATGAAATGCTGCTTGGAGCAGCGGCAACCTGCTACCTTATTACACTCGCTGCAATGCTGGAGCGGTCTGAAATTTCAGTGGAAAGTCTCACGCTTACTTCAGAGGCGACAGTAGATGTGACGAATAATATATTTACTTATGAAGCCATTACTCATCGTCCGGTGGTGACTTTGAAACAAGGTTCCTCAGAATCAGAAGTGGACAAGGCACATCGTTTGTCACATAAAGCGGAAAGTTCCTGCATGATTTCAAGAGCTGTTGAAGGAAATGTACAATTAAAAACAGAGCCCAAAGTGCTCGTAGCCAGTATGTAAGGGGGAAACACAACATGACAACTTCAAAATTATTGGTATTTACAGGTTCTTATTCAGAAAAAGAAGATTCAGGGATTCATGTCTATGAACTTGACGAAAGTACATACGAGCTTTCACTGCTCAGTCAGGAAAAGGGATTGAAAAATCCGACCTTCCTTCATGTGGACAAAGAAAAAAATCGTCTTGTTTCCATTGGAGAAATGTCGGCAGCTGATGGTTCCAAGGCAGGCGAAGTAATTGCCTATACGATTAAGCCGGAATCTGGGGAATTAGAATTCATGAATCGTGCTCAGTCCGCTTATGCTCCAACATGTCATGTACAGAAGGACCCACAAGGGAAATATCTCGTTATTTCCAGTTATCATGGGGGGACAGTAAGCCTAGTGTCACTGAAGGAAGATGGCAGCATTGGTGAAATGCTCGATTCCAAACAGCATGCGGGTCAGGGATCTCATCCAGAACGTCAAGACCGTCCTCATGTACACTCTGCTTTTTTCTCTCCGGATGGACAATATATTATGGTCCAAGACCTAGGGCTTGATAAAATTTTTGTGTACCAAATCGATCGAGAGAAAGAAGAGCTTGTGCTCCATCGTGAAGTGAATACCCATGCAGCAGCTGGTCCAAGACATCTTGTGTTCCATCCAAATGGAAAGTATGCGTATGTGATTAACGAAGTTGATTCTACGGTAACTTCTTACGCTTACGATGGACAAGAAGGCAATTTAACTGAGATTCAAACATTGCCTACACTGCCAAACGACTTTACCGGTGAAAATACATGTGCCGAAATTACGATTTCAAGTGATGGACGTTTTGTATATGGTTCAAACCGTGGACATGACAGCATCGTCGTATATGCGGCTCTTGACAACGGATCACTAGAATATGTACAGCATATTTCCACAGAAGGCGCTCATCCAAGACATTTTGCGCTGACCCCAAGCGGTAATTTGCTGCTTGTAGCGAATCGGGACACGAACAATATTACTTTGTTCCAAGTGAACAAGGAGACAGGTGAGCTTACATATACAGGCAAACAAATGGAATCACCGAAGCCAGTATGTGTGTGGCCTGTATACATGTAACTCGTATTTACGTAATTAGAAGGTATTTTACTAAAAAAAAGACAGCACCTCATCTTCCCGCTTTTATGTGAAGGTATGGGGTGCTGTTCTTTTTATTTTTTAAGGGGAAGCTGAGAAATATAGCTATGTGACAAATCCAGCAGAGAAAGTGCGTTATAGAAATCTTTTTCGGTCGTCTTATGATCCGTTTCTTTAATATTCTCCAGTTTATGGTGTTCCCCATCATCATATCCACTACCAGATATGAAAACTTCACTGCTGTTCACAAAGGAACCCGTTGGCAAATAGTAGCGCTCTGGTAACAAGTTATGATTCTGTTCATTTAATAAATCCTGACCAAAGTGGACGTGATTCTCAAGCGAAATACCGAGCAGGTTTGATAAGGTTGGCAAGATATCGACCTGTCCTCCGATTTGTTTTTGCTCACCTGTCGGGGTAACACCGGAAGATGCAATGACAAATGGAATATTAATCATATCTGGATAATCATAAGAATGCCCCAGCACTTCATTCAGAAGGGCTAGATCTTTATCATCAAGAGAAGTAGTAGGAAGTCCTAAGTGATCTCCGTAAAGAGCAATAACACTGTTATCCCATATACCGCGTTCCTTCAGATCTGCAATAAAGTTTCCGAGTTCGGCATCTGCATAATGTTGTGCACGGATATAGTCTCCCACAAAGGTGTCGTCATATCGATCTGGAAGAGATAGCGTCATTTTGTCTTCTGGCAGGGTAAATGGATGGTGCGCTGTCATGGAGATAATTTGTGCATAAAAAGGATTCTCCGCTTGATCCATCTCTTCCAGCTTTTCCGCCGTTTTTCGGTAGAGGACATGGTCTGAAGCTCCGAAAAACACTTTGTCTTCTTCACCAAAGAAGGACTTATCATAATATTTATCAAAGCCTAGCGAAGAATATAATTCGCCCCGATTCCAAAATTCCACCACATTCGTATGGAACGTAGCAGTATCGTAACCTTCATTCTTCAGTAGTTTCGGCAGACTCGGTAAATCCTTATCTACATAATTCTGCACTGCCGCGCCTTCAGGAGGAATGTAGAATGACGTATTGACTACAAATTCAGCATCGGACGTATTTCCTTGGCCTACCTGCTGATAAAAGTGGGAGAAATAAGTATTATCTTTAACAAGCTTATTTAAATTCGGCGTTATCTCTTGTCCATCAATCTTCAGATTAACAAGAAAATTTTGCAATGATTCCATTTGAATAATGATCAGGTTTTTCCCTTTTAAAGCACCATTCAGACTCGGAACAGCAGAAGGGTCAGTTGATATTCCTTTTAAAGTATTGATTCGTTCTTGCGATATTTCTTCGGAAGGAATGAGTTCTGGTTCCCGCTGATTCAGCAGGGTGTATGCTTCATAATTGAATATGCCCATTTTCTCTGCCTTGACTACTTCATTAAAACCACCGCGGTTTGTGTATATATTCAGCGATGTAATGAGGAGTGATATACAAAAGAGGGAAGCAACGAGCTTTTTATTTGCTGGTCTACGAATGGCCTGCTTCCAGCTACTCGCGGATTTATTTCTAATCAGTAAATATCCAAATATAAGTACATCGGTGAATATGAGCAAATATTGAGGGTCAATCAGTGAAAAGACGCTGTTACTGACTGCTGTTACTTGATTTACTTGTTCTAGCGCTTTGTAAGTAACGATGACTCCGTAATATTTGTAATAAATTATAACTGCGAAGAAAATCGCAGTTAGAAGCAAATTAAAGATGGTATACACCATTAGTTTTCGCTTCGTTGCAAACCATTCGATAAGACAGAAAATGAGCAGAATAAAAGGTAGTTCTTTGAGCATGATAGCCCAAGAAGGTCCATTTTCAAAAACACCAAACCAAGCAACATAGCTTTTAAACAGCATAATTAGTGAAAAAAACAATAACGAGCGAGAACAGATCATAGTAAGGAATCTAGACGTCTTGGCAAGCATTTGTGATTTTTGCTCAGGTTCATTCGGTGCGTAGTTTATGTAGGCATCGTCCTGGGCTTTTACTTTTTCGAGTGGTGGTTTCATCAATTATACTTTTGCCGTGTCCTGCAGCCGGACAAAAGTTTTCCCTCCCTGCTAATTTCTATCAATTTATAATATTTATCATACCTCTTAGCATTATAGTATAGCTCTGACCAGCGAATCAAACGAGTAAATCTATGAACGGTTTTGGTCGTCAACAGAAGTTGGAAAATGCAACTTCTTCTCAATAGTATCCTCCAGGTAACTACCCTACTTCAAAGTGCGTACTTCCGCTTTAGAAAGGATGGACTTAATATGAGTGATACAGACGATCTAAACTTAGTTTGTAATTAACTTAAATATAGAGGAGCGTATATTAATGAAATTACAATTAGCACTTGACCTAGTAAATATCCCGGAAGCGATTGAAGTCGTAAGAGAGGTTGAATCTTTTATTGATGTTGTCGAAATCGGAACACCGGTTGTCATCAATGAAGGACTGCATGCAGTTAAAGAAATGAAAAAAGCATTCCCCAATCTTACCGTACTTGCAGACCTTAAAATTATGGATGCAGGCGGATATGAAATTATGAAAGCTTCCGAAGCTGGGGCAGACATTATTACTGTACTCGGTGCGACCGATGATATGACAATCAAGGGTGCCGTTGAAGAAGCTAAAAAGCAAGGTAAAGAAATTCTTGTGGATATGATCAACGTCAAAAACATCGAACAACGTGCTAAAGAAATTGATGCTCTTGGTGTGGATTACATTTGTGTTCATACAGGGTATGATCTTCAAGCTGTGGGTCAAAACTCATTTGAAGATTTACAAACCATCAAAAGAGCAGTAACACAAGCAAAGACAGCAGTTGCTGGCGGAATTAAGCTGGATACCTTGCCAGAAGTAATCAAAGCGGGACCAGATCTCGTTATTGTTGGGGGCGGTATTACAGGACAGGAAGATAAAAAAGCGGTAGCCTCCCAAATGCAGCAATTAATTAAACAAGGGTAACGAAAGATGATGGTAAAGAGTAATGTAGTATCTATTCTTAGGGAGCTAGAACAGGCAGCGAATCTCCTTAGCGAAAAGGAGTTAACGGAAGCGATGCTCCTGCTTGCAGAAGCAAGTCAAGTATTCGTGGCGGGGGCAGGACGATCAGGTCTGATGGGAAGATCTTTTGCCATGAGACTCGCACATCTTGGGGTACCCACGTTTGTCGTTGGAGAGACAACCACACCTCCCATCCGCAAAGGAGATGTGCTCGTTCTCTGCACCGGTTCTGGTGAAACCAAAAGTCTACTTTCTATGGCACAAAAAGCAAAATCGTTAGGTGCTTCTGTCGTAGTCCTTACCATTCATAAACAATCTTCGATTGGTCAGCTGGCTGATGTAGCTATTCAAATTCATGCTGCTGCGAAGGAAGATGAGGGTGAGCGAAAATCAATCCAGCCGATGGGCTCTCTTTTTGAACAAAGCCTAATCATTACGCTGGATGGAATCATTCTGTCGTTAATGAAGAAGATGAATCAGGATACAGGAGCTATGTTTCAAAGGCATGCCAATCTCGAATAGCTTGCGTCCCCTTTTGCCGGGAAAGATGAAGATGTAGTACACTGGGATAAAGGGGGCTTGATAACTGTGGCATCTGAAGTGAAAGAGCGTATTAATTTGAAAGAAATTAACTGTGAGAAGGAACTGACACTTGCCGTTATTGGCGGGAAGTGGAAGCTAATTATATTATGGCATTTGGGTCTTGAAGGGACGAAGCGCTTTAGTGAACTTAAAAAGCTGATTCCCCATATTACACAGAAGATGTTAACCAATCAGTTGCGCGAGCTTGAAGAGGACCGACTTGTACACCGCAAAGTGTATGCAGAGGTTCCTCCCCGAGTAGAATATTCCCTTACCGATCATGGTCAGAGCCTGATGCCTGTACTCCATGCCATGTATAATTGGGGCAAAGAGTACGGCGAGAACGTCATCTGGAAAGATGAGCGTGAAGAGACGTTAGGTACAATGAATGAGCTAATTGAACAATAATCATGAATCAAGGACTCTTTTCTGGAAACAGAAAAGAGTCCTTTTTGTAGTTTTTTGAAAAAAGAAGGGGAGGAGGTTTTATGATACAATGGAATAAGTTGGTCCTAAATTACGATGTTGGAGAGGGGAGCTTTACGTATGTCCAAAATTTTAACAAGGTCTGAAGTCAGTACCGAATCCACTTGGAATCTGGAGGATATTTTCGCAACCAGAGAAGCTTGGGAGGAAGAACGTAAGTCCATTGAGAAAGACATCTCTTCAGTAACTCGGTATGAAGGGAAATTGGGGGAAGGGGCAGGCGTACTACTCGCATGTCTTGAAGCCCAGGAAAAACTTCAGGGAAGATTGCAACGAATGGGTGCGTATTCATATCTTCATCAATCGGGGGACAGCATCAATCCAGAGAACCAAATGAATGCTTCTAAGGCAAGGGATGTATCTTCGGCGGTAAGCTCAGCCCTCTCCTTTGTAAGATCAGAAATTCTTTCCCTTCCGGATGGAACAATTGAAGCCTACATAGAAGAGGAGCCGGAACTTAAAGTGTTTGAGAGAAGCTTGAAGTTGCTGCTTGAATCAAAACCACATCGTCTATCACCTGAAACGGAAAAGGTACTTGCTTCCTTCGGGGATGTATTGGGTGCACCTTACCGTATCTATGAACGCAGCAAACTTGCGGATATGACGTTTTCTTCTGCCGAAAATGGGCGAGGAGAAGAAGTACCGGTATCATTCGCTTTATATGAAAATAAATATGTAGAATCTGCAGATACCGATTTGCGCCGGAATTCGTTCAAAGCGTTTAGTGAAACACTGTATAAATATCGTAATACGTTTGCAGAAGCTTATGGTACAGAAGTAAAGCGCCAAATCATCGAATCAAGGCTTCGCGGATATGATTCTGTTACGGAGATGCTACTTACACCTCAGCAGGTAACAACGGAGATGTATAATAATATACTGGATATTATCCAAGAAGAGCTAGCACCTCATATGCGGAAATATGCCGCACTTAAGAAACGGGTTCTAGGCTTATCTGAGATGACTTTTGCGGATTTGAAAGCCCCGCTTGATCCTGATTTTAGCCCTGGGATTTCATTTGAAGAGGCAGGAGAATTGATCAAAGAAGCGTTATCTATTCTTGGCCCTGAATACGGTGAGATTGTAGCTGACTCCTTCAGCAAGCGATGGATTGACTACGCTGATAACGCAGGTAAAAGAACCGGTGCTTTCTGTATGTCTATACCGGATGTACATTCCTACATTCTGATCAGCTGGTCGGGTAATATGAGAGGTGCCTTTACCCTCGCTCATGAAGTTGGTCACGCCGGACATTTGATGCTTGCTGGAAAGTATCAACGTCTCATCAATGCAAGACCGTCGCTTTATTTTATTGAGGCACCGTCTACAATGAATGAGTTGCTGCTGGCAGATCACTTAATTCAACGCTCCAGTGATCCTCGCATGCGGCGTTGGGTTATTTCTCAGCTCCTAGGCACTTATTTCCATAACTTTGTGACGCATCTTTTGGAAGGGGAATTGCAACGTCAGGTGTATGGGCTGGCGATGAATGATGAGCCAATTACAGCCGTGAAGTTATGCGAGCTCAAGGGTAAAATTCTATCTGCTTTCTGGGGAGAAGATGTCATTATTGATGATAATGCATCCCTCACTTGGATGCGTCAGCCACATTATTATATGAGCTTGTATCCTTATACTTATGCAGCAGGGTTAACTGCATCGACCGCCGTTGCTGAAAAGATTCGTAACGAAGGGCAGCCTGCCGTAGATCGCTGGTTAGAAGTACTGAAAGCTGGAGGAAGTCAAAGCCCGCTCGAGCTCATGAAGCTAGCAGGAGTAGACATGTCGCAACCGGATCCGATCCGTAGTGCCGTTCGTTATGTAGGGGAACTGATTGATGAACTGGAAAGTCTATATTAAGCTCTATGGTTCATATTGCAGGCTCTATCCTAGTATAGGAAAGAGGTAAGAGATGTTCGAAAGTCGATATCTATTTGGTTATGATTTTAACAGTTACGATGCTTTTACTGAAGTGGACGAGGGTTTCTTTTCAGGCTTCGGAGGATTCTTTTCCGGAGGACCACCATTGTTCAACTTTTTATTTACGATCATCCCACTAATCATTGTGGGAACGATTCTTTTTGTTATTATTAAAGGACTTACTACCTATTTTCGTAATAATGCTGCTGAACGTCTGACGGAGCAGGCACGCATTCTGACCAAAAGAACGAATGTGAGCGGAGGTTCCGGTGACAGTAGTGCTTTTACGACCTATTATATTACCTTTGAGTTTGAGGACGGGCACCGCTCGGAATTTCAGGTGAAAGCAGATGAATATGGTCTGCTTGTTGAAGGAGACGAGGGGAGACTTACTTATCAGGGAACCCGCTACTTAGGGTTTGAAAGAATGAAAAATCCACTTAGATCATGAAAAAATAAATGCGGACTTGATACGTCTAAGGTACGAATCCGTAAAAGGACTGCCCGATCATCTCGAAGGAGAATGGATCGCGCAGTCCTTATTTTTGATAAGATATGTTAAACTAAATGAGAAATAAGAAGAACATTATCTTGCCAAAGGAAATGGAGATTTATTATAATCTTACTAAATGGGTATGGATTATAGCCATTAAATTTTTTGTTAATAAAAAGTTATTTACTAGCGAAGGGAACATGAACATGACGATAAGAAAAGCATTAACGGTAGCCGGCTCAGACACGAGTGGTGGTGCTGGGATTCAAGCTGATTTGAAGACGTTTCAGGAATTTGATGTGTACGGGATGACAGCTCTTACGACGATTGTATGTATGGAACCGAACACATGGGATCATCAAGTATTTCCAGTAGAACTCGGGATTGTGGAGACCCAACTCAAAACGGTGATTGAAGGTATTGGTTTTGATGCGATGAAGACCGGCATGCTCGGTTCTGTCGAAATCATCGAACTGGTATCTCGTTATATAGATCGCTATAAACTTAATCGAATTGTAATTGACCCTGTTATGGTCTGCAAAGGGACAGATGAAGTGTTGCAACCGGAAAATACAGAAGCGATGATTGAGTTCCTTCTTCCGCGTGCTGATCTCGTAACGCCTAACGTATTTGAAGCTTCGCAACTTGCAAAAACAGGTCCAATTACGACCCTGGAACAAATGCAGGAAGCTGCATCCATCATTCATGACCTGGGAGCAAAACATGTCTTGATTAAAGATAGAGGAAAGATTCGTGAAGGTAAGGCTGTTGACCTTCTATATGATGGACAAACTTTTGAATGGTTTGAAGCGGGTGCCATTCTTACACAGTATACACACGGTGCTGGCTGCACGTCTTCGGCTGCGATTACAGCGGGACTTGCCAAAGGACGCACGGTTCGTGAATCAGTTTCTGGCGCAAAAACATTCGTTACGCAAGCCATTTCTAATGGTTTCCCATTGAACAAATTTGTTGGTCCGACAAGACACTCCGCACACCGGATTCCGTCAGCTAAGTAAGAAACTGTGCGTTATCTAAATGTGTAAAACATAAAAAAGGCTGCCCATTGTAGTTTAATACTACACGGGTAGCCTTTTTTCGAATTACATTGGAATTGCTGTTTCTGTATTCCCTGATCCTTCACCAATCCATTCGAACATTCGAGCGATGGCTGCGCGGTGTGTTTCCTGCGGGAAATGATGACCAAGGCCTTCATAGCGATGAAAATTAACATCCGCATCTACTTCACTTAAGGAGTGGTACATTTTCTCCCCTTGACTGAAAGACACTTGAACATCTTCTGTACCATGAACAATGAGCACGGGGCAGCTTAGTTCTCCTGCAATATTAACGGGTGAGCGCTCTTCGTAAGCTTCTGGAACTTTTGAAGGAGGACCTCCAATGACACGTTTGAACGTACGGCGAAGATCGACTCGCTCTTCATAGGTTTGGGTCATATCGGAGACTCCGCTCCAGAGCACCAGTTTATGAATACTCGGCAAGGTGCGCGCAGTATAGGCTGCATTTATTGAACCTCGCGAAAATCCCATAATGCTTATACGACCAGCATCAACAAAAGGAAGCTCGGACAATAGTTTGACGGCAGCATATACATCTTCTTTGTCATCGCCACCAAAGAGATCACGACCTTCACCGCCTTCTGTACCCCGATAGGAGGGAGCGAATACGATATGATCATGCATGGCAAACTCTTCTACCCAAGGGGTTCGAACTTTGCCGAAATTGCCGATTCCACCGCGGCAATAAATAAACACAGGCCACTTTTTGGAAGCAAAATCTTGACCTGATGGATGTAGTGGTGAGTTTAGTTGTATTGCCGGGTGTTCTACACTACTAAATTTGCCTGCCAGCAAATGACGTGCTTCCTCTTCGAGAAGCTGATATCCATAGGGCAGACTAAGATATCCTTTTACTTGAAGTCCTTGCGATGGATAAGTAACATGATAAATCATAATACATGCTCATCACCTTTTGTCATAGTTGTTAGGTTCACGCTTGTACTATTATACCCCTCAGGCGATGCTCATCAAACGCTGGCTAATCATCTAATGGAAATGCTACGTTTTTTGAATAAAATCAAGCAGTGTAGCTTGAAAACGATTTTTTTCTTCGTAAAGTAACCCATGACCACTCCCCTCAAAACGATACAATAAGGAACCAGGAATATGTTGCTGAGTAGCAACTGCCCCCTGAAATTGAGCAATCTGATCATGAACCCCATGGAATATAGCCGTAGGTATTTGAATCTGTGATAAATCAGTGGACACATCTTCGTTTCTTAATGCGATTCCTGTTTGTAAAATCGAGTAAGAGGCCCCTTCAAGGCACATATTTTGAAACCAGTTTTTATATTCTGGGCTAATGTATTGATAGAAAAAGGTACCTCCAAAATCAGAGAGTGCTTGAGGGAGATCAATCTGTATCTGCTGTAGCAAATGATCAATTTGAGCCAAGGGCAAGCCAAATGAAGCTTGTTCTTTTTTTACGATTGAAGGCGTTGCTGCTCCGGCGAGAACGAGCTTCACTACTCTAGCTCCTGTATCGTATTTCGCAATAAGGCGAGCACAGATAGCACCCCCCATGGAGAATCCGACTAGAATGACATTTTCAAGGTTGAGCATATCCATTACAAGAGAGATATCTTCAGCAAATCGATCATAGTAATACCCATGCCATGGTTTATCTGACTTTCCGAATCCACGAAGATCGAGAGAAACACAGCGAAATCCAAAGTACGGAAACATTTGCATCTGATAATCAAAAATTCGGTGATTTACAGGCCAACCATGAATAAACATCATCGTTTGTCCGTTTCCGCCGTCCTGAGGACGCAGGTCTTCTACATATAGCTGTACACCAGCCTCTACCTCAATCATCATAAAAATTCGTTCCTCCTCTACAACATTGTCTTAATAAGTAATGTTCATTAGCACACTTGCTTCTATTGTTATTATGATATGCGCTGTGAACACAAGGAATGTCCTCCGGGAAAGATTGTCCCTGTCCGAGAAAGTGACTTCATTTTTTTCCAAGAAAATGCATCTTTAATGTTTGAAACAAAGATGTATTTGCTTTATTATCATTGTTTTTTCTTTAAAAAACAGAAAAATACATACTCAAACCCAAATAAAAGTGTTATACTCCCGGTAAGAACTTACAAAATATTCTAAATACAGAACCTCTGGAGGGTTGATTTCGTTATGGTACAGAATTTGTGGGACACAGGGAAAGCGGCACAGCTGAAGAAAGGGCTTGATGAGCTTGTATATCGTTCCAATCTGATTGGGTCAGATCGGAGCGTATGTAATTGGGGCGGGGGGAATACATCCACCAAAACAATCGTAGAAGATTTCCGGGGAAGAGAAATAGAGGTCATGTATGTCAAAGGCAGCGGGTCCGATTTGGGCACGATGCAAGGGAAACATTTTACGGGACTTCGGCTTGAGGATATTACACCTTTATATGAATTAGATGAAATGTCAGATGAAGAGATGGTCGCTTATCTTAGCAATTGTATGATCGATGCAAAGCACCCAAGAGCATCTATTGAAACGTTGCTGCACGCCTTTTTACCGTTTCCTCACGTGGATCATACTCATCCCGATGCGATTATTAGTATCTGCTGTGCAGATAATGGTCGTGAGATTGCTCGTGAAATCTACGGGGATCGGTTTGTGTGGGTGCCTTATATACGTCCAGGCTTTACATTATCAAAAATGATCGCAGAAGGGGTCAGAAATCATCCTTCCGCTGAACTCGTTCTTATGGAGAAACATGGACTGGTTACGTGGGGCAATACTCCGGAAGAAACATACGCGAAGACAATTCGTGTCATTCAGGAAGCCGAATCTTACATTAATCAACGTTCACAGGAGAAGGCAACATTTGGGGGAGCCCAATATGCTTCACTGGCAGAAGAAGAACGCCGACTGGCTGTTGCAGAAATTATGCCTCTCATTCGCGGAGCGGTAAGTGATGATAAGAAAATGATTCTGACTTTTGATGATGCGGAGGATGTACTCTCGTTCGTTAATGGAACAGATTCAAAAGTGTTATCTCAGGTAGGTGCAGCTTGTCCGGATCATCTCGTACATACCAAAGTAGTTCCTCTATATATTGATTGGGAGCCACAGGCAGAAAATATAGAGCAATTGAAACAGAATTTGAAGGAAGGAATTCAGCAGTACAAACATAGCTACAAGGATTATTTCGAACGAAACAAACATGAGGGAGATCAGATGTTTGAAGCAGCACCGCGTGTCATTTTGATTCCCGGTATTGGTATGATTAATACGGGAAAAAGCCACGCACATTCTCTGATCAGCGGTGCTTTGTATCATCGGGCGATTGCTGTGATGAAAGGTGCTACTGCACTCGGTAATTTTGTCTCACTTAGCGAAAATGAATCTTATAACGTTGAGTATTGGCCGCTTGAGCTCTATAAATTATCACTTGCACCAAAAGAGACCGAGTTCTCTCGTCAAGTTGCACTCATTACCGGAGGTGCGGGAGGCATCGGCAGTGAAACCGCTAGGTTACTCGTATCAGAGGGGGCCCACGTTGTGATTGCTGACCTTAATCTCGAAGGAGCAGAACGTGTCGCTGCTGAGATTAACGAGCAATATGGAGAAGGCCGTGCGCTTCCTGTAAAAATGGATGTTACAAATGAAGAACAAATCAAAGAAGCTTATCGTCAGTGTGCAATCACCTATGGCGGTGTCGATATTATTGTGAATAATGCGGGCCTTGCTACCTCAAGTAGGTTTGACGAAACTTCTTTACAAGAATGGAATTTAAATATAAATGTGTTAGGAACAGGATATTTCCTTGTTGCACGCGAAGCTTTTAAGGTAATGAAAGAACAAGAGCTTGGAGGCAGCATGGTGTTTATCGGTTCCAAGAATTCAATCTATGCTGGTAAAAATGTGACCGCTTACAGTTCAGCGAAAGCGCTGGAAGCACATTTGGCTCGCTGCATTGCGACAGAAGGCGGGGAATACGGCATCCGTGTGAACACCATTTTGCCTGATGCGATTTTACAAGGTTCCGCGATTTGGAACTCCAACTGGCGGAATGAGAGAGCGGCAGCCTACGGTATCGAACCAGATCAGCTGGAAGAACATTACCGAAAAAGAACGACACTGCTCGTAAACATTTACCCAAGAGATATTGCCGAAGGTGTCGCTTTCTTTGCTTCATCCAAAGCAGAAAAAACGACTGGCTGTATGCTTACCATTGACGGTGGTGTGCCAGCTGCCTTTACCCGCTAAACTATTGATTTAACATTTGATTGCGCTTTTTATTCGGAGGAGGGGTCTGATATGAAGGATAAAGCCTATGCTCTTTTTGAAGAGCAACAGTTAGCACGAGGAATCGATCTTCAAAACGTGAAGAAAAAACTAGGGGAGCTGAAAATTGAAACACCTTCCTGGGGATACGGAGATTCAGGTACACGATTTAAAGTATTTCAGAAAGAGGGAGTACCACGAAATCCTTTTGAAAAGATAGAAGATGCTGCGGTAGTTCATCGCTTTACTGGGCTTGCACCGAGCGTAGCGATTCATATTCCATGGGATCAAGTGGACGATTACAGTAAACTTCGTTCTCATGCAGAAGGACTTGGACTGCGCATTGGGGCAGTCAATCCGAATTTATTTCAGGCTGACGAATATATGCTTGGTAGCGTAACGAATAGCGATCGTAGAATACGGCGCATGGCAACCGACCATTTGCTTACGTGTGTCGATATCGCCAAAGAAACAGGCTCCAAAGATATATCGCTATGGTTTGCAGATGGAACGAACTATCCGGGGCAAGGCGACATTCGCAAACGAAAAGGCTGGATGTATGAGGCATTACAAGAGATGTACAGTGCTCTTGATAAAGACATGCGGATGCTGATTGAATACAAATGTTTTGAACCTGGCTTTTACCATACCGATTTGGCGGATTGGGGAATGGCGTACAACATGGCACTAAAGCTAGGGGATCAGGCACAAGTTCTCGTCGACACCGGGCACCATCTCCCAGGAGCGAATATTGAGCATATTGTTGCCTACCTTCTGGATGAGAAAAGATTGGGAGGTTTTCATTTCAACAGTCGGAAATATGCCGATGACGATCTCATCGTAGGGACTGTTAATCCATATGAACTTTTCCTTATTTTCTATCAGATTCAGCAAGGAAGTATGGATGAAGATGAGAGCATACGCAGTGGAGTAAACAACATTGCTTATATGCTCGATCAATCTCATAATATTGAACAGAAGATCCCTGCGATGATTCGGTCTGTACTGAATGTACAAACTCAATATGCCAAGGCATTGCTTGTTGATCATGAGGAAGTAGCAGCTGCACAGGAAAATAATGATGTTCTTGCCGCCGAAAATGCCGTACGGAAAGCATTTGAATTCGATGTTACTCCACTACTTCATGTATTGCGGGAAGAACAAGGGGTTCCGGTGGATCCAATGGAAGCCTATCTGAGCAGCCGTTATACTGCTGAAATTGCGGTGCGTGGAAAAGGAGGGGCGAGCTGGTGAGTGTCCTGGCGTACGATTTGGGAGCCAGCAGCGGGAGAGCAGTCCTCGGACTGCTCCACAACTCCCGTATCGAGATTAGAGAGGTACATCGATTCAGTAACAACCCGGTATTCGCCGGGGAGCGAATGCATTGGGATATCCTGAGAATTCTTCATGAAATGAAGCAAGGACTACTGAAAGCGAAGCAGGAAGGAGAAACGGTGCGCAGTGTTGGTATTGACTCCTGGGCAGTCGATTTTGGTATCGTTGGCAAGGATGGAGAGCTTCTAGGTAACCCCTACCACTACCGTGATCCGCATACAAGCGGTGTAATGGAAGAGGTACTGACAAAGATACCTGCAGAAACGATTTTCCGGAAAACAGGGATTCAGTTTCTACCGTTCAATACAATTTACCAACTGGCAGCACTAAAGAAACGGGATTCGTACTTGATGAGAGAAGGGGCACATCTCCTGATGATACCTGATTTGCTTCGTTTTTTTCTGACAGGTGAAAAACAGCATGAATTTACAAACGCAACTACGACCCAGTTATTTAATCCGGTTACGAATGATTGGGACAGAGAATTGATTCATCAAGTAGGGATTCCGGAGGAGTGGTTCGGTTCGATAGTAGCTCCGGGCACAGAAGTAGGGATGCTCAGAACCGCTGTTACGAAAGAGCTCGGAATTTCCTCTGTTCCTTTTATCGCTGTAGCAGAGCACGATACCGGTTCTGCGATTGCGGCTGTTCCGGCAAACGAAGGTCCTTTTGCTTATTTAAGCTGCGGCACATGGTCGCTCATGGGCACGGAAGTAGATGCTCCGGTCATGAATGAAAAGACTTTGGCAAGTAATTTCACGAATGAAGGCGGCGTAGACCATACTTATCGTTTGCTGAAAAATATTATGGGATTGTGGATTTTTCAAGAAACGATAAGAGAGTGGGAGCAGGAAGGTCTGAATGTTAACTACAATAAACTTCTCGGCCTTGCTGAACAAGCTACTCCTTTTCAGCATTTTATTGATCCAGATGATTCCTTGTTTCTTCCTGCGGGTAACATGACCTCAAGAATACGGGAATATTGTAAGCAAACCAATCAACGTTCACCGGAAACACAAGGAGAGATCATCAGATGTATTTTGGAAAGCCTGACATTAAAGTATCGATATGTGTTTGAACTGACGGAACAGGTATCTGGACATTCATTCAGTGGACTTCATATGGTCGGTGGAGGAATTCATAATCGCCTCCTATGTGCTTGGACCGCAAATGCGATTGGAAAGCCTGTTTACGCAGGACCCGTGGAAGCAAGTGCGATTGGGAATGTGATTGTACAATGGATTCATGAAGGCGTTTTCAGTTCATTAACAGAAGCTAGAAAGGCCATCAAGGAATCATTTCCTGTACTTACGTATGAACCAGAGGGTTCAGAAGCGTGGAAAGAAGCTTATCTCCGCTATGTAAAGTATACAAATCTTGCTGCATATGTTTAACCGCTAAAGAATAAGATGAGTTTGTTTAGATAAGAGGTGTAAGCTGATGAAAGTCTCCTTGTTTATTACTTGTTTAAGTGATGCGATCTATCCTAGTGTGGGAGAAGCAATGGTTCGTATTTTGGCTAGATACGGTGTTACGCTTCATTTTCCAAAAGTGCAAACTTGCTGTGGTCAGCCGGCTTATAATAGCGGGTACTTTGAAGAAGCCAGAACGGCAGCGAGAACCATTCTTGAAGCTTTTGAAGACAGTGATTTTGTCGTATCTCCCTCTGGTTCGTGTACTTATATGATTCATCATTATGCAGATTTGTTCAAAGATGATCCTGTGCTTGCAGAACAAGCAAGACGTCTCGAAGCAAAAACTTTTGAATTTACCCAATTTCTTGTAAAGGTAATGGGAATCACGGATATAGGGGCGCGTTTCCCTCATAAAGTCACCTATCATCCTTCTTGCCATGGCAGTCGTTTGCTTGGAGTGAAAGAAGAGCCAATGGCGCTCCTCGCGGAAGTCCAGGACATCGAATTTGTTCCCCTTCCTTTTGCCGAAGATTGCTGCGGTTTTGGTGGAACCTTTGCGGTGAAAATGGCAGATATATCAGGTGCAATGGTGACCGAAAAAGCAGAACATATCGCCGAAACCGAAGCCGAAGTTCTTGTTGGTCTGGATATGGCATGTCTCATGAATATTGCCGGTCAGCTTCGCTTCAAAAATAAGCCGGTGCGCGTGATGCACCTTGCTGAACTGCTATATGAAGGGGTGAAGTCTTCATGAGTACAGGAGTGGGAAAACATGCCGTAAGAGAACGAGCTGAAATCGCGTTACATGATGAATTTTTGCGTAGAGCAGTCAAGTTTACGACAGAAAGACTTCGTGGAGGCAAAAAGCTGGCAGCGGAAGAGCATGGTAGATGGGAAGAATGGAGGGAGCGAGGAAGACAGATTCGTCTTCATACGATAGCCCATCTGGACTATTATCTGAATCTATTTACAGAGAATGCGAGAGCAAACGGTGTCCATGTCCATTTTGCAGATACAGGTGAGGAAGCTGTGAAAATTGCTCTGAAGATTGCCGAACACCGAGGTGCAAAGTCTGTCGTGAAATCGAAATCCATGGTCTCAGAGGAACTACATCTGAATCATGCGCTGGAAAAGGCGGGAATTGAAGCCATTGAAACGGATCTCGGTGAGTATATTATTCAGCTTGCAGGCGAGATGCCATCCCATATCGTTATCCCGGCTATTCATAAAAACCGATATCAGATTGCGGAACTTCTATCAGAAGTGGCTGGAGAAACGCTGGCGCCGGATACAACGATCCTTGCCGGGTTTGTCCGTAAAAAACTACGAGAACGGTTTCTTGATGCGGATATCGGAATGACGGGTTGTAATTTTGCGATAGCAGAAACAGGGTCCATGGTCCTCTTCGAAAACGAAGGCAATGCCCGTATGGTAAGTACCCTCCCGCGTACACAGATTACGCTTATGGGTATGGAGCGAATCATACCGTCTTGGGCTGATCTTGAGGTCATGGCTACGCTCTTGCCAAGATCGGCAACAGGTCAACGCATGACGATGTACATGTCTGGAATTACAGGTCCAAAACGAACAGAAGATGCCGATGGACCGGAGCAGATGCATATCATTATCGTGGACAACGGCCGCTCCTTACAACTTGGCGATCCTGAGTTTCAAGAACTGTTGAATTGTATCCGCTGCGGTGCCTGTCTTAATGCTTGCCCGGTCTATCGACATATCGGAGGCCATGCTTACGGAAGCACTTACAGTGGACCGATTGGAGCTGTTCTCACACCTGCACTGAATAAAAATGTGGCGGAGTGGGATGACATCGCCAGTGCCTCTAGTTTATGTGGTGCCTGTTATGAGGCCTGCCCTGTGAAGATTCCGTTACATGAGATGCTTGTTTCTCTCCGTAGACGAAAGGTAGAACAGGGTTATGGAAATAAGGCAGAAACTGCGGGCATGAAAGCATTTGGAACGGTAGTTGCCAAGGCAGGTCGTTTTGGTACGGCAATAAAAATGGGGCAAATCGGTCAAAAACTGATCGTGAAAAATGGTGAAATATCGATAAAGGTTGGCCCGCTGAAGGGCTGGAACAGATATAGAGTAACTCCATCACTTGCGAAGCAATCTTTCAGACAGACATGGAGTACACTCGAGTCCGAAATTCGGACAGAGCACCTGGAAATGGACTCCGCTGTCCGAGAACGAATGCAAACCATGCTGGACCGCAGACAACAAGGGGGCGCATCTCATGAATAGACCGAATGAAGCGTGGCTAACGGAACTTGAACAAGAGTCACGCAGCAGGCAGGATGTCTTTATGGGACGAATTGCCTCTAGACTGCAAAGACCACTTGTTACAGACAAGCCGATTAGACCGTTTCAAGGATCGCCAGATTTTTGGAATGAGACCGATTGGGATCTTGAGAAGCGTGTAGAACAATTTTCTGTGCATTTTAAAAGTGTGGGCGGATATGTCGCCTGCGTTCGTAATGAACAGGAATTGCTCGCATGGATCGAGGAAAAAGCAGAAGAGCTTGAGCCAAAAAGGGTTATCCTTCAAGATCAGGAAGAGCTGAGAGCCTTAAAGCTGGAAGATTCAATTCCTTATGCTAAGGTAAGCGTTTGGAACACGGAGGATGGGACGAACGAGAAACTTGCGGCTGCGGAAGCGGACATCGGGATCGTTGTTGCCGACGGAGTCGCAGCTTATACCGGTTCAATAATGGTAAAGTCGGCCAAGGAGAAGGGTAGATCCGTTAGTTTATTACCTACGGTCCTATTTCTCATCGTTCCAAAAGAGCGTATTCGAACGAGACTTGGCGAACTTCTTACCGAACTTGATGAACAGGGAAGAGAGAATTTACCGGCAGGTGTTCATTTTATATCGGGACCAAGCCGTTCTTCTGATATAGAGAATGATTTGACCATCGGAGTTCACGGACCCGGGATTGTATACGCCATTATTGTAGGATAAACCAGAATCAAGTGAAGGCCTCTGATCACAAAATGAGAGAGGTTTCTTCACTTTTTTTATTTATCAAGAGGATGAAATGGTAATATGATGTGATAAAAGTACCAGGATGAGGATAGAAAAGTGATTATTTTCAGAAAAAAATATGGATCATTTGTCGGAATGAATCATGACCTTGTACCTGTTGTGTGCCAAATTAACATCGTGGTAGTGTAATCAGTAGGAGAGATGAAAAAATCAGATCCGCTTTTTTTTACAATAAAATGACCGTTTTACTATAATGGTCAGTCAGTTCTGTTGAAGTGAAAATAAACAGAAATATAGGATAACGGAGGGAAACAAAATGACAGAATCTGTTCAAATACCACAACCCAAAACATATGGACCTTTGGGGAATCTACCTCTCATCGATGGAAATGCGCCTATACAATCACTATCCAAAATTGCAGAAGAGTATGGTCCCATCTTTCAAATTCAATATCCTGCTGGGCGCAAGGAGCTGTATATATCAGGTCATGAATTCGTAAAGGATGCAAGTGACGAGAAACGTTTTGACAAAAGAATATGGGCTCCACTACAAAATGTACGTCCTTTTGCTGGAGATGGCTTGTTTACGAGCGGAACGTACGAACCGAACTGGAAAAAAGCGCATAATATTTTGCTGTCCAGTTTCAGTCAACGGGCGATGCAAGGGTACCACACCAAGATGCTTGATATTGCTTTTCAGCTGATTCAGAAATGGGCAAGATTAAATCCGGATGAAACCGTCGATGTCCCGGGTGACATGACAAGACTTACACTCGATACGATCGGTCTGTGCGGTTTTGAATACCGATTTAATAGTTTTTATAGAGAAGACAATCATCCTTTTATCGATAGTATGGTTCGTGCATTGGACGAAGGGATGAGTCAGCTTCACAGGCTCGGTATTCAGGAAATGTTTATGGTCAAGAAGAAGAAGCAATTCCAAGAAGACACGGAGTTCATGTTTAACCTGGTAGATAATCTGATTAAGGAGCGAAAGGAACATGGCAGTGGCAATAGTGGCGACTTACTGTCCTATATGTTAGAAGGGGTAGACCCCGAGACTGGGGAAGGTCTGGATTCTGAAAATATCCGCTACCAGATTATTACTTTCCTCATTGCGGGCCATGAGACGACAAGTGGTCTCCTGTCTTTTGCAATCTATTACCTGATAAAAAATCCAGACAAATTGAAAAAGGTAGTTGAGGAAGTAGACCGGGTACTGAAAGACCCGGTACCAACGTACAATCAGGTCAGGGATCTGAAGTATACTCGGATGGTGCTGAATGAAGCGCTGCGACTGTGGCCAACTGCTCCTGCTTTTTCCTTGTATGCGAAAGAGGAGACCCAAATAGGTGGTAAGTATCCTATGAAAAAGGGCGATAGTGTAACAGTTCTCATTCCTAAGTTGCACCGGGATACCCGAGTATGGGGAGACGATGCAGAGGAATTCAAGCCGGAACGATTCGCTGACCCGAGCAAGGTGCCGCACGATGCTTATAAACCTTTCGGTAATGGCCAAAGAGCCTGTATTGGACAGCAGTTTGCCCTTCAGGAAGCTACGCTCGTACTCGGTATGGTTGTGAAACATTTCGAACTTATAGATGATGGCAATTATGAGCTTAAAGTCAAAGAAACTTTAACTTTGAAACCGGAAGATTTCCATGTGAAGGTTCGCAGTAGAGGGAACAACGCCGCTCTTATGATCCCAGGGGCTACGGCATCTATCGCTCAAGACGACAATTTGGAAACGGTGGAAACCGAATCTTTGCCGGAGAATGCTCATCATACGCCTATGCTTGTACTGTATGGATCAAACCTCGGTACCGCGGAAGGGATCGCTCGTGAAGTTGCCGATCATGCCAAATATCAAGGGTTTGACAGCAATGTTGCTCCAATGGATGATTACGCAGGCCAACTGCCTAAAGAGGGTGTCGTAATTATCGTCTCTGCTTCCTACAATGGTCAGCCACCTTCTAATGCCAAATCGTTCATCGAGTGGATTGAGTCAGCTGAACCGTCTGAGATGGAAGGGGTTCGTTATGCTGTATTCGGCTGTGGGGATCACAACTGGGCCAGTACTTATCAACGTATTCCAAGATTGATTGATGAAACACTTAAGTCAAAAGGGGCAACTCGTCTTCTAAGCAGGGGTGAAAGTGATGCGAGTGGTGATTTCGAACAGGAAGTGGATGACTGGACAGAAGGATTGTGGCCAGATCTGATGCAAGCACTTGATCTTAAACTCGAAGAAAGCAACAAGAAGAAAGGCAGCAGTCTAAAAGTGAAGTATGTCAGCGGAGTAGCCGCTGTACCTTTGGTAGAGACATACCATGCAGATCTAGGGCGTGTAGTAGGCAGTCTGAATTTGCAAAATGCAGATAGCGGTAGAATAACGCAGCATATTGAGATTGCATTGCCAGAAGGTGTGACTTATCAGGAAGGAGACCATCTGGGCATTTTACCTGTTAATCCTGATGTTCTGGTACAGCGAGTGCTGAAACGGTTTGCTCTGCAAGGAAGCAGTCACCTTGTTCTATCTGCCAGCGGAAGAAGCAGTGCTCATTTGCCAGTAGGAACTCCGGTTCGTCTTGACGATCTGTTATCACGAAGTGTGGAGCTTCAAGAACCTGCAACCCGTGCTCAGATTCGCGAGCTTGCAGCGCATACCGTATGTCCTCCTCATGCGAAAGAACTGACAGCTATGCTCGAAGATGATATTTATCAGACGGAAATCAGAGGGAAACGAATTACGATGCTAGATCTGTTAGAAAAGTATGAAGCTTGTGAACTGTCATTTGAACGTTTCATGGAACTATTGCCTGCATTGAAACCAAGATACTATTCGATATCAAGTTCACCTAAGGTGAGTGCTGATACTGTTAGTATTACGGTGAGTGTAGTAAGGGATGCTGCATGGAGTGGTCAAGGTGAGTATAAGGGGATCGCTTCTAACTACCTGGAAGGACTGAAAACAGGCGAAGCAGTCTTCCTGTTTGTTCGGACTCCAGAATCGGGATTCCATCTTCCTGAGGAGACCGAGACTCCTATTATTATGATTGGACCGGGTACCGGGGTTGCTCCATTCCGTGGTTTCATTCAGGCCAGAAGAGTATTACAACAGCAAAACGCAAACTTAAGCGAAGCCCATCTGTACTTTGGATGTCGAAATCCGGAACATGACTATCTGTATAAAGAAGAGTTAGTAGCTGCGGAACAAGATGGACTTGTCCAGCTTCATACCGCTTTCTCAAGAGTGAACGGTCAGGATAAATGTTATGTTCAACATCTGATGAAACAAGATGGGGAGTTACTGCTTGGTCTGCTGGAACAAGGAGCTAAGATGTACATTTGCGGTGACGGTACGAGAATGGCGCCGGATGTGGAACAAACGCTGATAACAGCTTATCAGAACAAACATGGTGTAAGCGAAGAAGATGCGATTTCATGGTTATCTGAACTCGAATCAAATGGTAAATATGCTAAGGATGTTTGGGCAGGAGCTTGAGAATAGATGCAATTATGGCTGATCTCAGTTGAAATATGAACTGGGATTGGCCTTTTTTTATTAGGGTGGATTCCTAAGTGAAGTTAAGCTGCCGTTTCTCATTTTGAGAGACCTTAGACGATTGGAAAAACCTGTACATTTTTTGTACATAGCAAGTACAATGAGGAAAGACAGAAAATCCATGAATATCAGCAGCCGCAAGGAGTGAGTACATGTTATCGTATCAGGTCATTTGTTTGGTCATTTATTTGTGTTTGTCTGCCGGAGCGCTCATTTATAGTCTATGGCTTCGCCAAAAAGTGGGACAAATTTGGTTTGATGGTCAGGGAAAACAACAACCGCTTCTGACCACACTTGTATTTATTCTAGGGGGAGTTTACCTTATTACAGGTACAGGCTTGATCAAATATGCGTTGTTCATCATCGCTTTTATCGTACATTATTTTGTTACACGGTTTTATTTGGGGACTCACGGCATCAAGTGGGGGACGCGTTTTTACACCTTCGATCAGATCAAAGGATATCGTCAATATAATGAAACGAATGAGCTTACATTGTACTTGAAAGGTAAACCGGAAGAAATCTTATTGCGACCTAGAATTGCCTATCTCAGTAGCACTATCCGTCAGTTTCTTGACAGAGAGGGCATTCCGAATGAATCAGACAATATGAATTCACACTGAAACATTAATTAAGATGTTCTATATAAGCTGTTATTCATAAAAAGAGTTCATATCAAAACAAAATGTAGACCAAGCCGCCCCTTTAGGCGGCTTTTTGTTATGCTGAAATTTGCATGATATAAGGGGATTTAGCCGTGTTTCGTTAGGTTGTTTATAGTGACGTATTATATATTGACCGATTGTAGTTCGTGACGTAATATATTGGCTGAGCATAACTTGAAAATAATGGAAATTAGGACGAGGAGCGATACAATGACGAACAAGCGGGTATTTCTGTTTCATGAAGGAAATGCATCCATGCGCGAACTGCTGGGCGGTAAAGGTGCTGATCTTGCCGAGATGACGAATGCCGGATTACCGGTTCCTTATGGTTTTACCATTACTACAGCTTCCTGCAGAGATTATTATACGCACCTTGGACATATCCCGCTTACACTCATTGATGAAATTAAAGCTGCACTTCGGGTTATTGAGGACAAATCAAATAAACGTTTTGGTGATCCATCTGATCCTCTTTTACTCGCGATTCGTTCGGGAGCGGTCACTTCTATGCCTGGTATGATGGATACGATTCTTAATCTGGGTCTTACTGATGAGACAGTAGAAGGACTTGCGCTAGTTACAGGAAATCGTAGATTTGCCCTGGAATGTTATGCAAGATTTATTCAGATGTATGGTCATGTCGCACTGGATATCGAAAATAATGCATTCACCAAAGTTCTTCAGCAGGTTAATCAAGAGTCAAAAGTAGATCATATCGGACAGTTGGCGGAAGCGAGGCTGGAAGAACTGATCCTTAAATACAAACAGGTTGTCCTTCATCGTACCAAAAAATCGATCCCGCAAAATGTAGAAGAACAGTTAATTGATGCCGTAAGGGCCATTTTTCGTTCATGGTCGAATCCAAGGGCAAAGGTATATCGGAAAGTCCATAAAATAGCAGATGATCAAGGAACTGCAGTGAGCGTCCAAGAAATGATTTTTGGAAATCTGGATGAAACGAGCGGCACGGGTGTTCTCTTTACAAGGAACCCATCAACTGGCGGTAATGAGATGTTGGGAGAGTATTTACCCGCTGCTCAAGGGGAAGAAGTCGTATCAGGTACAAGGACTCCACTTGGTATTACTTATCTCATGCAGACCTTGCCTGCTGTATACGAACAGCTTCATGAAGCTGCTTCTCAATTGGAAGAATTATATGGTGATATTCAGGACATTGAATTTACGATTGAGAAAGGGCAATTGTACATATTACAAACGAGAAACGCCAGAAGAACTGCGCAAGCGGCGCTCAAAGCGGCGGTTGATTATGCAGAGGAAGGCATTATCTCGAAGGAAGATGCACTTCTTCGAATTGAAACGGAGCATCTGAATCAGCTTCTCCATCAATCGATCCAGATTAGGGAAGAAGATGAAATTGTAGCAAACGGACTACCCGCATCTCCGGGAGCGGCGAGCGGACAGCTCGTTTTTGATGCAGAAACAGCGGAATCATGGGCTTCACTCGGAAAACGAGTGATTTTGGTTCGAAGAGAAACGACCCCACAAGATATACACGGAGTTATTGCTGCTGAAGGCCTCCTTACTCTACGTGGAGGAATGACTAGCCACGCGGCTGTTGTTGCAAGAGGGATGGGAACACCTTGCGTATGCGGATGCGAAGAACTAGAACTCCGAGAAGAGACGAAAGAACTCCTTTGTTTTGAACATACCTTTCGGGAAGGTGACTTAATTTCAATCGATGGCGGAACAGGGAAAGTGTATTCCGGAGAGATCGAACTGAGAGAACCTGAAATATCCGAAGAATTAACACGGATGTTGGACTGGGCAGATGAAGTGAAGAAAATGAAAGTGTTCGCGAATAGCGATCATCCGAAGGATGTTAAGCTCGCTCGTACATGGGGCGCAGAGGGTATCGGTTTATGCCGTACAGAGCACATGTTTTTGTCCCCATCAAGACTTCCGCTCGTACAAAGAGTGATTGTAGCAGGCAGTAATCAGGAACGTCAGGAAGCGCTGCAAAGGTTATTACCAGTACAGCAATCTGATTTTGAACAGATCTTTATAGAGATGGATGGTCTTCCCGTGACAATTAGATTGCTTGATCCGCCGCTTCATGAATTTTTGCCTAAACTAGAAGTTCTTGAAGGAAGAAGAGAACATTTGAATATGATTACACTCGACGGTGATACGGATGAACTGGAAAAAGTAGATCGCGTGATCGAGAAGGTAAAAGAGCTGAAAGAGTCGAACCCCATGTTAGGGCAGAGAGGAGCAAGGCTCGGCATCGTTTTCCCTGAAATTTATGATATGCAGATCGAAGCTATATTCCGGGCAGCGTTACAGTGTATCCATAGAGGAATCAAAGTTGCCCCAGAGATTATGATTCCGCTGATTGGCCATGCGAGCGAGTTATCTGTCCTTCGTAAACTGGTGGATGGAGTGGCAGAACAAGTGCTTAGAGAAGAACTGAAAAATTGTCCTTATCGGGTTGGCACGATGATTGAGATCCCTCGGGCAGCACTCACTGCATCTCAAATTGCAAGTCATGCCGATTTTTTCTCATTTGGTACAAATGATCTGACACAGATGACACTAGGGTATAGCAGAGATGATGCAGAACGTAAGTTTTTAAGCCATTATGTAGAACAAAAGATTTTGCCTGCCAATCCCTTTGAAGTACTGGACCAGGATGGGGTTGGTGAACTGATTCGTATTGCTCTTGAACAAGGGCGATCGATAAAACCAGACCTTATCGCCGGAATTTGCGGTGAACATGCAGGGGAGCGAGACTCTATCTTCTTTTGTCATGACATCGGGCTAGATTATGTAAGCTGCTCTCCTTATCGGGTACCTTTTGCCCGAATCGCGGCAGCTCAGGCACAAATTTTGTCATTAAGAAATGCTGCGGATAAACCTGCTGTGATCCATATTTCTACAACAGCATGAGAGCACGGAACATCAAACATGCCGGAGGGTGAAAGAAATCGAACTTACCTCACGTCAGCAGCAAATTATTGAAATCGTACAAAGTCAAACACCGATTACTGGAGATCAAATTGCAGAACAGCTTCATCTATCCAAACCGACCATCCGGGGAGATCTTTCCCTTCTTGTGATGACCCAATTTTTATCTGCCAAACCCAAGGTGGGATACTTTCCAGGTGAGCGTTTGACAGTTCGAGAGCCTCTTCGAACCGCACTTCATGATCTGAAAGTGAAGGATGTGCAAAGCGTCCCTGTCGTGGTCTATGAGCACGCCACAATTCACGAAGCAGTAATCACCCTGTTTCTGGAGGATGTGGGAACCCTGCTAGTCATTAACAATGAGGGGAGACTAGCAGGTATTCTATCTCGCAAGGACCTCCTGAAGATGACGCTAGGAAATCAGGACATATCAGAGGTCCCTATTAGTATGATGATGACAAGAGTAGCCCAGCTCGTTGCTGTAACGCCTGATGATCGTGTAATTGAAGCAGCTCAGAAAATGATACATCATGAGGTGGACAGTCTTCCGGTTATACGTTCGTGGAATACGGAGGAAGGATATGAGGTGGTGGGCAGGATCTCGAAGACGACGATAACCAAGCTTGTCGTTCACATCGCAGTAGAATAGGCCGCTGGAGGAGGAATTTATGCAATTTGTTGCTATATGTTCGGATTCGCTTGGAGAAACAGCTGATTTGGTAGTACGTGCTGCTCTGCACCAGTTCGAGTCTTTACAAATTCGGATTAAACGATATCCGCAAATTCGCAGTGAAGATGAAATCAGGGAACTGATGGAGGAAGTGCATAGGAAGTCAGGTTTTGTTGCGTACACTCTTGTACAGCCTGAACTGCGTGAGGCCATTAAAGAGGAGTCCATTCGGTTAGGAATTCGAACTGTTGATATTATGGGGCCAATGATGCAGGCTTTTATCGATACCTTTCATGATTCACCTACTCGGCGTCCCGGGGTACTTCATCGCCTAGATGAGGATTATTTTCGGCGAGTAGAAGCGGTCGAGTTTGCAGTGAAATGTGATGATGGCAAAGATACGAGTGCCATTCGTAAAGCAGATATCGTACTTCTCGGTGTTTCTCGAACTTCGAAGACGCCGCTTAGCATTTTTTTGGCTCATAAGGGGTATAAGGTGGTTAACTATCCCGTTGTACCTGAGATCAAACCTCCTGATCCCCTCAATGAGACCATTCAAGGGCAAGTGATTGGTCTTACGATGGATGCAGAACATCTACTCAAAATTCGTACGGAACGTCTCAAAGTGATGGGCCTCCCCCATGGTTCCAAATATGCTTCGCTTGCAAGGATCGTGGAGGAACTGGAATATGCCTATACGTTATTCGACCGCTTAGGTTGTCCTGTCATCGATGTCACAGACAAGGCGATTGAAGAGACAGCCGGCATTATACTGGGTTATATATGAAACCGCCTTCTGGCGGTTTTCTGTTTATTTTGATACGATAAAAGAAAATAATATGATAACGGAGGGAGTTTATTTGTTTTCTGGAATGGGGTACCGAAGTATTACAATTGAACCTTTTTGTAAAGAGCATAGTCGTTTTTATACAGAGATAAAAGAGCGGGCTATAACTGGCTATGGGATACGTCAAGACCCGGCAGATTCGCAATTTGCCTTTGTTGCTGTAGCGGAAGGTAAAGAAGCAGGCATTATTTTTACATATCATAATCAGTTTCATCCTTTTTGCACATATGTTTCGCTTATGGTATTGCCATCAACGGATAGAGAGCTGGTTGCAGCGCAGCTTCTGGAAGCGGTTTCAGAACTTCGGGTGGTATATCCACTTCAAATTTCTATCTGGGATACGGATTTTGCAATCAAGCAGGCGCTTGTAAAACAAGGCTTCTACGAAATCAGAAGTACTTATGATGTCCATATTGAAACCTCAAAAGCGTATGATGTGAGAGACGAAGATGTACTAATGAGGCGTCACTCGGACTATCAATTATTAAAGTTATCTGAACTGCTGAAGAGTGAGCAAGGAGAAGAAGAACTCGCATTACTTGTAAAAAAGACGTACGAATATACACATCGTGTGAACCCGCCGGAAGCTTTTGAACTATTTCGCTGGAAAGCTTTTCTGCATGAGCAGGATGTGATCAAACAAGGTTCTTATGTAGTCATTCATCGTACTACAGGTCGCTGTGCAGGATTTGCAATGCTTCATTCGACCTCAGATGAATTCGTGGCGGAGCTGGGATGGAGAGGAGTTGCTTCTTCAGAGGAGCTGGATCTGATTACACTCGTTACAAGAGAGCAAATAAAATATGCAATAGACAACGGAATACATCAGCTTAAGTCCGAAGTGGACAGCACGGACCCTTATCAAATGGAAATGTTAAATGTGTATCCGTTTGAGCCTGCCCCAGCCTGGGTTACTTATCATAGACAAAGATGATGACAGGAGTTGAAATCTCGTATGGTGATAAGAGAACAAGTAGAACATTTCATTATGATTGAGCAGCATGAACATGCCAGATTATGTGGAGATATCGCAATCAATCTAAAATCTGAATACTTCTTTCATGAAAGTGACCGACAGGATGTAATTTATGCAATCTATGAACACGACCGAGGATGGATTCGCATTGATGCAGATCCCATCTTGAATGAAGTATCGCAAGCACCTTATTATTTTGTGGATTATCCGTACGCAGTTAAACTGAAAATGTATCAGGTTGGAATTCAGGAAGTAGAAGAGGTGAATCCTTATGCTGCTTATCTAGTTAGTTATCATTTCTCTTCATTTCCTGATATTAAGAACGGGAAGGACCCGTTTAGTATTGCTTTTATTCAAGAGGAGATATGCAGGCAGGAGCGGCTGAAGGAGAAAATGGGCGCTAAAGATGAGTCTGAGATAAGTCAACATTATCTATTGCTACAGTTGTGTGACGATCTCTCTCTTTATGCCTGCATGAACGAGCCTGGAGTTAGCAAAGAAAAAGAACATCCATGGTTTCAAAAAGGATTTGGTAAAACATCAGTTCTTAATCAAGAGGGGGATGAACCTCTTATAGCGAACTGGAGAGACGAAATGACAGTAGAGGTGTCGCCGACTCCCTTTAGTCGTTCTTTCGAGACGGAATTATGCTATCGCAGAGTAGCCAAAAAAGACATTCAGAAAAAAGGACTAAACCGAGCTTTTCACGAAACAGAGCCTGCCATTCAAAAAATAATTTTTAAATAGTAGATAAAATAAATAGAGTCTGAGAAAAGAAAAATCCTTAAACACCCTTTTTGGGTGTTTTTTATTATGACGAGATTGTCTTCCCATGATTTGAAATGGAAGACAGGCTGAATGAGTGTTATAATTGATCTTGTTATTCGTAAAATAGAAGTAAATTATGTATAAATGGGGTCATTATTTTGAAAAAAACGATGAAGGGGCTTCGCGGGTCCTTATTTGTTGTTGTATTTATTTTGCTTATGGCAAAGTTTGCACTATTTCGCTTTTTTGTATTCAGAGATTTGTCGTTGGAACGGTTGGGTACAGATGCCCTCGCTATTCTTGTTATTCTTAGCATTTGGGAGCTAATTATACCCCGCAGGTGGAAAGGTAGTGCTTATTTTGGTTTAAATACACTTTTCTCTGTCATTCTGTTTGCAGCAACGCTTTATAATGTGCAGTTTGGTTCTATACCTACTTACACGACGTTGCTCAGTTTGAATCAGGTTCCACAGGTTGCAGGAAGCATTGGAATGCTGATTAAGCCGATTCACTTTTGGTTTTTTGCAGATGTGATCCTTATGGCTCTCGGCTGGTTCTATCTGCGACTGCAGGGTAAACGTAACTTATACACCAAACAGCTGTCCCGTATTACTATTGTTGGGGTTGCAGCTATTTGTATCGTCCTCTCCGGACTGACAATTGCTAAGGACGGAACCATTGAGAACGAAACCGTGCGCGCAGATGAGCTTGGATTTCTAAATTATCAAATAGCTGCCGCCATTTTAGCGAATGCGGAGAACAAAGCAATCGCAGCAGGGAATTTGGAAGATACAATTAAAAAAGTGAACGATCTAAAGTCGTCATATCCTTACCAGACTACAGAGCGTAAACAGGGTTCCAAACCTGAAGGTTTTGGAGCGATGAAAGGCAAAAATGTCATTGTCGTTCAGTTGGAATCTTTTCAACGTTTTCCAATAGGTCAGACTGTAGAGGGACAAGAAGTCACTCCAGTTCTGAATGAGCTTGTCAAAGACAGTCTTTATTTCCCTAATGTATTTCAGCAGATTGGTCAAGGTAACACATCTGATGCCGAATTTATTTCCAATACTTCTATCTATCCGCTCGGCACGATGGCGATGTCTACTGGTTTTGGAGATCGTGTACTTCCGAGCTTACCTAGATTGCTGCAAAATGAAGGATATACCGCAGAAACGTATCATGTAAATTCGGTTAGCTTCTGGGATCGCAGTAAAATGTATCCTGCACTTCATTTTGATCAGTATTATGACAAACCTTATTTCAATAATGACAATTACAATGAAATGGGAGCATCAGATGAAGAACTATTTCGGGTTGGGGTTGATAAACTAGCAGATTTAAAAGCACAGAATAAGCCTTTTTATGCTCAGTTTATTACCGCATCAAGTCACTCTCCTTTCAAGGTGAAACCGGAATTCTTAAAGTGGCAAACTCCTG
This sequence comes from Paenibacillus sp. Marseille-Q4541, assembly GCF_018310695.1. Classification (GTDB taxonomy): domain Bacteria; phylum Bacillota; class Bacilli; order Paenibacillales; family Paenibacillaceae; genus Paenibacillus. The sequence continues at coordinate 169,411 of NZ_JAGXCY010000002.1, read as the reverse complement.
CTTCTATTGAAGGAACTGCGCTGGGTGAATACTTGACATCACTCAACTACGCTGATTATGCTCTCGGAACGCTGATTGATGGTCTGAAAGAGCAGGGACTATGGGATGATACCGTGCTTGTTGTGTACGGAGATCATTTTGGACTACAGAACCAAGGTACTTCTCCAGAGGAAGTGGAGTCAGCTCTTGGTATTCCGTATCATGAAGAGATCAGCAGGTTTAATATTCCTCTTGTCATTCATGTTCCCGGGATGGAAGGGAAAGAGATTGAGACGGTGGGTGGACAGATGGATATCGTGCCTACGGTTAGCAATCTTTTAGGAATTTCGCTTCAGGATACGAAGTTCACCGCGTTCGGTCAGGATCTCCTGAATGTGGATCAAAATGTGATTGGCATGAGATACTACCTGCCGACGGGTTCTTTCTTCAACAATGACATTATGTTTATTCCAGGTACTGGGTTTGAGGATGGTCAGGCGATCTCACTCAAAACTTATACCCCTGTTGAAGATTTTGCGAAATACAAATCAGACTATGAATATATTATGCAGCTAATGAAATTGTCTGATGAATATGTGAAGCTACTCCCTAAGCGGGGATTATAAAATTTAGCGAAAAGGCACCGTATCAAGGTACGGTGCCTTTTGTCAGGATAAAAGACAGATGGAGGGGTCGAAATCATGATAAAAAATGAAAAGATAAAAGCATCCGAAGTTAGTGTAACCGGACTTGAAGGAGAAGACTTAGGGATTATGTCTACGAAAGAAGCGCTTAAGCTTGCCAAAGAATTAAAGGTTGATTTGATATGTACTTCACTGATGACAAGTCCTCCGCCTTGCAAGCTCATTCGTGCGGGAGCAGCGAAACAGGAGGCAGCAGCAGAGAAACGGAAGGACAGAGCACCTAAGACGAAGGAAATTAGACTTACGCCTCACATCGAAGAGCATGATTATGATACGAAAAAAACACAAATGGAAAGAATCCTAAAGTCAGGTGATATCGCTAAATTGGTCGTTAAGATCCAAGGGAAACAAGGAGATGCAGCTAAAAAGTTACTTGAAGACCTCATTCGCGATTTGAAACCTTGGGGTTCACCTAGTACAGGGATTCAACTTAGTGGAAAACAGGCTGTAGTGGAATTACATCCATAAAAAAAATGTCGTTAAATCAAGGTATAGTTATTGGAATACAATTGATTTAACGCTATAATCTTAAAAGGACTTACATCCTAAGCGGATGCTCTAATTTTAACAAATAATTTTACAAATAACGGAGGTTACTTCTCATGGGGAAAACATTAATCTTTGGTCACAAAAATCCGGATACGGATACGATTTGCTCAGCATTGGCATATGCTGATCTAAAAAACAAGATCGGCGTAGAAGCTGAAGCTGTTCGACTTGGTGAAGTGAACGGCGAAACACAGTACGCGCTTGACTATTTTGGCGTTGTTGCACCGCGTCAGGTGGATACAGTTGCGAACGAAGTAAGTACTGTAATTCTGGTAGATCATAATGAGCGTCAACAAAGTGTGAGTGACATTGATCAAGTACAAGTTACTGAGGTTATTGATCACCACCGTATTGCTAATTTTGAGACAAGCCAGCCACTGTACTATCGTGCTGAACCTGTTGGTTGCACAGCGACCATTCTCAATAAATTGTACAAAGAAAATAATGTTGAAATTTCCAAACCGATTGCTGGTTTGATGTTGTCTGCCATTATTTCTGATTCTTTATTGTTTAAATCCCCTACATGCACAGATCAAGATGTAGCAGCTGCAGAAGAACTTGCGGCGATCGCTGGCGTAGACGCTCATGTGTACGGTCTTGATATGCTGAAGGCAGGTGCAGACCTGAGCAAGAAATCGATCGCTCAACTTTTGACACTTGATGCGAAAGAGTTCCAAATGGGTAATTCTAAAGTGGAAATCGCACAAGTAAATACAGTAGATATTAATGATGTACTGGTGAAACAAGATGAGCTCGAAACAGCGATTGCGATTAATGTTGAAGAGAAAAACTTGGATCTGTTCGTATTCGTAATTACGGATATTCTTAATAATGATTCTGTTGTCCTCGCTATTGGTGAAAAAGCAGATGCTGTTGAACGTGCATATGGTGTACAACTTCTAGAGAAGAAAGCTTTACTTAAAGGTGTAGTATCCCGTAAATCTCAAATTGTTCCTGTCCTTACAGAAGCACTTGTATAATATACGAATCAAAAAAACCTCTGACGCATTTGTCAGAGGTTTTTTTTATGATTCATTTTATTTAGATAGAGACGGAAGGTTCTGGCTCTAGACCTGATTGTGTTTCTTCCGGTGCTTTTTTAAATTCTACTTTCTTCACACGATTGCGTCCAACTTCTCTTACGGTAAAGAGGAGACCTTGATGATGATGAGATTGACCTGGTTTTGGGTTGAGTAAAATCGTAAACAACCATCCGCCAATGGTATCAGCGGCTTCCAGATCAAAATGTACACCCGTCATGTCAGCGATTTGATCCAGTTGGATCTTTCCATCTACGATATAGTGTAGTTCACCAAGTTGTTCAATTTCTCTGCGTTCTTCGGAGTCAAATTCATCGCGAATTTCTCCTACAATTTCTTCGAGAATATCTTCGATTGTCACAAGACCTGCTGTTCCGCCAAACTCATCTACAAGTACAGCGAGATGCACTTGTTCTTTCTGCATTCGTTTCAGAAGATCATTAACCGCTGTAGCTTCTGAGACCGTAAGAACGGGATGCATGAACTGTTTGAGGTCAAGGCTTTTTCCTTCTTCATAATTAAGAAACATTTGTTTCGTATTAATCATTCCGATAATCTGATCTTTGCCTTGATGGGCAACAGGAAAACGTGTGTATTGTTCTCTACGGATAATATCCATGTTCTGATCAAATGTATTATTGGTATAAAGACAAACCATATCTGTACGAGGAATCATGATTTCTTTTGCTAATAAGTCGTCAAAAGCAAAAATACGATTTACATATCCGTATTCTGTATTATTAATTTTCCCACTCTGATAACTTTCAGAGAGGATGATTTGAATTTCTTCTTCAGAGTGAGCATCTTCATGTTCACTTGCTGGTTTAAGTCCGAAGAGTCGAACCAGGGCATTGGCAGATCCGTTTAAGAGCCAGATAAATGGATACATAATTTTATAGAACCACATAATGGGTCTAGCAACCAAGAAGGTCACGGCTTCTGCTTTCTGAATAGCCATTGTTTTCGGAGCGAGTTCACCTACGACGACGTGCAAGAAGGTAACGATAGCAAACGCAATGATGAACGAGAAGATATGACTGACATCCGTAGCAATGCCGAAGCGTTCAAACAACGGTTCAATCAATTTAGCGACAGTAGGTTCACCTAGCCATCCAAGTCCAAGGGCAGTTATCGTAATACCAAGCTGACACGCAGACAAGTATCCATCCAGATTGGATGTCACTTTTTGTACGGCAAGTGCACCTCTGCGTCCTTCTAGTACTAATTGGTCAATACGGCTCGAACGTAGCTTGATAATCGCAAATTCAGTTGCTACGAAGAAAGCCGTAAGCGCAATTAATACGACAAACAAAAACAAATTCAGTCCTATGTCATCCATTCGACTTTTTCACAATCCTTTTTAATAAATTTTAAGTTCATATGAACTAGTATACAGAACTTATCATCTGATGAGCAATGTGCAATATCGTCTAGTATGATTGATTTATGACGTTTAGCGTCTGAAATGAAGAACATAATGCAACTTTGCTCTTACATACACGCCTTTACAAGGTGATACGGGTCACGTAATATAAGTCCATATGATTTGATAGGATAGTTAAAACTTAATTGTAGGAGGTCCATGAGATGACAGAGTTATTTACCCTTACTCGTAGTGAAATGGCACAACTGCTGCTGTCCATCGAAGGACACCATAAGATTACGCCGCTAGAACTGCTTCAAAAAACATGGAATGAGCACCATCAGTCGGATGTAGTTCAAGGTACGACTTATGCTGCTTTTTTGTCGACTTCACTTCCTCCCATATTGGAAAAGTTAATTAAAGGGAATCGAACAGCCGGTTTTTCACTTCAGGAGATCGCTTCACTCGCACAAATGATCGAATATTCAAACGCATCTATAACTTCAATGCAAAATTGGGTGAAACGGGATTTTAAAGAGTATTTCTCTTCTCCAAAAATCGGTAAGAAATATTCCATTCATCAAGCTGCATTACTTTTTATGATAGATGATTTAAAAGCGGTATTGGATTTTGAATCGATTCGTAATTTGTTTAAAGGCATTTTTGTTGATCCGGATCGTGATGATGATGATTTATTGAATCCTTTACTCTTGTACAATACGTATGCGGACCTTTTTGAGCATTTGGATTGTGAGCATGAGCGTTTTATTCATACCGATACCTTAACAGAAGCAGAGATCCGCTTAGCTGCAGACGAGATTGTCGATTCATTCGTTCATTTAACAAAAAGACAGCATCAAATTGTAAGAAATACGATTTTTATTGCAACCTTATCTATACAAACCACATACCTTCATTCCTTATCTAAACGATATTTAAACGCAACTTTATTTTTATAATTTCAGTATGTAAGCAACAGTTTTGGTATCCGAAAAGCTTGGCATTTATTATACATAGCCAGGCTTTTTTTGTTTGCACAAAATGATTGATAAATGGGGATTCAAAAAATAATAAATGAATCTTTTGTAACCTGGGTTTGGAGTAAGGCTAAACGAGGTAACTATAAGATAGACAGAATTGGAACTGATGAAGGAGGCGGCCAGATGTTAGGGCCTTTAACGGACAACAAAGTGTGGAAGAACATTTTTTTGAACGCTCCTATTCCAATGGCCATGGTTGCTGGCGATAGGGGAATCGTATGTAAAGTGAACAAAGCCTTTGAAAATTGGGCTGGACTCAGTTCGGATGATCTGCTTACTAAATCTTTGATACATATATTAGGGTATGAGAATGAACATGATCTGAATTTCAAGGACATTGCAGATGAATTGCTAAAGGAAATAAAAGATTCTGTACATTTCAAGGTTCCTCTGAACGTTAATCATATAAAAGCAAATGAAGCAGATCTATACATCTCTCTTTTGGAATCTTCATCGAAATCCGAAGGTCACTGTTTTATTGTCCAGCTGGTTTCTACTCAGAAGAGTCGTCAAGATCCCTTTCCCCAAGCTCATCAAGTGAACTCAGAAAAACTTGAACGGGAAATAGAAGAGTACAAATCGTTGTTTAAATATAATCCTTTAGGTGTCGCTTCTTTGGATCTGAATGGGAATCTGCTACGTGTAAATGATGGGCAATGCAAGTTAACAGGACATACAAAGGAAGAACTCCTTTCGGACAAGTTCACTCCCCTTATTCACCCTGATTATTTGGAAAAAACAGATTATCATTTTTCCATGGCTTCGAAAGGGATTCCTCAAGCATATCACATTCGTTTGCTGCATAAAGAAGGACATTCCATTGAAGTACATGTAATTAACGTACCAATTATTTTAAATGAAGAGGTGGTCGGTGTTTACGGGATTACTAGCGATGTAACAGAAAGCAGGCGATATCTTCTGGAAATCGAAAATCTAAGTAACAAACTTGAACTGATATTCAATACAGTGAATGAATGCATTTTTGGGGTAGATCATGAAGGTCATCTGACCTATTTAAATAAAACGGGAGCGGAGTTACTAGACATGAGTCAGGAGGATGCAGTAGGTCTTAAACTGACAAACCAGTTTCTACAATTCAATGAAGATTATTATCCTTATCCTTCTCACCAAATGCCGATGTATGAGAATATTCTTTCAGGTGTCCGTCATTCGGTGAAAGAAACCGTGCTTGGACGCAAGGATGGTAGCACTTTTATTGCAGAGTATCAAGTAACTCCGATGATGGATCAAGATGAACATAAAGGTGCAGTCGTTGTAATACGAGACATCACTTCCATTAAGGAGATCATGAAGGCAAAAGAGGAAGCTATTCATGCAGATCGTGCTAAATCTGAGTTCCTTGCGATGATGAGTCATGAACTGCGTACACCAATGAATGGCATTGTTGGAATGACTTCTCTACTTTTAGATACAGAGCTCGATGAGGATCAGCGAGCTTACACCGAAATTATTTCGAATAGCAGCAATTCTTTAATGCAAATGTTTACGGAATTGTTGGATTACAGCAAAATAGAGGCAGGGAAAATTGAAGTTACTCATGAGCCCTTTTCTTTAAAAGACGTGCTTACTGAGACACAAAGTTTATTTATCTCGGCAGCAGAGGAGAAAGGGATTCATCTTTCACTCATTTGTGATGATGAAATTCCTGAGATATTTTTAGGAGATGCATCTAAAATAACGCAGATCCTCATTAATTTAATTAGTAATGGAGTTAAATTCACGAATTCTGGCGAAGTGATCATTCAAGTGGATCAGATGAACACTCATCTAGCGGATAGGAAATTACTAATCTTCCAAATTCAAGATACGGGCATTGGAATTCCTCTTCATAAACAAGATGAATTGTTTCAATCCTTTTCGCAGCTGGATACATCGATAAATCGTAAATACGGAGGCACAGGCCTTGGGTTAGCGATATCCAAGCGTTTGGTAGAAGTTATGGGAGGTTCAATCAGCGTTAGCAGTGAAGAAGGTAGAGGGGCTACCTTTCAATTTTTACTGGAGCTGGACATACCTTAATGAATAATGATCACGAAATGAAAAGGACAGTCTCACCCTTCATCTCTATAAAGAAGAAGGGTGGACTGTCCATTTTAATTTTATTCGTTCCATCCGCCAATTACACTAGAGAGCAACATACACTCCTCATCCTCTAGCTCTGCGATGAATATGAGATTTTCATTATCTTCTGGGTCCGAACAGTAAATTTCACGACGACCATCTTCGTGATGAACGATAATGAAATTTGAACCTGCTTTTGTCTCCAGTTGATATTTCATACCTACACCGGGCAAAGCGGATTTGAGAAGTTCCATGGGAATAATCCCCTTTCTAAACTATAGTTCTATTCGTAGAAATTCACACTCAAAGTCGTATTCTACTATCAGCTGGCTCCTAATGCAAGTATTAATAAAGGATAAATGATTAAATAATTTTGTCATATTCTGTCAGATGAATAAATTTCTAATAAAATTCTTATAACTCCGGTTTGTCAGGAAGGATTTCGGCTGATTATAATGAAATAGAAATGTGTATACATAAATAACGACCTAGAGGATGCCATCGATATTCTTTGATACATTCTCTCCATATTTACCTCAATTATAATTATCTTCTTCTAAGATGATCTTCAATGTTACCTCACTTCCAAGATCCATCCACCCATGTGCAGTCACAACTTCTTCAAAATGTTATTTGTTTATCCCTACACTCTAGAAGCAGTTAACCAATTTCACATCTTGAGGAGGCTCTTGCATGAACAAAAAAGAAGTGGTAGCCATGTTGTTGGCTGGTGGCCAGGGTAAACGTCTGAAAGGGTTAACTCGGACTTTAGCTAAACCCGCCGTTTATTTTGGAGGGACCTACCGAATTATCGATTTTCCGTTGAGCAATTGTGCTAATTCTGGAATTGATACCGTAGGTGTATTAACGCAGTATGAGCCATTAGTGTTACATTCCTATGTCGGTATCGGGAGTGATTGGGATCTTAATCGCCGAAAAGGTGGAGTGTTTGTTCTTCCCCCTCATGAGAGAGAAGGAAGTAACAGTTGGTATCGAGGGACAGCTGATGCGATTTATCGGAATTTGAATTTTGTGGATCAGTTTGAACCGGAGCATGTACTTATTTTATCTGGTGATCATATCTACAAAATGAATTATGATGCAATGCTTCAATATCACAAGGAACGGGATTCGGATTGCACGATTTCCGTAATTGATGTACCGGAGCATGAAGCGAGTCGATTTGGTATTTTGAATACGAGAAGCAATTATGAAATTTATGAATTTGAAGAGAAGCCTGCTCATCCTAAGAGTACCTTGGCATCCATGGGTGTTTATTTGTTCAAATGGTCTGTGCTCAAACAACATTTGCTTGAGAGTGAACAGGATCCTGATTCTACGTACGATTTCGGTAAAGACATTATTCCACTGCTGCTGAAGAATGAGAAGAATCTATACGCTTATCCATTTAATGGGTACTGGAAAGACGTGGGGACCGTACAGAGCTTGTGGGAGGCGAATATGGATCTTTTATGCGATGATCCTCCGCTCAATCTGAATGATCCAGAGTGGCGCATCTATTCCCGTAATCCGAACGAACCTGCAGGCTATATTGCTAAAGATGCAAAGGTTCGCAACAGTATCGTAAATGAAGGATGTATTGTTAAAGGAGATGTCAGTAAATCTGTATTATTCTATGGCGTCGAAATCGGAGAGGGAAGCGTAATTACAGATTCAGTAATTATGCCTAAAGTGAAAATTGGCAAGAATGTAAGAATTCATAAGGCGATCGTTAGTGAGGATACAGTAATTGAAGATTACGCGAGAATTGGTATTGATAAAGATGAGGCAGATGAAATTTTGCTCATTGATGAGACATATCGACAACGTACCTATGGACTAAGTTAAATTATGAATGAGGACGGTGACCTAGTATGCAACAACTCATGGGTGTAGTGAACCTAGATCAAGAGCTGGATTTAATGAATGAACTAACATATTTCCGTTGTGGTGCAGCCGTTCCGTTTGCTGGTCGTTATCGTTTAATCGATTTTGTTTTATCAAATTTGATGCACTCTGGGATTCATAATACGGCTTTATTTGTTCGTCGTAAGTATCGTTCTCTGCTCGATCATTTGGGTCAGGGCGCACCATGGGATCTTGATCGCAAGCATGGAGGGTTGTTTATTTTACCGCCCGATTGGAATGATCCTACAGATCGCTCCAAAGGCGACCTACAACATTTTCATAATAACCGTGATTATTTTGTACGTGCGAAAGGAACCCATATTATTCATACAGGCAGTCAGCATATTTACACTATGGATTATCGCAAGATGTATCAATTTCATATTTCACAACAAGCTGATGTCACACTGTTATATAAAAAAGTTGATGAGATCCTGCCGGAGCATGCTTCCTGTGTACGTGTAGATGTGGATGGGGATAAGGTAACTGGAATTCACCAGGAAGGGGATCATCCTAACATATATCTTGGAGCTTTTATTATGGAAAAACAGTTGTTCCTAAAACTTGTTGATCACTGCATTGCCCATGGTCAGGATTACTTTTTCCGTGATGGAATTCAAGAAAATTTGCATAACCTAAAAGTGGCTGGATTTGCCTTTGATGGTTACCATGCAGTTATTAACTCTATCGAGAGTTATTATCGAAACAGTCTGGATTTACTTCATCAAGAACAATATCAACATTTGTTCAAGCAAAATGAAGTTCATACGAAAATCAAATACGAACCGCCTACCCGATTTTTGGATCATGCGGACGTAAGTAACTCGATGATTGCTAATGGTTGCGTCATCGGAGGGCAGGTAGAAAATAGCATCATTTTTAGAGGGGTCAAAATTCACAATGGGGCGAAAATAAAAAATTCGATTATTATGCAAAAATGTGTGATTGAGGAAAATGCCGTGCTTGAAAATGTCATCCTTGATAAAGATGTACATTTAACATCAGATCGAATACTCATCGGTGATGCGAGACAACCTTATGTCATTGCCAAAAGCAGTCATTTATAAAAGACATCTTGTAACGTTATTAGGTGCATTAAAAAAAGGTCAGAGGAATATTCCTCTGACCTTTATATATTTTCGTAATGGATGTTTCAATGGTCCGGATACAGTGTAAATGGATTTTATAAACCTACTTTTTTGGCAGCAGAAGTACTGAGTACACGTTTAGCACCATAGTACTTGGAACTCCAATATCCTTTGTTAATAGGAGTAATGGCAATGCCTTTAGATGAAGTGGCAGAAACAAACTCATTATTACTTAGGTAGATTCCAACATGGGAAATGCCGCTGCCGCTAGTGTCGAAGAATACAAGGTCACCTTTAGTCAGTTGAGTCTTTTTAACGGATTGACCTTTCTGATACTGTTGTTTAGAACTATGGGGTAAAGTTACCCCTACTTTTTTGTATACATAACGAGTAAAACCAGAGCAATCAAATCCAGCGAGTGTCGTACCGCCATATTTATAAGGAATTCCAACTGTTTTATTTACGGTGCTTTGGAGAACAGAAGAAGCGGAAGCTTGTCCGAGTCCTGCTGTGAATAGTAGTGCAAGTCCTAGTGCTGCTGCTGTAAGTTTCTTTTTCAAAATGTAATACTCCTTCCAATGCCTGCGAGGTTAGCTAAGGATTCGGTTGAAGGTACCCTATGATCACTCTGTTTCGAGATCAATTCACCCATGGTAGGCGGGTCCCCCGCTTCTCGGTGCGTAAGAATTCGGCGGTTATCATAATTGCACCTATGTATTTTTGCCAATAACTACAATTAGTTACAAATTTAATGACGAAAATGTTACTTTCTCTACAAACGAAATTTTAACATTGGTAGCGTAATATTTCAACACTGTTTTCCTTATTTCGCTATGTTTTTTGGAAAAGTGTTTCACTTTCGTTAATTCTAGTTTCGTTTATCACTGATTATCAGAATTATGGAAGACATTTTTCTCTATAAAATAATTACAAAATGTAAATAATTATTAGTTGAACTCTTCCATTTTTACATAGAAAAGCCCTTGCAGCAGTTTGAAGTTGCTACAAGGGCTTTTATTAATTCATTCTGTGAAAGGGGAGTGACATTAGCAGATCTGATATATCCCTGTGCGGTGTTTCTAAAATCATAGGCATTATAACTCCCTTAAGGCGCCCCTTAGAGTGATCGTTAATTATGTAATTGTACACTACATTGAGTCAATGCAAGGTAAACATTGTTCTTGTTTAGATTTTACCATACCTGCCCAGTTTTGAATTCTGACCTTCACATCATGTACAATGGATAAGTAAGATCATGTAACGATTATTTTTGTACATTCGTTTTAGAGTGAGGAAGGAAGAGTTAGCCTATGAACGAGTTAAACAAACATCAGAATCAAATGGATCAAGTGAAAAGAATAAAGAATGAAATTACACGGTTCGTAATGGTTTATAAATTTGCACTGGATGAGATCGAGACTAAAATTGATATCCTCAAAGAGGAGTTTGAAGCTTTTCATGATTACAGTCCCATTGAACATACAAAGTCCAGACTGAAATCACCGGAAAGTATTCTTAAAAAATTGTATCGAAAAGGTCTTCCTATTTCGGTAGCTAATATTAAAGAACATATTAAAGACATTGCTGGACTGCGGATTACTTGTTCCTTTATTTCCGATATTTACAGAGTCAGTGAGATGCTTCAAAAACAGAGCGATATTAAAGTGCTGGATGTCAAAGATTATATCGAAAATCCTAAGCCAAATGGGTATAAAAGCTTACACTTGATCGTGGAAGTCCCTGTGTTTCTTTCCGATGGGGTAGAACATGTATGTGTAGAAATTCAAATTCGGACGATTGCGATGGATTTCTGGGCAAGTCTAGAGCATAAGATCTTTTATAAATATAATAAAGAAGTACCCGAGAACTTACTCAAAGAGCTCAAAAGTGCTGCGGACACAGCAAATAGTCTTGATCTTAAGATGGAGCGTTTGCATCATGATATTAAAGAGATTAAAGACGCTGAAGAGCAAAACAGTCAGGAAGATTTGCGTAAAATTGTAATTCGCGATCAGCAGTTTATGCTGCCTGCTGCTTTTCTTAATATTATTGATCAAGCAACGGATTCCTTGCGTAAAGATCAAAAACGAGACGTAGAATAGTAACATAAATAGGATATACAAAAGGCGGTCACCCGTAGGTATATCTACATGGTGACAGCATCAGACTGAGACAAATAGGGTTTTGGAACGAATGATTCCCGTTTCAAAACCCTATTTGCTTGCAATTCTGTCAATTTTATTTTTGATCTGTTTCATTGCAGCAAGTATAAGCGCCGTGTATTGTTGAAATAGAAACAAAATTTAATATAATATATTGTTAATGCAAGTGCGGGTGGGAGGACAGACCATGAACAAAGAAGAACAGGTCTTATTGGGTTTCAGGGAGTTATATAACAAGATGGTTTGGCTTAATAAGGATAAGATGGAAGACAGTCTTAAGGGTTATAAGCCTTCTGAAGTACATTGCATTGAATACATTGAAAAAAATGTAGATTCTAACGTGACAAAACTTGCGGAGTCCTTTTATATGACCCGTGGTGCCATAAGCAAATTAACCAAGAAGCTCATAAAAAAAGGCCTTATCGAAAGTTACCAGAAGTCGGATAACAAGAAAGAAATCTATTTTAGGCTTACTGAGCAAGGGAAAGTAATTTATAAAATTCACGAGGACTTGCACAAAGAGTTTCAAGAGCGGGATAAAGCCGTATTTGAGCAGGTAACCGAGGAACAATTTGATAGTATGCTAAGCTTTGTGGAAAAGTATAATAGGCATTTGGATGCAGAAATAAAGAAACAGAGTGTAGATATGAATTCGGAATAAAATTGAATAATGAAAATAAACCACAGGCAGCCGTGTTCTATTAAGAACAGGCTGCCTTTTTATTGTTGTTATTTTGTTGACAAGGAAACAAAATCGCGATACAATAAAAATGTTTCCAAGGAAATAAAACCACAGCTTATGAGGGGAGATTTGAATGTTCAAATTTAGATCACACCACAAACAGAACGCAGAACAAACCGTAGATCAACACGCTTTAATATTCGGTCTTATCTCTGTGTTTCTTTGCGGAATAGGCTTCAGTATCATAACACCTGTCGTCCCATTCTTAGTAGAGCCTTATATAAGCAATCCGGTACTTCGTTTTTGGGATAGGAGGGGCTCTATGGGTACTATTTGTAGGGCGCATAATAGAGGGTGTCACAGGAGGGAGCATAAGCACGATCTTCGCCTATTTTGCGGACATCATTCCTCCGCAGCAGAGAACGAAATATTTTGGATGGGTGAGTGCGGTTGTAGGTGTAGGTACGGTTATTGGCCCAACTGTAGGCGGATTACTTGCCAAGTTTGATTATGCTGCACCGATGTATTTTGGAGCCATCATCACTTTATTAAATGTTGTTTATGGATTCTTCTTTATGCCTGAGAGCCTTGATAAGAATAATAGACTGAAAGAGATTACCTTTGTAAGGCTGAATCCATTTACTCAGCTTGCAAACCTGCTTTCCATGAAAAACCTAAATAGGCTACTTATCTCAGCGTTCTTACTTTGGATACCCAACGGATCTTTACAGGCCGTTTTTTCACAATTTACAATGGATACTTTCAGTTGGAAGCCTGCACTCATCGGACTTATGTTTTCAATTATGGGTCTTCAAGACATCATTTCACAAGGTTTCATCATGCCAAAACTTTTGAAAAAACGTAGTGATAAACAAATAGCCATTCTTGGAATGGTTTGGGAGATGATAGGCTACAGTCTTATTGCGCTATCTGCTTTGTTCTCATTCTATCCTCTTTTTATCGCTGGAATGTTTATATTTGGTTTTGGTGATTCGATCTTTGGGCCTTCATTTAATGGGATGCTATCCAAGTCTGTCGATTCTAGTGAACAAGGAAGGATTCAAGGGGGGAGCCAATCGGTTCAGGCTTTAGCAAGAATGATTGGGCCTATCATTGGAGGTCAAATCTATGTATCACTTGGGTCTAGCGCACCCGCTGTTATGGGGATGATCCTTATAGCAGCGGCTATACCAGTTTTATATAAGAGAACGCATGTAAGTATGTAACCTTCTTACTTTCTTTAGGCATGTATTCACCAACTGGATAGCAGGTGGTTATAAGCACATATAATAATAGGGTTTCAGAACTTAGGAACAAGTTCTGAAACCCTATTTATCTACCGCGTTTTTTTATTTCAAGCTATTTTTTTCTCCGTACTTTTCTAATAATGAACCAAACGATGGCTACAATGAGAACTAGTGCAATTACGGCCGTAATAATTATATTCTGAACGTTAGGAACGTTTACAGATAGTTCAAGATGGTTGGCTGATAATGGTTCTACTTGCCACGTCATCGTTTTGCCATCTGCAGTGACCGCGTCAGCATTACTTGATTCCGGTTTAATAGGTAGTGTTAATTTGAGATCCAATTTGACGTCCTTCAACAACAAGTTACGTACCAAGGAAGGGATACCCTGTAAATGTTCTGTCCATGTGTTGTCTGGGATGGCAGACATGAGATCCGCATCAACCGTTATTTGATACTTCGTAAATAGAAAACCTTCCTGCGTTACATTGGAGTATGAAATACTCTCTGGGAGTTCTTTTGTTCCATTTGCTTCGTTAAGGTTTATTTCTTTAGATGCAGAGACTTCACTCGTATCCCCTGATTTCGTATTTTGCGTTTCAAAACCGTTCTCATCAAACGTATTCTGTATGGCCTGAATCAGATTCTTCTGACCCATCAGTTCCAAATTACGATCTTGGATCTTGAGGTTTAACTTCACATCGGCGGTACCGTCGGTATGCACAGTAACATGAGCTTCTCCTTGTGCACATGCGGAGAGGACCAGAGTGAGCAGTATCGTCATCATAATGGTTTGTAATTTCTTGTTTCGCAAGTTTTTCATCTTTTCGTAATCAGCCTTTCTACTATGTATTGATAATGAAATGGGACAGCTAATAAAGTGTATATATGTAGTATGACATTTATACCACGTACAGAACAAGCAATGCGAGTCATACGAGTAATGCAAGTGCAAAGAATCATATAAAGATCATATTATGACTTCGTCAGTCATATACATAATACGGGAAACGTAAAACTGGCGCATTCCAAACGAATGGGAGAGGAACGCGGCTTGAAGGAGCATCTTGTGTGCAGGAGGCGAATCGTATGAGTGCAGAATTGCTCATCCAACTGCTAGTGCTCATTTTGATGATTATTCAGCTCAGTTCTCGTAAGTCGTAAGGCGAACAACAAAGAAGAGAGGAGGGCCGTTATACGGCCGCTCCTCTCTTCTTTGTACCCTCTTTGGAGAGTGGATAAACGATTCGGACTACATAATAAATACTAGGTAGATCACCGCCGCCAAAATAATACGGTAGATCGCAAATGGGATCAACTTAACCCGGTTAATCAGTTTCAGGAAGAAACGGATGGAGATGAGGGCAAAGATGAACGCAGATATGAAACCTGCAATGAAATAAGGAAGTGCATCCATCGTAAAGTACTCCCAGTTTTTGATGAGGGAGAGGAAACTTGCTCCAAACATGACCGGAACAGCCATAATGAAAGTAAAGTCAGCTGCTGCGCGGTGGCTCATTCCAAGGAGTACACCACCAGAGATCGTAGAGCCGGATCTAGAGAACCCTGGCCACAAGGATAGACATTGAATGAGTCCAATTGAAAATGCTTGACGATAGGTCATCTGATCCACTGTCTCTACCTTAGGCTGTTTAGGAGCAAACAAGTCAGCTGCAATCATAAAGAAAGCACCAATGACAAGACCAATAAGTACGGTGTTGATGGAGAAGAGATGCTCATCAATGTAATCTTCAAATAACAATCCAAGAACACCGGCTGGAATCAATCCAACAAGAACCTGAGTTAGTTTGAGGCGACCATGTCCGGGCGCTTCAGGAATAGCGGGTTTCTTTTTGCCAAACAGTTTATCAAGTCCGAGCAGATTAATGAAACGATCTTTAAATACGACCACGACAGCAAGGATGGAGCCTAATTGAATGACAACCTTGAACGTGTTAGCCACATACTGTGTTAGAAATTCTTTTGAATTTAGCCACATGTCATCAACAATGATCATATGTCCCGTAGAAGAGACGGGTGCAAACTCAGTTAATCCTTCCACCATTCCGAGAATAATGGTTTTTAGCAAATCAATAAAATTCATGTTGATGTCACTTCTCCTTTATAAAAGGTTCTTCTCTTATTACTTCTTAGATTTTTTGTTGCGTCTGAAAAACCAAATTAGGAAGACAATACCGACAATGGCGATAATGGCATAAGCAAAATTGGAGTAGACGCCGATAAAGTCTGTAATTTCATGCCAGTTACTGCCGAGCGTTGCGCCGACCATGACGAGAATGGTGTTCCAGATCAAAGTACCGATCGTTGTGTACACCAGGAATAACCCGAATTTCATATTGGACATCCCGGCCGGAATAGAGATCAGACTTCGTACCAAAGGAATCATGCGACAGAATAATACCGTCCAATAACCATATTTTTCAAACCAGGCATCTGCTTTATGGATATCTTCTTTCTTGACGCGTAGGATGTGTCCCCAGCGTTCAACGATTTTCTCCAGACGTTCCACATCAAGAAGCAGTCCGACACCGTACAGAATAACCGCACCAACGACAGAACCAATCGTAGCTGCGATGATAACCCAAAATACCGTGAGGGACGTATAAGTTGTCATGAACCCACCGAAAGGAAGGACGATTTCAGACGGAATGGGTGGAAATACGTTCTCAAGTGCAATGATTAGAGCAATACCAATATAACCAAACTGCTCCATAAAACTTGTGATCCAGTTCTCCAAGATTTACCTCCTAAGAATAAAATAATATGTTGCTAAAGTGACTTTTTCAAATTTCGTAAATAGTGAAATCGAATAAAGAAGAAATACAGTACCTGGGCAAGTACAAAGCACAAAAGCACAACTCCCATTGTAGATGCAATGGATAAGTAGAACAAGCTCTGCAGTGCAATAAATGCAAAAATACTATGGATGACGGCAACTACGGTAGGAACAAAAAACAGAAACGCAAGTTGTCCGGTCACGATGCTCCGAAATTCCCGGGGGGTGAGCCCCATCTTCAGTAGCGTTAAATACTGTCTTCGATCGTAATCAAGGTCCGCGTACAATCTAAAGTATAGGAAACTTCCTGCAGCAATAAAGAAAATAGCCGCAAGCAGCATTGCGATAAATAGCAGGATTCGGTACATGCTTTCCCTTAGGATAAACAGGGTTCCGCTAACCGACATTGCATATGTTTTTCCTGCGTCATAACGTGTTCTTCCGTGATCAGCAAGTTCATCAGCAAGAAATGCGGTCTGCTCAAAATGATCTACGTAAAAACCGGTGTATATATCGGTTCTTTCTGGATGAACGATCTGAGCGAATAGTTTATCATGAATGACGACTGCTTCAAAGCTTTCATCAAAATCTGCGAGCAAATTATCCGGAATGATTACGTGTTTCGTATATCCTACTTCACGGATCGTCACATCGGGCTGAAGCAAAGTGTACTCTTTTAATTGTTTAAATCTGATTTTGCTCTTGTCATTCTGTGAGCTGATGAGTACATAAGCTTCATTATAAGATGGCGATTTTTCGGACCAATCATATCCTGCAAGCTCCACTACTTGTTTATAATCAGAAAAAGATATGATCGGCAGTTCGTTTGATAATACCCGGTTCTTCTCATCAAAACGAATGGTGGCATATTTTATCTTGATCTGATCCTCCTTATAGGGGATGTTTCGCTTCGAAAGCTCGGATGTAATGCGAGTTAGGTGGGCCTCTTCTAATGAATTACCATGCTTAGATACATAGCCGATGGCTGCGGGATAATCTTCCAGAAAAAGCTCAGACACTACATTAATAGAAGCAAACACACCAAGTGAACAGAAGGAGACAGTTGAGACCATTGTTACCATAAAAAACAGTCTTGCATGTTCTTTCATCCGGTAAGAGAGACTTGAGAACATAATTAAGTTCGTTTTTCTTAGGTAGATTCTTCGTTTTCTTTTGATCCATTGCAGCAAATTTACACTAAGATGGGAATAGAACAGATAGGTTCCTGCCATCGTAATGATCACTACAGGGATAACTCGGTAATAAATAGTATACGTATCAGCACCGGCAGCAAGCGTATATCCCGTACCTAACAATAGTAAGCTTAGCCAAGCAAGCCATGGTGAACCTTCCGGTTTTGTCTTATTTTTTGCTCCTGCTTGAAAAAGATCAATCAATTTCGTGGTACGTACGATTCTTGAAGTATAGGCCGAGATCAGCAGGAACAGGAATACAAAAGCAAAAAGGGTCAGCATGAGTGGAGACATTGATAAATAAAAGGGCAATGAGTCAATCTCCAGCGCCAGGGCACTGACGAGAAAAAACAACTTGGCAAAAAGCGCACCGGCCGCAGTACCTATCATGGTTGCAGATAACCCAATAATCATATTTTCAAGAAAAATAACTTTGCCAAGCTGGGCAAGGGTCATCCCATGCATCATGAGTACACCGAATTCTTTCTTGCGTGATGTGAGAAATGAACGTACGGAGTAAAGTACAAACAAGAATGAGAATACAAATACCATACATTCTGCAAGAACGAAAGCTTGGATAGCAATCTCAGAACTTAAACCACGTCTGATATCGGGATGAAAAATAAGCATGGCATTGATAAAGAACACCATTACAGAAAAGGCACTACTTAAAAAATAGGCTGCATACGTACGTTTATTACGTGCGACGTTGTTAAATGCGAGCTGTCGTAAGGTCATAGCGGTCTCCGCCGAGCAAAGCTAACATATCCACAATTTTCTGAAAAAAAGCTTGTCTGTTGTCTCCTCGGTATATTTCATTGTATAGCTTTCCGTCTTTGATAAAGATGACACGCTGACAATAACTTGCAGCCATTACATCGTGGGTAACCATGAGAATGGTAGCTTGCTCTTGCTCATTCATTTGCTGCAGCATCATCATTACATCCTTCGAAGACTTGGAGTCGAGATTCCCGGTTGGCTCATCCGCAAGAACGATAGAAGGATGGTGTATCATCGCTCTAGCAATAGCTGTTCGCTGTTTCTGTCCTCCTGAAATTTCATGAATCATACGGTTACGGATAGACTCAATCCCAAGAGTTTTAATGATTTCTTCCAAACGAGTATTCATGGTAGGAAGAGGGATGTTATCAAGTGTTAAAGGCAGAACAACATTCTCCTCAACCGTAAGCGAATCAAGCAGATTAAAGTCCTGAAAGACAAAGCCAAGTTCACGTCTGCGGAAAAGCGCCATTTCTTCAGCATTCATATGATAAGGGTTGTTACCACGAATCTTTATGTCTCCAGATGATGGGGGATCTATCGTAGCGATCGCGTTCAGCAGGGTCGTTTTTCCACTTCCGGAAGGACCCATGATTCCAACGAAATCACCGCTCTTTACCTGGAAACGAATGTTGTCCAGTACTTTGTTTTCATTCGTACCTTCATAGATTTTAGATACGTTTTTCACTTCAAGAAGTGGCACTTTTAGCGTGACCTCCCTTCTCTTTCCTTGTTTTATTATAATGATTTACCTAATGAACTTACCAGCATGCAAACTTACAGTTAACTTACAGATTTGTAAGGCTAGAAAATAAGACGTACGCTGGTGCCTTTTCCTTGGACAGAGTCAATCTCTATCTGGTGACCGAGCTTTTCACAAACTTCCTTAACTAGGTACAGTCCCATCCCTGTGGATTCCTGGACTGTTCGTCCATTTTCTCCTGTGAAAAAAGGATTGAACACCCTTCCCAGGTCTTGTTTAGGAATTCCAATTCCTTCGTCTTTAACTTCAAGTACAGTCCGATTGTCTCGTGTATAACTTTCAAAGTATATTTTTGCATTTGTGCGATGACTATATTTAACACTATTGGTGAGCAGTTGAGTAATCATGAACTTGAGCCATTTCTCGTCGGATACGACCTTGATATCTTGATGAATCTGGATGACAGGAAATACATGATTACGAATAAAAAGTCTCTTTTGATCAGATGTAATGGCTCTTACTGTTGAAAAGAGGGATAAAGTCTCAATATGCAAGTCGTGTTCAAACGAATCCAGTCTTGCTGTATATAGCACCATATCCAGTCCTTTCCGCATTCGGTCGAGTTCATCCCCCATGCCAAGGGATGATTCATCATCTCTTTCCTGGTTGATCAAATGCATGACCGAGAGAGGTGTTTTCATCTGGTGAACCCATTGGTTGATAAAGTGTATATGCTGATCCAATTGTTCATTCACGCTCAAAAGACGTGTTTTGTAATTTCGATCTAGCTGCAGCAGAAGCTCATGCAAACTTTCTGCTAGTGGTGCATGTTCGGTCCTATACGTCAATTCATCATTAGCAGCTTTAGGTCTAGCGAGCCGTTCGTAGAAATGGCGATGAGTATAGTAACGATATAGCGAATAGGCAACAAAAAGAATGCCACTAAGTAAGATGGTATACAGCGTGAGGGAAGAGTCTCTCATTCCTCCAAGCCAGTAGACGAAGGAGATGAGTGCAAGCTGAAGTACATAAATAAACAATAGCGGCATTTGCTCCCTCAAAAACAGCAGAAGTCCTTTTTTCATGGCTGATCTTCCAGTTCAGGATGTAGCCTATAACCTGAACCTCGAATGGTTTCAAGTGCGCCAGAAAGACCGAGCGACGTTAGCTTCTTACGAACCCGAGTAATATAGACATTCAGTGTATTATCATCAACAAAGGTATGTTCATCCCAAATTTTTTCTAGAAGACGATCACGAGAAATAACCTGACCTGGTTTTTTCATGAATTCATCCATGATTTTTGCCTCGGTATGACTGAGGTCGAGTCTCTGATCCTCATAGAACAAAGCAAGTCGTTCTACATCAAGTGTTAGTCCTGCCACCGTTACGGAACGATCATGATCTTTAGACGCGTAAGAGCCAAATGCCCTGCGTAGGTGACTGTTTACTTTAGCAATAACAATATCATAGTCAAAAGGTTTGGTTAGATAGTCGTCCGCTCCGTTTTCAAGTGCCATCACTTGATCCATTTTGCTCTCTCTAGCGGATATAAATACAATCGGGCAGGTTGAAAGATTTCGAATCTGTCTGCACCAATAATAGCCATCATAACTAGGGAGGTTCACATCAAGCAGGACAAGATGGGGCTGATAAGCTTCAAAATCTTCGATGACGGTATCGAATCGCTGTACAGCAAAGGTTTCAAAACCGAATTTATGTAAACGTTCTTTGAGCAAGGAGACAAGAGACTTGTCGTCCTCGACGATGAATATTTTGAACATGATTATTCTCCTTCAACGTAATTATGAATCTGATTGTATCAAATTTTGAAGGAACAAGAAAAACGAAGTTGACATTAAAGCGACAAGAAAGTATATTTTTGTTGTTAATCGTAATAATTACTATTAATAAATGACAAGGAGGTATACGAATGTCAAAACAAAGAACACCCGTAACCGTGTTAAGTGGATACCTGGGTTCAGGAAAAACGACAGTGCTAAACCATGTACTACATAATCGTGAAGGTTTGAAAGTAGCGGTCATCGTAAACGACATGAGTGAGGTGAATATTGATGCTACCCTCATTAAAGGAGAAGGGAACTTATCTCGGACGGAGGAGCAACTGGTGGAACTTTCAAACGGATGTATTTGCTGTACCTTACGAGAAGATTTAATAGAAGAGGTGGAGCGTCTCACGAAACACCATCGTTTTGACTATATATTAATAGAATCTTCAGGGATTTCGGAACCTACTCCGGTGGCACAAACATTTACCTATGCTGATGACTCTTTAAAAGTGGATCTAACTCAACTGGCAAAACTGGACTGCATGGTTACTGTAGTTGATGCAAATCGTTTTTGGCATGATTATGCATCGGGAGAAAGTTTACTTGATCGGCAGCAGGGAACTGGACCTGAAGATGTAAGAGATGTGGTCGACTTATTGATAGACCAGATTGAAATGTGTGATGTTTTATTATTAAATAAATGTGATTTGGTCGATGAAGCAGAGTTATCTCAACTGGAAGCCGTTCTTCGAAAACTTCAACCTGGGGCTAAACTGATACGGACTGTGAAGGGTCAAGTTGATTCTAAAGCGATTCTCAATACAGGATTGTTTGATTTTGAACGTGCCAGCATGGCACCAGGATGGATACAGGAATTACAGAAAGAACATCATACGCCAGAGACAGATGAGTACGGAATCAGCTCGTTTGTATATAGGAGAAGAAGACCTTTCCACCCAGAACGTCTTGCCGATTACTTGAGTAACTGGCCACATGAAGTTGTGCGGGCCAAAGGACTTGCATGGATTGCGACAAAAGAGGATTATGCTGCGAGTATAAGTCAAGCAGGACCTTCTATAGAATTTGGACCCGCTGGATTCTGGGTTGCGGCTTTATCCAAGGAAGATCAGGAAATGATTTTACTGGATGAACCTGAGATTGTGAACAAATGGGATAACGTATGGGGCGATCGAGGGAGCGAAATTGTCATGATTGGAATGGATATGAATGAGACAGAACTGATAAAGGGGCTGGATCAATGCCTCTTGTCTGAACAAGAGATGATAATGGATTGGTCCGAATTTGTTAACCCTTTACCATGGAGTACAGAAATAGGTATGTAAGTAAAATAAGAGAACGAGGTGTGAATGATGCGTGTTATTGTTACACTAGCTTGTACGGAAACGGGCGATCGAAACTACACGACGACCAAAAACAAGAGAACAAACCCTGAGCGTATAGAGCTTATGAAATATAGTCCGAGATTAAAAAGATACACCCTCCACAAGGAAACTAGGTAAACAAAGTGCTTAAGCTATAGGGAAGACAAGGAAAGAAAAAATTTTGAATGTTATTAATCGTAATAATTACGATTTTAGTGATGTGCACTTGTTACAAGTTGTAGTAGAATGAACAGAGATAGTTTTTAGAACGTAAGGGGAGGGTTTGGAGTGTTGGAACAGGAAGTGGAACAGCTGTGGAGCAATCAATCTAGAGATCGGTGGAGAAGACGCAAGTTGGAACTTGCTGCCTGGATCGAGCGCCCTAAGCCTGAAACCTGGAAGAAAGAACTGCTGTTGTTTGAGGGAGTCGAAGTGGATGCCAAAATATATCCAGCTCTGATGGAACTCAAGAAGCTACAATTCAAGACAGAATTTTCTTGTGCCGGAGTCAGTATACTCGACGAACCCGAGGATCACTCTCTTTATGCTTATGTGACTCTTTTTGAAGGCCCGAATACTGAGAAGTTTGTAAGATATGCTATGGAACGCATGGGATATCGTTTGTTAGTCACCTATGAAGCAAATAAGAATCGATATGATTTATCATCATTTTATATAGGACAGAATCGATCCTTTTGTTATTGGTTGGAGCAGTGCGCCAAAGAGTTTCTGATGGACCCCGTGTCTTAATAGTTTCCCTAGACGAGTAAGTATCAAAAAAACTATTCACGACAGCTAAAATTTAGACTGCGTGAATAGTTTTTTTATGTATAAATTAGTTTTTACCACGACCTGAGTACTCAGAACCATGATCACCTAGCTGCATCTGAGTTGGCCCTAAACTAGAAAAAGTTATTCCTACTAACAGCGCCAACAGGATCGTTGCGGAAAGAATGGTCTTTTTCATCTGATAAATCCCCTCTCATAATGATATTGTTTAATATATCATAACATGTCTTTAACTGAGAAACACTACTAAATTTTCTAATAATTTCAAAAAGAGAGATGGCCTTTTTGAAATATTTATCATTACCTAATTTATCGGCAGTATGAAGAATATGCAGAGTAATATCGATAGCAATTGAATGTTCCTGTCTTTTATGTCTGTATAAAGCGAGTTGGTAATGATAAGACAAGTAATGTGCTGTCCTAATTTTTTCTCTATAGTAAGTATATCCTTCTATGTGTTTCGTAAGCTGCGCGATTTCTGAATCGACATTGTAATTGAACTGATTTGCAGAACGAAGGATATTTATTAAACCTTGAAGTACTTGTTCAGGGTTTTTGTCTAAGAATTGAACATATTGAGGGAATCTTTCTTGTTTACCGTCTAGTACATCCGTTTGGAGATTATTTGCGGAAGCAAAAAACTTAAAGTCTTGTATAATTAGCTTCCCTGTTTCAGTTGAATCATTAAGCCAGTCAAGATTAGCGTAAAATGATATGTACTCTCTAGTTTTGATATAGTCACCTAGTTTTTGATTGGAAAGACTCGTCATTAGATAGCTATAACCAAAATAATAAATGATATGTTGACTAAATATGTGAGAAGTAGAATCCGTTTCAACGAGCTCTTTATGAACTTCTTTTGCTAAAGTTATTAGCTCGTCCGATAAAGAGATAACTTCCTCCCAGTTTTCGATGCTGTAGTTTATTTTGATTAATTTAACTAATGTGTCTAAGTCTAGAGGCTCGTCATAAGGATAATGTTCATTCATTATTTCCTCTCCTCAACAAATAAATATAAATATTTACTTTATTTTACAACTGGATTGACATAAGGTCAATAAATGTAAAACGATTGAAATCTATGTAAAATATCGGTTTAACTAGCATCTGAGTAAGTAAACTGTACAATGCATAAAAAAACAGTACAATTGAACCTATAAGATGATAGATACGAGATAGAGATGATCTCATCAGATTAAGTGGATTTTGGAAACGGCTTATTTTAAAACAATATTTTGATGATGAAAAGGAAGTACTTTAATGACAAATAATGAAATGAATCCTAAGGTCGATGAATTTTTAAGTAAAGCTAAAAAGTGGAAGGCAGAATATGAGCAGTTGAGAACTATCGTTCTTGACTGTGAGCTGACCGAAGAATTTAAGTGGATGCATCCTTGTTACACGTTAGAGAATAAAAACGTTGTTTTAATACATGGATTCAAAGATTATTGTGCGCTTCTGTTTCACAAAGGTGCCTTGTTAAAGGATCCTAACGGGATTTTAATTCAACAAACAGAAAATGTACAAGCGGCGCGTCAGATTCGGTTCCATAGTGTTCAAGAAATAGTTGAAATGGAAGCCATCTTGAAAATCTATATTTATGAAGCCATTGAAATTGAAAAATCGGGTTTGGAAGTGAATCTGAAAAAGAATGATGAATACACGATTCCTGAGGAACTTCAAAATAAATTTGATGAAACACCTGCCTTGAAAACTGCTTTTGAAGCATTGACACCTGGACGGCAAAGAGCATACCTTCTTTATTTTTCGAGTCCCAAACAATCCAAGACCAGGGTGTCAAGGGTTGAAAAGAGTATGCAGCAAATTCTGGCCGGAAAAGGATTGAATGATTAGTTTTTTAAAGCATAAATGTTTGTAACTTTTCTTTTAGTAGTAGTGGGTGAGTGGGTGTTCCTTCTATAGAGAGGGAGTGGTTTCATGCTTAGGCGCTCTATAGGAATCATTTTATTCGCATTTGCTTGTCTGATTCGAAACAGTTTCATCAGGCCATTGCTGAAAATCATATCATGTACGTTCTGTATATTCAGATTGTATCGGTCGATAAGATCACATAATAAAAAGCTGAGTCCCTGTTCATAACGAGGACTCAGCTTTTTACCGTATTAGAATTTCACATGAAGTGCTTCAAGGCCGCGGAACAAAATCTGATCACGCCATACAGGCGAAGGATCAGCAAGCCTTAGAGCTGGAAAGTGTTGCAACAGTACTTGAAAAGCAGTGATGGCTTCCAGTCTTGCGAGCGGGGCACCAATACAGAAATGGGGTCCGGTTGCAAAAGCTAAATGACGATTCTTTTTTCGTGTGATATCGAAATGATTCGGATCGTTGAATATAGCAGGGTCTCGGTTTGCTGCACCTAGACCAACGATTACTTCTTTGCCCCGTTTTATTAAAGTATCACCGAGTATGATATCCTCTCCAGCAGCACGATTAGTGAACTGAACAGGGCCCTCATATCTGAGCACTTCTTCTACCGCAGAAGGAATCAACTCAGGATTTTGGTGTAGCAGATTATAGGAAGAAGGATTTTCTATAAAGAGTTTCATTCCGTTTCCAATGAGATTAACGGTGGTCTCATGCCCTGCAACCAGAAGTAAGATACAGTTATTGATCAGTTCTTCTTCTGACAACTGATGTTCGTGATTTTGAACATGGATCAGCTCACTGATGATATCTTCTTTAGGATTTTTCTTTCGTTCTTTAACTAGTTGCCGGAAGTAGGCACGAATCTCTGACGCAGCAAGGTCACCTTCGTCCAAATGTTCCTCAGATAAAATGGCCACATCAAGAAGCCTAGCGAGTGAATTGGACCATTTCTTAAAGACATCCCGTTCTTCTTTTGGTACACCAAGCATATCAGCAATTACCATGACAGGAAGAGGGAAAGCAAACTGCTGCAATATTTCAGGGTTTGTTTCCTTTTGCATGTCTGCTGCTAAACTTTCGGCAATGGATCTGATTTGAGGTTTGCTCTGTTCCAGCGTCTTCGGAGTAAATGCGTAAGCTACGTGACTACGAAGGCGCGTGTGTGTGGGTGGATCGCGAAACAGCATCCAGTCTTGCACTAATTCCTGTATGTTTCTCCATCTAGGAGGATCATCAACTACGGGTTCCCCATCAAGACTGCTTCGTTCACGAATCAGCTTCGGACTTTTCAGAATGAATTGTACATATTCATGTTTGGAGACAATCCATGTATCTCGTTCTTCTAAATAATAGGCCGGGAAATCCTGAAGCATTTTTGTGTAAAATGGATATGGATCTTGATGAATTGCAGTATCATAGGCATTGAAGAAGGCAGCGATGTCATGTTTGGAAAGTTCGTGACTCGTATCTTTCATACTTACTTCCTCCCAGATAACGTTTTATGAGGCTGTTTCTTACGAGATGATCTGAACAGTAAATATATGAATAATAAGACGATCAAAACAATAACGATGATGATCCCATAATGTTCTATCAGAGCACCTATCTCCGCAATGTGATCTTCAGCAACAATACCGAGCAAAAAGAAGACAAGTGTCCACAGAAAAGCAGCAGGGTAGGCATACCTAACAAACCTTCGATAGGACATCCGATTCATTCCCGCGACATACATCGTAATGTGACGTAAGAAAGGCAAGCAAAGACTCATACTAATTGCGAATCCTCCATATTTATGAAACCATTTTTCAGAGATCATAAAATAACGTTCCGTCTTTGTTGTCTTCTGCATGCTACGGAAGAGCCGAGTCTTGACAAAAAAACGTCCTACGACATAACCAACGGTCATTGCAGAGCATATTCCAAGACTAACGGCGAGATAAGCAAATGGATAATAAAGAATTCCTGTAGCTGACAGAGTACCTGCTGTCATGACAACAACCTCATTGGGAATCGGAAGACCGATGAGTCCCAAACATAGTACAAGGAACAAGGCTATGTAGCCAAAGTGATCAATGAATTCAAGTAAAAAGTCATAAACCATTGTAAATAGACATCCTATCTGCCCATATTGCAAGACACAACACGGCTATTAAATGATATGCGCCTTTACTCTATCTATAGAAGAAACGGCCTTTTTACGGACGGATCGCTCTTTAGATTTGAGTGTATATTCCCACAAACTGCCTCGATACACTTCTTTAAGAATATCGGTTTTCTCAAAATCACTTGGGGTGACAAAGTGGGCAGGTTTACGAACCGGCAGAGCTCCTCCATGTCCAAGAACATAAGATACAAATTGAGAACAAAAATAGGCATTCTCCCTACGAAGTTCTACTTGGAGCATGACTCCGATCAGGCCTAGAAGATGATATTTATATGTATGCTGTCGTTGCATCATGTCCCCGACAAGGCGGTGCATTTGATCATACTGCTCGGAAGTAACGGTTAAGGTGTATACAGCGCAGTGAGACGAATGAAAAAAAGGTGAGCTATAATCTTCCCGGACAAGTCCTGCCAGGAACGGATTCGCTACATTTTTACGTCCAAAACTATACACCTCTTTCAGTTCAGGATCAAACGCAATGGATGCATGATTCATTGAAGCTTTCGTATAAAATTGGATCAATTTCGATAAATACGTGCCTGTTGAAGTCAGAACGATATAAACAACTCTATTCGCTGACATGTTTCTTTTCCCCTCCAAAAACATTGTTACCCTTATTCTAGCTTGCTAGCTATCTTTACAAAACGTGCTGAAGTAGTAATTCAGATCTTGACTATAGTCTATATGAAACCTGGTCTTAAGACTAGGAAGATTACAATATTGTGTTTTTCTTCTAAAATTTTTAAATTCCATCTCATCCTTAATATCATTTTGTGACAATCAACCCCATTTTGTTCATTTGTATCATATAACAAAGGTTCATCGATTTGTTCGTATCACTATTTATACGGGAATGTCAGCAATCATATGCATTATTGGCAATGGAATGAAGAGGATATATTGTACTAACGTTTAGGAAAAGGCAAATGAGGTGTATTTCATGAATTTACACATGTATAGCTTAAGAAAATACATTAGCTTGAAGACGGTTGGATGGGACACTTTCACGAATACTGCCCACATTAGAAGGAATCTAGACGAAACTAGCAAAAGTATAGTGGTAATAGATGCTTCCAAACTTAAGGCTGTCGTGACCAAATCGGACACTGGTGAGTTTAAAGGCGAACTAATAGGCAATTCAGATCTTCCAAAGTCGTACGATAAGTTGAGCTGGAGTTTTGCGAATATGGGACTAGGTGTACAGGGAAACTCATGACGAAAACGAAAGAGGGAATGGGAGGATGAAACGCAGGCTATGGTACACAGAACCGGCAAGCAAGTGGGAAGAAGCACTACCCATAGGCAACGGCAGGCTTGGTGGCATGGTATTCGGGAGTGTAGCCAAGGAAACCGTTCAATTGAATGAGGATTCCCTCTGGTACGGCGGCTCGGTAAATGGTAATAATGCGGATGCGCCAGTCTATCTCCCGGAAATTAGAAACTTGCTGATAGAGGGTAAACAGAGCGAAGCGGAGCATTTGGCACGGATGAGTTTGATGTCCAGTCCGAAATATTATCATCCCTATCAGCCACTTGGCGAAATGCTGTTGTGGTCGCGAGGACAGGATGGCACCGTAGAAGGATACGAGAGGGAACTCGATCTGGAGGAAGCTATTTCTCGTGTTCAATATACATGTAACGGTGTTAGGTATGAAAGAGAGTACTTCAGCAGTTCGCCTGATCAAGTGATGGCGATTCGTCTAACGGCAGATGCTATCGGTGCGATAACGGTTGGCGTAAACCTGATGAGACGTCCTTTCGATGAAGGGACCATAAAGGCTGATGATCGGACAATTATTATGAGCGGACAGAACGGTAGCGATGGGGTACGGTATGCAGCAGCAGTTCAAGCGGTTACTCAGGGAGGTAACTTAAAGGTGATAGGTGATTTCCTCTCTATTGAAGGGGCTGATGCTGTCACATTGCTGTTTGCAGCGAGTACGTCTTTCCGGCATGAGAATCCTCAAGAAGCTTGTTTAAAACAGCTTCAAGCTGCCGAACTTTTATCTTACAAGCAACTGAGAGAACGGCATGTCGAAGATTATTCAACATATTATCGAAGAGTAGAGCTGGAGCTTCGAGGTCTTGATGAACAAGCAGCGATTCTATTGGAGAAGCAGCCGACTAATGTCCGGCTGCACAGATTAATTGAGGGTGAGGAAGATGCAGGGCTGTTCTCACTATATTACCAATATGGACGCTACTTACTATTGTCTTGCTCTAGACCTGGTACACTTGCTGCGAATCTACAAGGGATCTGGAACTCGAATTTTACTCCGCCTTGGGAATCTAAATATACCATTAATATTAATACTCAAATGAATTATTGGCCGGCGGAGACGGGTGGCTTGCCAGAATGCCATGAGCCATTATTTGATCTAATAGAGAGTATGCTGCCTGCAGGAAGGGTTACGGCTCGTAATGTATACGGTTGCCGGGGATTTGTAGCCCATCACAATACGAATCTATGGGGCGATACACAAGTAGAAGGTGTCCTGCTATCCTCATCGATATGGCCGATGGGAGCGGCCTGGCTAAGCCTGCATCTATGGGAGCATTACCGCTATAGTCTAGATGAAGAATTTCTAAAGGAGAGAGCTTATCCTTTCATGAAGGAAGCATCTGTATTCTTCCTCGACTATATGTCGGAGGACGAGTCAGGTCGCTTGGTAACAGGACCTTCAATCTCTCCGGAAAATCGTTTCATTAGGGCAAACGGCGAGGTCGGAACACTATGTATGGGACCGTCAATGGATAGTCAGATTGTTCATGCCTTGTGGAGTTCCTGTATTGACGTATTTCGAATTCTTGGAACGGAGGAAGAACTTCGTTCTGAGCTGGAAAGGGCACTTGCAAAGCTTCCCCGGCCTGAAATCGGCAAAAATGGGACCATCATGGAGTGGCTGGAGGACTGGGATGAAGAGGATCCGGGTCACCGACATATTTCGCAGTTATTCGCTCTGCACCCTGGCGAACAGATTCAGGTGAGACAGACGCCCGCGCTTGCGGAGGCTGCGAAGCGGACGATAAAGCGTCGATTAGCGCATGGCGGCGGTCATACTGGATGGAGCCGCGCTTGGATATTGAATTTCTGGGCTCGGCTGGAAGATGGGGATGAAGCCTATTCGCATGTAAGGAAGCTGCTGACTCACTCGACTTATCCGAATTTACTTGATGCACATCCACCATTTCAGATCGATGGTAATTTTGGAGGGGCTGCCGGTATTATAGAGATGCTCTTGCAGTCGCATGGCAGCGAGCTTTCATTACTGCCAGCGCTACCATCCGTTTGGAGAAGCGGGAAGGTGACAGGATTGCGGGCAAGAGGAGCGTTAACAGTGGATCTTGAGTGGGAGGACGGGTTGCTGAAGGAAGGACGAATAACTGCGAAGAAAAGTACCCATTGCACGCTGCGTTGTGGTGATATTGCAGTCATAATTGTCGACGGTGAGAACCTAATTGCCGAAGTTCCATGTTCTACAGTAGCTAAATTCCAATTGGAAGCCGGAAAGCTATACAGGGTTGTTAGACGATATGATCATAAGGAGAATGAATAAATGGGAGATCTCGTCATTTTACAAAAAGCAGAACTGTTCTCGTGGTGGGAGAAAATCCAAAATAAGACGGACCGTATGATTCGAGATATTGGCGATAAATCACCGCATGTCTCTGTTTCAGGTATTTATGATGATATGAGGATAGATTGGTGGACCTCTGGCTTCTGGCCGGGTATGTTGTGGATACAGCACGAAATGACGGGAAAAGAACAATATCGTTCTGCAGCGTGGAATTGGGATGCACGAATTGAACAATGTTTTATTATAAACAGTAATCTTCATCACGATGTTGGCTTTCAATTTCTCCCTACTGCAGTAGTGAAGCACAGGTTAACGGGGAATGAAGATGCCCGTCGCATAGCGCTAGGTGCAGCTAATTTTCTGGCGGGACGTTTTAACTTGAAGGGGCAGTTTCTGCGTGCATGGAACCAAGAAAAAACGGGCTGGGCAATCATAGACTCGATGATGAATCTATCGCTGCTCTTCTGGGCATCCGAACAGATCAACGATCCGCGATTCCGCCAAATCGCCTGTGCACATGCAGATATGGTTCTCAGCCAATTTATTCGGGAGGATGGTTCTGTACATCATATCGTTGCATTCGATCCAGAAACGGGTGAGGTAGAGAAATATTTGGGTGGCCAAGGATACGGTCCATTCTCATCTTGGAGCAGAGGTCAAGCTTGGACGATATATGGTATGGCTAATACGTATAAATATACTAAAGATATTCGTTATCTTCGTGCAGCTCAGCAGGTGGCCCATTATTTCATTAGCTGCTTACCTGAGGATCATATACCGCATTGGGATTTCCGTACTCCAGACCCAATTAACGAGCCTAGAGATACTTCCGCCGCTAGTTGTGCGGCTTCAGGTCTGATTGAAATTGCTCATCTGCTTCCTCCCGAGGAGGGCAGAATTTATCAACAAGCCGCAGAAAAGATCATCAAATCATTGACTGAGCATTACGCGACACTTGATGAGCCGGACTATCAAGGCTTACTTCGGGAAGGAACGGGCAATAAACCAGCTGAGCAGAACGTGAATGTCTCACTCATCTACGGGGATTACTTCTACGTTGAGACGATCGCCAAGCTACTCGGCTGGTCGAACCGGATATTCTAATAAAAGCCAAGTTCCCTTATGACTAGGGACTTGGCTTATTTGTGGGCTCTATTAAAAAAATGTGAAAGGGCTACATTCCTTAAAATTACATTTTAATAAACGTATCATTAAAAAAGGAGTGCTCTACTATGAGAGCACTCCTTTTTAAGTTTAAATAACATGAGTTATTTGCTTGCCTGATACTTCGTCAAAAAATCTTTTACTTTTGCCGGATCAGCAACTAGTTCATTACCCGTATTGACGATGGGGCTTACCGTGGATACAGCTTTGATTTTATTGTTGTTATAGAAGGACAGAATCTCATCTTGATTGATGGAATAGAGAACTGCTTTTCTCAAATCTTCGCTTTCCGCTACATCACGGCCTTTTGTGTTAAACAACAAATAGCTGACTCCATTGCTTTCTAATGTTTGCAACTGTAGTTTACTATCTTGCTTGACTAGATCATATTTGGTTTCAGGTATTCCGTAGTACATATGAATTTCTCCACTGCGAAGCGCAGATAGAGCGTTGTCCGCATCTTTAATGAATTTCACTATTATCTTAGAAATTTGCGGTTCATGTTTCGTACCTTTCATATAACCCGGATTTTTATAGAAGACAGCTTCGTAATCATTTTTGTAAGACAAAATGTAAGGGCCGCTTGCATAGAGCGTATTATTGTAGGAACTTCCTTCTGTTACTGTTTTTTGATCACCGTAAGGAATATCTTTATTTACATCAAAGCTTGCTACATCATAAGTGTTTATGCTTTCCACTTGTTTTTTGGATACGATCCCTGCAGACTGGTGAGCCAAATAATTCAGTACTTGCGGGAAAGGTTCTGTCGTCGTCAATTTTACAACTTGGTATTTGCCTGATTTGTTATCTGCCTCTGTTTTATCACTTACCAGTTGCGTAATCCCTTGATCTAAATCTTTATCAAGAGCATCTTTAATCGACTCTCCGCTTCCCGCTTGTTTGACCGATTCGAGTGCATTCAGATCTGTAACGACTTCGACATCCTTAATATGTTCGTGTAAGGAATACGTACGGTGATCGGGCACTGAATTTTGATCTTTCGCGCGGTTTAGCGAGAAGACAACATCTTCTGCACCTACACGTTCGCCGGAATCTTCGGCTTTCTTATCTGTAATCCTAGCAAAATGAATATCATCACGCAGGACAAAGTAATATTCTGAATTGCCATCTGCAATGCCATGATTTAAAGAAAGAGAACCTTCTGAAGTGATTTGGTCATCATCGGTCAGATTAACGAGACGAACATACATATTTGTATTAAGCGCATTGATGGACCCATCGTTCCCTTTAATCGGATCTAGTGAAGTCAGTGTAGAATTCGATTGGGTTAGAAGTAGGGGTTCGGTTGCATTTTTGGAAGTATCCTTAAATTGAATCGATTCCCAAACCTGTGAACGAGATTTTGACAGGCGAATCGTATCCGGATTCAGTACATCTTTGTTAAACCCTTGGCTTTTCAGTGAAATATAGAGTGGAGCGATATATGCCTTATCAAAAACAAGATAATCCTCCAGCTTTTTATATGTCGCTGTATATTCTTCAGGTGTTTCCGTACTTGCTTGTTCAATCAATTTGTCGACCTCAGGATCAGCTAGAATGCTATAATCACCGCCTGTTTTGAAAAGAGAACGAACCGCATAGTCAGGGTTACCCGTCACGGTAGTCCAGCCGGACAAGGAAATATCATAGTTGCCTGCATCTTCTTGAGCTTTGAAACTGCCGTAATCTGGCTGGAGGTTCAGTTTGACGTTGAAACCATTTTTGATTAGTTGATCTCGAATAATATTGACGTCAGATTCGCCGCTGCTCATCGCGAGAAGCTCAATATCAACAGGTTTAAGTTCCGTAGTGGTTGGGTTTTCTGTAGTTTCATTCTCACCAGCTACATCTGATTTTGTGTTCACATTGCAACCGGATATAACCAGGATGAGAACAAGTAATAAGGGTAAGAGTGCTTTTTTCAAGTGAAATCCTCCTTAAGTTCGTATATGAAGTGATGAATTAATCTAGTTTAGGGTCCAGTGCATCCCGAAGTCCGTCTCCTAGAAAGTTGAAAGATAAGACGAGTGCAACAATGGCGAGACCAGGATAGATGGCAAGGTAGGAATGGGATTCCAAATAAGTGCTGCCGACTTTTAGGATGTTTCCCCATTCTGGGATATGCGGCTCCACACCAAGCCCTAAATAACTGAGACTACTTGTAGCAATCACGGCCCCGCCAATCGTAAGAGTAGATTTAACAATCATAGGTGCGAAAGAATTAGGAACAATGTGTCTGAAAATAATCGATAAATTGCTAGAACCGAAAGCTCGTGCAGCATCCACATATTCATAATTAGATACCATCAGTACATTCGCTCGCATGGTTCTAGCATAAGTTGGTATAGAGCCAATACTGAGTGCAATGATTAGATTGGTCGTGTTTGCACCAAAAGCTGCGATGATGGCGATGGCAAGCAAAATACCTGGAATTGCATAGAGTACATCCAGCAATCGCATGATGATGTTATCTGTATGGCGTCCATAATATCCTGCTAATGCACCTAGTATTCCGCCTATAATAACCGGAATTAAGGTTGAGATAAATCCGACCACAAGGGAGATCCTTGCTCCAAACACAATACGAGAGAATAAATCTCGACCGAAATGATCCGTACCGAGTGGGTAAGCTAGGCTAGGTGTTTGAAGAATCGCACTATAGTTATTTTGAATCGCCATATCATAGTCGAAAGTGAAAAAGCTCGACACCGAGATGGCAAACATAAATAGGATAAAAAATAACCCAAACATAGAGCTGACGTTTCTCGTAATTTTGTTCCATATTCGTTCCCAATTCCCTGAACCTGGTTTCAGGGTTTGACGTATTTTGAAAAGCAAGTCTAGCCCTAGTAATAAGGCAAACAGATTTCCAGTTATACTAGTTAAGAGGAGTGGAACAGCTATGTATATCATCCATTTGGGAGCCTGACGGCGATCCACGAACTTAGCAACTAGTGTCAAGGAAACGAAATAAAATACGGCAATTCCGGCAAGTACAAACATGGCGGGTAAAAAAGTATCTGTCACATAAGGCTTGAACAGGTTCAGTGATGATAGAACGATGATAAAGATCTGGGTTATGAGTAAATAGACGGCGAGTGTGTATTGACTTGTCGTTTTCTTTTTGATGAGATGCATCGCAAAAATCACAGTAAAAATATTACCTGTCAGGACAGAGAATAGCTGCAAATAACCTAGACGTCTTGTGACGGGTCTAATTTCACCGTTCGTCAGTATATCCCGCCGAATAAGCCAGGTGATCAGGATTTGAATCAAAGTAAACAATGCATAAGCAGCAAATACAGCAAAAACAATAGGTTTTATCGCATTGCCTGCAAAATCATAACTGCTTACAAGTAGAATGGCAGTGATCAACAGAGAAACGACCCAAATAAATTGGGACTGCATATATTCGGGTGAAAGTTTTAACTGCTGACTCTTTTCGAACCGTGAAGTCTTTTGCTCAATTAGGGTAGACATTACAGCACCTGCTTTAATATTGTTTCATCTTGGACCTGATTCGAGGATCGAAAAAGGCATACAAGATGTCGATGAACACATTGACGATAGAGATGGTAATGGCCGTATATACGACTCCGCCTAGTATGCCGGGAATATCAGGAATAAACTGTTTATCTACAATGTAGCTCCCGATTCCGCTAATGTTAAATACCTTCTCCGTTACCGCTGCTCCCCCGAGCATCCCACCAAACTGAAGACCAATAACAGTAATAATTGGAATAATGGCGTTACCTACCGCATGTCTCCAAAGTACTACCCTACGACTAAGACCCTTCGCTTTGGCTGTAATAATATAATCTTCATGAATGACTTCCAGAGTAGAAGAACGAGTCATTCTTGCTACCGCAGCAGTGAGTCCTGTACCTAGTACAATAACGGGCATTATGATCGATGCTGCATTCTCAGGACTAAAGGTAGCCGGGAACCATCCCAATTTTATTGAGAAGTTAAGAATGAAGATTAGCCCTTGCCAAAAATTTGGAATGGATAGACCAAGCAGGGCGATAAACATAAACGTGTAATCAAAAAATGAATTAGGTCTTGTTGCCGAAATGATTCCAACGGGAATGGCTATCAGTACAGAAAAGAAGAGCGAGATCAGCGTGAGTGTCAGCGTAATCGGAAATTTACGCGCAATGCTGGAGGCAACATCTTCATTACCTGTATAGGAAGTACCGAGATCAAACATAGCGATTCCTTTGATATTGTTCCACAACTGGGTAAAGTATCCTTGATCCAGACCGTAAATATGATTGAAGTTCGCAATCTGCTCTTTAGTTGCACCTTCTCCAAGGATGTTCGCAGCAGGATCAAAAGGAGACATATATAAGAGTGTGAAAACAATAATGACAACTCCCATAATAACAAAGAGCGTCATGACGAAACGTTCCATTACATATTTGGTATACGGATTACTGTACATAAGAATTAACGTATACATCAAAATGCCTGGAAGAAAGGACAAGGCAAGAAATAGCGGGTTATGTACAAGGTCTTGAAATGTTTGATGATAAGTACGCTGTTCATGACCGATTTCCGTAAGACGCAACCTTACAAGCTCCTCCTGTTTCTCTACGCTAGCAGCTTTAGCCCAACTCTCAGCTGTTTCACGAATTTGTTTCGTAGTCGCCGATTGATCGAAAAAGGCATTTTTGCGTTCCAATTGCAAAGTATACCGCTCTACTAATTCATCATAAAATCCTCTTTCGAGCATTTCCTGCTGAACTTGTTCTCTGATACTATTAGATCCCGCCTTATTTATCTTCAGTAGATAATAGAAGAAAGTAAACAAATGAACTGGGAATCCGAGAATTAAGAGAAAGAATGAATAGGTAGGACGAACCTGTATCTTCTTGTAGGTTTCACTTATGGTGTCTGAAAGACGGAAACGCTCTGATGAAGAATCAGGCTGAGAATTTCTCGCAATTTCCATGGTTATGACCTCCTTTCGTTTAAATTGCATTATTCCGATCAATATAGTATATTTTATTTACGACTGGTTTAAAAGTCAATCATTCCAAGCATTATTTTTACATAGTTTCAAGAAAACGTCGTTGGTAGGTGAACATCGTGAATTCAACAATTTTAAAAGTGAATCATTTGAAAGTCTCTTTTTTGAATCAGGATCGGGAGTTTGAAGCCGTAAAAGGAGTTAGTTTTGAACTGAAAAAGGGAGAAACGCTCGGTATTGTTGGGGAATCAGGTAGCGGTAAAAGTGTTACAGCTCGTTCGATCATGAGATTGCTTCCATCCCCCCCTGCTCATATGAAAGACGGAGAAATCGAGTTCATGGGTCAGAATTTGGCGCATAAAACCGAGAAAGAAATGGAATCCATTCGGGGAAGAGACATAGGGATGATATTTCAAGACCCCATGACTTCACTGAATCCTACAATTAAAGTAGGGAAACAGATTGCCGAAAGTTTAAAGAAACATCGCAAATTATCTAGTAAAGAAGCAAAGCATGAAGCCATTGAAATGTTGAAACTTGTTGGTATTCGAGATAGTGAGTCCAGATACAATCAGTATCCGCATGAGTTCTCGGGAGGCATGAGACAACGTGCCATGATTGCGATTGCACTTGCTTGTCGTCCAACCTTACTTATTGCAGATGAACCGACTACAGCGCTTGATGTAACGATACAAGCACAAATTTTGAATGTCATGAAACATATGCAAGAGAAATTTGGAACTTCCATTATTCTAATTACTCATGATCTTGGTGTAGTAGCAGGAATGTGTGACCGTGTTGTCGTGATGAAAGACGGAGAAGTGGTGGAAACAGGTACAACGGAAGAGATTTTTGAAGAGGCCAAACATCCATATACTCAAAAACTTCTAAATGCACTACCTCGCCTGGATGAGAAGAAGAAACCTAAGCCAGCTTCCTTGATTTTGAATTCAAGTAAAAGTGAGCCACTGCTTGAGGTATCGGGGCTGAAGCAATATTTTAATATGGGTAGAGGACATGTTGTGAAAGCGGTGGATGACATTAGTTTTCATATCCATCCAGGTGAAACCCTAGGGGTTGTAGGTGAATCCGGTTCAGGCAAATCTACTACGGGTAGAACGATATTACGATTGCACGAGCCAACCGCTGGAGAAGTGTTGTATCAAGGAATGCCTGTCCATCGGTTGAATAATAAGGAAATGAAAATGATGCGCAGACATATGCAAATGATTTTCCAAGACCCGTATGCTTCACTCAATCCGAGATTTAAGGTTATGGATATTATTGGAGAATCCATGGATGTCCATCAGATGAGTGGGAGTAAGGAAGCGCGTAAAAAAAGGGTTGAAGAGCTGCTGGACCTCGTAGGCCTTGAGCCATCTTTTGCTGAAAGGTACCCTCATGAATTCTCCGGAGGACAAAGGCAGCGGATCGGCATCGCTCGTGCTTTAGCTGTAGAGCCTAAATTTTTAGTATGCGATGAGCCCTTATCCGCACTGGATGTGTCCATACAGTCCCAAGTAGTTCAATTACTTGAAGACCTACAACATAAGCTGGGCTTGACCTATTTATTCATTGCTCACGATTTGTTTATGGTCAAACATATTAGTGACCGTGTGGCAGTCATGTATGCCGGAAAAATTGTCGAGCTTGCAGAGAGTGAAGAGCTTTACGCTAATCCTCAGCATGAGTATACAAAGTCTTTACTTGCGGCAATCCCAGTACCGGACCCAAGAATTGAATCGAAAAAAACTCGGAAATTACTGGAGGAACAAACCAGTGCAGATAAGTATAATCTACTACAGTCAGAGTTAGTGGAAGTTTCAAAAGGACATTTTGTTGCAATTCCAACGGGGTGATTTTTTTCGTTTTAAAAAAGATTCGGGTTTTATTCCTGAGTCTTTTTTTGTTTTTCTCAGACTTATAGTAACGCTGAACTCTCTCTTGATATACGAACGTGAATGAAATCTAACATGAAATGAAAAATGTTCAAATCACATCATTTTACATACTATTCGATAATTTTTGATACATGCGTGCTAGAATAAGACTGTATCTACCAATAATTAACAATATGGGAGGAATAACATGGGGACAACATGGAAATGGGTTCAAAACAAAAGCTGGCTTAAATACGTGGTGGCAGCAGCAGTAGCCTTATCTGTTCAGACGGGATGGTCTGGAAACATTTCCTATGTACAAGCAGAGGGACCGCAAGATCCTGCCCCTTTTATCAATGCGAAGGTTGTAAATGAAAATGCCGGTAAAAAAGTGTTATTCGACAATACGCATGCACAGACGGCAGGCGCAGCAGACTGGGTTATTGACGGTGGATTTTCCGATTTTGGCAATGCACTTGCGTCCGACGGTTATTATGTGAAAGAACTTCGCAAAGCTACTCCGATCACAATAACGGATCTTTCCGCTTATGATGTTTTTGTCGTTGCCGAACCCAATATTCCTTTCAAACAAAGCGAACAAGAAGCAATGAAACAATATGTAGATCAAGGTGGAAGTATCTTTTTTATTGGGGATCATTACAATGCAGACCGAAACAAAAATCGCTGGGATGGATCCGAGTCTATTAACGGTTTTCGTAGAGGAGCTTGGGTGGACCCGACAAAAGGAATGAGTGCAGAGGAGAAAAATTCAGCAGCGATGCAAGGCGTTGTCAGCTCAGATTGGTTAGCGGATAACTTCGGTGTAAGATTCCGCTATAACGCGCTAGGTGACATAACGGCGAATCAGATCGTTGCTCCTAATCAGGCGTTTGGTATAACAGAAGGGGTATCCGGTGTTGCGATGCATGCGGGTTCTACGCTTGCTATTACGGATCCGACGAAAGCTAAAGGGATTGTGTACGTGCCAAAAACAAAAGCAGCCTGGGGAAATGCTGTCGATCAGGGTGTTTATAATGGTGGGGGAGTAGAAGAAGGTCCTTATGTTGCTGTTTCCAAAGCAGGACTAGGTAAAGCTGCCTTCATCGGAGATTCTTCTCCTGTCGAAGATGCTTCACCCAAATATGTTCGTGAGGAGAATGGCAGTAAAAAAACGACATATGATGGGTTCAAAGAGCAGGATGATGCTACTTTACTCGTAAATCTAGTCAATTGGCTTT
Organism: Paenibacillus sp. Marseille-Q4541; assembly: GCF_018310695.1. GTDB lineage: Bacteria > Bacillota > Bacilli > Paenibacillales > Paenibacillaceae > Paenibacillus. The sequence continues at coordinate 129,251 of NZ_JAGXCY010000002.1, read as the reverse complement.
CAGAAGATGAGAGTTACTCTGATTTTACAAAGGTCAGTGGACTTGTACTCGACAAACCCACAACTCTCTTGCCGTTTGAAGCTCCCGCGGCTTCTACAGAACCTCAGGCTGAGCCATGGGCACAGCCTGCCGCAGGGTATAAATGGTGGGATTCTTCGACCTATAAACCTGGTTCTTACGGAAGTTCAACAGCAGCTCCATCGAATCCGACTTACAGTTTTGTGCATCAGAGTCAGTTACCCAATGCGGAAACTTTCCAGATACGTGTGGTGATCAATAATTTAGCCCCGAACAGCTCCGTATCTGGCTACAGTGCCGGTATATACACAACTGGAGGGACTCAGGTTGCCAAAGTTCAAAATGAGGGCGGAACGTGGCCGAGTGCATATGGATATAGTCAGACTTTCAGCATGACTGCTAATAGTCAAGGTATCGCGACAAAGGATATAAATGTACAGATCAAACCGGGAACGACCGGAGCTGCGAGTTTACGACTCCGACTAAACGGTTCCAATCTGGTGACAACGCCTGTTACGATTGCGAATGTTCCTGCTGAGCCTCTTCCCGGTGACGGAGGTCAAACCCCGGAAGTTACTCTGGCAACGATAAGTGAGGCAAGGGCTAAAGCAGAGGGAACCGTGGTTATGGTTGAAGGGGTAGTGACTACTCAGCCGGGTACGTTCGGGGGACAAGCTTTTTATTTACAAGACGATACGGCGGGCATTTATGTCTATCAATCACAGGAAGGATTTAATACCGGTGACAAAGTAAAAATTACGGCTACACTAACCGTGTATAACACCGAACTTGAACTTGCTGATATTGAATCGATTGAGAAAATAGGCTCCGCAAATGTTCCTAGTGCGAAACCTATTACAACGATAACGGAAGAAACACAAGGGCAACTGGTAGAATTGAATAATGTCACGATTCAAAATATCGTCAGTGCAGCGCCAGAGGGATCATTTGAATTTGATGCTGTTGGTGGTGAGCAGACAAACCATGTAAGGATTGATGCTCGTACGGGTCTTACCATTGAGACGTTTCCATTTCAAACAGGAGATAAAGTGAATCTCACAGGTGTATCTGCTATTTTTCGTGGAGTGTATCAGTTAAAACCAAGAGGAATAAGCGACATAACTCTTGTGGAAAGTACAGATCCGGAAGAGCCTGAAGTACCTGTAGATCCGGAGGAACCTGTTCTGGCCACGGGTGTACCAGGACAAGCTGTACTTTCTAGCAATAACGGTTATGATAATGGTCTGCGTGACGGAAGTTACGACATTACGATGAATTTATGGTGGGGAAACAACGCAACCGAGTACAAGTTATATGAGAATGGAGTACTAATCGATACGCAGAAAATTAGCGATAAAACACCAGAAAAACAGTCGGCTACGACTGCAATCACTGGAAAATCAAACGGAACTTATACTTATACTAGTGAGCTGACGAATCGCTATGGAACAACAGCTTCTTCTTCGGTTGTAGTCGTAGTTACGGATGCGAGTCCTGGGAACGCTGTACTTTCTCATGATAATTGGGATGGTGACGGGAACTATAACATCCAAATGAATCTTTGGTGGGGAACAAATGCATCTTCCTACCGCTTATTCGAGAATGGTGTACTTATTGATACTCAATCGTTAAGTGGACAGACCCCCAATGCACAACGTGCAGTGTCAGTCCTATCGAATCGTTCTGCGGGAACGTATGAATATGTTGCCGAGCTTGTGAATGAGTCAGGAATTACAGTGACAGATAAAGTTGTAGTAACCGTAAAATAAAGGATGAATAAAGAGTGCTGTAGGGTCTGTTTCAAGACCTGCAGCACTCTTTTGCTATGTAAAGAAGGAATAGATAGAACATATGAGTTGGGTTATAATGTCAAGACTGTTATGAATATTTTACATAAGAAAGGAGGAAAGGGCATGTCTCCAAGAAATATGGAAAAAGATATGCAAATGAGGGAGCTTCGCAAAGAGCAGATTTTGGATTCTGCACTGCAAGCCATCGCTAGAAAAGGAGTAAGTTCGGTTAGTATTACGGATATAGCGATGGAAGCCCGTTTAAGCGTAGGGAATGTCTACAATTATTTTAAATCGAAAGAAGAAATTTTAAGTGAAGTGTTACGAAGAGGACAAGAGAATTACGGGAGAACAGTTAGTGAATATGCACAACGAAAAGGAATTAGCCCAGCTCAGAAACTGCATGAATTTGCGGAGTCTTGGCTATTACAAGAGAGCAACTGGGCTTTCACCATTATGTTGCAAAGTGTACGTACTAATGAAATGATTGATACAGAAATTAGAGAAGCAGCGACGAAGAGATTCACTAGGAATTTGGAGCCGCTTGCCTCTATCTTTCAGGAAGGACAAAGGGAAGGATTATTCATAGATGAACCTCCAATTGAACTGGCCTTTTATTTTGTAAGTTTAATTCAGGGATTAACTTTGCAAAAAGCTCCAGGTTTCGAAATCCCTGTTTCTATTCAGGTACATCGTCTAGTGAGATTATTTGAAAAGAAATAACTTTACAAAAAAAGGTTTGACATCCATTTTTACTGTTGATAGAATAAGCGACAGAACAAACTGAATATTGTTTCAGTTTGTGAAATGACCCAATTGAATAGCGAATCGACCAGACCACTGGAGATATCACGCTTTTTTATTTTTGAGGTGCTTTTGTTGTTATGCACCTGTATTGCGTAATGTCTCTATTTTTTTATACCTTTTTCCTACTAAACAGGTAAGTTTAATTAATAAAAGCGACTCAGGAGGTATTTCCTATGACGTCAAATACGCTCAGGATAGAACAATTAAATAAAATCTTTCGAGCACCTGCAGGGGATGTGATCGCACTCCATCAGATTGATTTGCAGGTTCGCAAAGGAGAATTTCTAACGATGATTGGTCCAAGTGGATGCGGGAAGAGTACGTTACTCAAAATTATTGCGGGGCTGGACACTTCTTATGAAGGAAAAGTTTTGCTAAACGAAGAGCCAATTGTTGGACCCAGTATTCAAAAAGGATTTATTTTTCAGGAACCAAGGCTGTTTCCGTGGCTAAGTGTCGAGAAAAATATTGCCGGTAATTTATCGCTGAAAAAACCAGAAATTCGCCGCAAGGTGTCAGAACTTATTGAACTTGTTCGATTAGAAGGATTCGAACAATCTTACCCTAGAGAGTTGTCAGGAGGAATGGCTCAGCGTGTTGCCATCGCACGTGCATTGCTACGTGAGCCGGATGTTCTTTTACTGGATGAACCGTTTGGTGCACTGGATGCCTTTACAAGGTCTCACATGCAAGAGGTACTTTTAGATATTTGGCAGAGAAACCGGACAACGATGGTATTTGTTACACATGACCTTGATGAAGCAGTATTTCTAGGAGAACGAGTTGTCATTATGAATCCGAGGCCGGGACAGATTCGGACGATCCAGCCCATTGATTTACCTTTTCCACGCAAGAGAACAGGATCTTCCTTTCAAGAACTTAGAGCAAAGGTACTTCGTGAATTTGAAAAGGTGGAAGAACCCGAGATTGATACAGGTGCAGGTATTTAAATCGATGAATGGTGAACGTCATTAATTGATCAAGGGGAGAATGATTTATGTTGAAAAAGAAAACGTTCCAGGTTTGGACAGTATTATTGTTAATTGCTTTAATAAGTGCCGGTTGCGCGAATCAAAGCACTAAACATCCTAGTGGGGAAAATGGAGCTGAAGGTATAACGGTTCGAATTGGAGTACAAGGCAGCGGTGGGCTGTTTGGAAAGGCACGTGAAGAACAGTGGTTCGAAAAAGAATTTGCCAAACATGGGGTCAAAGTAGAGTGGGCAGAATTTCAAAGCGGACCACCGATGACAGAGGCGATGGCTTCTAATCGACTTGATTTCGCAGGACTTGGAAATATGCCGATCATTGCTGCACAAGCAGCAGACATCTCCTTTAAAGTGATTTCACAAAGCTTAGAAGGCAAAAATAATGTTGCCATTATTGTACCAGCAAATAGCTCTGCTAAGACACTTAGTGATCTAAAAGGGAAGAAAATCGCTGTAACCAAAGGAAGTAATGCATTTAACTTTTTGTACCGAGGGCTAGCAGCAGAAGGAATATCCGTTTCTGATTTGGAAGTGATTCAGCTTCAACCCGATGAGACACAGCCCGCATTTGAATCCGGGAGCATTGATGCTTGGGCAACATGGGACCCATATATCACACTCAATACACTAACTGGAAAAGCGAAAGTTCTAACAGACGGGGAAAAGCTGGGGATATTATCTCCTTCCTTTAATATCGTTCGCAAAGATTTTGCTGACGACCATCCTGAGCTGGTAACTCTCTATCTAAAAGTGCTGAATGATGCGCTTGCGTGGGAGAAAGACAATGAACAGGACGCACTTCAAAGATATGCAGATGAAAGGGGCATTCCAGTAGATGTCATTAAAGGTACGTTCGAGCGATCGAGACAGCTCAACATTCCCGTAAGCCCGGAGATTATAGAAGAGCAGCAGAAGACAGCAGATTTTCAATTTGAACAAAAAACGATACGCAAAAAGATTGATGTAAAGAACGTGTTTGATAATCAGTACATTGAAGCAGCACTTCAACCGTAAAGATAAGATTTCTTTAGAAAGGGGGCGTATTCCATGCTTCAGGAAAGTGTAAGGAAATTATCAAAGAAACGGAAAGGCCCTCGTGCATCGCTTCAGCAGAAGGATCCTTACTGGAAAATAAGATGGACCAATATTTTACTGGGTTGGTCTGTTCCTTTCATCATCATTGTGGTGTGGCAGTTAGCGGGAACGTTCGGGTGGCTTAATCCCGTGCTGCTCCCTACACCAAGTGTCATATGGAATGAGCTTGTAAATATGACGACTTCCGGTGAATTAGCTTCCAACCTCGGCATATCCGCTGGAAGAGCATTTCTTGGATTTATTCTCGGAGGAGGGCTTGGACTTGCCACAGGACTGTGGGTTGGTTTCTCTTACCGAGCAGAGCGGCTTGTCGATCCTTCCCTTCAAATGCTTCGAACCTTACCGCATTTAGCGATTGCTCCTCTATTTATTTTATGGTTTGGTTTTGGTGAAACATCGAAAATTTTACTGATTGCAAAAGGCTCATTTTTTCCACTATACGTAAACACATTTCTTGGTATTCGTTCTGTTGATAACAAGTGGTTTGATGTAGCCCGTGTCCTGGAGTTTAGCAAATGGGACCTGATTTGGAAGCTGATTGTGCCAGCTGCTCTTCCTAATATTTTTCTTGGTATAAGACTATCGATTGGAGTGGCATGGCTTGGGCTTGTCGTCGCGGAATTGATGGGTTCAAGCTCAGGTATAGGCTACATCATCAATGATGCTCGCTCTTTTTCATTAACGTCTGTTGTATTCGTAGGTATTCTTGTGTTTGCACTAGTAGGTAAACTTTCCGATTCATTGATCAAATGGTTGGAACGCCGAATGCTTACATGGCAGGACAGTTATAAGGGAGGTGGAAGGTAGTGAAAATCAGTTCCATGAGGGAAAAGCAGGCGGTCTCTAGGGACTGGCTTCAAATGATTCCTGACCCACTTCATGCTTGGATTCTTCCTACTTTGCTTCTTATCTTTTGGCAGGCAGCGGGAAGTCTGCATCTGATTGCTCCCAATTTATTGCCGACTCCGATCGCGATTGTGGAGCAGTTCATTAAGTTACTAGTGAGCGGTACGCTATGGGGGCATTTTGAAAGTAGTATGATTCGTGCCTTATCCGGTTTTGTGCTTGGCGGGTTAACGGGATTATTCCTAGGATTATTTACGGGTCTCGGAAAAATAGCCGAACGGACACTTGACCCGACGCTCCAAATGCTACGGACGATTCCACTTTTATCACTCATTCCGTTATTTATTCTGTGGTTTGGAATCGGTGAGTTTTCCAAAATTCTAATGATTGCTCTCGGAGCATTCTTCCCCGTGTATGTGAATACGTTTCTAGGGATTCGGAGTGTAGATGTGAAGCTGTATGAAGTGTCCAGCATTTTTCAATTTACTAAACTTCAATTACTACTAAGACTGATTCTACCCGCAGCGCTACCTAATATTCTGCTTGGAATTCGTCTAGCACTGGGAGTTTCCTGGTTGGTGCTTGTTGTTGCGGAGATGATGGGAACAAGCAGCGGGATCGGCTATATGATTCAAGATGCAAGAGCTTATTCGCAAACCGATATTGTTTTTGTAGGCATTATCATTTTCGCTGTGATCGGTAAGCTTTCAGATTCTATTGTTCGGATCATGGAGTCAAGAATGCTTCGCTGGAGAGAAACATATAAAGGATGAACTCAAATTAATAGTAGAAGGGTTGTTTCGGCATGGGAAAAAGAGAGGAACAAATGCATTTGGGTGCTTTTATTTATTATTCAGGTCATCATCATGCAGGGTGGAGACATCCTGATTCTGGGGTAGAGCAAATGTTTGATGTCGAGCTGTATAAAAAACTCGCTCAGACGGCTGAGCAAGGTAAGTTTGATATGATCTTTTTTGCCGACTTATTGTATGTACAACAAGTAGAGTATGCTGCTTCAGGTATGCTTGATCCACTTACTTTGCTATCTGCGTTATCTATGGTAACGGATCGAATCGGACTTACAGGGACAGTATCGACGACCTATAATGAACCCTTTAATGTTGCCCGTAAATTTGCATCTCTTGATTTTATTAGCGGGGGGAGAGCAGGTTGGAATATTGTAACCTCCCAGCTGGACATTGAAGCTCATAATTATGGTAAACCCGAACACCCGGAGCATGGACTGCGCTATCAGATGGCAAGCGAATTTGTTGATGCGGTCACTACACTATGGGACACTTGGGAAGACGGGGCCCTTGTATTGGACCGAGAAAATGGAAGATTCGCTGATGGATCAAAAGTTAAACCAGCTGATTTTAATGGGCAGTTCTATGCGACAAAAGGTCCGCTGAATGTACCTCGTCCTCCTCAAGGATATCCGGTACTTATTCAGGCAGGTTCGTCCGAGCCAGGGCAGCATTTTGCTGCACAGTACGGAGAAGTCATCTTTACCGCACAGCAGTCGATTCAGGCAGCACAGCACTTCTATGAAGAAGTGAATGAGAAATTGGAATTTAGCGGACGGCAAAAAGGATCGCTGAAGATTATGCCAGGACTTTCACCCATTATTGGCGTTACGGAAGAGGAAGCACAGCAAAAATATAAAGAGCTTCAAGATCTAATCCCTCCTGCAACGGCAGTGATGGTCTTGTCTGGGTTTTTGAACTATGATTTGAGTGGGTACCCTGTAGATGGGCCGTTGCCAAATGATATACCAGATCCTGTGGCTGCATCCAATGGAATGAAGAGCAGAGTGATGTTATTCATGGATATGGCTTATCAGGAGCAGCTATCTATCCTTGAATTAGGCCGAAAAATACTTAGTACGCGTGGTCATATGCAGTTTGTAGGTACACCCGAACAACTTGCAGACCTAATGGAAGAGTGGTTTGAAGCAAGAGCATGTGACGGCTTTAATATCATGCCACCGGTTCTTCCAGGGGATCTTGATGATTTTGTTAATCTGGTCATTCCGGTACTTCAGAAACGCGGATTATTTAGAGAAGAGTATACAGGTACTACCCTGAGAGAGCATTTGGGATTGAGTCGTCCAGAAATAGGACATTTTAAGCAAAATCAACAGGCGAGTGTGGAAGTGAATTAACAGCGTTATCTTTCATTCAGTAGTTTACTTTTTTAACAATTTCCCTTACAATTATTAATAAATTTTATATTATGAAAAATTCAAACCCCACTTTTATTGTTTTCTGGTTCCTAAAACAATAGAGGCGGGGGTTTTTTGTGGGGGTAGGTAATTCATTGTTTCAACTGATGAAAAATTCGATGTACGTATTTTTAGGGGCATGTTCCTTTGGAATCTTGTCCACGATTGTGAAATTGGGATATGAAAAAGGATTTACGTTTCAACAATTGACGCTTGGACAATTTGGGAGCGGATGGATTCTGCTTCTTATTCTGATGCTTTTATTTGCCAGGCAGAAAGTGAATTTCAAACAATTTATCCGTCTTGCTGGTGTCGGTGCTTGTACCTGTCTGACAGGGGTCGCTTATTACCTGTCATTGCAAAGTATTCCTGCGTCAATCGCGGTGGTGCTATTATTTCAATTTACATGGATCGGTGTTGTCATTGAGGCTATAGTGACGAAAAAGCGGCCATCAACCGCGACGATGGTGTCTGTCATTCTATTATTTATAGGAACCATCATGGCTGGAGGAATTATTGGTGCTGAGGAACTTCAATTAAATCTGAAGGGTACGCTACTTGGTTTAGCAGCCGCTGTGATGATGGCGTTGTTTGTATTCTTTAGTGGCAGAGTAGAGACGCAGATGTCTCCCATTACGAGAAGTTTCTACACATCGACAGGAAGTTTGTTACTACTTCTCACGATATTGACACCAAAAGTGGTGTTCGAAGTATCATTTGGGGACGGGCTATGGATATTTGGTCTGATTTTAGGCATCTTTGGTGTTGTCCTACCTGTATTACTGTTTGCACTTGGCGCACCGAAAATAAGTACTGGCCTTGCTACCATTCTAGGAGCAGGAGAACTTCCCGTTGCCGTAATTGCTTCCGTCTGGGTACTGCAGGAGCAAGTATATTTCATCCAGTGGATTGGAATTGTGATTATTTTATTTGGGATCGCTTATCCGCAAGTGTTCGGTAGAAGCTGGAGGAAGAAGGAAGTTAAAGTAGTGCAATAGAAAATTCGCAAAAATCGTTTTGTTTCAATAAACAAAATAAACACTATATCAAAAAAAGGCGATTCCCCATTCGATTCTGAATGAAAAGTCGCCTTTTTTTATTTGATTTTACAAATTTAATTCAATTTAATTAGTTGTTCTATTTTACTTTACAAGGCTTTCGAGTACGTTATCAATCATTTGGGAGTTAGCAATAGATCCAGTGTACAGCCAGCTGCTGTCTTTACTATACTCATACACATTGCCGTTCTTCACTGCAGGGATGTTCTTCCATAGAGCATCATCTAATGCTTCACTTCCGGAGTCCTTATCACTATTGATGAGGAAGAGATGGTCAGCATCAAGCTCAGCTAGTTTTTCAAGGGATATAGGAAGCCAGTTTCCTGTTCCTGTAGCAGAAATTTCTTTCACTACCTCAGGTACGGCAAGTCCCAAATCGTTGTACATTACAGTTCCACTGGATAGGTCTTGGCTCACCATGAAGAATTGTTTCTGCACGAGCCAGATGGCAGCTGCGGATTCACCCGGTACAGCAGCTTTTAGCTTTTCTTTGGCATCTGCAGCTTTTGCATCGTAATCATCAAGTGCTTTTTGAGCTTCGGTCTCTTTACCAAGAACCTCACCGATCTTCAGAAGTTCTTCTCTCCAGTCATTGTTTTGTTCGCCACCAACGACATAAGTAGGGGCAATTTTGGAGTATTGTTCGTATTTATCTCCAGCAACCATTTCAGCATTGTCCATAATAATCAGATCTGGTTCAAAACTAGCAACTTGTTCAAAAGGAAGATCATACGGTATAGTTGGGATGTCTTTTAGTTCGGTTTGCAAATATTCTTGAATTCCGTTCGCAACAGACCATTGTGCCGCTGGTTTTACTCCAAGAGCAACGAGGTTATCTTCAAGATAAGAAGCAATAATTCGTTGTGGATTGGCTGGAACGACGACTTCATGCCCCATTGCATCGGTTAACGTACGGTCTTGCGCTGTATTTTCAGCACCGTCAGTTGCGGGTGCTTCCGTATTTGAATTTGTATTCGGTGTTGTATTATTTGAAGCATCATTGCTATTTCCGCAGGCAGATAAAAATGCGGATACGACGAGTAGACTCGCCAGGAGTGTAATAAACTTCTTCTTACGGTTTAACATTGTGGTTCCCCCTATAATTCTCTATGTAATAGTACAATATGAATGATAACAATTATCATTATCAAATTCAATCTATTTTTTATTCAAATTTTTGGCTATCAGAAAGAAGGATAATTTATACAAGTGACGATACATATGAGATAGGAAAAGATAATATAAGGAGTAGATAAGAATGTCTAAGGGTCCAATCGTTTTGGTCGCTAGTGTTTCTATCGTCAGTAATGGAAGATTACTAATTATCGAAGAGAAAAAACCATATGCTGAAGGATTGTGGAATTTTCCATCTGGGAGACTCGAGCAAGGAGAAAATATTCTTGATGCAGCGAAGCGTGAAGTTAAAGAAGAGACGGGTCTTGATGTCAGTCTTACTTCTTTTACGGGAGTATATAATTTTACGAGTCATACGAACGATCAAGTGATTATGTTTCATTTTATGGGGGAGATTACAGGCGGTTCTCTTCAGCTTGAGAAAGGCATCGTGACAGCTAGCTACTGGATCAATCTAAGTGATTTTCTAAGGATGGATATCCAAATGCTACGGAATGGAGCGGTGTTGAAACAAATCGGACAAAACATAGCTGATGAAAAATTTTATCCGCTTAGCATCATTCAAGCTCCATTGTAGTTAACCTACAAATACAACTTGAAAATATTAGAAATAGGGTATTGTATCCTCCAGAAATGTTGTGATAGAATCCATTCGGACAGATTTTTCTATGAGTACATATTTATTTGTAAATGCTTACATTGAGACGGATCTGTTAAATGAATAAAAAGGAGGTAACTTATTCTAAAAAACAAACGTTTGCACTCTGATTTTGGCAAGAAGCAAGCGATTTTTTATTTTGTACTTTGCACAAACGTTTGCACCTCGGATTTTATCAAATTATAGGAGGTTTTATCTTGTTCCAACATGCCAAAAAGCTAGTTTCTGTGTTTACTTCTTTCGCACTCTTGCTTACCTGCTTCTATTTAGCTCCCCTCATTGAAACCCCAACCACTGAAGCTGCTGAGATAAAAGCTAGTGCTGCTGCAGAACCCTTTAACGGAACGATGATGCAATATTTTGAGTGGTATTTACCGAATACAGGACAGCACTGGAACAAATTGAAAGCGGATGCATCTAATCTCAAAAACATGGGGATTACTGCTGTATGGCTTCCTCCGGCTTACAAAGGACAAGCAGGTGTAAACGATGTTGGATATGGGGTTTACGATCTATACGATCTCGGCGAGTTTAATCAGAAGGGAGCTGTGCGTACCAAATACGGCACAAAAGCTGAACTTCAGCAAGCGATTACACAGTTGCATGCTAATCAAATCCAGGTATATGGAGATGTCGTCGTTAATCATCGTATGGGCGGTGATGGTACAGAGTTTGGTAATGCAGTAGAGGTTGCAGGGAATGACCGTAATCGAGAAACGTCAGGGACGTACAATATTCAGGCATGGACGAAATATGACTTTCCAGGTCGTAACAATATGTATTCCAGTTTCAAGTGGAGATGGCAGCATTTTGACGGTACAAGCTGGAATGAAAGCAACAAGAAAGAAGCCGTCTACAAAATGTCAGGTAAGAATTGGGACTGGGAAGTAGATACGGAAAACGGTAACTATGATTACTTGATGGGGGAAGATCTGGATTTTGATCATCCTGATGTGGTGAATGAGATTAAGAATTGGGGAGAGTGGTACGCTAATACTTTACAGCTAGATGGTTTTCGTCTGGATGCAGTAAAACATATCAAATACAGTTTCATGAAAGACTTTGTACAGAATGTGCGTACGAAAACAGGCAAAGAAATGTTTACTGTAGGTGAATTTTGGAGCGGAGATCTTGGCAAACTACAAAATTATTTGAATAAAGTAGGTGGAACCGTTTCTCTCTTTGATGTACCTCTACATTACAAGTTCCAATCCGCATCAAACAGTAATGGTAATTTTGACATGCGTACAATAGCTCAAAACACACTCGTCGGTGCGGATCCGGTACATGCGGTTACTTTTGTAGACAATCATGATACCCAGCCAGGGCAATCCCTCACTTCTTGGGTTAATGAATGGTTTAAACCTTTGGCCTATGCTTATATATTGACTCGTGAAGAAGGTTACCCATCTGTATTTTACGGTGATTACTACGGGATTCCTAATCATAATATTAATTCTTTGAAAGACAAGCTTGACCCTTTACTACAAGCGAGAAAAAATTATGCATTTGGTACTCAACATGATTACATTAACCATCAGGACATTATTGGCTGGACCCGTGAAGGCTTAGCAAGCAAGTCAAAATCTGGTCTTGCAACACTGATTACAGATGGACCAGGTGGTAATAAAGATATGTTTGTGGGTACCCAAAATGCGGGTGAAACTTGGATAGATGTAACAGGGAACCGGACAGACAAAGTAGTCATCAATTCTTCGGGTTATGGAAATTTCAAAGTAAATGGAGGTTCTGTATCGGTTTGGGTGGAGCAAGGCTAACCCGATCAATGACTCTTTATAGTCCAGATCGGGACAGCTGTTCGCACTAACTTCGATCGAAGACCATTCTTTTTATAGAGAGTGCTACTTAAATCGATGGCGGTTTCTTTCTTTTCCAGAAAATCGTTATAATACGGTTGATAAGTATTACCCCCTAAAATGGAGGAGGGCAGACCAATATGAATGATTTACTAAGTAGTCCTTTTTTGAGAGAACTCAAGGTATCGGTTGCAGATCACCGGTTTAGTCAAACCTATCCATTTAACATCCCGGCTATTCGTAACCTACAATCTTTGAAATTCCATCCCAAAGTCACTTATATTGTAGGGGAGAATGGAATGGGAAAGTCAACCTTGCTGGAGGCTATCGCGATTGCTTCTGGATTTAATCCGGAAGGAGGAACGCGTAATTTTCAGTTTGCTACAAGGGAAACACATTCGATCCTTCATGAACATATCAGACTCGTTAGAGGTGGAGCTAAGCCGAGAGATGGCTTTTTCTTTCGAGCCGAAAGTTACTATAATGTAGCATCTTACATAGATATCCTTGATGAAGAGCAGAATCCCTATAATCCTCCGCTCAAAAATTCGTATGGTGGAAAGTCGTTGCATGAGCAGTCCCATGGGGAATCGTTTTTCTCTGCTTTTCTGAATCGATTTGGCGGGTATGGTCTTTATATTCTGGACGAACCTGAAGCCGCATTGTCTCCAATCCGGCAAATGTCCATGCTTGCTCGTATTCATGAGCTTGTAAAACGTAACAGTCAGCTCATTATTTCTACACATTCACCTATTCTTATGGCTTATCCAGACAGTGTTATCTATCAATTAAATGATCATGGAATTGAAACGGTTACGCTAGAAGAAACAGATCATTATGTCATTATGAAACAGTTTATGAACCATAAGGAGAGCATGCTGAGCGAGCTATTTTATGACGAATAATGAAGCGTAAAGTTAACGTATTAGAAAAGACATTCCTTTATTTCATAAGGGCATGTCTTTTTTTGTTGGAAAATACCGGATAATATCCATGGTCAATGGGTATTGCATTCTCTATAATGAGAAACGTTATCAATAAGATGATAATTATTCTCAATATAAAGAGGTGGAATAAATATGGGCTCTTCCAGTGGGGAAGGACAGGTGGCTATCGTCACTGGTGCTGCCCAAGGCATCGGGAAAGCAGTGGCTAAAGAACTCGCCAATCAACATATCAAGGTGGCCATGGTAGATCAGAACGCTCGTTTACTTTATTCCACAGCGAAAGCATTTCAAAATGAAGGATTACTCGTTTCGGCTTTTCCTGCAGATGTAAGTAAAAGCAGTTCTGTAGATCATGTACTCGACCAAATTCAAGCAGAGTTATCAGCTCCTGATATTCTGGTGAACGTGGCCGGTGTGCTTGAAACAGGTCCGGTTGCTTTTTTCAGCGATGAAGATTGGAAACGAGTGTTTGATGTAAATACACACGGTGTTTTTTATGTGAGCAGAGCAGTGGCCCGGCTTATGATCCCTCGTAAATCGGGAGTTATTATTACGGTCGGTTCTAATGCGGCAGCGATGCCTCGTATGAACATGTCTGCGTACGCTGCTTCCAAAGCTGCGGCAGTGCATTTCACCAAATGTTTAGGTTTGGAGCTTGCCCAGCATGGCATTCGGTGCAATGTGGTTTCACCAGGATCTACGGATACTGCAATGCAGCGTCACATGTGGACTGAGGATCTGACGGTAGACTCCATCCTGTCAGGGTCATTAGAGAGTTATCGTCTTGGAATCCCGCTCGGCAAACTGGGTGAAGCAGAAGATGTTGCACAAGCAGTTTCGTTCCTAGTATCGGATCGAGCAAAACAAATTACAATGTGTGATCTGCGTGTAGATGGCGGAGCAACGCTCGGTGTATAGCGGTAGTTCGTAGTTCAAATCAAGAAATAAGGGAGGAAAGTACATGGGTACAGATATGCATCTAACGAGAAACCAAGAAGCTGGGAAAATACTGCAGCACTATAAACCGTCCGGGTCTTTCTTTTTTGCAACTCCGAAATATACCATGCTTACCGAAGGAACTTTATCTCTAATCGAGGGACTTGAGGGAGTAACCCAGAGAGACGAGATTCTATCCCTGATACGTGAAAAAAAGCGGAATGGACGGATTGTGGGAGCTATTCCTTTTGATATGAATGTTCAGGCCCGGCTCTATGAATGTGAAAATGTCCATATTACATCCTCTCTCTGTAAAGAAGAGATTCCTAATGAAACGAAAAGTGGACTGGACACAAGTAAAATAGTAATGACATCCGTGCCAAATGAAGAGCAGTACAAGGCTGATGTAAGCGAGGCGGTTCGCCTCATTGAAAGAGGTGATTTGGAAAAGGTAGTGCTGTCGAGAAAACTTCATGTTACTTCGAGCGAAAAGGTACAGATAAAGCCGATATTGTCCGCACTACTTCGACTGAATCCACAGGGATACACGTTTAGTGTTCCGCTTTCGGTGACTTCTTTAGATTTACAAACACAGACAAATGTAACACTGCTGGGGGCAAGTCCTGAACTTCTTATTCGGCGTACTGGAATAGAAGTTACTGCCAACCCGCTTGCTGGTTCCATTCCAAGAAGTGATGACCCGATAGAGGACCAGAAACGTGCTGAAAATCTTCTCATTTCTACTAAAGATCTTCATGAGCATGCTCTGGTCATATCGAATATTTCTGCTGCCCTTCGTCCTTATTGCAAACATCTTCATGTTCCGCAGAAACCTTCCCTTGTTGCGACGGAAACGATGTGGCATTTATCTACTGAAATTACGGGGGTGCTGGAGGAAGCAACGACGACATCTTTAGAACTGGCGATGGCCATGCATCCGACACCTGCCGTGTGCGGAACACCGACAAAGGAGGCTAAACAGACCATTGATAAGATAGAAACGTATGATAGAGATTACTATACCGGAATGATTGGATGGTGTGATGAGGAAGGCAATGGCGAGTGGGTCGTAACGATCCGCTGTGCCGAGATTGAAGAGAATGAACTGCGTTTATACGCGGGTGCTGGTATCGTTGCAGGTTCCAAGCCAGAAGATGAACTAGCGGAGACAGCAGCAAAGCTAGGCACATTTTTACAAGCCATCGGTGTAAAGGAAGCTAGAAAAGAGATGACCCTGAGCAGGAGGGATCAATAATGATGGAAGGATGCATGCCGTGGCCGGAGGAAGAAGTAACACGATATAAAAATCTCGGTTATTGGCAAGGGATTACCTTTAGTGAATTACTGACGGAGAGAGCAAAGAGGTATCCGTTACAAGCGGCAATCATTAGCGGTGAGAAGCGATGGACATATGAGGATCTTCATCAAGAGGTGGAGCAATTAGCAGCTGGTCTAATTCACTTAGGAATTCAAAAGGAAGATCGGATTGTGGTTCAGCTCCCCAACATTGGAGAATTGCTAGTCGTTATTTTTGCCTTGTTCCGTATAGGCGCCTTACCTGTATTCGCTCTTCCTTCTCACCGGCAAAGTGAGATCTTCTATATTAGTGAGTACGTGGTAGCAAAAGCCTACATCATTCAAGACATGTATGGAGGATACGATTACCGCAAAATGGCTGCTGAGTTACAGCATGCGGTTTCCACCATCAAGCATGTCTTCGTGGTAGGGGAACCGTTAGGATTTCAATCACTTAGGAGCTTATATGCTGACCCTGCCTCGGTTACATTCTCAGAGACTCAGGCGGGAGAGGTAGCGTTTCTCCAGCTAAGCGGAGGAAGTACTGGATTACCAAAGCTGATCCCGAGAACACATGATGATTACATCTATAGCTTACATGGAAGTGCTGAAATATGCGGTCTAAGTGAAAAAAGTGTCTACATGGCAGTTCTACCCGCTGCTCATAATTTTCCGCTCAGCTCGCCGGGGGTTCTCGGCACACTTTATGCAGGTGGAACGGTCGTTATGGCTGAAGGGGGAAGCCCCGAGGAGGCTTTTGCGCTCATTGAGAAAGAAAAGGTAACCATTACGGCACTGGTTCCGCCGCTTGCGATGGTGTGGATCGATGCGAAAAAGTCTCGTAAAGAGGACTTGTCTTCTCTTGAGGTACTTCAGGTAGGAGGTGCGGCTTTTTCGGAAGCAGCAGCCATCAAGCTGAACAATGCATTTGATTGTGTTCTACAGCAAGTATTTGGTATGGCTGAAGGTCTAGTCAACTACACAAGGTTAGGAGATCCCGAGCACGTGATTGTTCGCACCCAAGGCAGACCTATCTCTCCTGCGGATGAAGTTCGAATTGTGGATGAAGAGGACAAGGATGTGGAGATTGGAGAGACGGGGCATCTGTTGACTAGGGGACCGTACACAATTAGGGGTTATTACAAGGCGGAAGAACATAATCGGCGCTCGTTTACACCGGACGGATTTTATCGAACAGGAGATCTCGCACGTGTGACTCCAGAAGGCAACCTAATCGTTACGGGACGTGCCAAGGACCAGATTAACCGCGGCGGAGAAAAAGTAGCGGCAGAAGAAGTAGAAAATCACTTACTAGCGCATAAAGAACTTTACGATGTTGCGGTGGTATCCATGCCGGATGATTTCCTTGGAGAAAGAATCTGCGCCTTTATCATAGTAAGAGAAGAACAGCAAAAGCGACCCGGAATACGCGAACTTCGCCGTTTTTTAGAAAAAAGAGGGCTTGCTGCCTATAAGATTCCGGATCGATTCGAATTCGTCTCTTCCTTTCCGATGACAGCTGTTGGGAAGGTGAGTAAAAAAGGGCTGCGCACACAAATTGCTGACAAGCTCCATCTGGAAAGAAACAACCAACCCATTAGATGATCTACCCAGAAAGGATGATTTGACATGGCAATTCCAACGATTACTTCCTACACTATGCCTTTACGTACAGATTTACCAGAGAACAAAGTGAACTGGAAAGCAGATCCATCCAGAATGGTACTCCTTATTCATGATATGCAGCAATATTTCATTGAAGCCTATCAGGGAGATTCTCCTGTTACTGAATTAGTCGAGCATATTCATTGGCTGCGCAAAACTGCTCATCAGCTCTCTATTCCTGTTATCTATACGGCTCAGCCTGGTGGCCAGACACAAGAAGAAAGAGGACTGCTTCTGGATTTCTGGGGAAATGGCATTGGGGATGATCCCGAAGAACAACGTATTATTCCTTCCCTTGCTCCGGCAGAACAGGACATGTTACTTACCAAATGGAGGTACAGCGCTTTTCAAAAAACCGATCTGCTGTCCATCATTAGAAGTACAGGCAGAGATCAAATCATGATTTGCGGCATTTACGCCCATATTGGTTGTATGTTGACGGCTGCAGAAGCTTTTATGCAGGAGATCCAGCCCTTTTTTGTAGCAGATGCACTAGCTGATTTTTCAAAAGATTATCATTTACAAGCTTTGAAATATGCTTCTGAGCGGTGCGCATATACGTTAACAACAGCAGAAATTGTAGCACAACTGAACTTTGAATCAACTGCAACGACTGAAATAGACGATGAGAAGGTTCACCCAATCGTGACACCAGAGTCCCTGCGAACAGTAATTGCGAATTTGCTTTATATGCCTGAAACTGAGATTTCTGTTGATGAAGACGTAACGATGCTGGGGCTCGATTCCATTCGAATTATGAATTTGGTAGAGCAGTGGCGAGCACAGGGGAAAGATATTAATTTTATAGATCTGTTAGAGAAACCGACTTTGCTTGATTGGTGTGACTTGTTAAATGCAGATAGCAATGGGCAAGATCAAAGCCGGGTAACAATCATTCCGTCTGCTGATGTAAATCCACCTAATTTGGATTATTTGCTGAAGTAAGGAGGCAACGTAAATGACGAACCATTCATCATTATTTGGCTATCCTCTCACAGAAGCCCAGTCAGGCATATGGTATGCTCAGCAGCTGGATCCTAAAAATCCAATATATAATACCGCTGAGTATGTTGACATTCGAGGGCATCTGGATGTGGAACTATTCAAGGAAGCTGTTCAGCAAATGTTGTTGGAAGCAAAAACAGTCCCTCTGCTCTTTGAAGAAAGAGAAGAGGGACCATACCAGGTCCCGTATGAATTATCACATCCTTCTGAAATAGAAATTATCGATGTATCGGAACTTACCAATCCT
Source organism: Paenibacillus sp. Marseille-Q4541 (assembly GCF_018310695.1). Taxonomy (GTDB): domain Bacteria; phylum Bacillota; class Bacilli; order Paenibacillales; family Paenibacillaceae; genus Paenibacillus. Next base: position 110,720 of record NZ_JAGXCY010000002.1, on the reverse strand, counting down.
CATGGATCTGCACAAAACTGGATGCAAATGGACATTCGTACACCAGTTCAGCTTCAGGAAGGGCCAATGTATAAAGAAGTTTTGTTCATTGTAGGTCATAACAGATATTACTGGTATCAACGAATGCATCATATTGTGACCGATGGTTACGGTGTCTCTCTTCTTATGCGAAGAGCCGCTGAGATTTATACAGCACGGTCGCAAGGAAAGCCAGTCCCGGACTGTAGATTTAGCTCCATCCAGAACGTTCTTGAAGTAGAAGATCTGTATCAAAGCAGTGGACGTAAAGAAGTGGATCGCTCATTTTGGCTGAGCCGATGCACTCCAGACATAGAAGTACCTACATTAGCAGACCGTACAGCGGGTTCCTCGAATTATGTGATTCGCAAGTCGTTCTCCTTCGAAGAGAATTTATGTGATCAGTTGATAGCCGCAGCCAAGAAGTTGAGAGCGAACTGGACGGAGGTGCTTATCGCCGGAATATCAGGATACATGTACCTTTATACGGGAAAAGAAAAGATTAGTTTTGGTTTGCCAGTAATGAACAGGTCGGGCGCAGCTTCATACAATTATCCAGGAATGATGATGAACATCATTCCTCTTCAAGTAAGTATGCAGTCGAAGATGAGCTGCAGCGAGATTGTAAGAAACGTTTTAGAAGAAACAAGGGAAATCAAGAAACATCAATCTTACCGGCATGAAGAGCTAAGGAGAGAACTCGGTCTCGGATGGAATCAGAGGAAATTGTTCGGTCCACTTCTTAATATTATGCCATTTTCTTCAATTCTACCTTGGGGGGACACAACATCAGGCACTATTCACAATATTAGTTCAGGACCCACGGAAGATCTCTCTTTTCATATCTATGGAACGGCAGATGGCAGAGATCTTACACTGAATGTAGATGCGAACCCGATATTATACAGTGAAGAAGAGTTAGAGATACATTTACGAAGACTTTCTATATTTTTGGAACGAATGGCGAGGGAACCGGAGCAACGAATATCAAATGTATCCCTCTTTCTTCCTGGAGAGCGAGAAAAACTCGTTACTTCTTGGAATGATACGTATAAAGAGGGAGTTGAAATTCACCTAACAAGTTTGTGGGAGAGACAAGCGGAATGTTGCTGTAAGCGCACAGCAGTTACTTATAACAACGTAAAAATGAGCTATGAAGAAGTGGATCACAAGGCGAACAGGCTTGCGAGACACTTGATCAAGCATGGTGCGGGTCCGGAACGTATCGTTGCCATTATGATGGGGAGGTCGGAGGACCTCCTGATTGCTTTGCTTGCAGTCATGAAATCAGGAGCTGCTTATCTGCCACTTGATCCTGAATTTCCTCAAGAGCGACTCGAATTTATGTTCGAAGATGCACAGCCTATTATTGTTCTGACAGAAGAAGGCATGAAGGAGCAGAAATTTATTCCTGATCGTGTCTATAATATGTCACTTAATGGACCTGAGATGATAAGAGAGTTGAAACAATACTCTGAGGAAGATATCACCGATCAAGAAAGAACGGAGCACATATCACTGTCTCACCCGGCCTATGTTATCTACACCTCCGGCTCTACAGGAAAGCCAAAAGGGGTGGTCATTCATCATCTGGCGCTTACCAATTTTCTGATGTCGATGCAGGAACTTGTCCCGATGGAGGAGGCAGACCAGCTTCTGGCCGTTACGACGGTTTCTTTTGATATCGCAGCTCTAGAACTTTATCTTCCCTTGCTGCAAGGCGCAAGTGTTGTGATCGCACCCCGAAAAACAGTTCAAGACCCGGAATTATTCGGTGAACTCATGTTAAATTCCAATATAACAACGATTCAGGCAACACCAACACTCTGGCAATCCCTTGTGCGTTTCAATTCAGCCGCTGTGCGAGGTATAAGAGTGCTGACCGGAGGCGAAGCGTTATCAAACGAGCTACTTCAAGAGTTAGGAAGACTGGATTGTAAAGTAGTGAATTTATACGGACCTACGGAGACAACGATTTGGTCTACAGCAATGCCGATTCATGTCTCGGAAAAATCGATACCAGTCATCGGTAGGCCGATCCTGAATACCGAAGTCTATGTACTAAATGAACGGTTCGATCCTGTACCTGTGGGTATGATTGGAAATTTATATATTGCTGGAAAAGGACTTGCGCGAGGATATTTGAATCGTTATTCCCTTACGGCAGAACGGTTTATCGCGAACCCTTTTTGTTCAAAAGGAACTAGGATGTATGATACTGGGGATTTGGCTAGATGGCTTCCAGATGGAACGCTGCAGTATGCGGGACGAAGTGATCATCAAGTCAAAATTCGCGGTTATCGGATCGAACTAGGGGAGATTGAGTCCATCCTTATGCAGCATCCTAGTTTAGCGCAGGCAGCTGTTATATCAAAAACAGACGAATCAGGTGAAAGCAGACTTGTTGCTTATGTTGTCTTGGACCAAGAAAGCGTCTCAGTTACGTCCTCCGAGCTGCGCAGTTATGCTGGAGAACGATTGCCAGATTATATGATTCCCGCTGCAATCATGTTCATGAATGAACTTCCGCTGACCCCCAATGCAAAGCTGGACCGAAAAGCGCTGCCTGATCCAAACTTTGCTTCTCTAACGTCATTGCGGCTAGCGAGAACACCACAAGAAGAACTTTTATGTGAGTTGTTTGCAGATATACTACAGCTGCCAAGAGTGGGAATCGATGATAATTTCTTTGATTTAGGCGGACATTCCTTACTTGCGGCGCGGTTATCCATGCGTATACGCGGTGTTTTTACTAAGGACTTGTCATTAGCAGATCTGTTTGAGGCACCAACGGTAGCAAAACTCGCTAAGAAATTAGATGATGTTACTCATGCTCGCCCAGCTATCAAGCGGGAAGAAAGACCAAGTGAGATTCCGTTATCCTTTGCTCAAAAACGACTGTGGTTTCTTGATCGTCTGGAAGGGCCGAACAGTGCCTATAATATTCCACTTGTAATTGAAACCCAGGGTCTCTTGCAGGTGGAAGCACTGAAAATGGCCATGAATGATTTGGCTTTTAGGCATGAGTCGCTTCGGACAATTTTCCCTGAAAATAGCGGCACAGCAAAGCAATTCATACTTGATCCAAACGACGTTTCGATTCCGTTTACAGTGACAGAGATTTCACTAGATGAAATAGAGGCTAAAGTGAAGGAAGTCATTCGATATTCTTTTTCATTATCTAAGGAACCTGCTATTCGTGCTGATTTGTTGGTCATTCATCCTGAAAAAAGTGTTTTGGTTCTACTCTTGCATCATATCGCCGGAGATGGGTGGTCTTTGACACCACTTGCTGAGGATTTGTCCTTCGCCTATGAAGCGCGATGTAGAGGAGAGGTTCCTGTATACAAATCCCTTCCTGTTCAATATGCGGATTACGCATTGTGGCAGGAACGCTGGCTTGAAACAACTGGGGAATCTGAGGCGTATTTGGAGGAGCAATTACAGTACTGGACTCGTCAATTAGCTGATCTACCCGAAGAACTTCCCATCATGAAAGACTTCCCAAGACCAGCGAGTCCCAGCTTCCAGGGAGGAATCGTATCGCTGGAATTCAGTAAAGATTTGCATGAACAACTTGATTTCCTTGCAAAAGATTGCAAAAGCAGCCTATTCATGGTCCTGCAAGCTGGGTTTACAGCTTTGTTAAGCCGGTTAGGTGCAGGGCACGATATTCCGCTTGGTACACCGGTTGCTGGACGAAACGATGATCAGCTTAGCGATATAATAGGCTTGTTTGTGAATACGCTTGTTGTCCGAACCGATACATCAGGAAATCCAACATTTAGGGAACTTATTGAGCGGGTTCGTGAAACAGATCTTGCGGCGTACAAGCATCAGGATATTCCTTTTGAGCGGCTCACACAACAATTGAATCCGCCACGATTAAAATCAAGACATCCTTTGTTTCAAATCATGTTTGCTTTTCAAAATACAGAGGAACCTAAACTATCATTATCAGGTATTGAGACAAAGCTTGAACTGGCACACACCGATTCTTCTAAGTTTGATCTAACGCTAGAATTGAGAGAATATCGTACGGATTCTGGTTCACCAGATGGTATCCGAGGATTTCTAGAATTCAGTAAAGATCTCTATTCTGAAGATACCGTTCAAAAAATGGCGGATCGTTATATTCTTCTGTTAGAACATGCAGTCAAAAGACCTGATCAGTTGATTGACTACATTCCGATTATGAATGAGGAAGAGAAACAGTCTCTACTTCATCAAGGGGGCGGGGCTGGACAAGAGATACAAGAGTCGACCCTTGCTGAATGGTTTGAGAATCAGGTGAAGGAGACACCACGAAACATTGCGGTGACTTTTGATCAGGAGAATGTTACTTATCAGGAACTGAACGAGAGAGCCAATCAACTGGCCCGCCTTCTGGTTCGTGCAGGGGTAGGTCCTGAGAAAGTAGTTGCACTCGCGATATCCAGATCGGTTGATATGATCGTATCTATTCTGGCGATAATCAAGTCTGGAGGAGTGTATCTACCTCTTGATCCAGCATACCCTGCAGAGCGAATTGATTATATGATGCTAGACGCGAAGCCCGTTTGCTTAATTACAATGCAGGAGCATCTGACTCAGTTCAGCAACATAGCTAGCGGAACGGAGATCCTTGTTCTAGATAACCGGGCTACTATGGACGAGTTAGGTGATGAATCCGCAGCAAATTTATACATGGATAGTGATTCTGTAGATGGAAAGAAGGATAAGCTTCATTCACAAAACAGTGCTTACATTATCTATACTTCTGGATCAACGGGTCAACCGAAAGGAGTTATCATTCCTCATCAGAATGTAGTCAGGCTTCTTCGAACGACAGAACAAGACTATCAGTTTAATGAAAGGGATGTCTGGACACTCTTTCACTCCTATGCTTTTGACTTTTCGGTATGGGAAATATGGGGTGCCTTACTGTATGGTGGAAAGCTCGTTATCGTTCCTGATCTCATTCGGCGTTCTCCTGCCGACTTTTTAGAACTGCTTGTTCGCGAGAGAGTGACGGTGCTTAATCAGACGCCATCTGCTTTTTATCAGTTGATGCAAGCAGATCAGGATATGCCGGATTCGTCAGCGAGTATACAGCTTCGTTATGTTATTTTTGGCGGTGAGGCACTGGAAATTTCAAGATTGGATTCTTGGTATGCAAGACATCCGGACCATGCGCCCACACTCGTCAACATGTATGGAATAACGGAAACAACAGTCCATGTCACTTATAAGGCGTTAAGACAAATCGATGCGGAAAGAGAAGCCTCAAGTAACATAGGAGAGGCAATCAAAGATCTTAGGGTATACGTCCTTGATGATTATTTACAACCTGTACCTGTAGGAGTAACAGGGGAGATGTATGTAGCCGGAGCAGGACTTGCTCGAGGTTACTTAGGCAAACCGGTACTGACAGCAGAGCGGTTTATCGCCAATCCTTTTGCAGGAGGCAGGATGTACCGTACCGGAGATCTTGCAAGAAAGAATCATGATGGAACACTTCATTATATGGGGAGAGCAGATCAGCAGGTAAAGATTCGCGGATTCCGAATTGAACTGGGTGAGATTGAAAGTGTTCTGATTCATCATCCTTCCATAGAACAGGCTGCTGTAATTGCTCGAGAAGACAACCCAGGAGATAAACGTCTCGTTGCTTACCTTGTCCCTGCACTTGGTGCTCATCCTGAACTGGCTGAGTTGAAACGGCATGCAGCCCGTAACCTTCCGGATTATATGATTCCATCGGCCTGTGTTGTTATGAACGAACTCCCGTTAACCAATAACGGTAAACTAGATCGAAACAAATTACCCGCCCCTGAGTATGGGACATCGCATCATTATCAAGGTCCAAGAAACCCTCAGGAAGAAGTGCTTTGTGATCTTTTTGCTGAAGTTCTCTCTGTGGACAGAGTGGGGATCCATGATGGATTTTTCGATCTTGGCGGGCATTCGCTACTAGCAGCCCAGCTCATGAGCCGTATTCGGGATTCACTTGGTGCCGAGCTAAATATTGGAATTTTGTTTGAAGCCCCAACAGTTGCAGCTCTGTATGAACGACTGGAAACGGGGGGAGAGCAAAATGCGCTAGATTCCTTGCTGCCGCTTCGAAAAAAAGGAGAGGGAAACCCGTTATTTTGCATTCATCCAGCAGGTGGACTGAGCTGGTGTTATGCGGGACTTATGAAATCACTTCCTTCTGATATTCCTCTCTATGGTCTTCAGGCTAAAGGAATAGGCCAGAAAACAACGCTTCCTTCTACACTTGAGGAAATGGCTGAGGGATATACTCAGCTCATTAGAGAGATTCAGCCTCATGGACCTTATCATCTACTCGGTTGGTCCCTTGGAGGGAATGTTGCCCACGCCATGGCCGTATTATTGGAATCGCAAGGGGAAGAGGTAGCATTATTGTGTATGTTTGATGCCTATCCTGGACATTTTCTGCCGCTAGGGAAAGGCCCAGACGAAGAGGAAGCTTTAATCGCCCTTTTGGCTCTGGGTGGGTATGATCCGGATATGATCGATGAGAAACTGACGATGGCAGGAGCAATGGAAATCCTTAAAAGGGACGGCAGTGCAATAGCCAGTCTAACGGAGGAAACGATACTCAATTTGAAAGAAACCTATGTGAATTCGGTACGACTTCTCGGGGAATACAAGCCAGGTCAATATCAGGGGGATGTATTATTTTTCAGATCCACGATTATTCCGGATTGGTTTGAACCCATTTCACCCGATGCGTGGAAGCCTTACATGAAAGGAAAGATGGAAAAACACAATATTCATTGTCGGCATAAAGATATGTGTCAGCCAATTCCATTATCCGAGATGGGACCCATCGTTGCCGAAAAACTTCGTTATCATTTACAGTCTAGCCGAGTGTACTAAACGGTATTAACGATAATATAAAAGGAGTGAATAAGGTGGCAAATCTGCTTGATCGTCCGAACGGTAATTTTGTTGTCCTGATGAACGAAGAGGAACAGTATTCTATGTGGCCGGAAGAAATCGAAGTGCCAGGGGGATGGATGATTGTGTATGGTACGGAGAGCCGAAGCTCATGTCAGCAATACATTGAGGCAAATTGGACTGATTTACGCCCTAAAAGTCTTCGAACGAAATGAACTAATAAATTAAGATGATGAAAAGTTCACAATAGAACGATAAACAGGTTTGTCATTATGACAAACCTGTTTTTTAGCAATAACAATATGATACTGGAGTAACTAACAAATATTATCTTATTTCAACGTATGAAAAATTCAAAACAATAAAATCCAATCCAGCATCTATCTACGTATTACATCATTCATTCAACCCACGTATCTATCCAAACATTACGTATCAACAGGAGTTGACAAGTAACCGCTTCGGGATATAATATGATTTAGTTAAGTTAACTAAACTAACGGAAGGGAGATGAGAATGCTTTTGAATGAGTATCGAAAAGTAGTAAAGAATATGAATCGGATGCTTGATGAGTTTAATGTACTTATTACGAAAGAAGTCAAAGAATTGGATGATTTTCATCTCACTTCTCAACAGGAAGTCGTCCTGATTTATATATCCAGTCGTGATCGATTGACTGCAGCACAAATTGCTCATGAATTTGATATTACGAAAAGTGCCGTGAGCCAAGTACTGACGAAGCTAGAGCAGCAAGAGATGATCACGAAGATTGTGAACCAAGATAACAGACGGGAATCTTTTATTGTCCTAGGTGAAAAAGGAAAACAGTTTATTGCGACACTAGAAGAAATTGATGCTCAAATGATTGAGAAATATTATTCCAAAATTGAAATAGAAGATCTAGTTCATATGACGAATACAATGGAAAAAATTAATCAAGTAATCAAGAAAAGCAAACAATAATAGAAAGTTAACAACGTATGATTTTACATGATGGAGGATAAGAAATATGTCTTTAATGTTAAGGAACAGAGGAGCTATACTGCTGCTCATGCTAAACATCTTTCTGGTATTCATGGGGATAGGACTTGTCGTTCCGATTATGCCAACCTATATGGATGTACTGCATATCAGTGGAAGTGTAGTAGGTCTTCTTGTTGCTGCATTTTCATTTACACAACTGCTTTTCTCGCCTCTGGCGGGAAGGCTCTCAGATACTTGGGGCCGTAAAAAAATTATCGTCATTGGTATGCTCGTTTTTGCCGTATCCGAGCTTATGTTTGGACTTAGTAATACTCCATTTTTCCTGTTTGCGGCTAGAATGCTTGGCGGTATTGGAGCTGCACTCATCATGCCAGCGGTAATGGCTTATACGGCAGATGTAACTACAGGTGAAGAACGCGGTAAAGGAATGGGATTCATCAATGCTGCGATTACTACAGGATTTATTATTGGACCTGGAATCGGTGGATTTATCGCTGAGTTTGGGATCAGGGTTCCTTTTTATGCAGCAGCTGTGGCTGGTACGGTGGCGGCAATCATCACTATGCTAGTTCTGCCGGAATCTAAGCCACAATTGGAACAGCAAAAAGAAGCTGTAAAGTTACCGAAACAAAACCTGTTTACCCAGCTTGCCTATTCTTATCGTGAACCTTATTTTCTTGCACTCATTATAGTACTCGTGGCATCATTTGGACTTGCGAATTACGAAACCGTATTTGGATTGTTTGTAGATCATAAATTCGGTTTTAGCGCAAAAGATATAGCTATTATTATTACGTTTGGATCCATTGCAGGTGCTGTTGTTCAGATTACGGTATTTGGTTGGATTCTGAACAAGTTTGGTGAGAAGAACGTCGTTTCCTTCTGTTTATTCATGGCAGGACTTTTCATCGTCCTTACGCTCTTTGTTCACGAGTATTGGATGATTCTGCTCGTTACATTTATCGTATTTCTGGCCATTGATATTCTTAGGCCGACGATCAGTACGCAGATGTCCAAAATGGCTATGGAGCAACAAGGTTACGTGGCAGGTCTCAACTCGGCATTTACAAGCATGGGGAATATTTTAGGTCCCGTTGTTGCCGGTGTTCTGTTTGATGTTAATCTGAACTTCCCTTACGTTTCTGCTGGTATCGTCCTGTTCTTATGTTTCCTTCTGTCTCTTCGAGCTAGAAAAGATGAGCGGATTCCTGGACTCAAAGAGTCGGGCGATCAACGGAAAAGAGTTGTCTAGACGATAGATCCTAACTAAATACAATTAGATCGTAAGCAGAGGGAATGCAACTAATTCTCTCTGCTTTTTTATTATAGGGATTTGAGATTTCCTCTATTCTCAATAATTGTCTTTACCTCAAGTTCATAATCCAGATGAGGATAATATTTTTCTCTCCACTTTCTTAATTCAGCACGGGGAAGTTGTGTCCTGAACAGCTGTCCAATCGCCAAAATGTCAGCTTCATTCGCTATCGATTTTTGCAAAACATTTTTGAGACGCAGCTTTAGCATTTTTTCTAGGTTTTTTTTGATATCTTCTTCGCTGGGATGGCCTTTGGTCTCTAATATGGTCACTTTTAATTTCATGGAACTGCGTATAAAAGGCTGATCGTCCTTCATCCAAGTTTTATGTGATAATTCATTGCTCATGATCTGAACCGTAGCTTCATCCATGACTTCGATCTTGCCATGAACACTTTCCCCATAATAGGCATTTGTCATCAACGTCTCCGGCGCTGTGAGTTGTCCCTGCATTTTCCCGTTTTTGATGATGGCAGAACCTAGATAAGTGAAGTTTGTCGACTTGCCTGCTCGAACGATAGGTACGACTACGTCTCTAGTGTAAGAATGAATACTACGGAAAACTTGCCAGATCCGTGTATCTGTCATTTGGGGATTCCAACCTGCATTTTTCTCGAAAAAATCGTAAATTGAATTTCCGGTTTGTTCCGGTTTATTTGCAATTATACCAAAAAAATCATCCAAACTTTCATCACTGATGACAAGGAGTGTTTTGGAAGAAATGTTCCTTGAACGCATGAATCCAGAGATAATGTCATCCATTCCATCTTGTGCAAAACTTTTATCCACTAGAATAATTTTCAGATGTAGTAGATCGACTTGGGACTCCATATTCATACTAATTCGGTCTATAATGTCATTGATCGTTTCGCCTGTTTCCGAAACAATGTTGACGGAACCTGTTTCTCCTGTAGAAGGGATATCTAGAAACACTTTGTATTTATGCTCATCTGTTAATGATATTCCCATCATGACCGGCAGGGACCTGTGATTAATATCTTTAATATCCCAGCAGCCGCTAAGCAGAGGGAAAACGAGGATGAGGATGGCAATCCGTCGTAATGAAGAGCGTATTTTTAAGTGAGAGTTCAAATTATATCACCTCTGTCTTACGATTCGTTTTACGACTGTTTTTGCGCTTCAATCTTAAGCCGAGCCAAAGCGTCAACAGTGGGACGCCTAACAGAACGTAGAGTCTTAGCGGGGCAAGATAGGTTTGGAAATTTCGTAAATATACCCAGTTCGGAATTGCAACAGAGATACAGAATAAGACTACAGTCAAACCGACAATGATATACGAGGTGGGGATCAGTGGGATAGCACGTTTCATCATCACTCCCAGCATCCACAGACATATACCCATAAATAGTATGGCTAAGCCTACTATACTAAGCAGGAAAAAGATCGTAGCTCGGTCAAACATTAACCAAGTAATATTTAACGTATCAATAGTCATAAGGACAGGAAATTCATAAAGTTTGGCGGAAGCCTGCCCAAAAGTCAGTAAGGGGAGATATACAGACAAGAAGTACATGGGTAGCATGAGCAGGTTTACGTACCAAATTTTACGAATACGGATGTCCATTGAAGATGGAAGAAAACCCAAAAACAAAAAGCCACCAGCAAAGACGGATAAACTCGTCTGATACAGGTTATCACTCACGAAAAAAGTTTGATAACGGTCGACAAGTGGCAGCGCAAAGCGCCAATCTGCATTTTGAAAAGATAAGCAAAGTACAAACACGATTGGCAGGATAAATAATACACCTGCAAGCAGAGCTGTTCTGGCCATGCTCTGTATCCCTTGCAAAACGATAATGCAAGATATGGTGATGAGTAAGAGCAAGATGGCCCAGACGGGAGTATTGGGTAAAAATACAAGGATCAGCATTTCTGAATAAGCTCGAATAGTAATGATGAACGCAGATGCAGTGTAAAAAAAGACAGGCAGTAAACAAATCCAAGCTAAAATTCGACTCGTGTTAGAAAAGATTTCGAGAACATCTTTACGTTTAGCAAGATTCAATCCTTTTATATAGATCGTGATCATAAGAAAGTGTACGAGTATTCCTAGTAAAATCCCAAGGGAATGACCTGTTTCCATACTTCCGATCAAATCGGCTGGGTATAGAAAGAAGACAAGGCCCAATTGGCAAATCACATATAGGACTGCGGCTGGAAAACCCTTTCTATCCATTTAACGTCCATTCCTTTGATTGATTTTAGGCAATGACAGATAGGGAACCCCTAAGCTGGTCTGACTTCCCATATAGGTACAGATCAAGACAATACCTGCAAGAATGCCTAACATTCCGTAAATAGCGGCGAGACCAATTAATAAATATTTAAAGGCCCTTATCGCAATCGTATTTTCAAAGCCCACTACAGTTGAGGAGGCAATGGTTGTGCCGGCTAGAATAATGATGAGCAGACTGCTGACTAGTTTCGCTGTAACAGCAGCTTGTCCAAGGATAATTCCGCCCACCATCGTAATTGTAGGTCCGACACTTTTTGGTAAACGTACACTGGCTTCCAAAATGAGCTCTAGAACGATGATGAGTAACAAGGTTTCAACTAAGGCAGGGTAAGGAACACCTTGTCTACTATTCGCCACCGAAAGGGCAAGTTCAAATCTCAATACCTCTGGATTAACAGATACAAGGGCAACATAAAGTCCAGGAATAAGGACTGCAATGAGTACTCCCATAACCCTGAGAGTCCGAATCAGAATCATAAAGGGCAATGAATAATTGTGATCATCTGTCAAACAGAACATATCACCGATTAGACTTGGAAGAATCAAAGCTAATGGAAATCGGTCTAACATAAGAATTGCTTTTCCTTGATTTAAAGCTTGGGCCGCGTTTTGAGGAAGTTCCGTTGAATTGAATTTCGGTAAAAATGTCCAGGAAGAGGAATGAATCATCTTTTGTAAATGCTGCAGGTGATCTACATTTTGGGATAATCCAGCTTCTATTTTCGTCTGTATATTTTTGAGCAGTTCCGGCTTTACCCGATTTTCAATGTAAACTAAAATCAGTGTCTTTGGCTGGTTCGTTCCTACCGAGAAAGACTGAACCTTTAGATAAGGATCAGTTACATGTTTACGAAGAATTCCTACATTCGTATGAACATCTTCGAGGAAAGAACTACCTGAGCCAAACAGTGCATTTTCTGTGATGGGTCCTTCAATGGACCGGGTTACTTCCTTCTTAATCGGGTTAAAAGTATTGTAAGTATTGCTCACAGGATCACAAATAAGTACGTTTCCCAGGAGGATGCTTGATATAAGGGAATCTATATCGAAATTCGTTTTGTGATTTGTTGGATTCAGCAATGAAGGCGCGTTTGTTTTTACCTCATCCATTTCTGTGGTCTGCAGTTTGAGTAAGGTTATTGTTCTTGGCAGATCCACCAAAGAAGTGAGTCCAATTAAATGCACACGAGTCCCTTTCAATGTAATATTCACATTAAAGTAATCTGCGTTGTTATTAAAATGATGGTTTAACTTTTGCAATACATTCACTCGAATACCCTCCAGACGAACTCCAATATCTGTTATCATTTGTTTTCCAAATTTTAAATATGCACAGGGATAAAAAAATAGTCTTGTACGTATCTTTTTAGCTCATTTCATCGTTTACTAATAGAGTAGTGGTCAGTCTTGGGATTTAATATAAATTAGGATTTGGGAGGGATAAGTTATGAGTGATAAGGTATTAGTGTTTGGTGGAACCCGTTTTTTCGGTAAATCTCTGGTGGAGTTTTTGCTAGATCAAAGTGATGTAGAAATCACGGTTGCTAGCAGAGGGAACAATCCGTTTCCGTTCGGACCGGAAGTGAAGCATCTCATTCTGGATCGAGAAGATGATAATGCTTTGGCACTTGCTGCTAAGCTGGAGAACTGGGATGTCGTATACGATAACATTTGCTACTCCGCCGAAGATGCACAGAAAGCAGTACAACATTTTGAAGGAGTCAAACGATATATTTTCACTTCAAGTCTTTCCGTCTATGAGGCAGGAGAGCAGGGTGAGGGTGGTTTTAAGGAAAAAGATTTTGATCCTTATACCTATCCGGTCGAATATAAAGGAAAAGATCAAGTCAGTTACCAGGAAGGGAAAAGACAAGCTGAAGCAGTGTTTATGCAAAAAGCCTCATTCCCTGTAGTATGTGTCCGCTTCCCGATCGTATTAGGTCCGCATGATTACACGAAGCGTCTTCATTTCCATGTTGAACATGTACAGCAGGAATTACCGATAGGTATACCCAATGTAAAGGCAGATCTCGGGTTTATCCATTCCTCGGAAGCGGCACGTTTTCTGGGGTGGTTAAAGGATAGCGACATTACAGGTCCAGTTAACGCAGCCTCAAACGGTACAGTTCAACTCGAAAGGTTAATTCATCTCATTGAACAGGCAACAGGAAAGAAGGCGCGTATTCAGTCCGATACAGAGAAAGAGCACGCTTCCCCATTCGGGATTTCAGCCCCTTGGTATATGAATACCAAACTTGCACAAAAGGCGGGGTTTGAGTTTGACTCGCTGGAAGAGTGGCTTCCTCGGTTAATTCAAGAGATCAGTATGTGATGTCAGTCTAATACAGTATAAAAGAAACAAATTGGTTTATTATTTGTTTACTTCAGCCCAGTCAGCTTGGTTATGGATACATAGACTATAGGTAAGATCAACCTAGTACATTCAGGGGGATATGCCTATGGGAAAGAAGAAACTCCAACAAAATGTGCAAGGATTTGTACCGACACGGGTGCTGCAAAATACTGCTAGAATTATGATCCCTTTTTATCGAGCGATTGCGTTCAACAGAAAATATGCGCAACGATGGAGCAAAGCTGTTGTCACAACAGATCTGGATGAGATGGTAAGATTGTTAACGAAGGTTTCTCCTAAGGCGAAGGGGTTATCCATCGGTTCTAATGGCATCGGGTATTTTGTTGGTTTTCCAGTTATGAATCCTCAATTGGAATTTTCCAATGGCACTACCATTATTCCAGGAACAGCTCGGTTTACGTTTCAAACCAAGGTACACCGTGGCATAGCTCGCGCCGTGCTGCCATTCTACTGTAAGCTTGCGATGAATCGTGATTTTGCAATGAAATTATCGAAGGCAGTGAGCAATCGGAATGAAAAACTCGTAAGGTGTATGGTTCGTTCTCTAGTTCGAACTCCAGCACTTATTTCGGTAAACATGGATTTAGAGGGAGCAGGAATATCCCTGACTTTTAAGTATAAATCCACAAAGTATATTTATCGAAACCTTTTATTTATCGATCAAGTATGAGGAAAATATACTCGTTAGTCGTATCTGAGGTATGTAGGCTCAGATACGATTTTTTTATTTTAATTTAGTGGAAAATATCTTGCTTAGTAAAAATGTGCAGTATACAATCTTTTTATCCATTTCAGAAAGCGAGTGATTTGCTATGACAGTCTGCTCTGTTAATCCAAGCCAAAGATTAAAAATGAAGGTACGGAAGGGTTAATATTGTACACATCTTCCGTACATAAAAACGGAGGAATGTAGTTTATGTTTAGTTATTACAGTGCTCTTTGTACAGAGGTCTATAATCTTACAAAACCTGTGGGGTATTCTTTGGATGGGGATATTGAATATTATCAGGAACGATTAAAAAATTGTCACGGACGGATTCTTGAAGCCGCAGTTGGCACGGGACGTGTACTTATTCCACTCCTTGAGACTGGACACACGGTTGATGGAATTGACTACTCTCCTGAAATGTTGAGTTCTTGTCGTAAGAACTGTGATGAAAGAGGACTCCATCCTAATTTATATGAAGGTGAGTTGCAGGATTTTTCCTTACCGTTTCATTATGAGGCGATTATTATCCCTACTGGTTCTTTCTGCTTGATCGAAAAGCGGGAAGATTCACTGGCAGCATTAAAGTGTTTTTACGATCATCTTGTTCCAGGCGGACGGCTGATTGTTGATCTCATTTTACCGAATGACTGGAGAACAGGTGAAGTTTCAACTTCCGTTTTTTCGCTGCCGGATGGAGATGGGATTACAATGGAAAGTAAATCTACTGAAATCGATTGGCTTCGTCAAAATACCGTATCTCATATTAAATATGAGAAATGGAGAAAAGGCCAATTGATTCAAAGTGAGTTGCAGCGATTCGCGTTACGTTGGTATGGGATAGAGGAATTTACATTTGTCTTAGAGGATATTGGTTTCTGTGAATTGAAGTGCTCAGCTGATTATGATTACGAGAAGAAACCTTCTGAAGCAGGTCAAATGATTACGTTTGAGGCTGTGCGAAAGAAATAATGCTAAAGTGAAGCTGTTGTCATGATGACAACAGCTTTTTTGATTTCTTTA
Organism: Paenibacillus sp. Marseille-Q4541; assembly: GCF_018310695.1. GTDB lineage: Bacteria > Bacillota > Bacilli > Paenibacillales > Paenibacillaceae > Paenibacillus. The sequence continues at coordinate 95,138 of NZ_JAGXCY010000002.1, read as the reverse complement.
GTTTTTAATTTCAATGATTTGTGAGTTTTCTTGTTTTACTGCGAGTGTCTTTCTCTTGTTATCCGGGAGTAATTGTTCAAAAGTAACATTATAAGTTTGTAGAGCTTCTTTCCAATTCGTAATGGAAGTAGCTCCTGCTGCTTCAGATAAAAACTTTTCGTACATGGCTTTTTGTTGTTGGGAGGATGGAACTTGATTCTCTTTAAAAGTTATTCCTAGGTAAAACCGATTCTCTTCAGGAGTATAGGCAAAGGCAGTGGTATTAATGGTAGGCTCATTTGTTTCTAGCCGGATGCTCGATTCTTGCATCGCGTTCACCAATGAATCAAAGTAGTCTTGATCCATTTTTTGACTACATGATACTAGGATCAAGAGAACAAACATGAATGATGTGATTTTAAAGTAAGAATGTATATTTCCCAAAAGTAACCTCCTCTATTGTTACTGCCGTTCATACAAATAAACAATCAGTTATTATGTAATGTTTTCCATATTAGTGCTATTGTATATCCTTTTCACTCGGAAAACCACTGTATATACGCGGGAGTAAATTTATTGGTAAGGAGCCAATACTTCTTAATATGCAATTTGGTATATATCTGCAATTATGAGAGAATGATCATCGGAACGTTTTGGACTAATTTAAAGTTAGGATGATTATCAAATGAAGATTTTACTTGTGGAGGACGATAGAACCATCGCATCAGGACTTGAATATTCGTTGCAGCAAGATCACTTTCAAACCATTCTTTGTCATGATGCTACTTCTGCCAAAACGGTATTACATGAGCAGCTAACGGGGCTTACCTTATGTATTTTTGACCTAACTCTTCCCGATGGAAGCGGATATGAACTGTGTAAAATCGTGAAAGAGCGAAGTGATATTCCCGTTATTTTTTTAACGGCGATCGATGATGAAGTCAATGTTGTGATGGGACTCGATATGGGAGCAGATGATTACATTACGAAACCATTCCGAATTCGGGAGTTGCTCTCGCGTATCAAATCTGTTTTACGCCGATATCAGAAACAAACGCAGACACAATCCATTATCGAAATGGACCAGATCCGGATTAATACGCTGGAAGGAAAAGTGTATAAAAATGGGGATGAAGTACTGCTGACGGCACTAGAGTACCGGTTACTACTCATCTTTGCGAATCATGTTGGACAAGTCCTTTCAAGAAATCAGCTGCTTGAGCGGATCTGGGATGTAGCAGGCGAATTCGTGAATGATAATACATTATCCGTTTATATCAAAAGGTTAAGGGAAAAGTTAGAGGATCATCCGCAAGAGCCTACACTAATTAAGACCGTGCGTGGTTTAGGATATAAGGTGGGTGATTAGCTTGCTTCGAAATAGAGAAATTAAAATGTTGCTGCTCACGTTGATATCGATCAGTCTTGTAGCGATCAGCGCAGCTAATATGATTTCGCTAGGTGCGGTGGTGCTTACCTTTGTTACTTGCGTTCTACTGGTCGGTAGCAGTTTATTATTTACCCGACATAGATATAGGCAAATAGAGAAGCTCTCCAGTTATCTGCGGCAAATTTCTAGTGGAAACTATTCGCTTGATGTCCGTGATAATCAGGAAGGTGAGCTTAGCATTCTGAAGAACGACATTTATAAGGTGACACTCATGTTATCGGAACAAAGATCCCTTTTGCAAGAAGATAAAGTAAAACTCACCAATGCAATCTCCGATATCTCTCATCAGCTCAAAACACCGCTTACTTCCATGACCGTAATGGCGGATTTATTAAGTGACCCCGAACTGAATGTAGAGAAAAGAATGGAATTCACTCGGAATATTAGCATTCAACTTGAACGTATAGGATGGCTTGTGTCTGCTTTATTAAAGTTCTCCAAAATAGATGCAGGAACGATACAATTCAAGAAAGATCGAATTCAGGTGAATGAACTGATCCAAAAATCATTGGACCCCATGCTGATTCCTATGGATATTAAGGATCAAAAAATTATGATTAACGGGGATGACACCTCAACGTTCGTTGGCGACCTGAATTGGACGGCCGAAGCGATCATCAATATTCTAAAAAATAGTGTGGATCATACACCGATCGGTGGAGAGATCACGATTTCTTTTTCTGAGAATGCGCTTTTTACGGAGATGATCATTGCTGATAATGGCAAGGGAATTCCGAAAGAAGATATTCCTTATATTTTCAAACGATTCTATAAAGGGAAGCATGCTAGCGAAGACAGTGTGGGTATTGGACTTGCATTATCGCAAAGCATTATTACAGGGCAGAATGGGACGATTGATGTAAAGAGTGAGAGCGGACAGGGCACTGAGTTTCATATTAAACTTTATAAGCAAGTCATATAAACGGTGATATAAAATACAAAATCATGAAGTGACTAGAATGTCACTTAAGAGTCACTTGAGAGTCATGGTAGACAGATATACTGATCTCATCACCAAATGGAGGTCTTACAATGGATATTTTAAAGATTGAACATCTGTCTAAAACATATGGGAAAGGCGAAACCGCGGTTAAAGCGCTCGATGATGTTTCTTTTACAATTAAAAAAGGCGAGTTCGTCGCAATTATTGGACCCTCCGGCTCCGGAAAATCGACCATGCTTCACTTGCTCGGCGGCGTAGATCGGCCGACGAGTGGCAAAGTTTTCATAGATAACACGGACATTTACAACTTAGATGAAACACAGCTCGCGATCTTTAGGCGCAGACAAATCGGTCTCATTTATCAGTTCTATAACTTGATACCGGTGCTGACAGTAGAAGAAAATATTACACTTCCGTTGCTACTTGATGAACATAAAGTGGATCAGAAGCAGTTTGCGGATACGGTAAAGCTGTTAAATCTAGAAAATCGTTTACATCATCTTCCGAATCAGCTGTCGGGCGGCCAACAGCAAAGAGTATCGATCGGTAGAGCGCTGATCAGTAATCCTTCAATCATGCTCGCTGATGAACCTACCGGTAATCTAGATAGTAAGAACAGCAGTGATATTATAGATTTATTAAAAATGTTTAATAAAACCTATAATCAGACACTGATCGTAATTACTCATGATGAACGGATTGCACTACAAGCGGATAGAGTCATTACTATTGAAGATGGAAGGGTCGCTAAAGATGAGGTGATTCGTCCGTGAACATTGTCAATAAATTAACGATAAGGCATTTGAAGCAAAATAAACGAAGAACGCTGGTGACCATTATTGGGGTCATTATTTCCGTAGCCATGGTTACGGCAGTTGCAACACTTGGTGTTTCTTTTATGGAATTAATGAAGAAGCAGAGTATTTCAACGAATGGCGAATGGCATGTCCAATATAAGGATGTAAATAAAGCTCAGCTTGAAGCGATCAGAGCGGATGATGATACAAAAGCGTTCGTGATTTCAAATGATCTTGGCTATGCTCCATTAAAAGGGAGTCAGAATGACAATAAACCGTATTTGTTTATTAAGGAGTATAATAATCAAGGTTTTCAGAATTTTCCCATTGAACTAATTGAGGGGAGACTCCCGCAAACAAACAATGAAGTGGTGATCTCCGAAGAGATTGCTTCGAACGCGAAAGTAGCTTATAAGATCGGTGATTCTTTAACCCTCGAGGTTGGCGAACGTTTCACGAAGGATCATGAAGGTAATGAACAGATACTGACTCAGACGGAACGATTACGTATCGTAGATGATCAAGTCACTGAGAAGCTGATCAATCAAGAAACTGCAACATACACAGTTGTAGGTATTATCAAACGGCCGACATGGGAACCTACATGGTCTCCAGGATACACCGTCCTTAGTTATGTGGATCAAAGTTTGATGTCAGCGGAGGATAAATTCACAGTCTCTGTTGTTTTAAATAAGGTGACAAGTTCCTTATACGAACATGCAGAACAATTAGCAAAGAAACATAACATCGAGACCGTTTCATTTAATAGCAGTTTGTTACGTTATTATGGAGTGACGAATAATGATGGGTTACGCAATACGCTACTCTCATTGTCAACGATCATTATGGTGGTTATTATTATTGGCTCGGTATCCTTAATCTACAATGCGTTTGCTATTTCTGTCTCAGAGCGAGCACGTCATTTAGGTATGCTGTCCAGTGTGGGTGCAACGAAAAGACAGAAAAGAAACTCAGTGTTTTTTGAGGGAATGGTGATCGGCGTATTAAGCATTCCTATTGGCATCATTTGCGGGATCGTAGGAATAGGAATTACCTTCATGTTTATTAACTCGATGATTCAAGACGTATTAGGAATTACAGAACATTTAACTTTGGTAGTTACACCATTTTCTCTACTCATCGCTATCGCTGTATCCATGCTGACCATTTTCATATCAACCTATATTCCTGCGAGAAAAGCTTCGAAAATCTCTGCAATTGATGCGATTCGGCAGACAACGGATGTAAAACTTACTGGTAAAGCGGTAAAAACTTCGAAGCTGATTCGTAAAATATTCGGATTCGAAGCTGAAATTGGACTTAAGAACTTAAAGAGAAATAAACGAAGATATCAAGCTACTGTTTTTTCACTTGTGATTAGCATTGTTCTGTTTTTAGCAGTGACCTCTTTTACTTCTAATATGAAAAGGTCAATTGATCTTTCGCAAAGTGGCGTGAATTACGATATCCAAGTCCTCATGGACAATCAGAACAATGGAAAGATTAATCAGCTAACTAAATCGATATCTAACTTACCTAACGTCACCGAAACGAGTAGGGTCAAAATACTGAGTGTGAACTCCTGGATTGATGAAGCAGATATAGCTGCAGAATTGAAAGAGTCGATACAGATAGATAACAGTATTCTAAAAGACGGAAAATATCCTTACTATGTTCAAATTAATGCGTTAGATGAAAAGGCAATGAGAGCCTATGCAAAATCGGTTGGGGCAGATTATGAACAGCTGATCGACCCGAAGAAATATGCTGCGATTGTGGTTGATACGAGCACCTATGAAGATGAGGCAGCAGGGAAATATGTTGAAACGAAGGCGATTCATACGAAGGTTGGACAAACGATCGATTTGATCTATACAGATTGGGATACAAATAAAGAGACGAATTTGAACCCTGTAGAAGTCGTAACTACAACAGATCAACTTCCTATGGGCGTTCATTCTGCTATGATTGGTGGAATCAACCTCATTGTCTCTGAACAAGTTTTGGATCAACTAACGAATGACGAAATGAGTAAAGATATTCAAAATAATCTCTACTTGAATAGTACAGATCCATTGGCGACACAGCAGTCCATTGAGGAAATGAAAGAGAGAAATGTCTATGTATTTAATGTGTATCAAAATAGACAACAAGAAGAACAAATGGTCATGTTAATGTCAATTTTCACTTATGGTTTTATTGTGTTAATTACCTCGATATCGGTAGCCAATATCTTCAACACGATTTCAACCAGTATATCACTGCGGAAGCGAGAGTTTGCTATGCTGAAATCGATGGGGATGACACCAAAGGGATTTAATAAAATGATAAACTATGAAAGTATTTTTTATGGAATAAAGTCACTGCTATACGGACTTCCAATTAGTGTAGTCGTGATGTATTTGATCCACAGATCCATGATGAACAGCTTTTCCTTTGGATTCTCACTGCCTTGGGTGAGTATAGTGTACGTCATCGTTGGTGTTTTTTGCATCGTAAGTGCAGCTATGCTGTACTCCAGTTCAAAAGTGAAAAAAGAAAACATTATTGATGCATTAAAACAGGAAAACATATAAACTTTTTATGCAGCTAACTAATACAAAAAATCCGCATTTTAAAAATGCGGATTTTTTTTGCTAGAACATACTCCAATTCACTTCCCTCGAGAGGGTCTCGAGCAAGTACACTCCTGCCTGACTATTCCCTTTGTCGTTGAGAGCAGGACCTACCACGCCGATACCATAACGACCTGGAACAAGAGCCAGTACGCCGCCAGATACACCGCTTTTGGCAGGTAAACCAACCTGAATGGCAAATTCTCCTGAAGCATTGTACATTCCACATGTCGTCATGAATGTCTTCGCGATTTGGACAAATCTTCGAGGTATCAGTACTTTGCCTGTTAAGGGATCTGTGCCGTCGCAAGCGAGAACTAATGACATGCGGGCCAAATCTGCGCAATTGACTACTATCGAACAATGGCGGAAGTATATATCGAGAACTTCTTCCACGTTGCCACTAAGAACCCCGTTTCCCTTTAAAAAGTATGCAATCGATCGGTTCAAATGACCGGTATCTAATTCGGAACGAAAGACATCTGTGTCGCACTTCAGATTGTCATTACCTGCAAGTTCTTTGAAAAAATGAAGAATTCTCTCCGATTTTTCTTCTTGGCTGCTACCATGAATTAAGGAAGATACCGTAATCGCTCCCGCGTTAATGAGTGGATTGAAGGGGATGCCAGGTCGAACCAGTTCAAGTTTAAGCATAGAGTTGAAATTATCTCCCGTAGGTTCCATACCGACTTTACTGAAAACTTCTTCTTCTCCATTGTCCATTAGAGCGAGTACTAGTGTAAATACTTTGGAAATACTTTGCATGGTAAAATTCATCTCGCAACTTCCAGCAGAAGCAAATTCTCCATTGGTGTTGAGAAGGGTAATACCTAAGGCATCATAAGGTGCTTTTGATAACTCGGGAATATAGGAGGCGACTTTGCCACTGGAAGCATATGGCACACTCGCCTTGACCCAATTGGGTAATTGCTTACGGATGTCTTCAATTTCTACAGATGCCATTCGATGCCCCTTTCTGAATCGCAAATCATAAACTATACTTTAAACTTTTGTTTGTTTTACTCATTTTATACATTTATATTTCAGAATCACTTTTCTTATTTTCATGATATAGAGAATAGAGGGATCTGAATAGTGAATTGATAATTATTTCAATTTATGAACCGAAGAACAGCAGGAATAGGCTGTTTCTTCAAAGATAGAGGATTTTGAGGGTGTGAAGGTTAATTAAGTAAAAATCACGATCCGTAACAAGCTTTTAATAGAAGTTTATATAGGAATTCAAAATGTAGTGAAAATCGGGGACCTGGTCCCAAAGATTATCAGGCTACCAGTCACAAGATCGTACATAACTATAAAACGTTAAGCAGCATGTTCGAGGAAGCAGGATTTAAGGTGAACTTACTTGAGTTTTGCGATGAAGATGGACAATTCCATTATAAGGAGTGGAATCCAGAGATGGGGTTCATTTATCGTTCATTACGGTTTGATCATAGAGATCAAGGAACGGAATTAGGCTTTGTGTCACTAATTGTGCATGCGGTAAAGACAAATTTGTAATAGGTAGAATGAATAAAAAGTGAATACCTATTGTAATCGAAAATGTGGAGGGACCTCATGAATGATCCAATAATGGTCAACCTAGACCAAGTGTCATTTCAATTAAAGAAAAATAAAAATTTCGAATGGTTAAAAGAAATGGGCACTGTTTTTCGAGTTTTTGATAAACAAGATTCAGGAAATATCTCATTCGGTATACAACAGGGCGGAACTAAGAAATTTGTTAAATATGCAGGAGCTCAGACATTAGAATATTCGGGAGACCCTAGGGAAGCTGTCATCCGCTTAAAACAAGCTGTACCTATCTATAAAGATTTATCTCATGAACATGTAATCAGATTAACGGATCATTATGAGATAGAGGATGGATACGCGCTAGTATTTGAGTGGTTTAACGGGGAATGTCTGCATCCTCACTGGTCATTTCCACCTCCAGCAAAATACAATGATCCACGTTCTCCATTTTATCGTCATCGACAATTACCGATAGAGTTACGATTACAATCACTTAACAGCCTATTTTCATTTCATGTGAATGTTGAGAAAAAGGGCTACGTTGCAATTGATTTTTATGATGGGAGCATTCTATATGACTTCCATTCGAATACAACAAAAATATGTGATATTGACGTATATCAGAAGAAACCGTTTATTAATGAAATGGGAAGACTTTGGGGTTCATCGAGATTTATGTCTCCTGAGGAGTTCGAACTTGGTGCTACGATTGATGAAATTACAAATGTATTTAATATGGGAGCCATGGCCTTTAGCCTGATCGGTGGAGAACTTGATCGTTCTTTTTCGAAATGGGAAGGGAGCCTGGATTTATACGATGTTGCACTGAGGGCTGTCAGACCAAATCGAGATGATAGATATAAATCTGTAGCACAATTTTTCAATGAGTGGTGTAATGCTCAGTAATGTTTAATTAGAGGCTATGATGGTCAAATCTCGTAAAATATGTATATAAAAGGAGAAATAATGATGGTCGATATTAATGCTGAATTAGTACGAAAGCTGATAAATGCGCAGTTTGCTAAATGGTCTGATCTGCCGATTAAACCTGTTGAGAAGAGCGGTCATGATAACCGAACCTTTCACTTAGGAGATCGTATGACGGTCAGGATGCCGAGTGAAGCCCATTATGCTCCGCAGGTTGATAAAGAATTACATTGGCTACCCAAACTGCGGCCACATCTCACTTTGCCAATATCCACACCATTAGAAAAAGGGGAACCTACGCTGGATTATCCCTATCCTTGGTCTATTAATGAATGGATTGAAGGAGAAACGGTTCACTATGACAGGGTTAACGATTTAAATCGGTTTGCGAATGACTTGGCAAAGTTTCTACTTGAATTACAAGCAATTGATACTTCAGGCGGCCCTGTGGCTGGGAAGCACAACTTCTATAGAGGTGGCCTGTTGTCTGTTTATGATAAAGAAACACAAACGGCTCTTGAGATGCTTAAGACAGAGTTACCAACAGATAAATTAAAGGAAATTTGGTCCATCGCTTTAGAGTCCAAGTGGCAAAAGGATAGTGTATGGGTCCATGGAGATATAGCACCTGGAAATCTTCTTGTGAAAGACGGAAAACTCTGTGCGGTAATCGACTTTGGCGTCCTTGGCATTGGAGATCCATCTTGTGACTATGCAATAGCATGGACATTCTTCGACCAGGAAAATAGAACAACCTTCTATCATTCACTTGGTTGTGATAAGGGTACTTGGAATAGAGCAAGAGGCTGGGCGTTATGGAAAGCGTTAATCACTTATAAAGATAAGGATCAAGCGATTGCTGTGCATGCAAAGAGAACAATTGATGCCATTTTAGAAGAATATTCACTATCTAAATAAATAGGAAATAGTCAGGAGCTGTATTACGTTAGGTAAAGAAATAATATAGCTATTTTGGTGGTGTGCTATGTATTGCTTTCATAGTTGTAAGCGAATACAATCAAGTGGACAATTTCTCGGGTAGAGAAGGGAATGAAGCTTTATGAAGCCACCTGAACTAAGTTATACGATTTGGTTTTCACAGCGTACGGGAAGTACTTTATTAAACTATGCCCTTGAATCCACTGGAGTAGCAGGAAATCCTGGTGAATGGATGAATGGAAGAGACCCGGATAAGATCAGCAAAGAAGATGTTGAAAAAATGTGGGAGGCAGGCACCACACCAAACGGCGTTTTTGGGGTCAAGACTTCTCTCAATGCGGAATGGATCCAGCGTTTTAGAAATCTTTATGATATCCCAGAAACTGCAACTCAGGCTGAAGTATGGCGTACTGCTTTTCCGAATTGTACGAAGCACATCTATATGACACGAAGAAACAAAGTGAGATTAGCTGTGTCATGGTGGCGTGCAATCGTGTCAGGAGAGTGGCATAGACAATACGGAGAGAAGCCGCAAGAAAGTGATATTGCAGATAAATATAATTTTGATGCGATTAATCATTTGTTTATAGAATGCTCTATTCGTGAGGCGGCTATGGAAGCATTTTTCTCTGAGGAAAATATCATCCCAATGACGATTGTGTACGAGGATTTCATTCTTGACTATGAGGGAACGGTGATGAATGTAATCGAGTTCCTAGGCATCCCAGGGGATAATGTAAAGGTCTCTCCTCCTGCTTTGAGCCGAATAGCTGATGACGTTGCTGAAGAATGGGTACAAAGATTTCGGGAAGAACGTCAAGAGGGTTGGCAGCGAAAAAGTTGGTAGAGTACAATGCCACACTTTCATTACTATCCGGTTAAAAAAATGCGGCCGAGCAGAATGTCTGCTTGACCGCATTTTTAACCTATTTTAAAAATCGAAGATAGACCGAAGAATTACTATTGATTCGTCTCTTCATAAAAGGTGACTCGGTTCTTACCGGATTGCTTCGATCGATACAAACACTCATCCGCAATTCGAATAATGTTGCCTACATTCTGATCGTGCATAGGGTAGAACGCTGCACCAATACTGCAGCCGATAGACACATGGTTTAAATCTACAATATAAGGTTTATTGATCAAATCAATAATTTCCTCAGCCGTTTCTCTAGCGAGTTGATAGGAATCGGTCTTCGATGAACGAAGAATAAGTAAAAACTCATCCCCACCTAGTCGCACCGTGATATTACCTGCTTTTGTTACCTCCAATAGTCTTTGAGCGACTTTTTGCAAAAGCAGATCTCCTACTTGATGACCTAATGTATCATTCACCTTTTTAAAGCCGTCTAGATCAATGTACATAAAAGCAAGTGTCTCCGAGTGTGGATCTAGTTGTTCAATTGTATTCTCTAGGTAACGCTCCAGTGCGATACGATTTGGAAGACCTGTCAATTGGTCTTGTTCCGCTAGAAGTTTCATGTCGCCAAGTGCCGACTCCGAACGACTCAATGATTCCACTAAACTTCGAAGAGACGTGGAGAGACTATGAATCTCTTTAAAACCTTTGTATTCTGGGAGTGTAACATTCCCGCCTGAGCGAAGTCGATCTGCTGCAGAAGTGATGCCGCGAATGGGTCTGGATATGGTCTCTGCCAGAATTGAGCCAATGATAGCAAAAATAATGGATGCAATAAAACCTGTTAAAAAGAAATTCTGAATCATATCTTCCATCGAGGAAAAGGCAATCTCTTCCGGTTGTCTGACAAGAACGGTCCAGCCTAAGCCTTCGTAATTCAGATAGCCATCTCCATAGGCATAGCCAGTAAGATAACTTTTTCCATCAGGCCATTTCTCGATTTTCCAGTCATTCTCACCGCTTTGACCTCTTTTTACGCTGTCAATGTCTAGTTTTTCACCGACCATGTTCTGCGGCCCGAGGAGCACCGTACTGTCCTTTTTACTAATAATGAATAGTTCTAAATCTTGAATATGGTCTTTCTGTGGTTCAAGTATGGTTCTTTGGACTTCCTTTGACCATTCCCAGCTTAAGTGAGCTGCGAGTACCCCGATCGTTTTACCGTCTTTGCCTGTTACAGGTAAACTGATGTCAACGAATTGTAAGGGCTCTCCGCTTGGATTCGGAAGTAATTTAGATAGAAGGACCCCCTCATGTACATCTCCAATAAATTTCCCTTTAATTCCTTCTTTGAAGACAGGACGTTCGGAAATGTTGGTTCCAACTAAGATTCCATCCGTTGCAGCTAGTACGTCCCCTTGGTTGTTCATGAAACCGACCCAAGAAAAAGACGGGAAACTTGCTTTTAATTGAGTGAGTAATTTCTGGGTTTCTGAAATACCCACATTTTGTTCAAGAGCTGCCATAGCTGCCAAAATTTCAACTTCACCTGTTCGGGACCACATGAAGTTATCTAGTTTGTCTGACATTTGGTAAGCTATACTTGAAAGTGACTGGCCAATCTCATTTTGTAGATTTTCCGCAGAACGATTGCTAAGCAAGATTCCTAGTACGGCCGTTAATAGAATAACAAATGAGGTAAATGTAAGGATAAGAAAAGTACGTAATTTAATCATAGTTGCCTCCATCGAATGATATGATTAAAGACTCTGAAGGTGAGAGGCTTTCATATAAAATAAATAAGCGTAAACACAAAAAGAGACTTGGCTAAAAAGGCGAATAGTGAAAATATATCATGGTTAGGAAAAATACTCCATAGAGAAGTGATGTAGGATCTAATCGAATTTAATTATAAGGAGTTCTGTAATGAAATCATTAAGAGGCGCTTTACCTGTTATTGTCATTATCATCGTAAGCTGTGCAGTGATGAGTATCATTGATGCGGTTATTCGTCCAGATTATGCAGTCAAATCGATCATCAAACTCATTCTTTTTCTCACATTACCTGTGGGATATGCGCTTGTAACGAAGAAGGATTTATTTCATTCTTTGTTTACATTTGAGAAACGCGGCATGGTGAGAGCTTTACTAATGGGGCTCGGTGTCTTTATTTTCATTTTGGGAGCCTATTTCCTAATTGGACCTTTCTTTGATTTTTCTCAGGTAACGGGGGCATTGCAAAATAATATGGGAGTTGATGCGGGTAACTTTATATGGGTCGCTCTGTATATTTCCGTAGTGAATTCTCTGTTAGAAGAGTTTTTCTTTCGGGGCTTTGCTTTTTTTACGTTAAAGGAGCGGTTAGGTAGAAAGTTCGCTTATGTATTTAGTGCAGGAGCTTTTGCCCTATATCATATTGCGATCATGACAAGCTGGTTTTCCATCCCACTATTTGTTCTGCTCATTGTTAGTTTGTTTGTTGCAGGCTTGTTTTTTAACTGGATCAATGAGAGAAATGGAAATATCTACTCTTCTTGGATGGTTCACATGTTTGCTAATCTGGCTATTAATACGATTGGGTTCATCTTATTTGGGATTATTTCTTAGAAGCACGATTGAAATTGTGATAAGAATGAAGTCGCCCACGATAAAGACCAGATAAAAAATGGCTTGTCAATTCACATAGGCACTTGCCCTGGAATATATCTGTATTGAGGTGAGCGAATTGATTTCTATAAGCCTATGTATGATTGTGAAAAATGAAGAGGACTGCATCGATCGATGCCTAAACTCCGTTCACGATATCGTTGACGAAATCATTCTGGTCGATACAGGATCGACAGACGGCACGAAAGAGATCTTACGTAAATACACGGATCATGTTTTCGATTTTGAATGGGTGGATGACTTTGCAGCAGCACGTAATTTTGCTTTTCAGCAAGCCACAAAGGAATATATTTTCTGGCTCGATGCGGACGACGTTCTAAAAGATGAAGATCGCAAGAGATTTATCGACCTGAAACAAACGTTAGACCCTACAATTGATTCTGTTACGATGAATTATTTATTGGCTTTTGACGAATTCGGAAACTTAACTTCCTCTGTTAGACGGAACCGTCTTGTAAAGAGGACGAATAACTTTAAGTGGATCGGTTCTGTTCATGAATACCTTGAGGTCTGGGGAAATATTTTGAATAGTGATGTTTCGGTCACTCATAGTAGTCTCCACCACGATAGTGACCGAAATCTTAGAATTTACGAAAATCGTTTGCTTCAAGGAGAAGAATTTTCACCCCGAGATTTATATTACTTTGCTAATGAACTCGTTGACCATCGTATGTACGAAAAAGCGATACGTTTTTATGAAAAATTTCTTACGACCGGTAAAGGGTGGATTGAAGATAATATTTCATCCTGCGGAAAGCTTGCAGACTGTTATCATGAACTTGGTGATCAGGAACGGAGTTTAGAATCTTGTCTGCGCTCGCTTCAATATGATAGCCCGCGTGCCGAATTTTGCTGTCGGCTAGGAATTCATTTCTTAAATCAGAACAACATTCACACATCTATTTATTGGTATAAATTAGCTGCAGAGTTAGATCAGCCGAGCGAGTATGCTGGGTTTCATAATTCAGTCTATTCGACGTGGCTGCCTCATCTACAGCTATGTGTGTGTTATGACAAAATAAATGAATACGAGTTGGCTTATCGCCATAACGAGATTGCCCGAACCTATCGACCGAATGACGCCAGTATCTTGCATAATAAAAAGTATTTGGAATCTGTCTTGAAAATAAATAATGATGAAGAAGCTGAAGAGGATCTTCAAGAGGATAAAATACGGGTGTTGATCGGCAGTCCGATTCATCAAAAACCTGCAATTTTACGGGAGTTTTTGAATTCCTTGTTTCGTTTGAAAACGGACCATATGGAATTTGGTTATTTTTTTATTGATGACAATCAGGATGATCGAGCTAGCCGATTATTAGGAGAATTTGCAAAAAGGGTTGAACGTACAACGATACAACCATCCAATAAGCGTGATGAATATATTCGTAATGACTACACGCATTCATGGAATGAACAACTCGTTTGGAAAGTAGCCGATTTTAAAAATTTGATGATTCAACATGCGATTGATGAGAAGTATGACTATTTGTTTTTGGTTGATTCTGATTTGCTTTTACATTCCGAAACGGTTGAACAATTGATCGCTTCTGAAAAAGATATCATTTCAGAAATATTTTGGACTTCCTGGCAGACGAACTCGATGCCTGAGCCTCAAGTATGGCTACGAGATGAGTACACATTATGGGAACAACAGCGCGGAGAAAAATTAACGGATGAGGAAATTGCTAAACGTTACGAACTATTTAAATCTCAACTGAAGGTTCCGGGAGTATACGAGGTAGGTGGGTTAGGGGCCTGTACACTGATTAGCCGTCAAGCAATGCTCTGTGGAGTGAATTTCAAACCGATTAAGAACCTTTCTTTTTGGGGAGAAGACCGACATTTCTGTGTTCGTGCTTCAGCACTCGGGTATTCCTTACATGTGGATACTCATTTTCCAGCCTATCATATTTATCGGGAATCTGACTTTGCTGGGGTTGAAGCATTTAAACAAGAAACAGGGGGAGATCATGGCCTTCTGGATATAGAGTTATTACTTGACAGCCCGAAGAAAGTGACGATTTCCTCCACAAAAAAGGGACGTGAGAAATTAACGCTTACCATGGTGGTCAAGAATGAAGGGAACCGCTATCTAAGAAGAGTGCTAGAAGAGCACCGGAAATATATTGATGAGGCAGTTATCATCGATGACGGAAGTACAGATAACACGGTCGACATATGTCTCGATGTTCTAAAGGGAATCCCAGTACGGCTTATCAGTAATGGAATATCGAAGTTTAATAACGAAGTAGATTTACGAAAGCAACAATGGGAAGAAACATTAAAAACGGATCCTGATTGGATTCTGAATCTCGATGCGGACGAAATGTTTGAGAGCAAGTTTGCCTTGGAGATTCGTCAATTAATACAACAAGACGAGGCTCACATGTTCTGTTTTCGGCTCTATGATTTTTGGAACGAAAATGAGTATCGAGATGACCATCTGTGGAGATCCCATTTAACTTATCGACCTTTCTTGATCCGATATCAGAATGATTTTGTATATAAATGGAAGGAAACTCCACAGCACTGTGGCCGGTTTCCGGAGAATGTATTCGAAATACCCCATCGTCTATCGGAACTTCGCTTGAAGCATTATGGCTGGGCCCAACCCGAGCACCGTTTAGAAAAATATCACAGATACATGCAGCTCGATCCAGATGGGATATATGGGTGGAAGGAGCAGTACGTATCGATATTAGATGATAACCCGAAGCTGATCCCGTGGATCGAATAAAGAGATAGGAGTACTTAATATGAAGATTGTTCATACGATGCCTTTACTGATCCGCGGTGAATTAAGTGATAACGATGTGAGCATGGTCATACGATGTTTTGAGAGCTTGCGACTTTCCGAAGATTGTTTCGTTGTGCTATATAACCAAGGAGGTTTAAATAATGAGCAAGTTGCCTCCATGCTTCGTTCTTGCGGTGTGCCAGGAGTTGTTTTGGGAGCCGGCGAGAATGTAGGGATTGCCAGAGCCAGGCAAACCTGTTTTGAGTACATTTGGGAACATCATAATGAAGCTGAATATATCTCTGAAATTCATGTGGATATGGTTTTTCCGCCGAATTGGTATGATCCGTTGCTTGATTATTTAGCAAGTTCTGACGAACCGATGGTTTCTCCAGGAATTGTAACGAGGAATGGTGAACTGCAACCTATTCGTCATGTTACATCCGTTCCTGATAATAATGCAGATTTGATAAATTTATTAAAGCAATTGAATCGCGATGAAATGGTAGAGGGATTTGTCCATCCAGTCATTCATAAATCAAGTATTCTACGTGAAATTGGCGGCTATGATACTCGTTTTTTACAGGGTAAACAAGGTTACGAGGACGACAGTTTACTATTGGGATATTGCTATTATATGGGGACACGGACCAATTGGCGGCCGAAATGTTGTTTGAAATCGTGGGTGTATCATGCCACGCTGGCACAGCGAATGACTCTTCCTGATAAACATGTAGATTTTGCCCTAAACGAACAAGGGCTAATTCTTCAATATGGAGCATATGGCTTGAAAAGATTATCAAACATTCATCAAAATCCTTCCGCTTTTGATACTCTTCTTCACAAAATATTACCGCCGTCTTCGTTAGGAGTGAATAAATAGTGGATGAACAAAAAGCAGTATGGGATCGGCTCTGGTCTCGCGAGGTATCGTATCATTGGGATTCATTGAGTCAGACTATTTTTGAGACGATATGCGGGTATTTGGACGATTTCAAAGGGAAGGAAGTTTTGGAGGCAGGATCGGGAACGGGCAAAATCTCATTGCGCCTAGCCATGGAAGGTGCACATGTAACTTTAGTTGATTATTCAGAAAGAGCTTTAGAAAATAGTCGGGCTGCCTTTCAACAAGTGAATTGTGAGGGAACCTTTGTCTTATCTGATATCCGAAACTTACAGGCTCCTAGCAATCATTATGATCTGACTTGGAATGCTGGTGTTCTTGAACACTTTACGTTCGATGAAAAAGTGACCATTCTCAAAGAAATGTCACGTTGTACAAAAGATGGGGGCACTATTCTTATTTTGACTCCTTATTCAAAATGTTTGCCCTATCGAATCGGAAAGGAATATGCCGAGGCTCAAGGGACCTGGATGTATGGGGTCGAGGAACCTGTAACTACATTACAGTCTGAATTTGTTCAAAGCGGGATCACCCTGCTGGAGGAAACAGATATTGGTTTTATCAACAGTTTAGATTTTCTTGATTTTGTTCCCGATTCGGCGTCTATAAAAAATGTGATTCGTAATTGGTATGAGGGATTGACGGAAATGGAGAAAAGTTTTTTTCCTGGATATTTACTCGTTAGTATCGGGAAAATTGAGAAGTAGGAAATTAGGGATACTTAATCATAAAAGAGCAGATCGACTCTTAAAATATATTTTATTGAGAAGGCACGATAGATTATCGTGTCTTTTCTTTTGTCTGTTTTTAGGAGTAATAGCACTCTCTTACATAAAGAATAGTTAACATGTGTATTGAATTTTTATACAACAAGTCGTATAATCCACTTAATTAACGTTAATTAAAAATTAGGATGTGACGATTTCATGACCAGAAACAAGTTGAAGGAAGCAGCCATGCTGCTCTTCGGAGAGAAGGGGTATGACGGTACGGCATTGTCTGAAATTGCAAAAGCGGTTGGGGTGAAGACACCTGCAATATACGCTTTTTATGAGAATAAAGAGGACTTGTTTATTACGGCTTTTAAGGAAGCGATGCAAGCATATAACTTATTCATTCAGGAGCTGTCAGGCGACGGAGATACGGTGAAGGCCAAAGCGAATTTATACGGAGTGCTGTTAAGACAATATCAATTTTCCGTTAAAAGCCGAGAAACGAACCTGTTCGTTCTCCGTACTCTGTTGTTTCCACCCTCTTTTCTGAAAGACGGAATTGAGGAGGCTTTTGCAGATTCAGACCAGCTGCTGTCAAAGACAATTGAACAATTTATGCTGCAAGGGATGGAAGAGGGTTCCATACCAGATCAGCCAGTACAACCCCTCGTGGATGCTTTTTTGAACTTGATGGATGGGCTAAGCATGCAGTTTTTCTATTACAATTCCAAGGAAGTGTTTGAGCGCAAACTGGAGAGTGCTTTTTCCATGTTCTGGAGAGGTGCCCAGCAGGCAGCTTTCGTTTAGGAGTTAAATCAACAGGGGGAGTCATAGATGAGTGAAGCCAAAAGTGTAATTGAAAGCAGCATGAACAGCGGTAAAATTGAAGATTTTGAGCGGGAGCCAGTGCCGCAGCATTTGCGTAAAAAGTGGTTATCCATGGCGTTTGTATGGATCGCCATCGGGATCGATCTATCGGCTATGTTTCTTGGTGCGGAACTTGGGGCTGGAATGAACCTGTCGAGCTCACTTACGGCGACGTTTGTTGGCTCTCTGATTCTCGGTCTCATCGGTGCAATGTGTGCTTATGTTGGTGCTAAAACGGGTCTTTCTACCGCTATGATCAGTCGGTTTTTGTTCGGTAACATCGGCGCACGGATCGTATCCATTGTGCTGGGTATATCGTCACTGGGTTGGTTTGGTGTACAGGCTGGTTTTTTTGCTTCCAATATGCAGACTGCTTTTCAGGATTTATGGGGTATAAATTTGTCACTCGGACTTCTTTCTTTCATTGGCGGGGTTCTTATGATGTCAACTGCGATATGGGGATACCGTTCCATTGAAAGACTGAGTGTTTGGTCTGTACCATTGCTCGTTATCTTTATTTTGATCGCATTGTTTATGTCATTTAGATTCAATGGGACTACAGCGATCTGGGAACCGATCAGCGGAACGCCGCTTCCGATGGGAACAGCGATATCGCTAGTCATCGGTATTTTTATTGTAGGTACGGTGTTATCACCGGACATTGCTCGTTGGGCACGCACACCTAAACATGCGATAACGGCTGCTTTTGTAGGTTTTTTTGTAGGGAACAGTTTTATGACGGTGATCGCTATCTTCCTGTCCCGGGTGATGGATACCAGTGATCTTACAGGTATTTTCCTTACAATCGGTCTTGGGCTCCCTGCGATCATCGTGTTGACGCTAGCGCAATGGACAACCAATACGAACAATTTGTATTCGGCATCCCTTGGCTTTTCCGTAGTATTTTCACGAATACCTAAACCTGTCATTACCATTGTTGCCGGATTACTCGCCACTTTACTAGCAGTCTTTGGTATATACGATAATTTCCTATCATTTCTTACCTTTATTACGATGCTGATCTCACCGATCGGCGGCATATATACTGCTGAATATTTATTTGTAAACAAATCGAAATTTACATTTGACGGACTGGATAAAAATAAAAACTGGGTTCTGCGTTCGCTTATTGTATGGGCCGTTTCGAGCTTTTTCTCATACATGACAACGGCTGCTCCAGATGGTTTAGGTCTGTTCCAGATGACGCAGGTTCCGGCACTGGATGGATTTATTTTTGCATTTATTGTGCAGTGGCTAGTAGGAAAGGTATTTAGCCAGAAAGGATGACAACATGAAGAACACAACGGGATTACATATATTGGATGAAAAAGCAGTGGAATATATTGCGGTAGGTGCGGCTGTCCTTGGCACGGGCGGCGGCGGCGATCCCCATATCGGAAAATTAATGGCGATGGAGGCAATTCAAAAACATGGCCCGGTGCGTGTGATTCGGCCAGAGGATCTGAACGATGAAGATTTGATTGTACCTTTATCAATGATTGGTGCTCCTACGGTCATGAATGAGAAAATTCCGGCAAGATCTCAAATGACGAAACCGCTGGAGCTAATCGAAAAAGAACTGGGCCGAAAAATTACAGCTCTGATGCCGATCGAAGTGGGAGGAGGAAATTCACTGATTCCCGTTATCGCAGCAGCGGAGCTTGGAATTCCTGTGCTGGACGCAGATGCGATGGGGCGTGCTTTTCCTGAGTCACAGATGGTGACGTTCTACTTGGATGGGATGGATCCAAGTCCCATTACGATGGCGGATGAGCGTGGCAACGCTATTCTTTTACAAGCTGTTGATGGAGTGTGGGAGGAAAGGATCGCGCGGGCAATTACGATACAAATGGGCGGTTCGGCAACAATCTGTGATTATCCCGCAACAGGTGCACAGATTAAGCAGAGTGCTATTCACCATACTTTGTCACTTGCATATGAGATTGGGAAAACCTTATTTGAGTCTAAAGAGAAAAAACAGCATCCGATTGACACATTGCTTAAGCAGTTAAATGGACATGCATTATTTCACGGCAAGGCTTCAGACATCCGCCGCCGGATGGAAGGTGGATTTACGCGAGGAGAAGCTTCCTTTGAAGGAACGGGAGAGCATAAAGGTAGATCGATGAAGCTTTTCTTCCAGAATGAATTTTTGCTCGCAACAGAGGATGGCCGTTCTATAGCTGTAACACCTGATCTTATTTCTATTTTGGACCAAGATACAGGTATGCCGATTACGACCGAAAATCTGAAATATGGCGCACGCGTAACGGTAGTCGGATTCCCTTGTGATCCCAAATGGCGCACACCGCAAGGTCTTGATACCGTTGGGCCGGGATATTTTGGCTATGACGTTCCTTATGTGCCGATTGAAGAATTGACGGCAGTACGGAAAGGAGCGGATGAAGTATGACTAATCATATGAATACACAGATAAATGAGCAAGAAATCTATCGCATCGGCATTGATGTGGGTGGGACAAACACGGATTCGGCGCTGCTGGATTCAAATATGAACACGATTCACACGGTAAAAGTACATACGACACGTGACGTAAACGAAGGGATCGTGGAAGCGGTACGAAGATTATTGTCGGAAAGTGGTGTAAATCCGGCACAGATAAAATATGCGATGCTCGGAACAACACATTGTACCAATGCGATCGTAGAAAGAAAGCATCTGGGCAGAGTCGGTTTGATTCGTCTGGGTGCACCTGCCACAACAGCGATTCCTCCTCTTGCTGGTTGGGATTCCACTTTGAAAGATGCGATAGGAACCCATGCCTATATTGCCAAAGGCGGATATGAATATGACGGCCGTACTATTGTTGAGATGGATGAGGCAGAGGTTAAGGAACTGTGCGAACAGATGAGAGGGAAGGTGGATGCAGTTGCGATCTGCGGCGTTTTTTCTCCTGTAAACACTTCCCAAGAAAAGCGCGCGGCAGAGATTGTTCAGCAGGTGATGGGCATAGAGATGCCTGTCACCCTATCTCATGAAATCGGCAGCATCGGACTATTGGAACGGGAGAATGCTTCCCTTCTTAATGGTGCATTACTTGGAGTTATTGCTGGCGTAGTTAAGGGATTTGAAAATGCACTGAATCGCTTCGGGATTACGGCGAGTGTTTATATCTGCCAAAATGACGGAACTTTGATGCGCAGTGATTATGCACTTCGTTATCCGATTCTAACGATTGCCTGTGGTCCGACCAACTCGATTCGCGGTGCTGCGCATCTATCTGGACTTCATGACGCGCTTGTGGTCGATATTGGTGGTACGACAACCGATGTCGGTGTGCTTACTCAAGGATTCCCACGACAATCTTCGGCTGCTGTGGAATTGGGCGGTGTACGAACTAACTTCCGCATGCCGGATATATTATCCATCGGTATTGGTGGAGGTACGATTGTTCGTGCTGATGTGGAATCAGGTGCGAATCTGAATGGAGCACAGCCAAATGTTACGGTTGGGCCGGACAGTGTTGGATATGAACTGTTAAAGCGGGGCCGGATCTTTGGCGGAGATACCCTTACGGCAACGGATGTTGTTGTGAAGCTGGGGAGAGCCGAGTGGAGCAATGCACGTACGGAAGGCATCGATGAAGATTTATGCCGCCGTGCGGATGAGCTCATTACTCGTGATATTGAAGATGCCATTGATCGAATGAAGACTAGTGCAGATCCTGTAGATGTCATTCTGGTAGGGGGCGGCAGTATCCTAGTTCCAGACCAACTATTAGGTGTATCCCGGATTGTGCGTCCGAATCATTATGATGCGGCCAATGCGATTGGTGCAGCCCTCGGGGAAGTGAGCGGGGAGACGGAACGAATCTATTCGCTTGATGATATGACCTATGATGAGGTTATGAAAGAAGCTCGCCTTCACGCAATCGAACAAGCGGTACGAGCAGGTGCTGATCCAGACACGGTGCAGATTGTATTCACCGAAGACATTCCGATCGCGTATTTGCCTGGCAATGCCTTGCTAGTGAAGGTAAAAGCAGCTGGTAGACTATAGTACTGAAAATAGGCTGGAAGGACCTCGTATAGATGAGTGAATTAAGTTCATCCATGATAACGATGTAACCGCTCATTGCTAAAATATAATGGAACAGGCTTCCTTGACGGACAAAGTTTTGCTCTCCGCCAAGGAAGCCTGTTTTTTATTTTCACTGCAAATATGCGGGGCTAGAATCGAAAATAACAAGAACTTGGCCAAACATGATTGAAGAGAACGCATTTTTTTGTAGTATTCAGTTTGCATACAGAATTCTGAATCGGTATAATCAGGGTGTTTTATCGCTTGTTAATTTATTAGTTAGGAAGAATGCAACCAGATGGCTATTTATCTAGAATTCCCAAAACTAAATAAAGATTTCCCATTTCGCTGTATCGTTAATGATGGAAGCATACTCACAACGCCTCACTGGCATAAGGAAATTGAGATTATTCTAATTACTAGCGGGAAAGTTAATTTAGGAGTAAACAATCGTTCGATGGAACTTGCAGCCGATCAGGCAGTAATTATTAATGGAGGAGACGTGCATTATGTTTTAGCTTCTCCAGGCAGTGAACGTCTCGTTTTTCAAATGGATTTAAGTATTTTTAATGACGTAATCATGCTTCACAACACTCCGATTACATTAAAAGAATTACTTTCAAGAATTGAAGGGTTTAGCACGAGGTGGGATACAGAACTACAAGACCGTTTCATTCGTCTTCTTAAGGAAATTTATAAGGAGGAAGTGAATCAGGAGATTGGTTATACTTATGCAATCAAAAGTAAACTGTACGAACTCGTCAATATCTTATTTAGGGAGATTCCACAGCTTGACGTTTCTCATAAGGGAAATAACGAGGTGAATTCACAGGAGATCCTAGAGAGGCTCTCTATTGTATTTGAATATATTGAAAAGAATTATACACATCCAATTAAATTGGAAGATGCTTCAACGGTTGTTGGTTTTTCACCCTATTACTTTGCAAGGTTTTTTAAAAAATATACAGGTAAAACCTTTATTGAATTTCTAAACGAGTATCGTATTGATAAAGCAAAATGGATTCTACTTAACGAAGATATTCCCATTACTGAACTGGTAGAGCGTGTGGGTTTTGGCAGTAATAAAACGTTCTACCGATTATTTAAACAGAAGATAGGCGTTTCTCCCCTTTCTTTCAAGAAATCCACGATCGATGGACAATAAAACCATTTGATTATTTTAAGATGACCTTAGAGGTCATCTTTTTTATTTTCGGTTTTATAAATCCATAAATATCCAGGTCAAAATATGAGAATGATTCGGCAAAAAACAGGGATTCTATGAGCTTGAGAAAGAGGTATTATAGACCTGTAGCAAGCAAGATACTGTGATATAAAACAGATGAAACATCAATAGAATGGGGAGTTTGCTACCGTAGTTTACTAATTCAATTGTTTTGTAAGCGTTTTGTTTTTATAGGAAAGAAGGGGATGTACAACAATGACTTTACCACAAAATTTCTTATGGGGTGGGGCAATTTCTGCCAATCAAACGGAAGGTTCTCATCTGTCTGATGGAAAGGGACTTTCTAATTTTGATATGTTGCCTATGAACGATAACCGGCTTAAAGAGGTTATTATTGACCAACCCAATATTTTTACAGAAAAAAACGAGTATTACCCGAGCCACAATGGTATTGATTTCTATCATCGATATAAAGAAGATATTGCTCTGTTAGCAGAGATGGGTATCAACTGTTTCCGATTTTCGATCTCTTGGCCTCGTCTATTTCCTAAAGGAAATGAAGCGCAGCCAAATGAAGCAGGTCTGGCCTTTTACGATGCTGTACTGGCCGAACTAAAAAAATATGAGATTGAGCCTGTGGTTACGATCAGTCACTTCGAAATTCCTATGTACTTAGTTGAGCATTACGGCGGATGGGAGAGTCGGGAAGTTGTATCGTTCTATCTTCAATACGCGAAAACAGTGATGGAACGTTATAAAGATCAAGTCAAGTTCTGGATTCCTTTCAATGAGATGAATATGATCATGCACATTCCTTTTATTGGAGGAGGGCTTACCTTTTCTAAAGAGGAAAACAATCTCCAAAAAAAATATCAGGGCGCTCACCATCAGCTCCTGGCTAATGCGTTAACCATAGAAGCAGGTAAGAAGATAAACCAAGAATTCCAATTTGGATGTATGCAAGCAGCTGGAAAAACCTATGCATATACATGCAAACCGGAGGACGTCTGGGCTGCTCTGGAAAGCGACAAGCACAACCTTTTCTTTGCTGATGTTCAGGTCTTCGGTAGGTATCCAAATTATATACAACCTTATTTCACTAAGCATCATATTCAGATTCAGACCGAAGTATCGGATTTCGAAGTGTTACAAAATAATACCGTTGATTTTGTCTCGTTCAGCTACTATTCGAGTGCGTGTACAGCAGCATCATTAGACGGTCTTGAAACCACGCCAACAAACGGTTTTATAACCGTGAAAAATCCGTATCTTCCTCCATCCGGAAGTGTATGGCAGAACGACCCAATCGGACTGAGAATCACGATGAATCAATTATATGATCGCTATCGTTTGCCTCTATTTATTGTAGAAAACGGGCTAGGAACAGCAGATAATCCAGATGACGATTTCAAGATTAATGATGATTATCGTATTGCCTATTTATCAGACCACCTGAAAAACATGAAGCTGGCAGTAGAGGAAGACGGCATTAAATTGTTAGGTTATCTTTCCTGGGGATGCATTGACCTTGTAAGCGTAAGCGAAGGGAAAATGTCTAAACGCTATGGGTACATCTACGTAGACTCCGACGATCTAGGCAACGGTTCTTTCGATCGTTACAAGAAAGCAAGTTATTACTGGTATCAGAAAGTAATTGCGAGTAATGGAGAAATACTGGAATAGAAGAGAGAGGGGGAGTTTGTTATGAGCCTTGATTCCAAGAATAGCTTTATGTTGCTAGAAGATACGTTGGATCATGAATCTATGAAATTGAATGAAACACTGTTCGCTCTAGGCAACGGACATTTAGGTGTCAGGGGTAATCTTGAAGAATGTGACTTGAACTGGGAGTTCGCTGATAATGTTGGGACTTATGTGAATGGATTGTATGAACAATCTCCAATCCAGTACGGTGAATGGGCATATGGATATGCCCGTAATCATCAGACCATTTGCAAATTACCAAGCAGTCATCTGATACGTTTTGCAATTGACGGAGAGTGGTTCAGTCTAGGGAATGGAAAAACCTCCAATCATAAACGAATACTAAACCTAGAGAAAGGGCTGCTTACAAGAACTTTTGAATGGGAAAGCCCTCAAGGTAAAAGAGTAGAAGCCCGGATTGAGCGTTTCGTGTCTTTTGATTTTCCAGAGTTAATGCTGATGTCCTATCAAATCACTCCTCTCAATTTTGAGGGAGAAATTACAATCCATCATGAACTTAAGCAGGTTTCGAAAGAAAAAACAGCTTCAGAAGATCCCAGGGTAGCAAACGGACATGTAGAGCAAATAACAACATGCGCAATGAAGTTGCAAGAGCTTCCCTTTCTTCGCGTAACTACTCGGAACAGTGGACTCGGTTTATGGTCTACAGCTCAGGTTGTAGTAACGGAGGGCAATACAATTCTCAAACATACGAATTGCGAAGATAAAGGAATCGCTACAGATCTAACTCTTTCAGCTTGTAGCACTGAACCAATCGAAGTCATTGTTTATTCTGGATATGGAGAGATATTCCATAATGAAATGACAGAGACACAGAACTTGGAGCAATTAAAAGAAGTGATGAAAAAAGTTCAGCATCTGGGCTATGAAAAAGTAAAAGCGATGCATGTAGATTACATGTCTCGGTTCTGGAGTAATTGTGATGTTGAGATAAAGGGAGATGATCAGTTAGAACTAGGTTTACACCTCAATTTATTTCATCTCAATCAAGCAGCTGGCCGGAACGGTTTCACCAATATTGCAGCAAAAGGCTTAACTGGAGATGGGTATGAAGGTCATTATTTCTGGGACACAGAGATGTATATGCTCCCATTCTTTGTCTTCACACAGCCTGAAGTCGCGAAACAACTCCTCAAATATCGACACTCGATTCTACCGCATGCAAGAAAGCGTGCACGGGAACTGGGTGTGCCACAAGGTGCATTGTTCGCTTGGAGAACAATTAATGGTGAGGAATGCAGTGCCTATTATCCTGCAGGAACTGCACAGTTTCATATCAATGCGGATATAGCCTATGGTGTGAAGCTGTATTATGAAGCAACAGGTGATGAAGATTTCATGCAGAAATATGGGCTGGAAATCCTCATTGAGACAGCACGTTTCTGGATTGCTTTTGGCGATTATATTCCTCAGAAGAACAATCAGTTTTGCATCCAAGGAGTAACAGGTCCAGATGAATATACGGCGATTGTTAATAACAATTACTATACGAACCTGATGGCTAAAGAAAACTTGCTGTTTGCAAGAAGTATGGTTATGTTGCAACAGAAAAATAGCAACCTATCGGAATTTTTCAATATGTTGGGGTTGGACTCAATTGAGCTGGATGCATGGCAAAAAGCAGCGGATCAGATGTATCTTCCTTATGATGAAGAAAGACAGCTGACCAAACAGGATGATTCCTTCTTTGATAAAGCAATATGGGATTTTGAAGGAACACCTGCAGATAAATATCCATTGTTGCTTCACTATCATCCGCTCACCATTTATCGACATCAGGTGAACAAACAGGCAGATACGATTCTAGCGGAATTGCTATGCGGACAACATTTTACATTAGAGCAAAAAAAGAGAGATTATGAATACTACGAAAAAATCACGACACACGATTCCTCGTTATCTCGTTCTATTTTCGGCATGATGGCCAGTGAAATCGGGGATGCTGACAAAGCTTATCGTTATTTTATGGATACCGCACTTATGGATTTGACAGATATGCAGAAAAATACGAAAGACGGTATACATGCGGCAAACATGGGTGGAACGTGGATGAGTCTTGCCTATGGATTTGCCGGCATGAAAGTGAGCGATATTGGATTGTCATTCTCGCCTAGATTGCCTAAGCAATGGGACAAGTTAGGATTTCGTATTCTATATAAATACCTGCCCATTCGAATCGAGATGACTCATGAGGGAACAACTTATGAGTTACTAGACGGAGCTCAGCTTGAAATAAATCAGAATGAAGAAACCATTCTTCTAAAGAGAGATGTACCTGTGTATATAGAGAACTAAAATAAAGGGTGATTTGTTATGCGAGCGGTTTTATTTGATCTGGATGGTGTCGTTGCAGATACTGCCAAATACCATTTCATCGCATGGAGGCAGTTAGGCGAAAAAATTGGCATTGTTATTGACGAGCAATTCAATGAGCAATTAAAAGGGGTTAGCAGGAATGAATCCCTGGAAAGAATGCTGAAGTACGGTAATAAAAGCAACGAACTGACACAAATAGAGAAGGAACAGTTAGCCGAAGAAAAAAACCAGATATATGTTCAACATATTCAATCCATAACACCTGAGGATGCGTTGCCGCAGATTCCAGAATTACTAGAGGAACTAAAAGAAAATGGAATCAAAATAGGACTAGCTTCAGCAAGTAAAAACGGTCCCCTGTTATTAAATTTACTGGGATTGGCTCATTTCTTTGACTGTGTTGTGGATCCTTCAACCGTTCCTGGTAAACCCGCTCCGGACATATTTATTAAAGGAAGCCAATTGTTAGGTGTTGATCCTAAACAGTGTGTGGGAATAGAGGATGCTTTCTCCGGTGTTGAGGCGATTAAAAAAGCAGGGATGACAGCAATAGGAATAGGAAAAACTGGGGATTTATCGCAAGCAGATCAAGTTTATTCGAGTACGCTAGGTTTAAATTATAGTGCTATCAGGCAAGTCTGGTTGGAGAGTCATTAATGGCTCTCTAATCGTAATTCATAATATCGGTTTATTACATCAAGGGGGAAACATCGATGAAGAAAAATTATGAAAAAATGGCCAAGTCCATCATCGAAAATGTAGGCGGTCAAGATAACATTATCGGATTGGAACACTGTATGACTCGTTTGCGCTTTCAATTAAAGGATCACTCAAAGGTAGATGAAGAAAACCTGAAAAGTATGGAAGGTGTAGCAGGCGTTGTTGATACACCAAATCAATATCAGGTTATTATCGGTAATGAAGTAAGCGCTGTCTATAATGCAATAATTAAACAGAATGTGAAAAGCACGGAGGATATAGACGGGTCGTCTTCCGATAATGATGATAATTCAAATAAAAAAAGAGGATTTTTGAGTAAGCTAATTGATACGATTACAGGCTGTATGACTCCGATGATCCCTGCTCTTACCGCTGCGGGTATGATTAAAGTTATTTTATCACTCCTCGTTACTTTTGATCTAATTTCTCAGGAAGCTAGCACTTATCGGATGTTGGATATTATAGGGGACGCCGCGTTCTATTTCATGCCAATCCTACTAGCCGTTAACGCTTCTAAAAAATTCCGAGTAAACACTTCGATGGCGGTAATTGTTGCAGGTGTATTGTTACATCCTAACTTCACTGCATGGGTTTCTTCTGGAGATCCAATCTCTTTCATAGGGCTTCCTGTTCCAGGTGTTATTTATGCTGCTTCCGTCATTCCGGTATTATTGACAGTATGGATCATGTCTTATATTGAACGGTTTATCGACAGAATCGTGCCTAACATGCTTAAGATCATATTGAATCCAACGCTTACTCTGTTAATCAGTGCTCCGCTCGCTCTGATTGTCATTGGTCCATTAGGTAATTTTGCGGGTCAAGGTCTTGCTAGTTTAATTGAGATTCTTCAAGGAAATCTTGGATTTGTCATGGTTGCATTGCTCGCAGCTGCCTTCCCATTTATTGTGATGACAGGTATGCATCATGCATTAACACCGATTTTTATCTCAACATTTGCTGCTACTGGACAAGAAGCGCTCATCCTTGTCGCACAAATATGCGCAAACCTTGCTCAAAGTGGCGCAACTTTAGCTGTTGCAATTCGTTCCAAAAATAAAGAAATGAAACAACTGGCTTCAGCTTCGTGGATTTCATCAATTATGGGTATTACAGAACCTGCATTGTATGGGGTAACATTGAAATTGAAACGACCCATGGTAGCTGCCGCCATCGCTGCAGGCGTCGCCGGATGTTTCGCGGGAATCATGCATGTAACACTATATGTGCCTCAAAATAATATTACAGCTTTACTGGCTTTTTCCGGTGAAAAGGGCCTATCCAATATCATTAATGGTGTTATTATGATGCTTCTGTCATTTATCGTATCTTTCGTTCTGTGTCTTGTGCTTGGTTTCAAAGACAATAAGGACTCTAAGCAGTCCAATTCTGTAAACGGTTAAATATATCATTGTGGAAAAGACGGTAGCTGACTAAAACAGCCCGTCTTTTTTCTTTTGTTCATTGCTGCTTGCTATATGGATATGTTATTACAATAGGGTTACACAAATACACCCGTGGATTCGCTAAGATGGAAAAAAGTGTTTATTAATACTTACGCTAGAGGTGTTTCAATATATACTACTTTTGGTTAATCAAAAAAATAATAATAAAGTAATAATAGTGCTTAGGTAAAACAAATGGTTCGTGTTATATTGAATTTTATAAAGGAATGAGAAGGTGAAAAGAAGATAAAATAATAAATTTAAGTAGCGTTTGATTATATGCTGTTATTGTTGCACATGTTATTACAATTACAATTTGAAACCGAATTCATATTTTCTGATCAATAAATAGCAAGATTTTAAGATAATAGGTGTCTACTGCCTACATAGAAAGTAAAGAGATTGTTATCGGATTGTTAGATTGTTGTTTGATGTCAATTTTATTGTGTTCTTCGAATTAGATTAGCTTGTATGGCCTAGTAAGAGTATGGGGGAATTTAGTTGAATAGGGTAAATAAACGTATAGAGGATAACGTTACTAACGAATCGATCGTCAGAGCACTGGAACAAAATCTGGCTATCATCCGGTTTGATCTTGAGCGCCGAGTAACTTATGTCAATGAAGTATTCGCGAAAAGTATGGGATATAATGCAGAAGAAATGTACGGTATGTTACACAAGGAATTTTGTTTCTCTGATTTTGTGAACAGTGCTGAATATGAACTGTTTTGGGAAAGTATATTATGTGGTAAAAGTTTTCAGGATAAGATTGAGCGTAAAGATGCAAAGGGGAATGCCATCTGGCTTGAAGCTACATACATGCCAATTTTCGATGAGAAAGGCGAGAAAATTATTGCAGTTTCTAAGATAGCAACTAATATTACGAATCGTCAAAATAATATCTCGGCGGTTGTGGATGAACTGAAGGGAATGTCCACTAGTCTCAACAAGCGTGCTGAAATGGGTATTGAACGAAGTAAAGAGTTATTAGTGAGCATCTCCTCGATCGCTGAAGTATCTAAGTACAATACCACTACGCTAATGGATTTACAGCAAGAAGCCAAAACTATACAAGGTGTCGTGAAGACGATTCGTGACATTGCCTCACAGACTCAACTACTTGCCCTTAATGCAGCAATCGAAGCTGCACACGCAGGAGAATATGGAAGAGGGTTCGATATTGTTGCCAAAGAAGTGAAAAAGCTGTCTTCTAAGGTGGAGAACTCTATTACTGAAATCAGAGATAGTGTAGAGGGCATAACGAAGGAAATTGAAAATATATCCCAAGGGACAAAAGATATTGAGGAGCATGTAGAACAAAGTCAACAGCAAATCGAAGTAGCAATGAATGATTTTTCCGTCGTGTTATTCTCTGCACAAGAGCTGGACTCTAAGGCACGGCATGTAATTGATATTGTGTAAGAAATTAGATTGACAGGTTAGTTATAGGATATATATTAAGAACATGGAATGTAACTAACTTTTCCCATGTTCTTTTTTGTGTTTTTCTAAAGAGATGGACGATAGTTTATTCACTTGAACGAAAGCGATTTATCGTTTGGTTGGGTATCAAATACGGACGAACCTTACAATAAGACACTGAAAGATATAGAGATTTTTTTAGATGAAATCGAGATTACTAGGTAAGAGGTCCGGTGATTTATCAAAAAAGTTTATTCTCTTACTGAACCTTTTTCCCCGCCGGAGCGAATTAAGGGTTGTAACACGTTAGGGAGGGGCCCCCCCATGAATGATAAAGAGTTACTTCTGTTGCTTGAAAAAGTGATGCTCGGCGACGAGTCTGCCTTTCAGCTTGTCTATCAGGCGACTCACCAAGACGTCTATCGGACGGTTGCTTTTCTCGTCTACAACAAACAGGACATTGAGGATATCGTGAATGAAGTGTACATGCGCATGTGGCGGTCGTTTCACACGTACGACCCGAACCGGCCGTTCCGGTATTGGCTGCACGGGATCACTGTACGTCAGGTTCAGGATTGGAAAAGAAAGGCTTGGCGGCGAATTCGCCTCTTTGAACGAAACCGGCAGATGGCTTGCGAACAGTTTGAGTGGACGGACAAAGCTATCTTGCAATCCGAAATGCAGCATGAACTGTTCAGCATTGTCCGTCAATTGTCGTACAAACTACGTGTGGTCGTCATCCTGCGCTATTTTCACGACTATGCTCTGGAAGAAATCGCAGACATGCTGCAGATCCCCGTTGGCACAGTGAAATCCAGGCATCATTTGGCACTGAAAGAACTCCGGAAACGATTCGAAATGACGGGAGGAGATGCGTATGTCCATTGACAAGGAATTGCGTGAAGAGCTTCGCCAGGCGGCAGATTCGATGCAATGCCCACCCGATTTGTATGGACGTGTAAGGCAGTCCTATCAACACTATGTGAACGAAAAGAGAGGACGATCTCCCATGAAAAAATGCATGCTGGCAGGCATTGCCGCAGTAGCAATCCTGATTCCGTCTGCTGCATTTGCTGCTTCCTATCTGGCTGATGATATTTTCGGTTCTTCTGAGACCATTGAACAGCACGGTGGTACACAGGAAGATTATCAAGCCATGGAAGGAATGCTTCAGGCAGCAAAAGGCAAGCTCACGGAAGACGAATTCAAGGAGTATACGGAGCTGACCAAGCAGTTGATGCAATTAAAGCTGCAGATCACCGATGAAAATGGGGTCAAACATGAGGAGAAGCTGACCAAAGAAGAGCAACAACAGTTTGAACAGCTCACCTCCAGGTTAGCCCCGTACTTTGAGAAGATAAACGGTACCGCCAAACCGTGAGAAAATGAAGCAGGGACCCGTCCAATGCGATCGGGGTCCCTTTTTTCTCGTATTTCGAACGGTATCATTGAATGTTAGCCCAATGTTTGCTACAATTTGTGGATATATATGGGAGGGGGAGTCCGCTATGCCAGTAACTTTGTAATAGTTTAAACTTAATATGATTTTTCACTATTACAAGGATGCAAAGCATAGTGCTGATTTCATCACATATTGCGGTGGATCCTTGAGATTACTGCACGTTGTGATCATTCCTTATTCTGCTTTGTATTCCTTCTATTATTAGGAGGATACCCATGAGTAATTCATACAGCTCAATTAACAACATGTTCACGATAGAATGTAAGGATATTATTTTGAGAGAGTATCAAGTTGAGGATTTAGGTGCATTACACAACCTTACTTGGCAACCTCACTTTCACGAATTTCTGTTGGATTGGAATGTGTCCAAGGAACAGCGTGAAGACTGGTTTCATCATTATGAAATTCCTGAGAATAAACGATTTATACAGGCTGTATCAAAAGACGGATATATTGGAGAACTACGTTTGCGATTAGGAATCATATTGAAAGAAACAGGCGAGTTTATTGGTGTTTGCGGTACAGGAATATTGGATACAGTATCGCCGCCAAACAGAGAAATATATTACGGGATTTCAAAAGACCACAGAAATAAAGGTTACACGACACAAGCAGCAAAAGGATTAATCGATTATTTGTTTCTTAACACCACAGTCCAAGAACTTATCGCTATTGCTCAGATCAGTAACCTAGCATCGAACAAAGTGATACGGAAATGTGGTTTTGAGTATCAAGATGAATTAGAGATTGAAGATAGGAAATACCAATATTATAAAATGAATAATAATAACTAAAAGTAAAAAAGGGCTGCGAGTAACGCAGCCCTTTCGTTATATACCCTCTCTACGTATCAAATCATGATGATCTTAAACTAACCAGTGGTGGAGCCGAACATAACGAAAAGATGTCTGAAGCACAGAAGAGCAATTAAACGGATTTCAGTCGAAATGGGTTGAATTAGGGTAGGCAATTAGGTTAATAAATAAAGATAAGCCGAAGGATTATGTCAGCCGTTTTATTCAGAAGAGAGATGCTATATTTTTGGGAAAAGCACAGGAACAGATAAATAATATCGCAGCCCAGAGTAGTTGGATTAGATAAAAAGATAAAGTCATAAACATATGGAGGTTCTTAGATGAAGCTACAAATACGCAGTGCAAACGCAGACGATATCCAGTCAATTATCCTGTTGAGAAAAGAATTGGATGAGGTAAATGCAGATTTAAGACCTGATTTATTTACTTTAACTAACTATTACACAGAGGAAGACGTTCGTAACTTGTTACATACGGAAAATTCGAATGTGGTTGTTGTAGAAAAGACGCCGGATAACAGGGTCTTGGGTTATGCCGTATTAAAAATGGAGCGTACGGAGCAGCATCTTATTTTTAATGAGCGGACCTCTTTATTTGTTCAGGATTTTTCGGTACATGAAGATGTCAGGGGACAAGGTGTAGGTCAATTCTTATTTGATTATATTGTGGCCTATGCCAAAGAAAATAATGTGGATAGCTTGGAACTTAACGTGTTTGCAGAAAATGATCGCGCGATGCAATTTTATGAATCCAATGGGATGCGTGAAAAAACAAGAAGGTTAGAGCTTGACATGAAATAATAAGCGAATAATAGCAAAGCTCTACTTTTTTCTAATTGTATAGTTTTGCTATTTGATCATTTAATAAAGAAAATAGAGCGCTCTTCCATAACATTGGGAGGGTGCTTTTTTTGCTGCAATCTATAAAATAACAAAGCTTTACCTACAGTTTACACTCCATTGACCCTTGCAACTTGGCATCAAGTTAGACTAGGCAAAAGAAGAAGTTGCTCCTCATTATTCAAATTTGTCAGGAGGTTCATTAGATGAAGGTGGAATTGCATTGTCACACTAACCTATCCGACGGTTCTTGTTCATTTACAGAAGTATTAGAGCTTGCGGCTCAGGAGCATATTTCTCATTTGGCAATTACAAACCACGATACAACCGTTGGTCTTGGTGAGATGGTGAACCAAGGAAAAGAGAGCGGTATCGAGATTATTCCTGGTATTGAGATATCTGCTTATGATTTTGTAAGGAATCGCCGAGTTCATATTCTCGGATACGAGATTGAGCCTGGGAATAAGGCCATTGCAGATCTGTGTGATCCGCTCATTCAGCAGCGACATGAAGGCTGTCAGCGTGCAGTAGAAACATTAATTCAAGCCGGATACGACATTACTTGGGAACAGGTTATGAAATATGCGGAAGGAGGAACTGGCGTTTATAAGCAGCATATTATGCATGCCTTAATTGAAGAAGGTTACACCGACTCCTTTTATGGAGATTTATATAAAACTTTGTTTTCTCGTGGAAGAGATGGAGAGACCGCTGGTCTTGCCTATACTCCTATGGAGTATGTGGATGCGGAGCGAGCGATCACCGCCATTATTGCGGCAGGAGGAGTTCCTGTACTAGCGCATCCTGGCCAATATGAAAGTTTTGAATTTGTGCCGGAGCTAACGAGTTATGGACTGCAGGGGATTGAAATGCTTCACCCGTTGCACGGACCTCAGGACGAACAAAGGGCTGCTAGGCTCGCTAAGGAATACAATCTCTTCGTGACAGGTGGATCTGATTTTCATGGTTCTTATGGAGAGAAAGAAGTGAAGCTCGGCAGCAGAAGTCCTGGAATCGATGCTGTGAATGCAATTCGTGAGTGCAAAAAGAGTCTTCATCTGTGAAATAAAAAGGATTGAATTGGGCACGATGTTCATCTTATTAGGAGGTGTAGTACTTGTCAGAAGAGATGGATATTATGGATCATTTCGTGATGTGGATAGAGTCCGGTAAATATGAACCTTACGATAAACTTCCATCAGAGAACGAAGTGGCTGACCGATTTAAAGTACCCCGAATAACGGCTCGGAAAGCCTATGAGAAGCTCCAAGAGTTGGGATATATCTACTCCATGCAGGGAAAAGGGAGCTTTGTGAAGGACAGGCAACAACGAATTTCGCTTGTACTTAGTGCTGACAAAAGCTTCAGTCGGAAAATGATAGAGCTAGGCTACAATTATCAATCGAGAAATATTTTATGTGAAAAGATAGAGTTTAATCAAAAAATATATGAAATCCTGAATGTAGATGAACAGGATTCTATATATAGAGTGGACCGCCTCCGATTTATCGATGATCGGCCCATCGCATTGCATAGTTCTTTTGTCTCTGAGGCAATGTTTCCGGAGATCGGACGAGAAGGAAAAGAGATTTACTCGATGTTTCAATATTATGAAAGCAAAGGATTTAGGGAGTTTCAATCGACACAGACACAACTTAGACTCACGCATCCTTCAAAGATGGAAAGGGAATTGCTGGAATGCTCAAGCTTAATTCCTTTAATCGTAATAGAGTCGGAGTGCACCGACAAGGAGTCGGGCAATACGCTGGAATACAGTAAAATCATGTATCGCGGAGATTTATTCACTTACGTCATCTAATAGGAAATAGGTAATCAGATGGATTCCACAGGATAGGTTGGAGGTTCGAAATGAAACGAAGACAAAGAACGGAGATCTTGATCAACAGTACTTCTGATCTCTTGGCGTTGCTATCAAAACAAATTGAAGACAGGTATGAAACTACGGTCACGCAAGATCCCAATCCGGGACTTGTTATGGTCAAAGTAAGAGAGACTGCTGCACAAAGCCTGTTCTACCTCGGAGAGGTGCTAGTGACAGAGTGCAAGGTCCAGATCAATGATGCAACCGGTATTGGGCTGATTCAGGGAGATGAAAGTAAAAAAGCATATCATCTAGCCGTCATTGACGCTGCGTATACGGCCGGGCTTACCGAAACAAGCGGATGGGAAGCGTTATTGCAGCTAGAGAGTGAAAAACTTGCTTCAGATCGTAAAAAAGATGTTCTCAAGCTTATGGGAACGAAAGTTGATTTTGAAACCATGGACAATGATTAAGGGGGACAAGATGATGGTAAACCAGGTTCACGTAATTCAGCAAACCTATAGAAAAGTAATCGATGCATTGTCCAGACCAGGATCGATTCAAAATCTTTCAGACATAGCGACCAAGGTAGAGAAACGTTCGGACTGTTATCCTGTCACGATTGCGCTCGCTCACATGCTGCTTGATACGGAAGTGACGTTCCACGTATGTGCAGACGAGGAGGAGGAAGTATCCCTTTTTTTGAGTCAGTTAACCTATGCCAAGAGGTCTGATGTGAGCATGGCGGATTATATTTTTGTTATGCAAAATGCCAGTACCGAATCTTTATTAGAGGCAATGAGACTTGCGAAAAACGGAGATCTTCAAGACCCTCATGAGTCAGCCACGTTCATTATTGAATCAACCAATTTGTTTGGTGGGGAGAAAAGAATACTTAAAGGGCCTGGAATTGAAGATATTGCTTCTTGTGAAATACAGGCTTCCGGCTCTTGGGAAGATATACGTGCAGAACGAAACGCAGAATTTCCTCTTGGCATCGATATGATCTTCACGGATACGACGCATCTCCTTATGGCCTTGCCAAGAACAACCCGTATTGAAAAGGAGGTACAACATTAAATGGGATATGTTGCCGTCAAAGGAGGAACAAAAGCAATTGAAGAAGCGCTCAAGCGAATTCAGTATGAACGGCTGAAGCAGGGGAAATCTCTGGATGTGTCGTCAGTTGAGTCAGGTATGAGGGCTCTTATCGATCAAGTGATGTCTGAGAGCAGTTTATACAGTGAAACGCTTGCGGCACTTGCGATCAAGCAGGCAGAGGGAAGTCCTGAAGAAGCGGTATTCCTACTCAGAGCTTACCGCTCTACACTACCTCGTAAACATTACTCGAGAACGGTAGAGTCTGAACAAATGCGAATTCACCGTAGGATATCTGCTTCTTTTAAAGACATTCCTGGTGGACAAATTCTCGGTGCAACAACGGATTATTCGCATCGTCTGCTTGATTTTGAGCTCAGAGATGAAACGGAAGAAAGCATTACAGCTTGGCTCAGAAACTTTGAGCATCAGGGACAGGATGATATGCAGCAAACTAGGGGAGAAGTCGAAGAACAGCTGCCTAAAGTACTGAGTTATTTGCGCAGTGAAGGACTAATTGAGGATTGTTCAAAGGATGACACGGAGCCAGAAGATGTGACCCGATCGAGTTTGTCTTTCCCAGCGAGCCGGAGCGAGAAGCTGCAAATTTTATCACGAGGTCAGACTGGTACTATCACTTCCCTTGCTTATGCAGTAATTCGGGGGTACGGAATGGTTCACCCCACCGTGGGAGAGCTTCGAGTGGGACATCTTCCGGTCTATGTAGATAGTCCGACTGAAACTTCACAGGATGAGGAAGATGCGTATTACATCGGAGAAATTCAAGTGACCGAGGTAGAAATGTTGGTGCCCAAAACGGTAGAAGCGGAGAACGGGAAGAAAGACATTCAGCTCGATTTCGGCTACGGACTTTGTTACGGACAAAATGAGACGAAGGCCATTGCCATGAGCATTTTAGATAAAAGCCTGGCTGAAGGAGATAAGACGATCCCAACTCAGAACGAAGAGTTTGTTCTCTATCATATTGATTCTGTCGAATCGTCTGGTTTTATATCTCATTTGAAAATGCCTCATTATGTTACATTCCAATCCAAGTTGAATGATGTACGAAAAATCAAACAAAGCGAGTCTGCACAGGCCAAAGAGGAGAATGCACATGCAGAATCATTATAATTTTGCCTTTTTAGATGAAGGTTCCAAAAGGGAGATTCGTAGAGCAACATTGAAAGCCATCGCGATTCCTGGTTATCAAGTTCCATTTGCCTCAAGAGAGATGCCGATTGGACGGGGCTGGGGCACGGGAGGGCTTCAGTTAACGCTCTCTCTCATCGGTGAACAAGATGTGCTCAAAGTGATTGATCAAGGTTCGGATGAGTCCGTGAATGCTGTAAGTATGAAAAAGCTTATTCAGAAGACGACAAATGTAAGAACAGTAGATGAGACAGAGGCAGCTACGCTAATCCAATCCCGTCACAGAGTTCCGGAAGTGCCTCTTCGAGAAGGGCAAATTCTGATCTTGCAAGTTCCGATGCCTGAGCCACTTCGTGTCTATGAATCTAGTGAACTGGAAACCAAGCGATTACACGGTGAAAAAGAATACAGCGGTGCGTGGCTTATGCTCTTCGAACAGTTGATGAAGTATGGCGGCATATCCACGGGTGCTGACCATCCGGTTATCGTACAGGATCGTTATGTAATGGCTCCAAGCCCTATTCCTAAATTCGATAATGGTAAACTTCATAGTTCAGAAGCCTTGATTCTATTAGGTGCAGGCAGAGAGAAAAAAATCTATGCTGTTCCGCCATACACGAAAATCGTTTCTCTCGCTTTTGAAGATGTACCATTCGAGCCAGAAACTTTCTTAGGTAAGAGTTGCCATCAGTGCGGTGCGGAGCACGTGTTCATGGACGAGCTTTATGATGCTGTAGCGGATACAACCTATTATCAATGTAATGATACCAGCTATTGTTTATCTCGAATGAATCAGCCGTCTTCGTATGAGAGGAGAGAATATGAACAGTGAATACCATCGATGAACCTATTTTTAAAATACGCGGGTTAAGCAAGCAGTTTGGCGAAGGATGTCCGAGGTGTAGTGATAAACAGAATCGTAACTTAGACAAGAACTACTGCCCAGCTTGCCGCACCGTGTATTCTTGCCAGGATATTTCCTTTGATCTGCATCCGGGGGAAGTACTCGGGATTGTCGGTGAGAGCGGAAGCGGAAAGTCGACATTAATGAAATGTCTTTATTTTGATCAAGAGGTAACGACGGGAAGTGCTTTTCTTCATGTATATAAAAACGGGACATGTAATTTGTTCGAACAATCCTCTCAGCAAAAAAGACAAATTCGAAATGAGCTAATGGGTAAGGTGTATCAGAATCCGATTTTTGGGCTCAGGATGAATTTTTCTTCCATCGGAAATATCGCGGAGAAGATGATTGCTGCGGGTACAAGGAATGTTTCGATGATGGAAGCAAGAGGGAGTGAGCTGTTAACACAGGTTCATATTCCCGTCTACCGGATGAAGGAAGAACCACAACATTTTTCCGGTGGTATGCAGCAAAGGGTACAGATTGCAAAAGCTCTGTCAAACAAACCGCCTATTTTGCTGCTGGATGAGGTTACAACAGGGCTGGACCTTTCGGTTCAAGCGAGTGTGCTTGATTTGATCAAACATTTGCAAAGAGAGCTTGGCATTAGCATCTTGCTAGTGTCCCATGATCTTGGGGTCATCCGTATGTTATCTGACCGGACTCTCGTGATGCTGGATGGACAAATTATCGAACAAGGCCTTACCGATCAGATCCTGGAAGATCCGCAGCACGCCTACACGCAGCAGCTTGTACAATCACTACTTTGAGAAATTATAAAAGGGAGTCGTTCTTATGTATCTGATCACAGGTGGAATCATCGTATTGGAGAAGGGGCTACTTGAGGGATATGACCTTCTGATTGTTGAGGACCGAATTGCTAACATTTCTCGAACTGGAGAACGGAATGTTGATTGTAACATCGAAGTTATCGATGCCAAGGGGGGATATGTTACTCCAGGTATGATTGATATTCATTCGGATTATATCGAGCATATGACTGCTCCACGTCCGACTTCCTTAATAAATTTTGGCCTTAGTTTACGGGAAACAGAAAAAGAGCTGCTATGTCATGGCATCACGACGATGTATCATTCATTATCCATTTTTAAGTCGGTTGATTATAAGTATCGTCCCATTCGTGAACCTGAAAATGTGCAGAAGATGCTTGAACTTATCAATCAGACCCATTATGAAAAACACTTAGTTCGTCACCGATTCCATGCACGGTTTGAGATTGATAATCTAGACCAGGTCGACAATCTGAAATCCTATATTACAGAAGATAAAGTACATCTGGTGTCCTTTATGGATCACACACCGGGTCAAGGACAATATCGTGATATGGAAATTTACAAGAAAACAGTTCGTAGTTATAACGATATCTCGGATGAAGGTATGAGTGTGATCATCGCGAATCATCAGACCAAAGAAAAACTAACAGAAGAGTCTATCAAGGAGATTGCAGACCTGGCAGCCAGCAGAGGCATTGCGATTGCTTCACATGATGATGATTCCACAGACAAGCTGGACCTTGTTGAGAGCTTTGGAGCTACGATCAGCGAGTTCCCTATTACTCTGGAAATTGCACGGGAAGCAAAGAATAGAGGGATGTTCACCATGGCAGGTGCGCCGAATGTCATTCTGGGCGGATCACATAGTGGCAATTTATCCGCATCAGAAGCGGTAGATGACGGTAGTATCGATATTTTATGTAGTGACTATTATCCGGCTGCAATGCTTCATGCTGTATTTCAATTATCTAGTATGCTCGGTAAGGAACTATCAGAGATGTTTAAACTGGTGACGTTAAATCCAGCGAAAGCCGTTCTCATAGATGATGAATTGGGTTCCATAGAGATTGGGAAAAAGGCGGATCTACTAATTATCGAACGTCTTGAACCGGATCATTTTCCAGTCATCACAACGGTTATGGTTGACGGTAAATTAATTCAGCAAACCAACTATCGAATCTAAAAAGGAAGACGAAGGAGCATATCGGATGGGAAAAAGTCTTTTGTCTATTGAAAATTTGTCCAAAACCTTTACTCTACATCATATGGATCAAAGGATTACCGCACTTCATGATGTCAACTTGCATGTGAAAGAAGGAGAGTTCGTAGGTATCACGGGGAAAAGTGGGAGTGGGAAATCCACCATTTTAAAATGCGTCTACCGTACCTACCTACCTCATGATGGGGATATTTGGTATAACTCAGAACAACTTGGCATGATCAATCTAGCTTATGCGCCCGAAAGAATAATTACTCATCTCCGCAGGTATGAAATCGGCTATGTTTCCCAGTTTTTAAGTGTGATGCCGAGAACGACAGCGAGAGAACTTGTCCGTCAAGCCGTGCTTGAAATGGGACATGATTTGGAATTTGCTGAAGATGAGACAGTCCGAATGCTGACACATTTTGAACTAGAGCGAGGCCTTTGGGACAGTTATCCTGCAACATTTTCAGGTGGAGAAAAGCTTAGACTGAATATTGCTAGAGCCATGGTCAAGCGTCCTAGGCTTTTACTTCTTGACGAGCCAACAGCCAGTCTTGATCAGGCTTCGAAGGAAAAAGTGAAGATACTGATTGAACAGCTTATGAGAGAAGGAACGACGATGCTCGGTATTTTTCATGATTTGGAATTTATGGAGAGTCTCTGTAGTAGGGAGTACCGGATTAATAAGGGTGAATTTCAAGTAGTATAAAGATAATGGTAACTTTTTTATGATAAGTAGGATGATTTGAGTGCTCCTCTTCTCTTGGGATGAGGGGTTTTTTTACATTCACATAATTGGAAATAAATAGTATAATTTGTAGTGTTCATCGTAAATAAGTAATGTATTCAATACTAGGAGGCGCTATTTATGGAACAAATAGAATTAGTAAATACAACTAAAATTCTTGATGTGAAAAATGCATGTCTTGACGGTTCAAGATTCATATGTGCCGGATTAGAACGAATATACTTTGAGAATGTTTCATTCGCTGGAACTATCATTACTGATGCCAACCTAAGTAATCTAGAAATAGATGGTGCACAACTCGGAGGTGCCTACATTCATAATATCGGTATGCCTCCTGAAGGTCATCCTAACTATCATCCTGAAGCTAAGCAAAATCCGATTCGGTTTGAAAATTGCAATTTAGAAGGTAGTGAAATAACAAATTGTAATTTAACGGATCTTCAAATTAATGATTGTAATGTGGATGGAATGAAGATCAATGGTGTATTGGTATCAGAACTACTGAGAGAATATGAAAAATCTATAAATGCATAAAAGTTAGAAGAATGCTATTTATTATCCACGAAAAGTCTTACGTATCAAATGATACAGGAATTGGACTTCGGTAGAACCGTTATGACTTATTCAGGGATTGATCCAGTCTGGATAATAATTACATTGACACATTGAT
The DNA here is from genome assembly GCF_018310695.1 of Paenibacillus sp. Marseille-Q4541. Taxonomy (GTDB): domain Bacteria; phylum Bacillota; class Bacilli; order Paenibacillales; family Paenibacillaceae; genus Paenibacillus. Next base: position 52,839 of record NZ_JAGXCY010000002.1, on the reverse strand, counting down.
GATTTTCTAAAATAATAGAACCTAATTAAATACTGGTACCTTTAAATCAGTCCAGAGAGGCTGGCAAGGACAGCGGATTTTTGTAATCGGCGTGAAGTGGGGCATATTCTGTTTAGGGATGCTCTGTACCTTCGCGCGGGTTATGATGCACAAAAGAGGCTAATTGTCAGTTTAACGACGACGATTAGTCTCTTTTTTCTGCTTATTTGGTATCAGGAAACTTTGATATGGAGGTATTCTGATGAGTAAAAATGACCAAGAGTTTTCGTGGCAAGAGGTACCGAAAACGCAGAGAAACAATTTTTGGAAGACGTTATCCGTTATGTTAGGCTTCACCTTTTTTTCGGCGAGCATGCTGGCTGGGGGAGAGCTTGGCATTAGTTTAACATTTATGGAGTTCGCAGCGATTGTACTTGGAGGAAATTTGGTGCTTGGCATTTATACCGGTGCACTTGCGCATATTGCGGCAAAAACTGGATTATCCACACACCTGCTGGCAAAGTACGCTTTTGGTGAAAAAGGTTCGTATCTTCCTTCCTTTTTATTAGGATTTACGCAAGTGGGCTGGTTTGGCGTCGGGGTTGCAATGTTTGCCGTACCGGTAGCTAAAGCGATGGATTGGAATGTATACTTGTTAATTTTCATTTTTGGTCTGGCCATGACCGCTTCAGCGATCTATGGAATGAAGTCACTTGTTATTTTAGGATATATCGCGGTACCAGCCATTACGATCCTTGGCGGTTACTCCATGTTTGAAGGGGTTGACAAGCTTGGCGGTTTGCAAGGTTTGCTCGATTATACACCAACAGAGACTCTATCTGTTGCAGCTGCCTTGACGATCTGTATCGGATCATTTATTAGCGGAGGTACGCTGACACCTGACTTTGCGAGGTTCGCCCGGACTTCCAAACAAGCAGTCACTGCAACCGTCATCGCATTTTTCTTAGGTAATTCCTTGATGTTCCTGTTCGGAGCAGTCGGTGCGATGGCTTACAACTTGGCAGATATTTCGGAAGTCATGTTTCTGCAAGGGCTTATCATTCCGGCTATAATCGTTCTAGGTCTGAATATTTGGACAACGAATGATAACGCACTTTATGCTTCAGGTTTAGGCTTTGCGAACATTACCAAGATATCCAAGAAATTTTTCGTCGTCTTGAATGGCGTAATTGGTACTGTATTTGCGATGTGGATGTATAACAATTTCGTTAGCTTTCTTAATGTACTCGGTGCGGCAGTCCCATCCATTGGCGCGATCATCATAGCTGATTATTTCTTCATCAAACGGAGAAATTATCAAACGTTCTCCAGCATGACATTTAAAAAGATTAATTGGATGGCAATCCTTGCCTGGGCGATCGGGGTTGCTTTTGCACAGCTGGCTCCGGGTATTACACCACTTAATGCGCTCCTCGGTACAGCCGTTGTTTATGTCGTGCTAATGGGAGTTTTTTCTACAAAAATATCCAAAGAAAAGGTGATAACAAATGATAATACAAAATGCAAAATTGCGGGGTAAAGAAGGTCTATGGAATATTGTCGTGAAAGAAGGAAAGTTTGAGAAGATTACGCAGGAGCTCGAAGCAAACACAAATGATGAGATCATTAACGTGAATGGTTCACTAGTGTTGCCTCCATTCATAGAGCCGCATATCCACTTAGACACCACCTTAACGGCAGGTGAGCCGGAATGGAACTTGAGCGGGACACTTTTTGAAGGAATCCAGCGCTGGTCAGAGCGAAAAGCGTTTTTGACACATGAAGATGTTAAAACTCGTTCCAAAACAGCTCTAAAATGGCAAATAGCCCAAGGTATTCAACATGTCCGTACCCATGTGGACGTCACAGATCCAAGCTTAACTGCAGTCAAAGCCATGCTTGAAGTGAAGGAAGAATTGGCACCTTATGTCGATATTCAACTTGTTGCTTTCCCGCAGGAAGGTATTCTCTCCTATCCGAACGGAGCCGAGCTGTTGGAAGAATCGCTGAAGATGGGCGTTGATGTGGTCGGCGGGATTCCGCATTTCGAATTCACAAGAGAATACGGCGTGGAGTCGATGAAAATCGCGTTTGACCTCGCGGAAAAATATGACCGTCTCATCGATATCCATTGTGACGAAATCGACGATGAACAGTCTCGTTTTGTTGAAGTTGTTGCCAAAGAAGCCTATGAACGGGGACTCGGCGCGCGCACGACAGCCAGCCATACTACGGCTATGGGATCTTATAATGATGCGTACACTTATAAATTATTCAGATTGTTAAAAATGGCTGATCTGAACTTCGTATCCAATCCGCTGGTGAACATTCACCTTCAAGGACGTTTTGATACGTATCCGAAACGAAGAGGGTTGACTCGTGTGAAAGAGCTGCAGGAAGCGGGCCTTAACATCTGCTTTGGTCATGACGATATCTTTGATCCATGGTACCCGCTGGGTACAGGAAATATGCTGCAAGTGCTTCATATGGGGATTCATGCTTCGCAGCTCTTGGGCTACGATCAAATCGTGAATTCCATTGACCTCATCACGAAAAACAGTGCAAGAACACTACACATTGAAGATCAATATGGCATCGAAGAAGGGAATCCTGCAAACTTCATCGTTCTCGCAGCAGAGAATGAATATGAGGCAATCCGCAAACAGGCAGCGGTCCTTTATTCCTTTAGAGCCGGCAAAAAAATCGCAGAAACGAAGCCACAGGAGACTTCCATCGTTCTGGGTGACGGTCCGGAGAAGGTCAACTTTAATAAGTAATTGAACAGAATATACAATGCAAAAAACCTGTATGGACCGATCCGGTTCCGTACAGGTTTTTTATTTCATATTTCGATCCTCCGCAAGAATAATAAGATTAATTGGAGGAAGTTAACTAACTAAGAGGGAAAATATAAAGAGCATCAAGAAAATCGTAAAGGGTAGACCGTAATAGATTTAATGATTACAAAATAATGGAGTGAGGGCATGTACGGAGTTGTTATTCATTTTGATGTTGAAACAGAAGCGTATATGAAGCAGTTATGGGTGGAACTTAGTGTTGGGGGTATCTCAAAGTACGCTGAGGAAGTGAGTGAGAGAAGGCCGCATATTACATTGGCTAGTTATAACGAGTTACATAGTAAGGAATTGATTGATACATTTGAAGCAGTTTACAGGAATATACCCAAATTTGAAATGAAACTAAGTACGTTAGGAATGTTTGTTAATACAGGTACTTTATTTATCGCTCCTACACCGACACAAGAGTTAATTACTTTTCATAATGTTCACCATCATAAATTTATAATGTATGAGGAAAGTTCAAATCCTCTTTATAAACCAAACAACTGGATCCCTCATTGTACTATAGCAAATAGGTTGACCCAAGAGAAACTCTTAGAAGCAATCCATTATTGTAATACAAGAATACAAGAGCTTACAGTAATAATAGATGAAGTATCTATTATTAAGCCCGAGTACATGAATAATAAATGCGTTAGCGCACCAGTAATTGTTAGTAGAAGACTAGTATAAATGAAGAAAGTGAACCGATGTTCCAAGAGAGAAATCAGGAAGAGAGAGGGGTTAGGTCTTCTTCAATAAACATATCGATAAAATGACGAGCACTTTTAGATAGATAGCGATCTTTTAACCAAATGATCCCTACATCGGACTCGGAATCAATGTCAGCAATAGGCAGCATTTTGATCACAGATAATGGAAATGAGGCCATAACGGATTTTGGAAGAATGGTTGCTCCAATACCTGATGCCACAAGCGCAATGATGATCGCCACGCTGGAACATTCACAAATGACGGTTGGCTCGAAGCCATGACGTCTGCATTCACTCATCACCCGGTTATGCATAGCAGTCGTCTCATCTGTTTTTAAAGTTAGAAATGGGATGTCCGCGAGCTCATGTAATTTGATCGATTCATGAGATGAAGCTAGGCTCCAATCCCTTGGAAGAATAGCGACAAAGGGATCAGATGGCAGAGGAAGAATGGAATATGAATTGGATTCGGAAGCAGCTTCAAAAGGAAGTCTGGCTACGATGAGTTCAATATTCCTTTTCTCCAATTGCTTTCCAAGTAGAAAATGATCACCTTCTCGAATTTTAAAAGTCACATCGGGGTAGAGCTCACGGAATCTCCCGATTTTTGGGGGCAGTAGGGAAATACAAGATACAACGGAACCGATGGAAAGTACACCGAGCACACCTTCATCTACTTCTTTCACTTCCTGTATCGTTTCATGAAATTGCTGAACAAGCACTTCCGCTTTTTGTCGTAAAATTTCTCCCGCATGTGTCAGTTTTAATTTATGTCCACTTCGATCAAATAACGTGACATTTAGCTCCTGCTCCATCTGCTTCAGTTGACGGCTGAGTGGTGGTTGTTCCATGTTTAATACTTTAGCCGCACGTGTGATCTGTCCTTCATTCGCTATGGCTAGAAAGTAACGAAGCTGTCGAATATCCATCGTTTTGACCCCCAACAAACATACTCAAAAGGTATATTTATGCTATAAAAAAGATATTTTCAATATACTTCAAGAGGTGCTACAATTCAACACAAATAAGAACACGGGGAAGGTATGGTGTTAATGATGGCTTATTCTATTAAAACCCAGCTCACGGATGCTAAAAAACAGAAACCAGCTGCAGATGAGCTAGGTTTTGGAAAGTACTATACAGATCACATGTTTATGATGGATTACAATGGGGAGGAACAGGGTTGGGAAAATCCGCGGATTATACCGTATCAGCCCATCTCACTGGATCCTGCGGCAAAGGTATTTCATTATGGTCAAACTGTATTTGAAGGGCTGAAAGCGTATCGTACAGCAGATCAAAGAATCCTTCTTTTCCGGCCGCAGAAAAATTTCAAACGGCTCAATTTATCTAACGAACGCATAGACATTCCACCGATTGACGAGAGTTTTGTGCTTCAAGCATTGAAGGAGCTAATTCAAATCGATCAGGACTGGATTCCTACTGAAAAAGGAACATCTTTATATATTCGTCCTTTCATCATAGCAACGGAACCTTCTCTTGGCGCGTCAACATCAACTCACCATCAATTTATTATCATTTTATCTCCTGTCGGATCTTATTACCCGGAAGGTATTCATCCTGTGAAAATCTATGTAGAATCTGAATATGTTCGAGCCGTAAAAGGCGGAATCGGAATGGCAAAAACAGCAGGGAATTATGCTGCTGGATTAAAAGCGCAAGCGGATGTGTCTGCACAAGGTTTTGCACAGGTATTATGGCTTGATGGCGTTCACCGAAAATACATAGAAGAAGTCGGAAGCATGAATGTCTTCTTTAAGGTGGGTGGAAAGGTAATAACTCCAGCTTTGAATGGGAGTATTTTGGATGGGGTCGTTCGGAATTCAATACTTCAATTACTAAAGCTATGGAATATTCCTACTGAAGAACGGATGATATCCATCGATGAATTGTATGAGGCCTATCTTAGCGGTACATTGGAAGAGGCATTCGGTACAGGAACGGCAGCCGTGATTTCCCCAATTGGCGAACTACACTGGCAGGATAAGAAGTTAGTTATTAACGGTGGGGATACAGGGGAATTGTCAGCTAAGTTATATGATACATTGACAGGAATTCAGAATGGCGAGAAGAGTGATGTGCTCGAGTGGATGGTTGAGGTTTAACAAAAATAACGTATTAAAATACAACGAACCACTTAACTATGAATATTCTCAGCTGTGACTTTAACAAAAAGAACTTTCATCCGTAGATGAAAGTTCTTTTTGTATGCGATCTTATAACAATTCACGGCGAAGGTCTGCCGCTGATTTTGGAGACAGGTAGGAAAATGGAATATCCAGAACCGTTTTTGCTCCTTTTTGTCCTTCATTGCTCAGACGGTATGCAGCTCTTGCATAAGCTACAAGTACACTAGCTGTGAACTCAGGATTGCTTTCAAGCTTCAAACTGAATTCGATAATTTGTTTTGTACCTTTTCCAGTAACACCACTGCGAATAACAAATCCACCGTGAGGCATGCCTTGATGCTCAGCTTTTAATTGCTCTTCAGTAATGAAATGAACAGTCGTGTTGTAATCTGCGAAATAGTTCGGCATCGACACGATCGTTTCTCTAATCGCTTCTTGATCCGCACCTTCTTCAGCTACAACGAAACATTCACGAAGATGCTTATCTCTTGTTTCAAGTTCCGGCGTTTCTCCTGAACGGATACTTTCAATCACTTCTTCAACAGGTACTGTGTATTGTACACCTGCTTTTACACCTGGAACGCGGCGAATTGCATCGGAGTGACCTTGACTTACGCCTTTGCCCCAAAACGTAAAGTCCTTACCTTCTGGAAGAATAGATTCAGCAAGCAAACGGTTCAAAGAAAACAGACCTGGATCCCATCCAGTAGAGATGACACTTAGATTGTTTCCTTTCGCTGCTGCTTCGTTAACTGCATCGAAGAACTCAGGGATTTTTGCATGTGTGTCAAAACTGTCTACCGTATTAAACATACTTGCGATTGCAGGTGTTTGTTCAGGTAGATCCGTTGCAGATCCTCCGCACAGAATCATGACATCAATCTTGCCTTTATACTGCTCAACCGTAGAAATATGTTCGAACTTCGCAACGCCATTAGTTGATGTCAGTTGTTCTGGTTGACGGCGAGTAAAGATGGCTACAAGCTCCATGTCTGGATTTTGTTCAATCGCGAGTTCTACACCGCGGCCAAGATTACCGTATCCTACGATACCAATTTGAATAGTTTTACTCAAGAAAAAGTCCTCCTCTAGTTGAAAATAGCAAACACATAGTTATAAGTATAGAGATCTCACATCAATTGTAAACTAAAAGATTCTATAATCATACTTTAACATGAATTTAGCTATAAATAAAAATGCATAAATACGATGTAAAGCAAATATTTCCATGGTATATTAGATAACTATCCTTAAAGAAACGAAAGGTGAGAATAGTGAAGAATAAAATCAAACCAGCAATCTATTATATTATCATTGTAGCGCTGGCACTATCTACGGTACTGTCATATTACCAATACAAGAAGTATAGCGATGCCGAAAACCAAACCTATTATTCACTCACGAATAGAATAATGGAGCTTGGAATAAAAGGACCGTTCTATTCAATTAAGTTAACTAAAGAGGATATGAACAAGAATTCGATGCCACTGGATGCAATGAAAGATCGTCTACGTTCGATTGCTGCGGATATGTACGTTGCAGAACATTCTTCCGCAGTAGCCGCGAATCATTGGAGGATTACAACGAAAAATAAAAATGAGTATGATTCTTTTTCCCAAGTATCCGATTTTTTTGGGACTGTGAAAACGAACATCATGGATATTGTTCAAACAGAAAATGATATCAGTGCATACACAAAAGTTATCGATGATTTAGAAGGCGTATTTGGCTATCTACATGAAAATATGGACGAAGGCGTTATAGAAAAAGGGGATTTTTATGAAGTGAAACAGCATTGGAAGGAGCTAATGACAGGAATTCATGAACAGTATTCCAACTCGAGAATAATTAAGACTTATTTTCAAAAGCACTATGAATTTTAATACGTAGATCCATGAAATATAGGTTGCCACAATATTTATGAATATAAATTCATTCCGAGTCCTGAAAGTAGGGTGGATACATGAACTTATTGGATGTAAAAGATCTTTCAGCTATACAGATAACAGACATTTTTAATTTAGCAGATCGATTGATAGGTGAAAATCATAAACAATCTTTGGCTGGAAAAACCTTTATCTTATTCTTTCCTGAATCTAGTCTTAGAACGAGAATTACTTTTGAGAAAGGCATAAAAGAATTGGGCGGGGAATGTATCTTATTCCCTCCAGAAACCTTGGATAAAAGGGAAGAGTTAAGAGATGTGATTAAATATATATCCAATTGGGCTGACTGCATGATTGTTAGACATTCAGATTTTTCAAAGTTGCAAGAATTGTGTAGACACTCGGATATACCTGTCATCAATGCGATGACATCTGATAATCATCCATGTGAGATTTTATCCGATCTATATTCGATCAGTAAAAGAAGAGAACACTTTAAAGAGCTAGTGTATACTTTTGTTGGTCCACCGGGGAATATCTTCAAATCATGGATGCATGTTTCACGCGTACTCAATCTCAATTTTAATCATGTCTGCACAAGTGATTATCAAATAGGTGAGAATACCCGCAACTATCAATTTCACACTAATCTTGAACGTATTTTAATGGACAGTGATGTGATTTTGACCGACTCGTTACCAAAGGAGTTACGAACGACTGAATATATAGATAAATATCAAATCAGCTTAGCCAGAATGAAATTAACGAAACGAAACGCAATGTTAAATCCATGTCCTCCTTTTTTTCGGGGCGAGGAGGTTCATGAAGACGTGATTGCTTCGGATTATTTTGTTGGATATGAGTTTAAGAAGAATTTGCTCTATGTCCAACAAGCCATTGTATTATATTGTCTTCTGGACTAACGAGATTTAACGAAACCGCGTAAAACGCGGTTTTTTTTGGTTTAAGGTAATGCAGAGCATAGTTGCTTCAAACAAATCGGGAGAATTGAAATTCATTAATGTTTATAGAACCTACTATTCAGCTACCTAGTTTAAATTTCTTCGATCACGGTTACAAAGAGAAGAGTTAAAACTTTAATGAAAAATGTAACCTTACACATATGAATTAAGGAGGAATTAGCATGTCAGATCAAGATCAATATAAGATGCAAGATCCAACGACACAATATCCGAAGGCGACATCGGATTGGAAGCAGAAACAACCGGAACCTGGTTTACAGAAGGAAATGCACCCCGTACCGGATGCGGGAGAGACAAGCTATCGCGGAACCGGGCGTTTGAACGGCCGTAAAGCAGTGGTTACCGGAGCAGATAGTGGAATTGGACGAGCTGCAGCCATTGCATTTGCTCGTGAAGGAGCTGATGTAGTTCTGTCTTATTTGCCAGAGGAAGAGGCCGATGCCAAGGAAGTGGTCAAGTTGATCGAAGAAGCAGGGCGTAAAGCCATTGCGATTCCTGGCGACTTGAAAGACGAGCAATACTGTGAACAACTGATATCGACTGCAGTAGAAAAACTGGGCGGAATCGATATTCTAGCTAATGTAGCCGGTAAACAGCAATACGTTGAGGATATTGCAGATCTCACGACAGAACAATTCGATGCTACATTTAAGACGAATGTATATTCCTTGTTCTGGCTTTGCAAAGCGGCTGTAAAACACATGAAACCGGGTAGTTCGATCATCAACACGTCTTCGATCCAAGCCTATAAACCGTCGCCTATTTTACTGGATTATGCTACGACGAAATCTTCGGTCAATACCTTTAGTAAGGCTCTTGCACAGCAGGTAGCAGGGAAAGGAATCCGAGTGAACGTTGTTGCTCCAGGTCCCGTATGGACACCACTTCAAGTCGTAGGTGGGCAGCCGACGGAAAAACTGGCAGACTTCGGTGGAAATACGCCACTTGGCCGTCCAGGACAGCCTGCGGAAATGGCTCCGGCATATGTCTTCTTAGCGAGTCAAGAATCAAGCTATGTTACGGGTGAGACTATCAATGCGAATGGCGGTACGCCAACGCCTTAAACATATCAAGATATATATTTAAGAGGGGCTAATCTCCATTCATGGAAATTAGCCCCTCTTTTTAATGAGTGGATCGAGATTTCGGAAGAATATATAACCAGTTGACCGCTCAATAGAGACATGACCTTTTTAAGAGCTGATTCATATTTCTAATATGTAAGTCTTCAAAACATAAGGCCTTAATAGCTAAAGATCGTTGATCTAATATTCATAAATAGAAGCGATCAATTGCATACCCGCACCCACAGACCAAAGAATGATAAGATCCCCACGTCTAAGAGAACCCTCTTCAATCGCTTCATTCAATGCAATTATTGGGCTGCTAGGTCCAGTATAACCGTACTGATCGCCTATAAACTTAAATTTATCCATACTAATAGAGAGCTCGTGACTTAATAATTTCAGAGATTTGATAGAAAACTGAGACATGTAAAAACTCTTAATGTCATCAAGTGTATATCCATTAGATTCTACGAGATTTCTAATTCCTTGAACAGTTGGAGGGATCGAATGGCTATCTGCATTAAAACCAGTCCAGTCTACATAAAAATCCTTTTTGTCTTGAATCGATGAAATACCGCCCTTTGGAAACAAAATATAGTCAATGGGAGCCGTATTTATGTAATGCCATGAATCAATGTAGCCACCCGATTCACTTGTTACTTCTAAGAGAATCGCAGCAGCAGCATCACCAAAATTACCATGTGGGACTTCATCTTCTTCTCTAGTATATCGTGAAATATGATCAGCACCGACAACAAGAGCACGTTTCACCCCTTTTGTCTGCCGAAGGTAATTAACGGCTTGCTCCATAGCTAGTAACATCCCAACACAAGTTCCATTCACATCGATAGCGGCTGAGTTATGTCCCATACCGATTTCCTTATGTAGGATAAGCGCGTTTGTAGGCATTAAATACTCCGGAGTTTGAGTGGCAAAATACAAAATGTCAATATCGGTTGGTTGGAGATCCGCTGTTTCTAAAACCTTACGAGAAGCGTTAATTGCCATTGTAATATTATTTTCTTTATTAGGCTCTTTGATAATATACCGATCTTTACGACCCATCACATTTTCAAAAAAATGCCGTACATCTTTTCCTTGCTTCTCATACATATCAATGTAACTCTGATTGTTCACCTTATGATCTGGATGATACACTGCGGTAGATAAAATTCTAATGTTTTTCAATGAAGTATTCCTCCTATTTATCAATCAACAACGATGATTTCCATATCAGGCAATCCAGATTTTCGCGATAATCTACCGAGTTGGCTTTTTACAAGTCCTGCAGAAGTAGTAAGTGTTTTACTTTTTTTATCTGGTTCAACGATCATTTTGTATGACTTGAATTCACACTGCTTGTACTCGCTAAATGCTGCTTCAAGGCTGGGTAGAGATTCAGCGTCTGCAATATTAAGCCCTATACATTTACATTCAAAATCATAACTACTTGTGATCATGTTGCTTGTTTTCGTACGGAATTCAGATACAAAATTATTTCCTTCTTCATAACTAAACTTACCCGTCACTTCAATATTTACTTTCTTTTGAACTGAGTCCACTTTAATCAAATATTTTCCCATGTTGGTGCTCCTTTTCAAAAATATAGTATTTTTATTTTATCGGTTAGAAGGATTAATTTATTGATATTTATGGATATGATTCCTTCTTTTACATGAATTTTAGCAAAGAGTGGAGGGGATTATTATATTCCTTTGTTCTTACGACCAAGAGGACTTATTGTGCACATTGGGGTATTCCGTGAGCAATATCATACAAGAAAAACGTTATCATTCATGATATTGTATAGTTGTCATTACTGAATAGGAGGATAGCAAGATGTCTAATGAAATCCGAACCATTTATCTTGATTCTGATTTAGATATAGAGGCTTATCGATTCAAGGGGATCATGCAAAAGTTTCCTGCCCATTTTCATGAATATTATGTGATTGGCTTCATTGAAAAAGGGCAGCGTTATCTTATCTGTAAAGGAGAAGAATATATTATTAATCCTGGAGATTTAATATTGTTCAATCCTTATGAGACTCACAGTTGCGAACAGATTGATGGCAAGGCATTAGATTATCGATGCTTTAATGTAGAGCCAGAAGTTATGCAAAAGATTGTTCTTGAAATGATTGGTAACAAGAGTCTTCCACACTTTAATCAAAGCGTAATATACCAAACCGAGCTAGTAACAAAATTAAGAGAGGTACATATGAAAGTTTCACAGAATGAAGCTAACGATGAGTTTGAGAAGGAGGAACTCTTTTTATCTTTCATGGAAGAGCTTATTGGGAACCATTCTGATCTTACAATCGATCCACAAGCGCCTGAAACATCTCATGAAATCCGTGCAGTGACTCACTATTTAGAGGAAAACTATACAAAATCAATTACACTTCATGATTTAAGTGAACTTACGGGATGGAGCAAGTATCACTTACTAAGATCATTCACGAAACAAAGGGGCATATCTCCATATTGCTACTTGGAAACCATTCGGGTAAACCATGCGAAAAAACTATTAGAACAAGGTTTAAAGCCTATTGATGTCACTTATTTAACAGGATTTAGTGATCAAAGTCATCTGACTAAATTTTTCAAAAGACAGATTGGGCTAACTCCCAAACAATACATGAAAATCTACCAATACGCTTAAAGGTCTAAAAAAGCTTGCAACTAATGAGCTAATATAATGAGGAGAAAAAAATGGATAACATACTTGCTTATATATTGATGGCTTTAATGATGTCAATGTTGCCAGGGACAGATACGGTGCTGATTATGAAAAATACATTAATGCACGGAGCGAAGGCAGGACGTTATACGATACTCGGAATGGCGACAGGTCTTACTTTTTGGACTATTGTCGTCGTGCTTGGGTTGTCCGTAGTCATTGCACAATCCGTATTTCTATTTAATGCAATAAAATATGTGGGAGCTGCATATCTGATTTACATAGGTATAAGAATGTTTATTAATAAAAGTTCATTTTCAGACGTTCAAGTGATCAGTGAGCATTCTAGTGAAAAATTAACTCATCATCGTTACAAAGAGTCCTATTTACAGGGAGCCGTTAGTAATATTCTTAACCCGAAAACTGTTTTGGTCTACATTACTTTTATGCCACAATTCATTGATCTGAATGGGAACACGAATCAACAACTGGTCGTATTAGGAGTCATTCTCACATTAATAGCAGTCGGATGGTTTTTAACCTTGGTTTATCTATTACATCATGTGAGGAAATGGATGGAGAGACCTATATTTCAAAAAGCTTTTCAAAAAACGACAGGAGTTATGTTAATTGGGTTTGGAGTGAAGACGGCCAACTAACGAATTATAATACAATCCTATTTCGAATGGCATAGACGACGGCTTGTGTTCGATCTTCTGCATCCATTTTTTGCAAAATACGATGGACGTGTGTTTTTACCGTACTTTCACCAATGTGTAGCTTTGCAGCAATTTCTTCATTACGTAGTCCGTACGCCATTTGTTGAAGAACTTCGAGTTCCCGCTCGGTGAAGGATGCAAGTAATGGAATGTCAGGGAGTGACTTTTCCGAATCCGTAGGAACAGGCGAGGATCGAATTGTTTTGGCTATCACTTTGGCAGCAATGGCCGTTCGGTAAATGGCTTCACCGCGGTGGGCAGCCCGAATCGCATCGAGTAGTTCATCTGGAGTAGCATCTTTAAGCAAATACCCCACCGCACCAGCTCGAATGCCTTCGTACACATATTCTTCGGTATCAAAAGTAGTTAAAATGACGACTTTGATATCTGGATGTTTCGCTAATATTTTATGGGTTGCTTCGATTCCTGTGCATTCCGGCATTTGGACATCCATCAACATAACTTGGGGCAGCTTGTCATTGGCTAATTGAATCGCTTCAAGGCCATTGTTTGCTTCTCCTACAAGCTCCATGTCCAATTGCGCTTTAATAATATAACTAAACCCATGGCGTATCAAATGTTGATCATCAACGATCGCGAGTCTTATAGGATTATCCACTCATGTTCTCCCTCTCCGTAACATTGCTTCTAAGCGGCAGTCTTATAGTAAGCATCATGCCATGTGGGTATATTGGATGGAATTCAAATGTACCTTGAAGTCGTTCACAACGTGTTTTCATTCCGTTCATTCCAAAACCAGGTCGAACAATGTCTTGCGCATTAAACTTCCCGTCATCGCTGATTGTCATAACAATGTCCGTATCGACCTCTTGAATAGAAACAAGAACTCTGGAAGCTTCCGCATGCCGAATTACATTTGTCAGTGCTTCTTGCAAAATCCGATAGAGTGCTTCGGATAGGTAATGTTCCCAAAGAGTTAAGGTACTGGAGCTTGTAAATTTTATTGGAAGTCCGCTTTGCTCCTGAACTTGTTTTACAAGGCTTTTTAGAGCGATGATGCCTGAATCCGTGCCATCCTCTGCCATCTCATGGACAACTTTCCGAACATCTTTCAGACAATTGCGCGCCACTTCGAGCACACTACGGACAGTCGCATCTGCTTCATCAGAGTTGGCTTTGATGACATAAGGTAAGGCTTGAAGCTGTACAATGACAGAGGTAAGTCCATGACCAATACTGTCGTGAATATCTCTAGCAATCCGAGATCTTTCTTCGAGAACAGCGAACCTAAGAGAATCGACAGTTGCTTCCTCTAATTTAAGATGAGCCTCTTGAAGTTCGACATGAGCTTGTTCAAGTTCTGCATGAACGATGCTCAGTTGTTGATAATGAAGTTTACTTAGCGCAGTTGCTTCATTTTTGATTCGAAAAGCCCACATCATCACAAAAATTCCGATGTAATTACTTGCTACAAGTAAGATGGATTCAAGTGAACCGGGTTCGGTTGTCAAATCAATGATCAGGTAAGTAAGAATCACAACTGCAGCTGTAACATAAGATGCGTTACGTGGTAGTGTTAGTGCGATTACACCGATGAGTATATATACCATAGATACGGTAGTTTCTCGCATTTCGAACGCCGTCCATGAAAAAATAGCCAGACCCCATAATACGAGAATATAAATATTCCTTTTCATAGGGGTCCACCTTCGTTTTTTTGGAACCCAGAACATGGCCATAAATCCTACGAATAGTATACTCCATAGTAAGAACGGAATCGTCGCAGCTTCCGGCATGGTTTCGATAAACAGGTAGATCGAAATTAGGTTCAAAAAGATATAACCAAAGCGCTGCTTAAGAAATGAAACACCTTTGTTCATCATATGTTTAAATGACATAAAACACACTTTCTACCCAAGAGCTAGGCTAGTTTATTGGTGGCTGATTGAAATTGTTTGTATTTCAAATATACATAATAACGTCGTACACAAACACTTACTAATGGAATCATTAACATATCATTTCCTAATGATACCAGATGTTGTTCTGCTCCCCAATACCCTATTAATGCACGCACGAGGATAATAAATATGAAAAGAATGACTCCTTCGATTGGAGTTTGTGATGTTATCTTTCGAGTTGTAGGGTGGATGCGTATTCTCTCGAGTTTGCCTCTCCATATCCCAACGAATATGCCGATGATAGTACAAGCAATTAGAATTACCACATTTAGTGAAGTCATGGTAAACGTTTGGGCGATTCCTGCCCCGATGACTAGTATTAATATAGCAGGTAGGATCCACATGCGATTTGGGCGCACCGTTCTTTCTCGTGCTAACATGAATACGGAGATAATCACGATAATGATGTAATTTAACATTTTATTTTCCCTCGCTTCGTCTTATTGATCTCAGTATACGAGGAATAAGTCAAAGAAAAGTCCACCTGAAAGTTGATTTATAAGGGAGACGTGTAAACCTTTAGATGGAATCAAATTGGGCTAGACAGCATGGAAGGAATCGAATTACTATTAAAGCTGGATATGATACATTGTACATATGTAACCTTATGTGATGGGGGATAGATCGTTTGAAAATTAAAGTGTTGATCGCAGACGACAATTCATTTATACGAGAAGGTATGAAGATTATTTTAAACAGTTTCGACGATTTTGATGTGGTAGGTACAGTGGCGGATGGGGAAGAGGCTGTTCATTTTTGCAAAAGCAACGATGTAGATATCGCACTGCTCGACGTGCGTATGCCGAACATGAACGGAGTCGAGGCAACGCGAGTGTTAACGGAACAGACTCGTGTCAAACCACTCATCCTCACGACTTTCGATGATGATGAGTTTGTTCTGGAAGCTGTCAAATCGGGAGCATGTGGCTATTTGCTGAAAAATAATGATCCTGAACGTATTCGTGACGCCATTAAGAGTGTCTATAACAACCATTATGTGCTGCAGGATGTTGTGCTCGACAAGATCAAATCGAATCTTATAGCAGACCTGGATGCTACGAATACCGAGGTATTGCCTTCCACAATACCCATTGCTGAACCATCTCTGCCAGCCCGAGAAGGAGATAAAATTGATCGGAGTTTATTTACGGCACGTGAACTCGATGTGATGGGACTAATTGCCAAAGGATATTCAAATAAAGAAATCGCCAAAAAGTTGTTTATTTCCGAAGGAACGGTGGCCAATTATATCACTTCAGTGTTGAATAAAACGGGACTCGAACATCGTACTCAGATTGCAATTTATTATTTGACAGGCGAGACCAGAATGTCGGATGAATAGGAGATTATTGGGCTATGGAACTTTTAAAGATCAAAAATAAAGCTGTAGTCCTTGGGTACGTAATTACCGCTTCTTTTCTGGCCAATTCCACTTCATCAGCGAGCTCCTGGCTTGTGCTTTCTTACTTGATCTATATTAGTATGAATATTGCCATTCCTATATTTAAAAAACCAAAACCAAAGCAGTTGCTAATCATATTATCAGCTGTTTTTGTCTTTGTGATTGTAATCCGTTTGGACCCATTATTTATACTTCTTTTACCAATCAACGTTTATGAACTGGTGTCTTTATATTCGAAGAGTAAGCTGCTCACTTTACTATGTATGTTGCTGCCGCTTCCTTTCGTTCCTCACAGTCTGATCCCCCTTTATCTTCTGAGTGTCTTACTGAGTTATCTGTTATGCATGTCAGTCTACGCACTCCATGACAAGAATGAGAGGCATGAAATTGAAACAGAGAAAATGCGAGAAGATTTGCAGCGGTTAACCCAATCGTTGAACGAAAATAAGGAATACTCACGTCAGTCGGAATATATGATCAAGTTGGAGGAACGAAACCGTCTGTCTCAGCAAATTCATGATGATATTGGGCATTCGATGGCGGGTGGCCTCATTCAGATGGAAGCGTCACGCCGTTTACTAGATACAGACCGTGAGAAAGCTTCAGAACTGCTTAGCAACGCTATCGCTATTTCCAAAGAAGGACTGGAAAGGATCAGGCTTACGCTTAAAGATTTGAAGCCGCCACAGGAGGAAATGGGTATTAATCGGCTCCGCCTACTCATAGACGAACTGTCGGCCAAAGAGTCTGTGACCGCGACGTTGACCTATAATGGGGATCTAGACGTCATTACACCGATCCAATGGAAAATTATGCAACAGAATGCAACCGAAGCGGTAACGAATGCGCTCAAGTATGCGAAAGCTACCGGCATCCATATCGAAGTCCAGGTGCTGAATAAATTCATTAAATCCGTAGTTATGGACAATGGGATTGGGGAGATGAAGGTGGTGAAGGGCCTTGGTATTCTCGGCATGGAAGAAAGGGCAGCTTCTTTAGGCGGTACGGTGATAGTTGATGGAACGAAAGGCTTTAGTGTAACGACACTTTTACCTTACGAGAGTCGGTGAATATTGTCATATCTAAAAAAGTGAAGATTCTCATAGACAGAGGATGAACTTATGCACTGACATAAGGGCATCCTTTTTTATTACAATACGGACATAAAGATGTATAGGAGTGATTCGGATGAACAATGTACTTGAAATGAACAACTTGACCAAAAAATTCGGTGATTTCATCGCGGTAGATCATATGTCGCTCAATGTACGTGAAGGAGAGATTTTTGGGTTCCTTGGAGCGAATGGAGCCGGCAAAAGTACAACGATCAATATGATTGCGTCTCTTTTGCGCAGCACAAAGGGTGAAATCAATCTGCTGGGCAAAAATATAACGAAGAATGTTCGATTCGCAAAAATGAATACCGGAATCGTGCCTCAGGATATCGCAATCTACGAGGATATGACCGCTTATGAAAATGTTAGTTTTTTTGCAGGCTTGTATGGTCTGAGAGGGAAGCTACTAAAAGAACGGACAGAAGAAGCACTCGAATTCGTAGGGCTTGGTGAAAAACACAAGAGCTTTCCTAAAAACTTTTCTGGTGGTATGAAACGTCGACTGAATATCGCGTGCGCCATCGCTCATCGGCCTAAATTGATTATCATGGATGAACCTACGGTTGGAATCGACCCACAGTCCCGGAATTATATTTTGAACTCGGTACGGAAGCTGAACGAGATGGGTTGCACGATCATCTATACGAGTCATTACATGGAAGAAGTCGAGGAAATATGTACGCGAATTGCAATCGTAGATCACGGTAAAATCATTGCTGAAGGAACGAAAGAGCAGCTTAAAGCCATTATTACGGATTCAAAGGAAATATGGATTGGCATCAAATCCGCTGATTTGCTCCAGCTTGATCAACTAAAATTAATCCAAGGTGTGACTTCGGTACGTCATGAAGAACACATGTTGAAGATAATGTCTAAATCGGAGATTAACAATCTGAACCGAATCATACAGCAGCTGATTATGAATCAGGTGGAAATAAGATCGATCGAAGAACAAGCGCCGAATCTGGAGACCGTGTTCCTGACCTTAACTGGCAGAAACTTGAGAGATTAAGGAGGGACAGCACCATGAATATATCGAAAATTGCTTTTAAAGAGATTAGATCAAGCCTCCGTAATACGAGAACCTTTCTGTTAATGCTTGCATTCCCCATTATTCTAATGCTGATTCTCGGCACCGCGTTATCGAGTGCTTTTACGAGTGGAGTTAAGGTTGGTGATATGCGGTTGTTAGTAAACAGTACGATGACCAACTCACAACTGAGTACCTCATGGCATGGTTTTGCTCAGGTCCTTGAGCAGGAAGGTGTCGAAATCGTGCAAATGAATGAAGGTATCGACGGGCAAGAGGAGGTTCGTACCGATCGATATACCGCTTATGTGGAACTCAGCGACAGTGGTATTAAGTTCTACGGAAGTAGTAAGAACACAATTGAAAGCAACATTATCCAAGGCATACTTACCATATTTGCTGACCGTTATTCACTCACTACTGCTGCCATTCAGGCAGATCCTGAGATAGCTCAGTCGATCGCCATTAGCGCTAGGCCTAGTGGTGAGTTCATCAACGAAACCACACTGAATCGGGATAAACAACCGGGGTCACTTGACTATTACGCTATCGCAATGACAACAATGATCGCTCTATACTCCGTAACTTCTGCCAGTTATTTATTCCGCGGAGAACGCACTCGAAATACCGCCATCCGGTTGATGGCTGCACCGATTTATAAAAGTGATATTTTTATTGGAAAAATAATTGGTTGTACTTTCATCAACCTGTTATGTGTACTTGTTGTTTTATTGTTCAGTAAATTTGTATTCGGTGCAGATTGGGGCACTCATTATGGCTTGATCTTTCTAGTGCTGCTGACAGAGGTACTACTCGCAGTCAGTCTTGGACTCGGCCTAAGTTTCCTATTCACAGGGGAAGGATCTCGGGCTGTCGTCATGATCTTTACGCAAGTAGCATCTTTCATTGGAGGTGCATACTTTCCGATCGGCGATACGGAAGGATTTATGAGCTTTCTCACTAACTTGTCACCGCTACGCTGGGCAAATACAGCGTTGACTCAGATTATTTATGCAGATAACTTGGCAGCTGCTTGGCCTGCCATCGGATTGAATTCCGGCTTCGCTGCTATTTTTTTAATCATTACTGTCATCTTCATGCGTAAACGGGAGGCGTTATAATATGAAGGAAATGGTATGGCTTATCCGTAAAACGTTAGCGGGAACGTTCCGCAGCAAAAGAAACTGGTTCATTTATCTTGGATTGCCGATCATCGGTGTACTGATATCCATGTTTCTATACAGTAATAATAGCTCAGGTGCACTTCACATCGGTATTGTTAATAAGGATGGAAACCAGACGATCACAAAGGATACCATTCGGTTCTTGGAAGGGCTAAACCATATGGAAGTAATCGTTACGGACGAAGAAACGCTCAGCAGTGATATCGCGGCAGGAAAACTGGACAGCGGGATCGTTATTGATCCAGGATTTGGTGCCAGTGTGAGGGAAGGAAGACCGGATCACATCAATATCATCTCCGTGAAAGGTGCTCAGGTGACCACCTATGTGAAATCGATGCTTCAAAGCTATATTGCTAATGTTGCCGTGATCGGGAAAGAATCGCAAGGCGATGATGCTCTTTTTAACAAGATTTATGCCGCCTACACGCAGCAGAGTTACCAATTGTCAGCGGAAACGCTAAAGGATACTTCGAACACGAAGACGATGACCTATCAATCGATTGGGTTCCTTGTTATGTTCATGATGTTCTCTGCCGTGAATATGTCGGAGATGATCTTGAAAGAGAAAGAGAATCGCACTTTCCTACGCCTGTTGTCTTCACCCGTATCTGCAAGAACGTATGTATTATCGAATGTAGTAGTCAACGGGATGATCATGCTGCTGCAAATCGTTATCACACTAGTCGTGATGAAGAATGTTTTTCATATCGACTCAGGTATCTCATATGGACAGATGATTATCTCGCTGCTCTTGTTCGCACTAACAGCCATCTCACTCTCTCTGATGCTCGTTGCCTTCGCCAAGAGCACCTCGGGTGCTGGAGCCATGCAGAATCTGATTATCACTCCGACATGTTTACTCGCAGGTTGTTTCTTTCCAATGGATATTATGCCAGACACAATTCGTAAAATTTCGAGTTTTACACCACAGCATTGGCTGCTCGATATGATAAATAAGCTCCAGCAAGGGCAGGAACTCGGCAGTCTTTACCTCAATATGGTGATTCTTATCGCCTTCGCCACAGTTTTTGCGCTCATCGCGATCTATCGATTCGGACGCAATAATGACATTAGACAGTTTGTGTAATGGGAATTTTGACTACTATAAAGCAAGGAATCCGGGCCGTCCTTCACCGAGAAGGACGGCTCGTTTTTTTATGGTCAGAATTTCAAGTCAGAATGAATGACGATTTCGTAACCAAACCGATTTTTGTTCGTATTAATGATATAAATATGATCCGAGCTAGGGATCGCGACATGAAAAAAGATTCATTTGATGTCCATGGAGAACACTCTTCCTGACCTAATGAAGACATAACTAACAATAATAGAAGTTGAGGTAATCCATTTTATGAATGTAGAAGTAGCGAATCAAGCGGATACGTGGTATCAGCGAGCAGAGCAGAAGGCGGCTCAGTATTTTGAATCCCTATATGTACAAGTTAAAGAAAAGACGTATGTATCTAATCTGACAGAAGACCTTCAATTGTGGAAAAGAGACCATGTTCATCATCATTTCCTGCTATCCTTTTTATCACGCAGTAAAAGAAAGCCTGATTCACAAGATTACCATAGATATACGCAGTGGCTTAGTTATACGGGGAAATTAGATGATTACTTGGATCGTAGTGTTTCATATATGTATATGAGGGATCTAGGGAAATCTCTTGACTCTCCACATACAAAAATAAGAATTCAGCGCCTAATAGCTGACATTAAAAATACGCTTTTGAATCCCACTTCAGCCGCAAGGGGCGAGCAACCTGAGTTTATCAGCTTTGCTGCATTATATCGATGGTCACAGAAAGAAGGAGTAGAGAGCGCAACCATTTGGGTGATTAATAAACTGAAGAGCGTATCCTCTCATATTCCTAAAGAAATGAATGCAGAGCAAGCACAGCGTAAACTGATCAAAATCATTATTGGAGTAGTTCTTCATGTAATGGAAGAAATGGACGATGATATTTCTCCTGTGGAACGTGCCAGAAGGCTTGATGAAGCCATCAGATTAGGTTATTCCTATGGATTAACCTATCCTTATATAGACGATCTACTCGATTCCGGTGTATTAGATACGAAGGAGAAAGAACAATATTCTCAAATGATACGTACCGCACTTCTCACGGGAACTGTACCGGCAATGGGGGAGTGGACTGGGAAAAATGTCGATATGATTCAATATGTTCACGCCGAGCTTCAAGAAGCTTTTGAGTATATCAAAAATTATCAGCGTCCAGAAACGCAGAACACTTTTCTTGAACAATCTTACGTGTTTTTTCATTCACAGGATAGAGACCGCGTAAAGGAATTATCGAATTCGGAATACACCAACGAGGAGCTTTACCTGCCCATTATTATCAAATCCTCTTCATCCAGATTGATTGTCAGATCTGTGATTAGTGCTCCAATGGATGAAGGATTTGATAATCGAACTTTCTATTATGGTATCTATAATCAGCTTGCTGATGATTTTGCGGATATGTTTGATGATATGAGAGATGGAGCGGTAACGCCTTATACCTATTATTTAAAATATCGTGATCAGAGGCCTGATCTGATTAATCCTTTTGAGATGTACTGGGCCGTCATTTCTAATTTAATTCATAATGTGTACAATTCCGATGCCAAGACTCGTGAAGTAATCCTTGATCGAGCCATCAATGGTCTAAAACGTTGTCAACAACGCTTAGGTACGAAAAAATACAATGAAATCATGGGGGTTTTCACCTCAGGTATTCCAGAGTTCAATCGGGTGATTCAGCATATGGTTCGGAAAGCAGAAGATGTGGATTTCTTCGATAAATTGCTTCGAGATCAGATGCTGAACGTGATGAAAACCGAGCGAAAAGAAAAGGAACACTTTGCCGAGGTTATAAAAACGGCTCAACAGGAGATCAACAGCATACTGCAGATTCCTAAACCTGAAGACATATCACCGATGAAAGAGCCGCTAATTGATGCTGCTAACTACAGTCTCCAAGGAGGAGGTAAGCGTCTACGGCCAGTAATGGCTTGGGTCATGAGTGTAAAAGAATATGGATTGCATCGTTCTGCCATCGCGCCTCTACTACGTTCTCTAGAATATATGCATACCGCATCGTTGATCTTCGATGATCTGCCAACGCAGGATAATGCATCGACCCGAAGAGGACGCCCAACTTTGCATGAGGTGCATAATAGTGCTACGGCTGAATTAACCGGACTCTATCTCATCCAGAAAGCTACGCAAGAGCAATCAACTCTTAAAGGGTTTGATCCTACATCTGTTCTTGCTTTGATGCAATATTCTTCTCAGAAAGCAGGAGAAATGTGCATGGGTCAGGCGATGGATTTGCATTCCAAGGGGAAAGCATTAACACTGGAACAATTGAATATGATTTGTTTCTATAAAACTGGGATTGCCTTTGAAGCTTCTCTTGTTATGCCAGCCATTCTCGCGGGGGTAATGGATCAGGAGATTGCGACTTTGAAGAAATATGCTTATCATGCAGGTATTGCTTTTCAGATTAAGGATGATTTGCTTGATTTGGAAGGAGATTTGCAATTACTCGGGAAACCGACGGGCAAAGATACGCTAAATAACAATTCGACTTTTGTCACCCTTCTGGGTTCGGAAGGTGCTAACAAAGCGATGTGGGATCACTACTGTCTAGCCATGGAAGCGTTGAGTGAGATGCCACGCAATAGTGCTTTTCTGAAACATATATTGAATTACATCATTAATCGAGATCATTAGAATGCTCGCCAAACTCACTATATGAATAAAAAGTGTTGGTATTATCCAACACTTTTTATTTGAAGTTTTGTTAAAAGGACTTCTCTTTGGTTTAGATTTAGATTATTCCTTGTTACTTGAATATAGATATTGCCTGGAGAATTTCGTGGAAATAATTCGCCCATGTGAGCGTCGTTTTTCTCCGCTGCTTATTCTCTTCTGCATCTAATCTTGTTTTTGCTTCTTGATGATAACTACTTCTATCCCTCATGTTCATCACGACCTTTCTTACATTTCATTTTATCGATTTATTCGGGGATATCACATGTCGAATAGAATGTATTTCGATGATATACTTTTAAAATGATACATAATAGAAAGGGAATGGTTTCAAATGAAAATCGATGATATCGATATGTCCATTTTGACTGAGCTTCAGAGAGATGCCAGACTTTCAATGAGGGAACTTGGAAGGTTGGTCAACCTATCAGCTCCATCCGTGACAGAACGTGTAAAAAGGTTAGAAGACTCTGGAATGATTGAGGGCTATACGATTCAAATCAATCGAAAAAAACTTGGATTTACAATGGATTGTTTAATAGAAGTAACGATTCAACATGGTGACCATAAACGGTTCAAATCTTTTGTGGAAAACTACCCTACGGTTCTATCCTGTTACCGAATCGCAGGTAAGGCGTGCTATATGGTATTGCTGACAGTGAGTCAGCTAGATGAGATTGAAGCGTTTTTAGATGAAATATCAGCGTATACTTCTACACTTACACATGTTGTTTTCTCTGAAGTTAAAATAAATACAGCATTAGAGCAACATACGCCGCTTCTGTCATAACATTTCAAAGATCAATCGAATAAAGGATACTGGAGAAGAAGTTTTAAAAAGATCTGCTTATGGGTAATGATAGGAAATAGCTACAGACGGATATAGCAACATGAAGGAACATTAACGACGAGGAGAATGACACGATGGCGCTTGGACTATTAGTAATTATGTTTACTATAATAGCGATCATAAGTATCGTTAGTATAGGACTATTGTTTACTGTAAAAAACCGAAAAATTAACAATATTATTTTTGCAGTTACAGTGATTATAGGTATTGTGGTCAGTTATATGAATTTCACAGCGCTTCCTACCAATTATACGACTGAGCAAATCGTTGCAGTAATTTTTGGTTTGTTGGCTGTGATTGCGTTGATCCTGAAATTCATGAATAAGGATAGGGTAGCAAAGATTCTCTCAGCTGCATCCGTGGTATTGGGAGTTGTACAACTTTTTTTCTTTTAAGAACTTTACAAAATAGAATGAACTGACGCTTGGGAAACCAAGCGTTTTTGTGTACTCTTATTTGTCTTAATGTATTCCGAAGATATTATTCCAAGCTAGTCCAAAGATAGCAATAGAAGTATTATATACTTAGGATACGTTAATTACATATTTGGGACAGAGCATGAATGGAGATGTTATTTTGGAACAAGTAATCTACTTACTTCGGCATGGAGAAACCATACTAAATAGTGAGGGAAGATATCAAGGCGAACTTGATTCACCACTCACTTCAGTGGGAATTGAACAAGTTCAGAATATAGCTAGACTGCTGAAAATGGTGGCCCATGAACCTAAAGATTGGGAGATTATCTCTAGTCCATTAGGACGAGCGATGCAAAGTACGGAGATCATCTGCGGAATATTAGGATATGATCTAAATCATGTAGTCACAGATCATCGATTAAGTGAGGTTTCCGTCGGCTCGTGGGCAGGCTTAACTAGTATGGAAATTGAAAGTTCTTGGCCAGAACTTCTCAAAAATACGGATCATTACAATTGGTATTTCAATTCACCAGACGGCGAAAGTTATGAATCTGTTGTGGAGAGGGTTACTAGCTGGCTGGAGAGTATAAAAAATAAAGAAAAAGTCATCGTAGTCTCTCATGGACTTACGGGAAGAATCTTGCGCGGTGTATATAGTAATTTAAAGAAAGAGCAAGCCTTAACCCTAGATGTATCGCAGAGTTCTTTTTATAAATTAAACAATCAACGATTTGAACGCATCAGTTATGAGTTTGACGAATTTTAGAAGTGATAGCTATCGAATTTTTCATCAACAAAGGATTGTTGAAAGGAAATCAGTAAACAAAAGAGCAGTTTGGCCAGAAAAGGCCAAACTGCTCTTTTTATGTTCCAGCACTAGACAAAACCTAACTAAATGTAACATTACGTTTATTAAAATCTAGATGGATCTAAAAGAAAAAAATGGGACTATTATTTATATGACTAGTAGAGTTACACCCACACAACCTCTTTAACTGTTCATATAATGAACGAGGAGGTGATTCCAAATGAATTTCAAACATAAAAAGAAGCTGATTGTTGTTATTCTTAAACCGGGTCAGAAAGTATTGGTAGTTTGTAAACGCCATCATCACAAATAACATAAATAATAACTATTATTTATGTTTTATAAAGTTCCAAGAGACTTTTAGTCCCACGCAGTATTTTAAGTAATTGTAATAAAAGCCGCTTTTTTACAGGCGGCTTTTTGTTGTGGATTGTAATTCCAATTATGAAGTGAATTTATATTAGACTCTACCATCTGCCTTCTTTATATCTACATAAATCGTAACAACTTCTTGGCACTGGCTTAGATAAATGGAGATGTCTACTCCAGTTTACATTCAGTTCATAAAACTCATTTAACCTAAGATCGTTCACAGGGGAGCAAGAGCAACAGCGATGCTGTGAGCCGTAATTTTAGAGGAGGTTGACAGAGAGTGGAGACCATTATTCGAGTGGAGAATTTAAGAAAGCAATACAAAAATAGTGAACGAGCTGCAGTGGATGGAATTAGCTTTGAGGTAGGGAAAGGTGAGTTTTTTGCTTTTCTTGGTCCTAATGGTGCAGGCAAGACGACGACGATTTCCATCCTGACAACAACATTATCCAAGACGGAAGGCGAAATTATCATTGCAGGATATGATGTAGAAAAAGAGGCGTCGATGGTGCGCCGGAATGTAGGGATTATTTTCCAGAATCCAAGTCTTGATTTGGATTTAACGGCAGAAGAGAATATTCGGCTACATGTGAGTGTGTATGGAGTGTATAGTTATCGGCCTTTCTATAGTATGATGCCTTCTTCATATAAACAACGGATTGAAGAACTTGCAGAAGTTGTAGGAATTCATGAAAACTTGTTTAAGAAGGTGAAAGGATTCTCAGGGGGAATGAAGCGTAAGCTTGAAATTATGCGTAGTTTAATGCACAAACCACAGATCTTGTTTTTGGATGAGCCAACGCAAGGGCTAGATGCATCAGCGCGCCAGTCACTTTGGACGTATTTACAGAAGATTCGTAAGGAAGAGAACATGACCATCTTTCTAACCACACATTATCTTGAAGAGGCTGAGGAAGCTGATCGCGTATGTATGATAACCAAAGGAAAGATAGCCGTTCTTGGTACACCGGATGAGATAAAACGAGAATTATTGGGCGATAGATCCATGATTATAGGGGCAAGTGATCTTACTGAGCTCAAGAAGGAGTTAATCTCGATGCAAGCACCTTTTACAGAGGAGAATGGAACCTTAAAGGTGACTTACCATGAGCGGACACCGCAGCACTTATTGTCGAAGCTGCGAACTCCTCTTACCCGGCTTGATATTCATCAGCCTACGCTGGAGGAAGCTTACCTTAGTCTAGTAGAACGCAGTGGAATGGGAGTGGCGAAATGATAGCTTCAACAAAAAAAGAAGGTAATGCAATCTTTGCCATAGCAGCACGGGAGATTACCAAAAGTATTAAGAACCCAACGCATCTCGGCGTCAATATTTTGATACCTGTTATATTTATCGGTATTATGGGCGGAAGTTTATCACAAAATATGGCGGCAGGCCTAGGCTATAATTTTCTACAATTTATGATGATTGGTATGATTGTGAATAGTCTCTTCACAGGACTTATTAGCGGAATGAGCTCTTTAATTGAAGAACGAAACCAGAATTTCACGCAAGAACTTTACGTTTCACCGATATCCAGATATTCTATTATTCTGGGTAAAATGATCGGCTCAAGCTTTGCAAGTCTTGTTGGCCTGATCGGAATCCTGGTTGTGGCTCTCCTGATGCAAATTCCTCTTGGTGGCATGCATATTGTTTACCTGTTTCTGATCTCGCCACTGTTCTGTTTAGTGGGTGGAGCGCTTGGCATTTTTTTCATCGGTTTTGTGCAAGACAGTAAAACGGCAGATATGGGATCGATGATGATCATTATGCCACAAATGTTTCTCTCTGGAGCGATGATCCCGATTCAGCATTCTACTGGAATTCTGGGTTTTCTCGCTAAATTGATGCCGATGACCTACTGTGTCGACTTAGCACGCGCTGTATTTTATGCCGGTACACCCATATATGATCAAATTGTTATTCATCATCCCGTTACTAACCTGTTAGTAATGACTGGATTCTTTCTCATTTTTACGATTGTGGGAACATTGATGTTTACGAGATCGGAACGAAATCGATAATGATATTTATATAGAATAAGGAGTGTATCTCATGCCAATGATTCTTGTTGTTGATGATGATCCCCACATTCGCGAACTGGTAAGTCATGTACTGAAGACTGAAGGTTTCAGTACCACGGAAGCTTCAAACGGACAAGAAGCACTGAAAGTATTGGAGTCCGTTAAAGCTGACCTTGTCATTCTGGACATCATGATGCCTGGTATGGATGGCTGGGAGCTGTGCAAAGAATTAGCTGACGATTATAACAACATCCCACTGCTTATGCTGACGGCGAAGGGTGAAATTACTCATAAGGTCAGAGGCTTTGAACTTGGTACGGATGATTATCTTGTTAAACCTTTTGATCCATTAGAGTTGATCGTCCGGGTGAAGGCGTTGCTGAAGCGGTATCGTATTGCGGCTTCGCAACAAATCCAAATTGGCGATCTTAGGCTGGATCATAATACGTTCGAATGTTATGACGGGGAGGAAGCCCTCACGCTTCCTCTAAAGGAGTTTGAATTGTTATTCCTGCTGGCGAGTTATCCTGGCAAAACCTTTCCCCGCGATCAGCTCATTGAGCTAATATGGGGATTTGACTATGAAGGAGAAGAACGCACGATAGATGTACATATCGGGCGGTTAAGGGAACGGTTCAAATCAGAAAATCATGCATTTCAGATTCGAACAATACGTGGTTTGGGCTACCGCCTTGAGGTGAAACGATGAGAAGAGGCCCATCGACTACTAACGCAAAAGCTATATTTAAGTTTATCATGGGCCTCCTCTGGGTAACGATCGCTCTTTTGATTTGTTGGTCCGTCGCATTTTTCCTGACTTCATCGCTCGGATTGCATCTATCTCCTCTGCTACTACAATTATTGAATTCGCTTCTTGGCTTCTTTTTGTTTGGATTATTGATGTACATTTTGTCTAAATTTGTGAGTAAACGGCAACGGGTATTCTATCAGTCGATTACCGAAGCGCTGAGAAGAATCGCAAAAGGTGATTTTCAAGTGATGATTCAGCTTCCTGAGCGATTTGACGAAGGGCCAATGAATCATTTGATTCATAGTATTAATGATATGGCAGCTGACCTGGGTAAACTGGAATCCATGCGTCAAGATTTTATTTCGGATGTTTCACATGAAATTCAGTCTCCTCTAACCTCCATTAGTGGGTTTGCAAGAGTATTAAAAGAGGAAGGGCTAAGTCCAGAGATGAGAAATCATTATTTAGAAATCATCGAAAAAGAAAGTGTCCGGCTGTCCAAATTGTCAGAAAACATGCTTCGACTTGCGTCGCTCGATTCGGAGCAGCATCCGTTTTATCCTGTACCCATGAGGCTTGATAAACAGATTCAGACGATGATCCTTGCCTGTGAGCCGCAATGGCTCGATAAAGATTTGGAAATGATTGTGGATCTACAGCAGACAAACATTGAAGCAGACCCGGATTTGTTATCTCAAGTATGGGTGAATCTTCTTCACAATGCGATTAAATTTACTCCAGTTAAAGGAACAATCCAAGTTTTCTTGGAAGCTAATGATGAAGAAGCGATCGTCAGGATAGAGGATACAGGTATTGGGATATCTGCGGAGGATCAAGAACATATTTTTGAAAGATTTTATAAAGCGGATAAATCAAGAACCCATGCCAGTGGTGGAAGTGGACTCGGACTTTCGATTATTGAAAAAATTGTAAAGATGCACGGAGGAAACGTGAGTGTCACGAGCTCACTAGGGAAAGGAACGACATTTACCGTATGGTTACCTTTAGTCGCAGTGCCCGAACATGACCGAGTGTTACCTAGCTTCTAGAGAACATGGTTGCTACACCGGGCCAGTCGTTCATAGACAATGGTATGTATCACACTACGAAAGCACTCGCCGGAAGGTAGGGTGCTTTTTTTCTACATTACGTATGACGGAATACGCCTTTTCTTTTCAAACTAGACCGCAAAGTAGTGTTATTTTTGAGCAAAGTACAACGACAATGAATGCGGAGCTGATGATACAGTGAGGTATAGGTAATATAGTACTTTCTAATGAAAGAAGGAGGCTATGCATCATGCTAAACGTGGCTATTATTGGAGCTGGGGCCATTTCATCAGCGCATATTGAAGGTTATTTACAATTTCCAAAGCGTTGCAAGATTGTTGCGGTTGCAGACAGTTTTGAAGGTAAAGCGCAAGCCAAGATTGACAAGCACCAATTGGACGCAAAGGCAATAACCTCGTATCAAGAACTACTTCAGGAAGATATTGATGTCGTATCTGTTTGTACTCCTCCCTATACACATGCACCGATTACGGTAGATTTTTTACAAGCAGGAAAACATGTCATTGTAGAGAAACCGATGGCATCTTCACTGCAAGAATGCGATGCAATGAATGCGGCAGCATTAGCAAATAATAAAGTATTATCTGTGATTGCACAGAACAGGTTTAAGACCCCAATGATGAAACTGCATTCCATCTTGCAGGAAGAGTTGATCGGCAAAATTGTTCATGCCCAAGTCGATTCCTTTTGGTGGCGCGGTCATTGTTATTACGACCTCTGGTGGCGAGGGACATGGGAAAAGGAAGGCGGCGGTTGTACGCTAAATCATGCTGTTCATCATATTGATGCATTACTTTGGATGATGGGAAAGCCAAGCGAAGTACAGGCGTTCATGGGTAATGTATCGCATGATAACGCGGAGGTGGAAGACATATCCATTGCGATGTTACGTTATCCAAGCGGAGCGTTAGCTGGAATTACTAGTTCAGTGGTTCATCATGGGGAAGAACAGCAACTGATATTCCAGGGTTCCAAAGCAAGGGTATCTGCCCCATGGAGGGTTACGGCTTCACATTCGCAGCCCCACGGATTTCCGGAAAATAATCCGGAATTAGAAGAACTCATTCAGTCTAGATATGACACTCTCCCGGACGTAACATATGAAAGTCATGTGGGACAGATTGATAATGTGTTAACCGCCATTGAGACAGGTACGGGTGTTCTAATCGATGGAGATAGTGGTCGTTCTACTCTGGAATTAATCGTAGGCATCTATAAATCTGCAAGTACAGGAGAGAAAGTAACGTTTCCTATAAGCCCAGAAGATCCGTTCTATACAAGGGAAGGGATACAGCAACATGCGATACATTTTTATGAGAAAAAGGTGTCCGTTGATCAATTTCAAGATCGTCCTATCACGATGGGAAGCGAATTTAAGTAGTTAATTCATTTGTTTCCATTTCTTACGAAATTGATGAGGTGTATCTCCCATATGCTCCTTAAACATTTTGCAGAAATAAGAAGGACTCGTGATCCCTAATTCTTCACTAATCTGTGCGATGGTATCATCACTTGAGGTCAAACGCTTGATAGCTTCTTGGACTCTCCGAGCAGCAACGTATTCTGAAATGCTTCCGCCTATAGTAGCTTTGAATATATGTGAGAGATGGTAAGGAGAAAAATGAAGCTCATCTGCCATGTGTTCGAGACGAAGAGGCTCCTTATAGTGCTGTTCGAGCCACCTTAGCATAGCTTCTGCTTGGTGGCTTCTTCGTGTTATTGCAGGCAGGGAGCTATTTCCATGCATTTTCCATTGTGTTTTCAAGGAACGAAACAATACGATAAGGAAGAGTGAAAATTCTTCTACATCGTTAGCTTTTATAAGATGTGTAAGCCTTTCTTGCATATCGGAAATGAGTGAAAATAGATCAGAAGATTCATCCAGACCATAAATACATGGTGACGTAAGCTGATGAGCATGAAGATGAGTGAAAAATTGTTTTAAAGCAGGCCATTTTTCAAAAAATGGTTCATACACTGCGGGTTCAAAATGGACAATAGAACGAATGAACGGTATATCCGTACTCATGTTTACTTTCACATGATGTAATTGAAAAGGTTGAAAGACACAGAGCATTCCCGCTGTGATCTCGTAACTCTTCTGACCTAATATGATGTGTCCGCTCCCCTGATGTATGAACAGCAACTCTAATCCTTGATGGGCATGGAATACCCCTTTGAAATGATCTGGGGACACGCTGCTCCGACGATAGGCTAGATAAAGCGGGTATCGATGTAAATCAATACTTTGTAGGCTCGACATGTCGATTCCTTCTTTCAAGATTATTGAAAGCATTTACATTTATGATAACATCTATATAATCAGAACTATTGATAGAGAAAAATTCTTGAGGAGAAAGGTGAAGGGGTACAATATTGACGAGATTTCGTGATAACAATGAATGAAAGTTCTATGATCCTTTAGAACATGAACAAGATATCATCTGTAACCATAATGGAGGCAAACCAATCTTTCATAACTTGGTTATGATGTTTAATGATGTGTTCTGCATTTATAATACTTGAATCTTTGGTACTGTGCCCATCTTGAACAAGAACAACGTCATACCCAATACTAAAAGCTCTTCGGCAAGTCGCATCTACACATATTTCCGATTGAATTCCAGCTATGATAATACGCTTGATATTTTTTGCGGCTAATTGTTGTTCAAGACAGGTTTGATGAAAAGCATCAGGATGGTTTTTTTCAATAATGATTTCCTTGCCTGTAAGAGGAATAGAAGGATGGATCTCCCATCCAGGTGTTCCCTTTTCAGTAAGACTTCCTTTTTTACCGTTATGTTTCGTAAGAAATACAGGTACTCTTTTGCTGTCAGCCATAGATATGAGCAGGTTTATATTATTAAATAAGGTATCGGATTTCCATATAGGCTTCTCCTCCAGAAATGAACCAGATTGCATGTCAATAATCAATAAAGCTGTATGTGTAATGCCCATAATCTTAGTCATCTCCTTTATCATTTTGCTAAATCACGTCGCTTTTTTAGAATGTATACATATTATTTCCAGACAGAATGTAACTAAAACCCTTCAGTCATTCATAAATCTTAACTAAATCTTATATAAGGCGGGATTAAATTGGCTATGTATGTGATTGTTATCATCGTCGCATTAATTGGAGGAGTTGGAACCGTACTCGTCGGATTGTCAAAAGAAAATGCAAAGCAAAACCATGAGTATGAAAGTAAAGCGAAGGAGAATATTTCGAAAATTGTATTATTTTATCTAATAGCGATTATTGCTTTTATTATCATGTGGGTGTTGATCGTAGACTAATCCTCTCTCTTCAAATAAGATCTTCTAAATTGACATATTGTTGTCAAGATTACTAAGCCATTTTGTATCTTTTTTACTTTACAATAAGTGAAAAGGCATATGAGAGGAGCAACCAGATGGAATTCGTTACGATGATGGCTGTAGTTATACTATTGTGTTGTTGGTGGGCAACAGCTTTATTTTTCAGACTTGCAAAAGATGACCACTAATGCCGTTGTAACAGCGAATGGCCAACATATGTTGTGATACAAGATACCATAAAGTTATATTATAATCGAAGTAGCACAAAATACATATGAAACCGCGGATTCCGCGGTTTTTTTTATTTAATGGAAAAAGCCTCAATATATAAGCATATAGAAAAGAGCCCTAATTCGGTGAAAACCGAACTAGGGCTGTAACTTCTTCATATTGATCTCTTTAATGGATAAAGCTCTTAGCGCAAAGTTTTCAATGCACCGCTCCATCGAATGACTTGGTCAAGCATGCCATTCAGATTTACGAGATGCAGGTCGGCTGGTTTGAAAACTGATCCATTCTCAAAATCAGTGAATAGGGAAAGGGCTGGGTGTACACGAACATCCGCTACGGACAATTCTCCCAAAATTCCACGCAAATGCTCAGCAGCACGAGCGCCTCCAACTGAACCGTAGCTTACGATACCAGCCGCTTTGTCGTTCCAAGCTTCACGCGCATAATCAAGCGCATTTTTTAAGGATGCAGAAATACTATGGTTGTATTCTTGAACGATAAAGACAAAGCCATCCAAACTTGCAAGTTTCGTATTCCAAGCTGTCGCTTGTTCTGTAGCGTCCGCTTCTCCCAATAGAGGAAGTTTGAAATCCGCGATATCTACGATTTCATAATTAGCATCCCCGCGCTGATCAGCGATTTTTTTAACCCATTCTCCGACTTGTGGACTTAAACGACCTTGACGCGTGCTTCCCAAAATAATTCCGATATTCAATTTCGACATTGTTATTCCCTCCTGATTTTACTTACATTATTGAACGATTTGTCTTGAAATATTCTGTATAAGAATATAATAATACCATCAAGTATATATTGTCAAGTAACTTTATAAAAGTTAGTATAATTCATTTGAATTTATAATGGATGTTTAATCAGTGCGTTACACACAAAGTATCCATAAAGTTAGTTTATGATGCCTTAGGCGATAGGCAGTACTTATCTTCTTAAAAGTTAGGATGAGAATTAAATACGAAAATATATCTTTCCAAACGATTTCAGGAAGGTGATTTTTTAGTGAGTTTTTGATTATTGCCTATTGCTTTATAGAATTTGTCAGTGGCATTTCAAATAAATAAACATCCCATTTTAGTTTTTGCACATATCTTGCTAAGCTGCTAGCCCTTAACCTGTGAGTATAGCAACGTAATCCTAAATAAGCGGGGGTAGGCAAATGAGACGATGGTTAACTTCCATGCTCAGCATGTTAATGGTGGGTACACTGTTAGTCGGCTGTACCGGAAACGGAGGAAGTGCAGAGAGCCCAAAAGACGAAAACACCGGAGAAACGGACGTAGTAGCTGAAGTTACAACATATCCTATTAAAACGGATGAAACCCTCACCTATTGGGCTGAAATTACGGGAAACCTAGTTGGTGTAAAAGCTTCACATGCGGAAGTTCCATTCTTTCAGGAGTGGCAAAAGGTGACAGGCGTGCCGCTTACTTTTACAGCACCACCAACTGGACAAGCTAAAGAATCATTAAACGTTATGCTTGCCTCTGGAGATCTGCCCGATATGATCGAATACAACTTTCTAGATTTCCCGGGTGGTCCTGAGAAGGCTATAAGTGACGGTTATATCATTAAACTAAATGATTTAATCAATAAATATGCTCCGAATCTGAAGAAGTATTTGCAGGAAAATCCCGATGTAGACAAGATGGTCAAGACAGATAGCGGAAGCTATTATACCTTCCCTTTTATTAGAGGAGATGAGTATTTGAAGGTGTACCAAGGTCCAATTATCCGTAAGGATTGGCTGGATGAGCTGGGACTTCCTGTACCAGAAACAATTGATGAGTGGACGACGACACTCAGAGCATTTAAAGAAAAGAAAGGGGCATCCGCTCCCTTTTCCGTTGTTAGTAAGCCAAGGTTTTTTAATGATTCAGGCAATGGTGCCTTTCTTGGGGCGTTTGGTGTCACCAGAGGATTCTACCAGGAAGACGGACAGGTGAAATTTGGACCAGCAGAGGCTGGATTTAAAGAGTATCTGAGTTTGTTCCATGACTGGTATAAAGAAGGGCTGATCGATAAAAACATCGCAACTACAGATACGAAAGCCGTTGATGGCAATATCGCATCTGGTGCAACAGGAGCATCGGTTGGTAATTCAGGGTCAGGGATTGGGAAGTGGCAGCCACTCGTAGAGTCGAACGATCCGGATGCTGTACTTGTTGGAACACCTTATCCTGTATTAAACAAAGGGGACAAGCCAAAATTTGGACAGAGAAATCAAGCCTATTCCTCAGAGGGAACCGTGGCGATTACATCAATGGCCAAAAATCCGGAGCTTGCGGTAAAGATGCTGGACTACGGATATAGCGAGGAAGGCCATATGTTCTTTAACTTTGGTCAAGAAGGGGTTAGCTATAATCTCGAAAGCGACGGTTATCCAAAATTTACGGATCTGCTTATGAAAAATCCAGATAAACTAGCACCAGCTCAAGGAATTGCCTTGTATGCAAGAAGCAGCTATAACGGTCCATTCGTACAAGACAAGCGATATGCAGAACAGTTTTTCGCACTAGAATCGCAACGTGAAGCCGTAGAAATCTGGCAAAACACCGATTCTGCCAAGTACAACCTGCCACCGATTACCCCAACACCAGAGGAAAGCTCTGAGTATGCCACAATAATGAACGATATCAATACACTTGTTGACGAAATGACCATTAAAATTATTTTGGGTAACGATCCTATTGATCAATATGAAAGTTATGTACAAAAAATGAAGCAGCTGAATTTGGACCGAGCCATTGAAATTCAAACCGCGGCTTTAGAACGTTACAACAACAGGTAATGAATGGGGAGGGGAAACCCTCCTTATCTTTGAAAATGAGGTGAACAACATACCCATGGATACTTCCCGAACTTTTAAGAGCCGGTTCATCCGGGACTTCATGATGAATAAATACCTCTACCTTATGATGCTTCCGGTCATCGCATATTATCTCATTTTCCACTATACACCCATGTACGGGGCAGTCATCGCATTTAAAGATTATTCCCCCATGAAAGGCATCGTTGGTAGTGATTGGGTAGGTTTAAAGCACTTCTACGATTTTTTTAATAGCTATTATTTTTTGAGAATATTAAAAAACACCATATTGATCAGCTTATATTCCTTGCTCTTTGAATTTCCAATGCCGATTCTGTTAGCACTATTAATTAATGAGGTTAGACGCCAGAGGTTTAAGCGTATCGTTCAAACGATTACGTACATGCCTTACTTTATTTCTCTCGTCGTCATCTGTGGTATTATTACAGATTTCACGAATGCGGATGGACTTATTAATCGGCTGTTTATGTTAATTGGTTATGATGGCCAGGCGATGTTACAAAGGTCGGATCTTTTTCGTCCCATTTATATTTTATCCGAGATTTGGCAGCGTATCGGCTGGGAGTCCATCATATATATTGCAGCCCTGACGAGTATTGATCAGGAGCAATATGAAGCAGCCCGAATGGATGGGGCTAACCGGCTGAAACAAATGATTTATATCACGCTACCCGGTATACTTCCGACGATCACCATCATGCTCATTCTGAGAATGGGGAATCTCCTGAATGTTGGGTTTGAGAAAATCATTCTCTTGTACAACCCAGTTACCTATGAAACAGCGGACGTGATTTCTTCTTTTGTCTACAGAAAAGGGTTGCTTGAATTTGGCTGGAGCTACAGTTCTGCAGTTGGTTTGTTCAACTCCGTCATTAATCTCATCCTACTGATTACTGCAAACTACATCAGCCGGAGGGTGAGTAATAACAGCTTATGGTGAGGTGAAATGCATGAAAAGAGAAACAAGTGGGTTCGATCGAATATTCGATATTGTCAATTACACCATCCTGATCTTGCTCGTTATTGCAACGCTCTACCCTCTGCTCTATGTGCTATTTGCATCCTTTAGTGATGCTGCCAAGTTGCTCGCAAATAAGGGTATCCTTTGGCGGCCGCTCGGGTTTAGCTTGGATGCTTATAAAAGCGTACTTGCGAATCCCGGAATTGCACTTGGTTTCCGAAATACGTTATTTATTGTCGTTGTGGGTGTAATCGTCAATCTGTTTATGACTTCGCTTGGGGCTTACGTGTTGTCTCGTAAAAATGTGATGTGGAACAAGGTGTTTATGTTTCTTATCATCTTTACGATGTTTTTCAGCGGAGGTTTAATACCGTTATACCTCGTAGTAAAAGGAGTAGGGCTTCTGGACTCTTTATGGTCCACCATTATTCCTTTCAGTATCAGCACCTTTAACTTGATCATTATGCGTACTGCATTTATGGGGATTCCAGATAGCTTGGAAGAGTCAGCTAAAATTGACGGGGCGAATCATTTCACGATTTTGTTCCGTATTATCATCCCGTTATCTATGCCTGTTATTGCAGTCATGATTTTGTATTACGCAGTAGATAAATGGAATGGTTGGTTCTACGCCTCTGTATTTATCAAAACCCGGGAGCTTTTCCCTCTGCAACTCGTGCTTCGGGAAATTCTTATTTCGAATTCTACGGAAAGTATGTCTACAGGGGCTTCGGCTGGAGATCGCTTTCAGATCGGGGAAACCATTAAATACGCAACCATCATGGTAGCAACGGTACCTATCTTATGCGTGTATCCATTTGTTCAACGATTTTTTGTGAAAGGCGTCATGGTAGGTTCTTTGAAAGGCTAATTTGATATTCTAAGGAGGATGTTACGTATGGCTCAGTTGCAAATAGGAGCGGATCAAGCCGTGTGGGAACAAATTTGCAAAAAAGTAGATACAATGATGCTGAATATTGGGAGTAAGTCTCCTCATGTTGCAGGTGATGACGGGATTTATGATGATTTGAGACTGGATGCGTGGACATCAGGTTTTTGGCCGGGCATTTTGTGGATTATGTACGATATGACAGGTGAGAAACGCTATAAAGAGGCGGCTTGGCCTTGGGATGAAAGAATGGAACAATTATTTATTCAAGAGAATCGTTTTTCTCATGATGTTGGTTTTCAATTTCTTCCGACCGCTGTTATCAAACACACGTTAACTGGGGATACAGAAGCGTCTAGACGCGGATTATTCGCAGCTAATTTTTTGGCAGGTCGGTTTAATCTGCAAGGAAAGTTTCTTCGGGCTTGGGGAGAAGAGAAGATCGGATGGTCCATTGTAGATACAGCGATGAATTTG
This sequence comes from Paenibacillus sp. Marseille-Q4541, assembly GCF_018310695.1. Lineage (GTDB taxonomy): Bacteria > Bacillota > Bacilli > Paenibacillales > Paenibacillaceae > Paenibacillus. Next base: position 14,376 of record NZ_JAGXCY010000002.1, on the reverse strand, counting down.
TCCATATTGTTTTGGGCTTCCAAAGTAAGTAAAGATCCAAGGTATCACCATATTGCCAAAGCACATGCGGATACTGTAATAGAGCATTTTATTCGAGAAGATGGTTCAACGTATCATATTGTTAGGTTTGATCCTGAAACAGGGGCAAGAGTAGACGCGCTTGGTGGACAAGGAGATGCTGAAGATTCCGCCTGGAGCAGGGGAGCAGCGTGGGCTCTATATGGAATGACCAATGCATATACTTATACCGGAGATAGTAAATATTTAAAGGCAGCTCAGCGAGTAGCTAATTTCTTCATTGCACATCTTCCTGAGGACTCTGTTCCTCATTGGGATTTCCGGGCTGATCTTGAGGGGGGACAAATCCCGCGAGACAGTTCAGCTGGCGCTTGTGCTGCTTCAGGATTACTTGACCTCGCAAGTTTACTAGAGGAAAAAGAAGGTAGGTACTACCTAGCAGCTGCAAAACGTATTTTGGATTCATTGTACGAAAATTATGGTACATGGAATGATTCATCCCATGAGGGGATGTTAATACAAGGTACAGGACACAAACCTGCTGACAAAAACGTAAATGTTTCTCTGATTTATGGAGACTACTATTTTGTTGAGGCGATAGCTAAACTGAATGGATGGAAACATCGTATTTTTTAATAGGCTATGTTAATCTTCAATGTTGATATTTGAAGTTTACGAACATTCGTTCTTTAATAAGGGTAATCATTTGTTGGAGCTGATGCCCTTTGGATTTGAAAGAACTGATTGAACTTGCTAAGGGTTTGGACAATCGGGATAAGCAGCAACTTATCCGCTTCTTGCAGTCAGAAACCAAAGTTGCAGCAGCCCTACCTGAGTGATTGATGAAATTCAATAGCAGAAACATAAAGACGGTCTGGTTTGCCCGCATTGCCATAGCCGTGCCGTCGTGCGTTTCGGGAAGTACACAGTTACCGTTGCAAGTCTTGCCTTCACACGTTCAATGATCTTACGAATACTCCTCTTCAGCGGACGCGGCGACCTCACCTGTGGATTGAAGGATTTTCACTGCGTAAATGCGCCGAACTGATGTATGAAGAGGTTTCGTTTGTGACCCTGTTTTACTGGCGCCATAAGATTCTCGCTGCGCTTAAACAGGTTCCGACCGAATCATTCCAAGGAATAGTCGAAATGGACGAAACCTACTTCCTGTACTCAGAAAAGGGCAGACGGAACATTAGCGAGCGCAAGCCGCGTAAACGCGGCGGTAAGGCGAAGCATCGTGGCATCAGCAACGACCAAGTCTGTGTACTGGTCGCCCGAGACCGTCAGAAGATGACTTTCTCAAGCGTTCTTGGGCGTGGTCGCATCCGAACAACGAAGCTGGATGAAGCAATCGGCTCTCACCTTTCGAACTCGAACGTGCTTTGTACGGATTTCTGGCGTGCGTTCAGTACCTATGCCAATCAAAAGGGATTGGCGCATTAACGCTTCAAGTCTGATGGGAAACAGCGCGTGAAAGGCGTTTGCCATATCCAGAACGTCAAGTATTTGGAGCACTACCTCGCGTGGTTCCGCTATATCTACAGCAAGGAGTATGAGAACACAACGTCGAATAAGAAAAACATGCTGGTGTCTTCATGCCTGTTTACTGTGAAGGGTACGAACGCAAGACTTCGACGGATGGCTTACTGTTGAACTAACGGGCAGTTTAATTTAATTCAGCCATGGTATAGAATATATGTGTTTGGCGGTATCTCGTTCTCTTAAGGGGAGGTTTTCCAGAATGAACGGGATAAAAAAAATACTGTACGAATACTATGAGATTGAGCCATTTACAATCTCGCAGCAGCAAGGCGGATGGGCTGCGCTAGCCTACAAAATTGTAGCGGAGAACGAATGCTTTTTCTTGAAGGTCTATGAAAAAAGTAGAAGATCTACGGCTAAATGGACGGCTCTTATTAATCAGTACATGCCAATATTGAATTGGCTCGCACAAAATAGCGGATTGCAAGGCAGAATACCAGAACTGTTATTTACAAAACAAGGGGCGTTTACATGTGAAGATGATCATGCAATTTATCTACTTTATCGATATATTGATGGGACAACCGTTGGTAAAAGTACGCTGAGTGAGGAACAAGTAGAAGAACTTGCAGTCATATTAGCGGAGCTACACTCTTATGGAGAGGAAATTCCTGTTCCAACTGACGCAATCCGTGAGGATTTTTCTATTCCATTCTTGCCACACCTTAGCTATATTTGGGGTGAAGGGTGGAACACGTTGCCAACTTCCATAAGGAGTACCATAAGTCCTTATCTGGTACACTTAAAACAGTTGTCCAATACCGTTGAATCACTTGCGCAAGAACTAAGAGGCAATGATCTACGTATGGTACTATGCCATACGGATCTGCACAACTGGAATCTCATTGACTCGTGTGGACGTCTGTACCTGATTGATTGGGAGGGGCTTCGCCTGTCCCCAATCGAAGCAGATTTCATGTCCTTGGTGGATCGTTCAGACTACAGTAAAATTGTAAAGATATATGAACAAACTCATATCAATTTTTCTATTCAACGCAATGCACTCAAGTTTTATCAGGGCAGACGGAAGTTGGAAGATATTTGGGAGTTTATTGAGCAACTTGTCTACGATCAGCAAACGGAAGAACAAAAGGTTAAAACCTTGATCCTACTTTCCGAAGAGCTTGAGGAGATGGACCATTGCCTTGACGATTAGGCATTCTTAGAACTAACGGGATACGATAGCTTAATGAACCGCCCTTTACAGGGCGGTTATATTTTTGGCAGAAAATCAACATTGTGAATTAACATAGCCTTTAAATAAAAGATTATGGGTGAATGCCCGAATGACAGGAAAATACTGTCGTTCGGGCTATTTGTGTTGTGGAGTACGGAAAAGTACGCATCCAATTGAAGGTTTTGTCTATTGAATTTATTATTTTGAATATACCGCATCTACTGAAATTTTCGTTATAATGTAATTCACAACAATCAATTGGTAAAAAAAACTAATTATAGGGTGATGGACTATTGTGGAACATTCGATATTTGTGGCAAAAGCGAGAAAGTATCATTGTCACCTGGCTTGTTTCTTACACAGCAATTCTATTTATACCGATTGTGATCAGCTTGGTCATCTATTCGCAAGCCAATCATGCCCTTAAAGGTGAAATTGATCGAGCGAATGACTCCTTGTTGAAACAAATGAGGTATACCATCGATAATCAAATCGATTTAATGAAGCGGCTGAACATGGAAATGACTTGGAATTCAAATCTTCAGGGATTGATGTACTCGAATGTATCGTCTGAAGAATCTACCTTTACTGCCTATCAATTGGTTAAAGATCTGCGTCTCTACAAAACCTCCTATGCTTCTATTGACGAATTTTATGTGCTACGAAACAAAGATTCTTCTGTTCTTCGTTCCGGAAACATTCAGGATATGGAGACCGCATTTCAAACGATTCATAATACAGGTTCGATATCATACGAAAGCTGGAAAGAGTCTGTTCAAGGATTTAGCACAAACCGATTTGCAGTCATACCTCATCTTAATAATACAACGATACAGGCTTCAATTGCTTATATCACACATCTGCCGAAAGATTTAAACGGAGAAGAAACGGGTTCTGTTGTTGTTATGGCAGATATGGACCGATTCTATGAACCGCTAAAGAGCATTTCCGATTTTAATGAAGGTCTGCTCCTCATCTTAAACCAGGATAATGAAATCCTGATGTCGAGTCATTCTGATGCTCCTGAACTTCAACCTTTTATGAATGGGGATCAAGTAGAACTGTCCTCATTACGTTCGGGGGAGTCAGAAATTTTTTATATTACTTCGGCTGTATCTGAATTAAAATATGCACTAATCATTCCAAGCCGAATTTATTGGGAAAAGGCAGTGTATGTACGCAATTTTACCTATATCAGTATAGTCGTAAGTTTGGTGAGTGCTATGATTATCACTTGGTTTTTTATGCGGAGAAATTATTCGCCGATTCAACAGCTCGTCCACTCTTTGACAGATAAAAACAGACAAGGGGAACGAACAGAGTGGAATGAACTGAAATTTATACAAAATGAAGTATTAAATACAAGAAGCAAGAATTATGAAATTGCAATGCAGCTTCAAAAACATGAGCAAGTGCTCAGATCAAATATGATGAATCGGCTGTTCAAGGGAAGACCAGATACTCTTATTCCGTACGAAGAAGCCTTTCGCTCCTTTCAAATGAAACTGTATTCAGATGATTTTGCTGTTATTTTGTTTGCTATTGAAAATGAGGACAATCTCTACGAGAAGCTACCGGGAATCGATATCAATGAACGAAGAAAACTAACTCAACTTATTATCTCGAATGTCGTAGAAGAGCTCGTCTTACAGCATCATCACGGTGGTTACGTGGCAGAAGTCGATGATATGATGGCTTGCTTGGTTAATTTGAAAGCGGATTCATCTACGGATTCATCTAGATCGATTACAGAACTCTATACCATATCTACAGAAGCGAAAGCTTTCTTAGCTAGGTATGACATGGAACTGACCATATCAATTAGCGGAATGCATACCTCGTGGATTGGCATAGCTGAGGCATATCAAGAGGCTGTGGATGCAATGGAATATAAGATGGTACTTGGCAAGCAAGGCATTATTAAACATGAGGATATTCGAAAAAGCTGTTCAGCTGAGGATCACTACGGATATTACTACCCGCTTCAGGTAGAACAACAGTTGATTAATTTCGTGAAAACAGGAGATGTTCAGCAAGCCACCACATATATAAATGAAATCATGGACCGGAATTTTAATAAACCAGTGATGTCATTAACGATTGCTCGCTGCCTGATCTTTAATCTGGTAGGAACGATGATAAAAACGATTAATGAGATTGGAGAAGGCGACCCGAGTGTAATTGAGAAACATGTCCTATGGATCGAGCACATAACCGAATGCGACACACTTCAGGAAATGCAGCATGCGCTTCAATCTTTGCTTGAAGAGGTGTGCTTATTTGCAGGGAATCGAAGATCCTCCAATGTATCCCAAGTGAGGGAGGATAATCTTCTTCGCTTAACAGCACAGGTAACAGAGTATATTGAAGAAAATTATCACGACGTGAATTTAAATGTGAATGCGATCGGAGAATATTTCGATTTGAAGGGGAGTTATTTATCAAAATTGTTTAGAACACAGACCGGTGAAGGGATACTAGACTGCATTCATAAGTATCGTATTGAACAAGCCAAGCAGATGATGACTGCGAAGCAGGATTCGATTAACGAAATATCGAAAGTCGTAGGCTATAATGATGCAGCTACTTTCATTAGAGTATTTAAGAAATACGAGGGGATCACACCCGGGAGGTACAAAGAGCTCTATTAAAAGAGGGGGTTCATGAATGGGGAGAAAAGGGAATAGAGCTATTTACTTTGCACTTGTCATGTTTGCTCTCTTCATAAGTTCGTCTTGTACTCCAGAAGAAGAAGGAAATAAGGGAAGCACGATGCTTTCGGATGTTGCTTATACTTCTGACAAGCAATTCTCTTCTCCAGATGATAGGAAGCTTACCTACTGGGCAGAACTGAACGCTAATGTAGGGAGCATAAAATCGAATTTGGCAGAAGTCCCTTTTTTTCAGGAATGGCAGCAGAAGACAGGAGTAAAACTGGAATTTATTAATCCGCCTGTGAATCAAGCGAAAGAAGCATTGAATGTGCTTCTGATGTCAGATAATTTGCCAGATCTTATCGAATATGAATGGATCAATTATCCCGGAGGTCCGGAAAAGGCGATTAATGATGGTTATATTCTCAGATTAAATGACCCTATTGATCAATATGCTCCCAATTTTAAAAAGTTTCTTGCGAATAATCCAGAGATTGATAAACAGATTCGTACCGCTGACGGAAGCTACTACGCATTTCCATTCATACAAATTGAAGACAAGTTACGGACCTATCAAGGACCCATCATCCGTAAAGATTGGCTTGACGAACTTGGTCTATCCGTACCGAGCACAATTAGTGAATGGCATACGGTGCTAACTGCTTTCAAGGAAAAGAAAGGGATAAATGCCCCACTTACTTTTCTCGGTGTGCCGAATCTATTATTTGGGATTGAAGGTGGTGCATTTATTGGGGCATTTGGCATTAAAAAGGGATTTTATCAGGAAGATGGGCTGGTGAAATTTGGTCCGAGTGAACCCGAATATAAGGATTTTCTATCCTTATTTCGCGATTGGTATGCAGAAGGACTCATCGACATGCATTTTTCAGCGACCGATATGGAAACTCAGGGTATGAACATGATCATGGGGCGAAGCGGTGCAAGTATATGGAATGCGGGATCTGGAATTGGAACGTGGCTCCGTATTTTAAAAGAAAAAGATCCAGCAGCCGAATTAGTTGCGGCACCTTATCCTGTACTTCTAAAGGGAGAGCGTCCTAAGTTTGGCCAAAAAGTTACGGCTGTGGGTTCAAATAGTGTGGCGATTTCTACTTCGAGCGCCCATGTGGAAGAAGCAGTGCGAATGCTTGATTTTGGATACGGAGAAGAAGGCCATTTGTTGTTTAACTTTGGTAAAGAAGGGCTAAGTTATGAGATGAAGAACGGTTATCCGGCATACACTGACCTCATATTGAATAATCCAGATAAATTATCTCCCGCTCAAGCACTTGCCATGTATACCCGGGCGAGTTACTACGGTCCCTTTGTGCAGGATACACGTTATTTGGATCAGTACTATGCGCTTCCAGAGCAGCAAGAAGCAATTCAAATATGGGCAGATACCGATGCTGCATTATACAATCTTCCTTCTGCCCCAAAGACGGAGCGAGAAAATGCCGAATTATCTGCGATTATGCAGGAAGTAAACAAACTGGTCGATGAGGCTTCACTTAAAATGATCCTTGGCATTGAATCTATAGATACGTTTGATACTTATATCGAGCAGCTAGAGTCAATTCATATTGGACGAGCAATTGAAATTCATCAACAAGCTCTTGATCGTTACAACAACGAAACTCCTTCTTATTAATTCACGAACAGGGCATCTAAGATAATCTAAATTTGTCTATTTACTTAAAAATACTACATTGTATGTTTATTACATTGACTCCGTACCTACTTATCGTTTATAGTACGTCTGTACTTCAATGCACAAAAGCCAAAAAGCTTAAAAGTAAAGAAGTGTTAGTCTTATGTTTACAAATATTAAAAAAGTGAAAAGGGATATGGAAATCATAACCACAACAATGTTTAAGGAGCCTTATCATCATGGAACGACAGCTTAGTTTTTCAAAAAGTATTATTCTTATCGTTTTTATTTTGGCACTTCTGTTTGTATCAATCTTTCTACTAAAAGCGGAACCACACATCCCGCTTCTCGTAACTACTGTTGGCACAGCCACTTTGTTACGTTTATTCGGAGTTTCTTGGAAGAAACTCGAGTCAGCCATGCTTCAAGGAATTCAAACGGCCATTATGCCGATTCTTATTCTTTCACTCATTGGTATTCTGATCGCTGTATGGATGATGAGCGGTACAGTGCCAACGATTTTGTACTATGGTATGGATTATATTAAACCGCAATTTTTTGCAGTAAGTGCGTTATATGTCACGATTATTGTATCCATTTTCACGGGAAGCTCTTTTACAACAGTCAGTACGGTCGGCGTTGCTTTAATGGGGATCGCTTTAACCACGGGGATTTCCCCAACTTTGGCTGCTGGAGCGATCGTATGCGGTGCATGTTTTGGTGATAAAATGTCACCTCTTTCAGATACAACGAATTTCGCTCCAGCAGTAGCTGGTATATCGATTTTCACTCATATTGGAAATATGATGTACACAACAGTACCGGCATTAATCATAACCACGGTCTTTTTCTTTTTCATGCCAATGACAGGTACCATCGATTTATCATCGATACAAGAAATTAAACTTGCTTTGCAAGATGGATTCCATATTCACTTGCTTACGTTACTATCGCCGATCGCAGTTATTGCATGTTCTGTTAAGCGGATTCCGATCCTGCCAACACTCATCGTTGGTATTGCCACTGGTTTACTAGTGACCGCCTTGATCCAGCAGCAAACGGCAATCGATGTTTGGTTCAGTGTAATGCAAAGTGGATACACCAGCACGATTACGAACGAAACCGTCGCCTCTATCGTCAACCGAGGTGGATTGCAGTCTATGATGTGGTCTGTATCCCTTATATTAATTGCATTATCTCTCGGAGGATTATTGCAGCATTGCGGCGTAATTGAAGCCTTCTTCCGCAGATTGATTCAACCACTGAAACGTAAGAGCAACATCGTACTTATGACCGGTGCCTCGTCCATTGCAGTAAACGGGATGACCGGTGAGCAGTATCTATCTATTCTTTTACCTGGTCAGATGTTCAAGGATGAATATACGCGCAGAGGTATTCCTGCAAAAACGCTCTCTAGGACACTCGAAGATTGCGGGACGCTAGTTAATCCGCTTATTCCATGGGGTGTCAGCGGTGCCTTCTTTGCGGCTACACTGGGTGTTCCTGTAATAGAATATGCTCCCTATGCAACCTTTTTGTGGTTAAGCCCACTGATCACCTTTGCCTATGCCTTACTTCCCAAGTTACAGAAAAATTCGCTTGGGTAGAGGATAAAGTAAGTACAAAAGAATGTATATTATAAATAGATTAAGCCGCGTACTCCGCGGCTTTTTTTGTATGAAATCGAGAATCTTTAAAAGAAAGAAAATCTCGTAATCGCAAGAATTTCGCCATCCGTGCTAAAATAAATAATGTATAGATAAATTGCAAAAACCTGGTGTCCAGGAATGAAGTACCTGAGGAAATAGTGATTATAGATAAATTATTGAGTAATCCATTTTATAGTAAAGGGGAATCCGTTGATGAAAGATAAGGTCGTATTATGGAGTGAAGGCATTTGGTCAAATGAGCCAAAAGCTTATGAATATGCAGATAAGAATCTTATCGTTATGGCCGAAGAAGGCAGTGACTACTGGGTAAAAACGCTTTATGGTTTTGAACGTGATAGTGGACATTCATTGCTTGCACCGTGGGACAAAGAACGTGCAGTTGAGGTTAGTTTTAAGCTAGACTCTTTTACAGAACTTTATGATCAAGCAGGGTTAATGATTTGGCATCATTCAAAACAATGGGTAAAAGCCGGAATTGAAATCAACGACGGAATTCCTTGTCTTGCTGTGGTAGTGACGAATGAATTTTCAGATTGGTCACTTTCTCCAGTACCTGAAGGGATAAATAAAGAAGTTACCATTCGTGCTTCCTGCATCGAAGATGCTGTAATTATTAGAGCCCGCATTGAAGAGGGAGAATGGAGAACGATAAGAGTCGCCCGATTTGTAGCGTCAGAGCTCCAAGCAGGTCCTTTTGTCTGTTCCCCAACGAGATCTGGATTAGAAGTAACATTTACAAAATGGGTAACAAGAGAAGCAGATCAGGATATTCATACAGATCCTTCGAACTAACTTTTTATCCACTTAGATATTGTGTTTTTTTGCTGAGATATGAAAGATATAAGCGGGAAAGTCCAGACAATGAGATTGATTTATTTATCGCTTTGAAGTAAGCATTCCGCTGTGAATATCAAATTGAATATGATAGCTGATGATCAGACCGCGTAAAACGCGGTCTTTTTGTTATCGTGTTGGGTATGGAGATGAATTTTATTTTAGTTGAAGGTTTAAGGGAATAAGCAGCTATTCTCCAAGTAAGTTTTCTAGGAAAAAAGACTTGAAAATCATTTCGCTTTCTTCTCCGTACACTGACCACTTCAATTCGTAAGGAGCGATTCGAAGCAGTTTTTCTTCATAGGCTTCCACTGATGCGCATAAGCTTCTTATGACGCATCCAGAGAGAGGAGTTCTATATATGGATAATATACGTCCAACTGACGATATGTCATTAGCAGCATATTGGATGAGCTCGGGTACTTCCAATTTATTTGACGCTGCTCAGAACCAAGGAGCAGGGGGGATTGTTTCTTTTACCGACCTGCTTCGTATCTCCAAAGGAGCAGAGCTCATTTCGTCTGAGGAATGTGATTGCAAACAAAGGGTCACGCTCGACATCTACGCAAAAGCTGCAAACTTTCAATATTTCCCTTCCCATCCACTAGATGTGGTTTTTGTATTAGATGTGACGGCGAGTATGATGACAAGTGGTAGTACAAAATTCGCCCAAGCAAAAAGAGCAATTATTTCAACAATAGACCAGATGTGGGCAGTAAACAGAGCTACTACGGTCACAATCGTCCCGTATGGGAGAGCTGTATTTCATCCAAACCCAGGCCCAGTCCCCGGCTTCTCTTACGACTATCCAGGCACTTTATTCACATGGAGACGTAGTTCGTCGTTGCCTGGCAATTATATTGGTCAAATTCTCGGATACCGTAATCAATCTTTCGTGAACGCTACCTCACTAACGACATTTGAAGCCTTAACAGCTCCTTTAGCAGCAAGCGTAGAGCTTAGTTTATACAATTATTATAACTACTACAAAATTCGATATAGCGATATTTATGACAACGCAGGAAATCCACTCCCTGACACGGTATTGGCTAACTATATTGCTAATATTTATGACTCTACAAACACGTCCTACACCAATAATCAAATCAACTCCGTTGCAGCGGGTATTCCACTCACACCGGCGGAATTATCCTACAGTATGAACGATACTGGATATACAGGTAACTCCATTCTGGAGAACCTTGTCTGGGCTATTCCATATGCGGAAGATACAAATACGGAGGCGGGGATTCAGGCAGCATATCAACTTTTTACTACTTCAGGTTTTGCTCAATCTGATGATATGTTAAGACGTGCTGTACTTCTTATTACTGATGGTCAGTCGAATCGATCAATTAATCCGCAAAATCCAGATGCTTTGGCGGCACTCGGTGATACGGATGCAGATTTTTTTTCAGACATACCTGGTGACCCTTGGAAGTATTTTGTTTATCTCGAACAAACGCTTCCTACTCTAGTAGGAGAAATATCAAATCGTTCTTCGACATTCGATGAGATTATTTTAGCTTCGCAACGACTTCTGGATATTTCTACACAACTCAAAGATCCTGAAGACGGAAATGCGTCACTTTATGCGCTCGGTATTAATATAGACGCACAAACCCCAGGACCTTATACAAGACAAAATGTCATTGAGTTATTACAGAGTACCGTAACTGCGCCCGCTTATTTCAAAGAAGCAAATACGAGTGATCCAGATGCGCAAATTGCTGAACTGTTGAATGCCTTGGTACAGAATTTATTTGAATTATCTGCCGGTTGCCGCGTTGTGCTTCAAGATCAGATCCATACTTCATTATTTTCCTACCTACCTGGGTCCATTAAGATTAGGGGGATTCGTGATGGACTTTTACTGAAATCTCCGAATCAGCCAGCAATTATCGACCCGACAGATCCCGATTATACTGTATATCCGAAAGCACCACTATTGCCGGATGTTGATGATAGCAACGTTGATAACAATGGGACGATCATTATAGATTTTAATATACTTCCGCTTGGGCTACTCACGAAGGATAGCAAAACATTGATAACAATATCCTATGATTTGCAGACGAATGTATTAGCAAACGGAGATAGCCTACATACCAATGTAGATACTCAAACTTTCATTACTTATATTGAACCTAATCATACGGAGAGTGCAGAACCAATTATCGATTATTCTGCTGCACCACAGTCACTTTACTTTCAGACTCCGATAGTTGCCTGCCACTGCACTCCACTTGCATCACTTGGTCTATCAAAATTTGCGGATCGTTCCTCTGCATCTCCTAATGAGGAAATGATGTACTTTATCGAAGTGACAAATTCAGGTACTTTGCCTCTAACTGATACAATCGTAGAGGATCCGCTGCTTGGATTTTATTATATCATTCCTTTGTTAGAACCCCACGCAGTATACGTAACTTCATTCCCATTCACCATTCCAGCAGGAACTCCCTCAGGAGATTTTGTGAATACCGTTACGGTAACAAATAATACTTTTGCTGATCCATTTCAGGCTACTGCAACCGTCGTGATCGCAATTGGGCCATCACTTTTGTTTAGAAAGACCGTAGATAAAACGGAGGCCTATCCGGGTGAGGTTGTCCTTTTCACGTTAACGATCATGAATGATGGCATTGTGGATTTGATTAACGTGCGTGTAACTGATGAATTGCTGGGGATTGATACAACAATAGATCAGGTGCCGCAAGGCGCAACGGTTTCAACTGATTTTCCATATATCATTCCAAGCACAGCCATTCCTGGTTCTACAATTGTGAATACAGCAACAACTGTTGTTGATCATCTTCCGCCGATTGAGGTGGGTGCTATTGTAGAAGTGCTATCGATGCCACTTCTTTCGCTTGAAAAACTTGTGAATGAGACTGAGGCAAGACCGGGAACAACCATTATCTTCACGATGGTGGCAACAAATCGAGGTAACGTAACATTAACGAATGTTACAATTTCAGACCCTACGCTTGATTTGAATCAAACTATTGGCACGATTGCAATCGGTGAAACAATTACGATCGACTTTCCATTTTTGATACCACTTGAGACCCCTCCAAAAATGTACATTAATACCACCACCATCCTATCAGAGCAAACAGAACCTACGTACTCTAGTGTGGAAGTGACAGTATTACCCACACCATCCTTAGGGGTATCTAAAATTCCAGATCGCTTGACAGCAGAGCCAGGAGAAACAATCAGCTACAATGTAATCATTTCTAATCCAGGCAATGTTCCGCTTAGTTCCTTGCACATCATGGATGAACTTCTTGGTATCGATAGAATCGTTCCAGGACTTGCAGTAGGTGAGAGTCGTAGTATAAAAGTATCTTATCAAGTACCTAATGATGCTCTCATTGGATCCCAGATCGTAAATCTCTTACTTGTAACCTCGCAGGAAGCAGGAACTGTTGAAGCAGAAGCAACGGTTGAAGTCATTGGTGAGGGTCTACTTATATTCAAAACAGTAGAGCCATCAATAGTTATGCCAGGTGAGATTGTTATATACAGTTTGACAGTGACAAACCAAAGCAATGTTCCACAAACAAATGTTTTACTTGAAGATGAACAGATTGGGTTTAGCGAAGTGGTATCCATGCTGAATGTTGGTGATACGATCGTTCGGAGTATCCTTTATACTATTCCAGATTTGCCGAATGGAACGGTCATTCATAATCGATTTACTTGTTCTTCCGATCAAACCGTCCCTAGAAGTACCGAAGCAGAAGTAATTGTATATACCATGCTAACAGGTACCGTGTTGCAAGTGACAAAAGTACCTAACACTAATTTCACTACACCTGGAAGTACGATCATATATACAGTTACGGTTACGAATATGGGAGATGCTACGGCATGCAATATTATCATTCATGATTCATTAACGGGAACTACACAGACAATTGCTGCACTTGCAATAGGAGAAGAACAAATGGTCACTTTTTCCTATGTAGTTCCACAAAATACAACACAAGGTACGATGATTCATAATCAGGTTACTGTTACTTCACCCCAAACGAATCCTGTACAGAGTGAATCAAATGTTACAGTGTTACTTCCATACTTTTTATTAAGTTTAGCTCATGTCGTCGACCACTCTGTTGCAGATCCTGGAAGTTGGGTTTACTTTACAATCACTGTAGAAAATACCTCAGAGTATACATTGACCAATGTAAGAGTGTTCGATAATTTAACTGATTTTGGAACAACGATTTCAAGTTTAGTTCCTGGAGAAAGTCGAGAGTTTATAAGACCATTTCAGATCCCTCTTGATTCGGTAGGTAATACAGAATACGTAAATATTGCAACGGCATTTTCTAATGAGACCCCATATATACAGGCACCAGCTTCAGTTACATCTCTAGCTATACCAGATTATACGATTACTGAAACAGTCAATAAACCGATAGTGAGTCTTGGTGAAATCGTGTTCTTCACTATTACGATTAAAAACGTTGGCAATGTTGATCTTATCCATTTTCAGTTCGTAGCCTCTCTTCTGGACGTAGTATATGAAACCGAGCTGTTTCCTATAGGTGGAGTCATTGAAGCAACCTTTCCATATGTCATACCGGATACTAAGAAGGAAATCGTTATTACTAGTCCACTAATCGGGGAAGCGAGTAATGCCAGCCCGAAATACGCCTCTGCTTCAGTTATTGTGATTCCAGAAAAGGAGGAATAGCAGATTTATGTTGTTGTTCAAAAAACTCGGTGATTTCTCTAATCGCATCGAGTTTTTTGATGATCAGTAACACATGATTATCCAATGTGCAAAAGTTAAATAAGGAAAATAATATAAAA
>NZ_JAGXCY010000029.1 GCF_018310695.1 Paenibacillus sp. Marseille-Q4541 | reverse complement strand
ACTTAACGTTCTCTTTTTTTCCATTTGTTATGACCAACAAATTGAAATTGTATTACTCACTCATGAGTTTCACTTGCGTAAAACTCCTCGTTGTTCAGTTTTCAAAGATCAAATCTTTCGTCTAACTTCATGTTCATCACCGTTTTTTTAATTTCAGCGGCGACTTTTATAATATATCATGTTCTCTTCTTTAATGCAAGACTTTTTTTTGAAACTTTTTTCGAAAGTCTCTGTAAGCTCCTGCTGACCAGGAATCTTACTCGAAAGGAACGAGTTATAATTTATCACATTTTTGCTGGCTAGGTCAATACTTTTCGCAAAAAAAATATTATGCTATATGCCGATTTCTCTTAACTATGTATTACCACAATCTATTGACCCTAATCACTAACAATTTACGGAGATGAACAAAATCCCCTTCAGCACTGTTGTAAGTTTTACTGAAAGGGATTTTTTTATATCTATTATTTATTTGAACTGTGAAAGCCGTGCATTTCTCGCGTATTTGGATAGTTCTTTTGCTGGTGCAAACCTCGCATACATGCGGAAGACTGTTTTATAACGATTAGCTATAGCATAACGAATTTCACGATCCAACCTAGAATCACCGAGATCGAGCAACATCTCATCGAGTTCTTTGCGGAGTACATAGTCTAGTTCTTTGCATTCCTTCTCATTAAACAACATTCCGAGCATCACAATACTCCTTCATCGTGTTTTTAGTCTGACTTACAAGATGTTTTATTGTTATGCTCATGTTTTGCCAAAAATATGAATCTCTTTTGAAATTTACTGTACAAGCGCAAATGTAATGGTGCTCTCAATAATAGCTGCAACAAACAAAAGAATAACGATCCATATTGATGCGGTCACAGTTTGTTTCATAAATGCACGTAGATTTGTTGTTCTTGCACGAGAGTCCTTATTCAACTCACCCAGATATTTAATAATAAGTACACCGAACTTCAGACCAAACGCACATGCAATTATAATGGCTGGGATTTCTATAATCCCATGAGGAAGTAGTCCTTTTACAACGACGTCATACATACTTACATCCTGTTGCCAGGATAAATGAAGAAGAAAGCCTAAAACTCCCCCATTTATCACAAGAAAGAAGATAGGGATAATACCTGCTAATACACCTGCAAAGATTACAAGTACTGCTTTAACAGCATTATTCCAAAAAATAAACGTAAAAAAGTTCCATTGAATGTGATCTCCTTGCTGTAATTGCTCACTTATTTCTTTTAACCCACTAATTTGCTGGATCATGATATCTTGCAGAGCTCCTGTACTAACCCAACCCAGTACCCCTCCTATTAGAAAAATGATTGTCGCCGCCAAGATATATCTCGACGTGGATTTAAGATCTTTAAGAAAAGTTTGAAAACGAAACATAATGGTCCCCCTTTTTTAGTGTTAGTTCAGAGCATTCAGGTTGCTTGTCATATGTACAAGGTACGAGCATACACTTTAAAGTAAACGAGCTGGTAAATGGAAGGAGCATCGATTATGAATTCATACTTCTATGTGTTAAATGGACGAAAGATCAAGAAATTTCTAATTGTTTTCGCTGCAGCCATCTTCACCCTAGGAATTATTTACGTGGAAACAGAAAATGTTTCTGTATTCTCAGAAGGTGGTACCCCAACCGCTGTTTATAGCGTTCCTACTGAGAAGAAACTAATTGCTTTAACGTTTGATGTTAGCTGGGGAGATAAACGCACCGAACCTATATTAAAAGTACTTGAAGATAAAAAAGTTCAGAAAGCTACTTTCTTTCTGTCCGCTCCATGGTCTAAAACACACCCTGAGATGGTCACCAATATTAAGGACGCAGGATTTGAAATTGGAAGTCACGGGTACAAACACGTGAATTACAGCAGTTTAACAGAAGAGGAAATCCAAAAACAAATCTCCACAGCCCATTCTATTTTAACCGAAGTGTCTGGAAAAGAACCTAACTTAATCCGCCTTCCTAATGGCGATTTTGACAAAAGAGTTCTTCGTATTGCGGACGAACTCAATTATCAGGTCGTTCAATGGGATACCGACTCCCTTGATTGGAAGAATCCGGGTGTCGATCAAATTGTGAATCGTGTCGTGAGTAAAGCTCATCCAGGTGATATTGTTCTCCTTCATGCCAGCGACTCCGTCAAACAAACACATGAGGCATTGCCAATTATTATCGATGAGCTCCGCCAAAAAGGATATGAATTCGTTACTGTATCTGAATTAATTAATCAGTCAAATGTGAAAGGAACCGAAGTACGGGATCAAGCGTTCTTAGATCAACAAATCGAAGATGCTGCTGGACTGTAATCAAAAAGAGCTAACGCGAGTTAGCTCTTTTGCATGGAATCTGATCGAGATACAAGACGGTGAAGTATTAGAATTTGATATGTATTACAAGCAAGAAGCGGAATGACTGTAAACGTAGTTGCCGCATGTTCCCCAATATTTAAGACACCGATTGTTTCAACAATCGTTAATGCGATCATGAAAAATAAAGTCGGAATTAGGGCATTACTATTAGTAGCCTTCACTTTAAAATAAGCGGTTACAAGTGCAGTAGCTAAAATAATAAATCCAAGCAACATATCCGGAATACCTGTTTTACTGTTATCCATAAATATTCGGAAGAACATTAATTCGAGCAAAGCAAGAATTGTTAATGCTAGCTGAATGTAATTCCATGTTTTTAAAGAAAATGTGCCTCTCCCCATATAGTTTAGGATCAAGTAAGCGAAAAAGCCAAGCTGAGAATAGACACTAATCATCGTTCCAGCTCCGAATAAAATAAGAAGATACAACAAGAAATCAGCCGTACCTGAAGGCTTATACTCCCCAGTCGTGAGCAAAAGACCTGTAATTAATGACGCTATTCCGCCAATACATAAGGTTTGCCAAAACAAGTTAAACCATTTCCTTAAATTCAAACCTTTTCCACCTCCAAGTGTATTTTACCAATGATCTCTAAAAAACACCATGGCTTTACAGACATAAATCCTTCCCCTGCCCCACATACTACAATCAGTATTCAGACAAAGGGGATGTGAAGCACGTGAAATGGCATAATTTACGATACTTGTTTATGGTAGGCGGTCTTGCTTCAATTATATCCGGTTGCGGATCTGACAACCAAAGTGCTGCACCACAGAGTAGTTATAAAGAAACAAAATCAATGGTTATTGATATTCTAAAGAGTGATGAAGGTAAAAAAGCAGTGGAAGAAGCTCTTCTTGGGGAAAGTAGCAGCTCCAGTGAAAGTTCAAATAGTGAATCTGAGGGTGGCTCGAATGGTGGTTCAGGCGGTTCCGAAAATAAATCCAGCTCATCTTCTAAAGGATTTGGTATAAAAATGCTTACATCCGGAAGCTCACCAAATGAAATCAGAATGGCCGTTCGAGACACGCTTTCTTCACCTGAGTATAAAAAAGAGTTTGAAGAAATCATGAAGGATCCGAAGTTCGCTGGAGAATTTGCCAAGGTAGTAAATTCTCAAAGCAAACAAATTCATATGGAACTTATTAAAGATCCAACTTATCAAAAATCTATGGAAGACATGTTGAAGTCCCCTGAGATGACTAAGATGTTACTCCAATTAACCCAAACGCCTGATTACCGTAAACAAACGATGACTGTTATGCATGAAGCTATGCAAAACCCCATCTTCCGAATGGAAGTCATGGAGCTCCTACAGGCGGTTGTTAAAGAAGAACTGCAACCCAAAAAAAGTGAAGGCGCTGGCGGTTCTCAAAGCCAAAATGGACAATCTAAGGGGCAAGGAGAAAGCGGCGGTGGAGAAGGTAATGGAAATGAAGGTGGCGGAGGAAGTGGATCAGGTGGTAGTAGCTAGGTGGTAACTTTATTACGTTTAATATTAAGGTGAATTATAATTTATCAGATGAAAAAATAACGGCCAAGCGAATTAGCTCGCTTGGCCGTGTTTTTGAATGATCTGATTTGGGAATGGCCTTAATCACAAAACAGAGTGTGCTCTATTGATCTTTCTCGATTGAACATCAACGTCGTCCGTATACAGATCAGCGAATTAGATGTTTAGCAACTTCGTCATACATACTTCCTATTTCTGTGCTGGCCTTGTACACAGAAGGTGAAAAATCTGGTTCCGAAATATGATTATCTGGTGCTCCGAGTGGGATCTGGGCAAGAAGTTCGGTGTGCAGGCTTTCAGCCAAACGCCCTCCCCCACCTCTTCCAAATACATAATCCTTGGTACCGCAAGAGCTACATTCATAATATGCCATATTTTCTATGACTCCGAGCAACTCGTGATTCGTTTGAATTGCCATAGCTCCTGCTCTCGCAGCTACAAAGGCCGCAGTCGCATGTGGTGTCGTTACTATAATTTCTTTGCTTTGTGGAATCATTTGATGTACGTCAAGCGCAACATCTCCTGTTCCCGGTGGTAAATCAAGCAACATATAATCAAGGTCTCCCCAATTCACGTCACTAAAGAACTGTCTTAACATTTTACCGAGCATGGGCCCTCTCCAAATCACCGGGCTGTTCTCCTGTACAAAGAACCCCATCGACATTACCTTCACACCAAAACGTTCAACTGGTTGGATAACTCCATCTCTAACTACTGGCGCTTCCTCAATACCCATCATATCTGGCACACTAAAACCATAAATGTCGGCATCAATGACGCCTACTTTTTTACCTTGTCTCGCTAGAGCTGCAGCTAAATTGACGGTAACCGTAGATTTTCCCACTCCACCTTTACCACTAGCTATAGCAATGAAGGTCACACCTGAATCAGGATCGAGCAACTCATGGGATTCCATCCCGGCCGCATGGCCTTTCACAAGCACCTCATCATCCGATGGCTCTGTTCCTGTTGTAGAACCTTGTACGGAGCTTGGAAGAACATCCTTTTCAGCGTCTGATGCAAGACGTGTTCTTACATGCACGTCTTTTACACCGGCTTCCTGAAGCAAGGTAGTGGCATTATTTTTTAATGTATTGCGAACGGTTTCATCTTCAGTTAAGCAAATTAAAGTTAAAGCAACGCTACTCTCTTTTACCATGATGTCCCGAATAAACTGCAAGTCTGTAAACAACAGACCGCTAACAGGCTCCTGTAATGAAGAAAGTACTTCTAGTACCTGATCTCTTGATAACATGATGATTGCACCTCAGCTTTATCTATTGGCATGTATTTTCACTCAGATCTTTCTCATACACGTCCATTATATCACTCACCGAGGTGCGGAGGGCCTACTTTTTCATTTTTTCACCAGATGCATATCTCAAAATTCCTTTATATACGGAAGCTGCAACTTTACGCTGATACTCTTCATCGGCGAGAAGTCTTGATTCCTCAGGATGAGAGAGAAAACCAACTTCCACTAAAACGGAAGGCATTTTTAGAGCTTGCAGTAGATATACCGTGTTCACTGTTTTTGCAATTCGATCTGTGTTCTCCAGATTTCTTCGTATCTCATCCTGCACAAGTGCAGCAAAATCCGCATTGTCCTCATGATTAGGATAATAAAACACCTGAGCACCACTCCAGCGGTTAGAAGGAATACTATTCATATGAATGGTAATGAAAAGATCTGCTTTATTGTCATTAATCATCTGAGCTCGCTTCTTCAAATCTTCTGTTTTACGTCTTGCATATGATTTTGTCTCAGGCGATGCCAGATCCATATCCTTCTCTCTCGTCATTACGACTGTAGCACCTGCTTGCTGCAAATAATCACGTAAGTATAAGGCAACTGCTAAATTGATATCTTTTTCAATAATCCCCTGTTTGCTGACTGCTCCTCCATCAGGTCCCCCATGTCCGGCATCTAAAGCTATGACTTTACCTGATAGTGGCAAGCTCCACGAACTCCATGTTTTGGATGCTGGAACCTCATACACTGCGATACAAATGAAGAGCGCTAATAAAAGAGCACCCATCATCAGTTTTTTCATCGTACTTACATGAATCCATACCATAAATTTGTTTGGACGTTGTTTACGCATAAAAAAGCCACCTCCGATCCCATAACTGACCATAATGATCTATATGGGACGAGGTGGACAAATATACCGTTCAAATGGACAATCTTATGAAGACTAGGATGTTACGTGCTCCGTCATCCCTTCAATCAGAATCTGAGCCACTTCTGGACGTGTGAATTCAGGTGGAGGACATTTACCATCACGTAATAGAGCTCTTACTTTAGTACCTGATAAGGTCATATGATCCTCTTTACTATGCGGGCATGTTTTGCTTGAAGCCATGTTACCGCATTTTAAGCAATAGAAACTATGTTCAAAGAACAGTGGAGTAATCTCTAATTCCTCAGGTGTAAAGTTATTAAAAATCTCCTGTGCCTCATAAGTACCGTAGAAGTCCCCTACACCGGCATGATCACGTCCAACGATAAAGTGGGTGCAGCCGTAGTTTTTACGTACAATCGCATGGAAAATCGCTTCTCTCGGCCCTGCATAACGCATTGCTGCTGGAAAGACACCCAAGAAAGTCCGATTCGCAGGATAGTAATTTTCAAGGAGAGCTAGGTAGCTGTTCATACGGACATCAGCAGGTACGTCATCTGACTTTGTTTCACCAACCAGCGGATTGAGGAACAAAGCGTCTACGATCTCCATTGCACTCTTCTGGATATATTCATGAGCACGATGCACAGGATTTCGTGTTTGGAATCCGACGATCGTCTTCCAACCATTTTGTTCAAAAAGCTGCCTTGTTTGCTCAGGGTCAAAATAAAACTCATTAAATTTAGAAGGTTGCTTACGATTTAATACGTAGATAGGTCCGCCTATATAAAATGTTGAGCGTTCAAATAGTTTTTTTACCCCTGGATGCTCCTTATCATTCGTCTTATAAACACGGATCGCTTCTTTATCATGATCCACTTCATAAATACTCTCTACCTTAAGTGTTCCGTATATGATACCATCGTCTTGGCCTGTAAGTGCAATGGTCTCTCCAATGTGGAGAGATGTTGCTGTAATAGCATCTACATCAAGAGTAATAGGAATACTCCAAACAGTACCATCGGCCAGCCTCATTCCTTCAATGACTGACTGGTAATCCGCTTCATTCATAAAGCCTGTAAGTGGAGAGAACGCGCCCACGCCTATCAAATCAAGATCAGAGATGGTCCAGTTACTAATAGATAAACTCCTCAGATCCGCTGCTGCAACAAGCATTTCTTCTCTTTTACTTTCATCTACAATCCGGTTCACTAATATACCGCCGTGAGGTAATATCGAAGCCATGATTTCATCTCCCTATGAACTTTATACACTTTAACATCTATGAAATGGATATGAATACATTATTTATGAAGACCACACTCTGTCTTGTCATTCCCAGACCACCGTCCTGCACGCGGGTCTTCTCCTGGCATAACCTGTCTAGTACACTGTTCGCACCCGATACTTGGATAATTGCGGTCATGCAATGGGTTATAAATCAAGTTATTTTCTTTAATGTAATTCCATACATCTTCATTCGTCCAACCAGCAATCGGATTGAATTTCATGAGTCCAAATTTCGTATCGTACTCCACCTTTTTGGAGTTAGCGCGAGTAGGTGCTTGATCACGCCGAATCCCTGTGATCCAAGCATCATATTGAGACAAAATACGAGTAAGCGGTTCTACTTTTCGTATATTACAGCAAGCATTCGGTTCGGATTTCCATAGTTCTTCTCCATGAGTAGCTGCCTGCTCTGCAGGTGTAATCTTGGGAGATACTCGCACGAAATCAATATGGTATCGCGCTACAAGACGATCTCTTGTTTCATATGTCTCTTTAAAATGAAAATCTGTATCTAGATAAAAAATATCAGTAGAAGGACTGATCTTTTGGAGCATATCCACAAGAACTACATCTTCAGCACCAAAACTGCATGCAAATGTAATGTTTGGGAATGTTTCAACGGCATATTGAATAATATCTTCGGGAGAAGCATCTTCCAGCTCAATTGCCTTCTCTCTTGCCAACTCTTCCTTTTCTAACAGATTCATAATAAAGACCTCCCGTATGGGTAATGTTCTTACACTAAACCGATATAAATGATATGAATTACAATTAAGTATAAATATTTCCAGTTATATGTCAATGCTATATCCAAGGAATTTTGTCAGAATTTTAAATGGATTTATCTTTATATACTCTAAATCGACGAACAACGAACAATGTAAACAAAAAAAGCCCTATCTTCAGAAGAAGAAGGACCTTGTGATTCTGCAAATTACGATTTCTAGAACTGAACGATTATCTAAACCCGAATCAACATTAGTACTAAAACGATATGATCCATATGCTATTAGGAACGCTTATGTATTCTAATAACCAACAAATGAGACTATTAAATTTAGAAATAAAATAAAAGCCCCTGACCATAATGGCCAGAGGCTTTGAGTCCTTGATAACCAAGGAATATTAACGTTTGGAGAACTGAGGTGCGCGACGAGCCGCTTTAAGACCGTATTTCTTACGTTCTTTCATACGTGGGTCACGTGTCAGGAAGCCAGCTTTTTTCAAGCCTCCACGGTACTCAGGGTCTGCTTTAAGAAGTGCACGGGAGATACCGTGACGGATTGCTCCTGCTTGACCTGTAATACCACCACCGTGAGCAATAACGAGGATATCGTAGTTGCTTGTAGTTTCAGTCAGTTCAAGTGGTTGTTTAACGATCAGTTTGAGTGTTTCCAAACCGCCGAAATAATCGTTGATATCACGTTTGTTAATGACAATGCGTCCTTCACCCGGTATAAGGCGAACACGAGCTACCGAATGTTTACGACGACCTGTCCCATAGTATTGTACTTGTGCCATGAAACTGTCCTCCTTTTAATTATCCGCGAAGTTCGTAAACTTCAGGTTTTTGTGCTGCATGTGGATGTTCAGCGCCAGCATATGCTTTCAATCTAAGTTTCATTTGGTTACCCATACGAGTTTTAGGAAGCATGCCGTGTACAGCAAGTTCGATCATACGCTCAGGTTTGTTTTTTACCATGTCTTTTGCAACAGTGACTTTGAGGCCACCTGGATGCATGGAATGACGATAGTAGTTTTTGTTATCCATTTTTTTACCAGTAAGAACAATTTTCTCAGCATTGATGACTACAACGAAATCACCAGAGTCAACATGTGGAGTAAATTGTGGCTTATGTTTACCGCGGATCAGAGCCGCAGCTTCGCTCGCCAAACGGCCAAGCGTTTTGCCTTCAGCGTCAATGATGTGCCAGTTACGCTCAACTTCATTAGGCTTAGCCATATAAGTGGTACGCATGAAAAGATCCTCCTTCAAATATCGCGTTCATAGTACGCATAAATAGTATTCTTTTATATTCGTTAAATGTAGCTGTTAGTTTGATGGATTTAAGTGTATTGCATACTGTTTACTTAAATGGGGCTGTGGGAAAGCCATTAAGAAAACACAACTTATATATTACACGATTAAAAGCTACTTCGCAAGGCATTATCTCAGGTTTTTTTTAGGAGATCTTCGTACTCAACACTCCATAACATTAAACCTTTACTAACCGCTGTAGGACCCGCTGCAGATCGGTCTTGTGCAGCCAGAATATGTTTCATATCCTCCGGCTGCAGTTTCCCCTCTCCCACTTGCAAAAGCGTACCGATAATAATTCGCACCATGTGTTGAAGGAAACCATTACCCGTCACATAAACATGAATGATACCTTGATCTCGAGGATGATCGTCTCTGCACATGGAAGTGTCGTGGACCATTCTCGCCTCATATAAAGTTCTGACATGAGAATCCTTTGTTGAATGGCGCGATGCAAATGAAGTGAAATCATGTGTACCAATTAGGTACGATAGACTTTTTTCCATTGCTTTAAAATCGAGCTTTCCTGGGTGGTGCAACTGCGTTCTCCGATTAAATAGATCTGCAAATTGATTCGCATTGATCGTGTAACGATATGTCTTTCTTTTGGCAGATCGTCTGGAATGAAATGAAAGTGGAACTTCATATGCATCTGTAATCAGGATATCCTCAGGAAGTCTTGTGTTAAGGGCCATACACCAGCGTTCAAGAGGTATCTTGGACTCTGTGTGAAAGTGAAACACTTGCCCTCTTGCATGAACCCCAGCATCTGTCCGACCCGAGGCATGGATTTTGATCTCTTCTCCAGTCAGGAATTTAATCGATTTCTCGATGATGTCCTGAATTGTGTTACCAATGGGCTGGGTCTGAAAACCAAAATAATCCGTCCCGTCATAATTCACACGCATACATATGTTCCGCATTGATCTCACCTCATAATACCATACTAAACACAAACAACCATCTTCATAATGGTAGCAGTTCACAATGAAAAAGAGCTCCTCTCGGAGCTCCTCCCCAAACTAATGCTTGAGGTAAGTGAAAAAAAGGGGCAGTTCAGAACCGAAATCCTGTCCACCCTTCCTTCACTCTCGCCTCATATTACACGCGGTCTACTAATTCCAAGTAAACCATAGGTGCAGAATCACCGCGACGAGGTCCCAGTTTCATGATACGTGTGTATCCACCTGGACGCTCAGTGTAACGTGGTGCAATATCGCTGAACAGTTTTTGGATTGCATCCTGCTCACCATCAATTGTTTCACGGCGCACATATGCAGCAACTTGACGACGTGCGTGCAAATCACCTTTTTTAGCTTTAGTGATCAGTTTTTCAGCGATTGAACGAACTTCTTTCGCTTTAGCTTCAGTCGTTTGAATGCGCTCATACAAGAACAGATCCGTTACGAGGTCACGGAACAATGCTTTACGAGCACTGGAGTTACGACCCAACTTTTGGTATGCCATGTTTTCCCCTCCTTCACTTCAAGCAATCGTGTTGCTACTCTTCTGTACGAAGACCCAAACCAAGCTCTTCGAGCTTCTCTTGCACTTCTTCCAAAGATTTACGACCCAGGTTACGCACCTTCATCATGTCTTCTTCAGTTTTCGTTGTAAGTTCTTGAACCGTGTTGATACCAGCACGCTTCAAGCAGTTATAGGATCGAACAGATAGATCGAGCTCTTCGATCGTCATTTCGAGTACTTTTTCTTTTTTGTCTTCCTCTTTTTCGACCATGATTTCCGCATCTTTCGCTTCGTCTGTTAGACCCACGAAAAGCAGTACATGTTCAGTCAAAATTTTAGCGCCGAGGCTTACTGCTTCTTCTGGACGAATGCTACCATCAGTCCAAATTTCAAGTGTAAGCTTGTCGTAGTTTGTTACTTGACCTACACGCGTATTTTCAACACCATAGTTGACACGCGCAATCGGGGTATAGATCGAATCCACAGGGATGACGCCGATCGGCTGATCATCGCGTTTATTCCGATCTGCCTGGACGTAGCCGCGACCGCGATTGGCATAAATACGCATGTGAAGTCTCGAACCTGGACCAAGAGTCGCGATATGAAGATCCGGATTAAGGATTTCCACGTCACTATCCGCACGAATATCTCCGGCTGTAACAGCCCCTTCACCTTCAGCGTCAATCTCAAGGATCTTCTCTTCATCAGAGTGAATCTTCAAAGACAATGCTTTCAGGTTTAGAATGATTTCCGTTACGTCTTCCATTACGCCAGGAACTGTAGCAAACTCATGCAACACTCCATCGATTTGTACCGATGTAACTGCCGCACCTGGAAGTGAGGAAAGCAAGATACGGCGAAGCGAGTTACCAAGCGTCGTACCATATCCGCGTTCCAGCGGTTCTACCACAAATTTGCCATAAGTGCCATCATCGTTGACGTCTACCGTCTCAATTTTCGGCTTTTCGATTTCTATCACTGCAATACCCCTCCTTCAAAACGTCGGTCCGATATGAAATATTTACCTTATCTAGTGTTACCATGTAGTATGCCTAAACAACCATTATTAACAGATTGTGCCGGATTATACCACACGAAGGGGGCAAATCTCATTAGACACGACGACGTTTTGGAGGACGGCATCCGTTATGTGGCACAGGAGTTACGTCTTTGATCAGGTTAACTTCAAGACCAGCAGCTTGCAAAGAGCGAATCGCTGCTTCACGGCCAGCACCTGGACCTTTAACCATAACTTCAACTGCTTTCATGCCGTGTTCCATTGCAGCTTTAGCTGCAGTTTCTGCTGCCATTTGCGCTGCGAATGGAGTCGACTTACGGGAACCTCTAAATCCAAGACCGCCGGAGCTTGCCCAAGAGATAGCGTTACCGTGTGGATCCGTAATAGTAACAATTGTGTTATTGAACGTGGAACGAATATGAGCCACGCCAGACTCAATATTTTTACGGTCACGACGTTTAGTACGTACGACTTTTTTCGGTTTAGCCATTGTAGATTATCCTCCCTTCTTATTTCTTTTTGTTTGCTACAGTACGACGAGGACCTTTACGCGTACGAGCATTTGTTTTAGTACGTTGTCCACGAACAGGAAGTCCACGACGGTGACGAACACCACGGTAACAACCGATCTCAGTCAAACGTTTAATATTTAAAGAAATTTCTCGACGAAGGTCACCTTCTACTTTAACCGTTTTGTCGATACCATCACGTAATTTGCTCACTTCATCTTCCGTAAGATCACGGACACGAGTATTTGGACTAATGCCTGTTTCGCTCAGAATTTTCTGGGAAGTCGTTTTACCGATTCCGAAAATGTAAGTCAAGGCGATCTCAACGCGTTTATCACGTGGCAAATCCACACCAGCTATACGAGCCATTTTACGCTACACCCCCTTCTATTAACCTTGTTTTTGTTTGTGTTTCGGATTTTCGCAGATGACCATTACATTACCTTTGCGGCGAATGACTTTGCATTTTTCGCAGATAGGTTTTACAGAAGGTCTTACCTTCATGTTGATTACCTCCTCAAAGTTTTACGATGAGTAAAACTGACTTCGAAAGCATGCTAACAGCCAGATGATACACAATCCATGTACATAGCGTACACCAGAATACGATACCATGCAAAGCTGTTATAAACCTTCATCGTTATTTCAGAAAATACGCCTTACTATTTACGATAAGTTATGCGCCCTTTTGATAGGTCATAAGGCGATAACTGAACAACCACTTTATCTCCTGTCAGAATGCGGATAAAGTGCATCCGCAGTTTGCCGGAAACGTGAGCTAGAATTTGATGACCATTCTCAAGCTCTACTTTGAACGTTGCGTTGGGAAGCGGTTCAATGACCGTTCCTTCCACTTCAATGACATCTTCTTTGGCCACAGTTAGTCTCCTTTCTCTTCAGCTTTGAACTTCGCCTACATTTAAGAACTGTTGAACTGCATAACGCAGTTTTCCGTTCGTTACCCGTCCAACTTCGTTTAAGCTGTTCACAACCTCGCTGCTAATCATCGGCTGGGGTTCCAGGTGAAGAAGATTCTTCTTCTTCCGTCCGTCAAACTTACGTTTGTCTCCGTCAGCAATATACACGAACCTGTTGTCCTCAACAGCGATGACTACTGCAATCTGACCGGCATCTCTGCCTCGAAGTATTTTCACGATCTGTCCGACTTGTGGGATTTTCTGATTCATCGTTTCATCACCTACGCATCTCGCTTTCGTAAAAATGACATCCTGTCTGGTTAAGAACAAGGGTAAGTTCTTGAGCACACAGCACATTGTCATACGACATTGTATCCATCTGAACGTTGTTCGACGTTTCATGCACTCTTCGTTCATCGACTGAAGTACAAATACTGGCAGGAAAACCGTTATAACCTGTGAAAGACGGCACAGCCCCTTGACTGCGATTATGTTGATCAGTCATTTGGTCAAGTTCTCCGGACAAAACCTGAGCAAGACGGTGAAATACACGATCATCACGCACTAAAGTATGAGATAATCTTGCATCACAGTTTGATCCCAGTTCTGCATCGGACTTACAAATGATCATTACCATTAACCTCGCAGTAAGGATACGATCTCTTGCGATACCGCATGAATTTCCTGTTCCCCGTCGATTTGACGCAGAAGACCTTTGTTCTCATAAAACGTGAGGAGTGGTGCAGTTTTGTTGATATATTCGTCAAGGCGAGTACCTACGCTCTCTTCATTATCATCAGAACGTTGATACAATTCGCCGCCGCATTTATCACAAATGCCTTCCTGTTTAGGCGGGTTAAAAACAACATGATACGTAGATCCGCAATTTTTGCACAAGCGACGACCCGTTAGACGAGCCAGAAGTTTGTCACGGTCTACTTTCAAATTGATGACATGATCCAAACCAGTATTAAGACGTTCAAGAATACCATCAAGCGCTTCTGCTTGAGAAATGGTTCTTGGAAATCCATCCAAAAGAAACCCTTTCTTGCAGTCAGGCTGCTGAAGGCGTTCTTCAACAATACCGATTGTAACATCGTCTGGTACAAGCAAACCTTGATCCATGTATTCTTTAGCTTTCATCCCGATAGGAGTTCCCTGTTTGATCGCCAAGCGAAATGCATCACCTGTCGAAATATGAGGAATGCCGAATTCATTTACAATTGCTTCTGCTTGTGTCCCTTTTCCTGCCCCAGGAGGGCCCATGAATAAAATGTTCACGTTATGTCACTCCCTCCAAGACTATCCCTTCAACAAGAAACAGCACAATAGGTGCCGGCTCTGGCAACTTATCATAGAAATGATAGGTTGCTTTATATACCGGAACCTATGGCTACTTATTGATGAAACCTTTGTAATGGCGTTTGATCAATTGACTTTCGATTTGCTTGGTCGTATCCAGCGCTACACCAATTACGATCAGCATGGATGTACCTGCAAGTTGTGCAACTTGCGGCAAACCAGAAAGTGAACCCAAGAATACAGGTAGAACGGAGATGACAGCCAAGAACAAAGCTCCGGTCATAGTCAAACGAGTCATGACACGGGACAAGTATTTCTCAGTTGCTTTACCCGGGCGAATGCCTGGGATATAACCACCATTCTTTTTCATGTTATCAGCCATTTGTTGCGGGTTCATCTGCACGAAAGTGTAGAAGAACGTAAAGCCGATAATCATGAGTACATAGAGCACCATACCAAGCGGTTTGTCATAAGACAAATGCTCAGTTACCCACCGAGCCCAAGGCAAATCCGCCCAGAAAGAAGCGATAATCACCGGGAACTGCAGGAGTGATACAGCGAAGATGACAGGGATAACACCAGCCGCGTTAATTTTCAACGGGATATGAGTGTTTTGTCCTCCGTACATTTTGTTACCTACAACACGTTTAGCATATTGAACCGGAATTTTCCGAATCGCTTGCTGGATGTAGATAACCCCTACGACTGTTAACAAGAGAACGAGTGCCACGATAATCACTTTAAGTGTATTCATGAACACTTGATCAGCCTGAATAAATTCAGATTCAACTGTAGTACGAATTACATTAGGAACGGTAGACACGATACCTGCAAAGATAATGATGGAAATCCCGTTACCAATACCTTTTTCAGTAATCTGCTCACCAAGCCACATGAGGAATGAAGTACCTGCAGTCAACACGATCGCAATGACAACATAGTCAATGAATGTCGCATTCGGTACCATTTCCTGACCATACAAACGGTTGAAACCAATAGATGTACCAAAAGCCTGGATTAACCCCAAAATTACTGTACCATAACGTGTGAGCTGTGCAAGTTTCTTCTTACCATGCTCACCTTGTTTAGCCCATTCCGCAAGTTTCGGAATAACATCCATCGACAGAAGCTGTACAATGATGGATGCTGTAATATATGGCATAATCCCGAGCGCAAAGATGGAGAATTGGAACAACGCTCCGCCCGAGAATGTGTTTAGAAGACCAAACAATTCTCTGCCTTGCGAATCTGCCGCAGTGAAAACTTCTTTGTTAACTCCGGGAACCGGAACAAAGGAGCCAATGCGATAGATTATCAGAACAAAGAGAGTGAATAAAATCCGTTTCCGCAGATCTTCAACTCGCCATATATTCTTTAAGGTTGTGAGCATTAGATCACCTCGGTTTTACCGCCGGCAGCTTCGATTTTCTCTACCGCAGATTGAGAGAACTTGTTCGCTTTTACTGTCAGTTTCACAGTAACTTCGCCATTACCCAGAATTTTGATTCCGGATTTTGTGTTTTTCACAATACCCGAATTAACCAAAATTTCTGGAGTTACTTCAGTACCTGCTTCAAAACCGTTCAGATCGTCAAGATTCACAACCGCATACTCTTTACGAGTAGGGTTAACGAAACCGCGTTTAGGCAGACGACGATACAATGGGTTTTGACCACCCTCGAAGCCCGGACGAACGCCACCGCCAGAACGGGAGTTTTGACCTTTGTGACCGCGACCTGAAGTTTTACCCATACCACTGGAAGTACCACGTCCAACGCGTTTGCGTTCTTTGCGGGATCCAGGTGCTGGAGAAAGTTCATGTAACTTCATAGTTGCACCTCCTTAATGATTTGTGGGAAAAGTCCCTACGAATTAACCTTGTTCTTTAACAGAAACCAGGTGACTTACTTTATTCACCATACCGCGAATTGCAGCATTGTCGTTATGAACCACAGTTTGGTTGAGTTTACGAAGACCGAGAGTGTTAACAGTCGCTCTTTGTGTCTCAGGACGTCCGATCAAACTGCGAACGAGGGTAATTTCCAATTTAGCCATGAGATTCCCTCCTTAGCCCCGAAGCTCTTCGACAGTTTTTCCACGCAATTTCGCTACATCTTCAGCGCGTTTCAAGCGGGACAAACCTTCCAAGGTCGCATTGACCATGTTCATGGAATTCGAAGAACCCAGTGATTTTGTCAAAATGTCACCCACACCAGCAAGTTCCAGAACGGCACGAACTGGACCACCAGCGATAACCCCAGTACCTTCAGAAGCTGGTTTCAAAAGAACACGGCCAGCGCCGAACTTACCAGTGATCAAGTGAGGAATAGATGTTCCTACGATTGGTACGTGAATCAGATTTTTCTTAGCATCTTCAATACCTTTGCGAATCGCATCAGGTACTTCGCCAGCTTTACCAATACCAGCTCCAACCCAGCCATTGCCATCGCCGACAACAACTAGTGCGCTGAAACTGAAACGGCGTCCGCCTTTTACTACTTTAGCTACGCGATTAATATTTACAACTCTTTCAGTGAGTTCTAAAGTGTTAGGATCTACACGCAAGTCGTTAACCTCCTTTTAAAAATATCTTAGAATTCAAGCCCTGCTTCACGAGCAGCATCAGCCAATGCTTGAACACGTCCATGATAAAGGTAGCCACCACGATCGAAAACGATGTTAGTGTATCCTTTTTCTTTTGCACGTTTAGCAACGAGTTCTCCGACTTTACGAGCCGCTTCTACGTTACCACCGTTACTGATTTCGCCACTGATTGCTTTATCTACAGTTGATGCGGATACCAGGGTTACACCTGCTACATCATCGATCAATTGAGCGTAGATATGCTTGGATGAACGGAATACGTTCAAACGTGGACGTTCAGCTGTTCCAGAAATTTTACCACGAACACGGATATGTCTTTTCAGACGCACTTTGTTCTTATCTTGTTTTGTAATCATCTTCGTTTCACTCCCTTCAGTTTGCCTTTAAAAGCTTCATACTAAGACGCACAGGGTATATTAGAAACACGAGCATATCGCCACCATATGATAGGGACGAAGCAAAGTCGGTAAGAAAACTTATTTCTTCTTACCGGCTTTACCTTCCTTACGGATGATGCGCTCGCCTTCATATTTAATCCCTTTACCTTTGTAAGGCTCAGGTTCGCGAACAGCACGAATTTCAGCTGCATAAGCACCTACGCGCTCTTTGTTGATACCGCGAACGATGATTTTAGTGTTCGAAGGAACTTCGAACTCAATGCCCGGCTCCGGAGTGATTTCTACCGGATGGGAGTAACCTACGTTCAGAACGATTTTATCTCCAGATTTGCTTGCACGATATCCGACCCCAACCAGCTCTAGAGATTTTGCAAAACCTTCAGTTACGCCACTCACCATGTTACTAACAACGGAACGAGTAGTACCGTGTAAAGAACGATGAATTTTGTTGTCAGAAGGACGTGTAACAAGAATTTCATTATTTTCAACAGTAACCTTCATATCTTTATGAAGCTCACGTGTAAGAGTACCTTTAGGACCTTTAACCGTAATAACGGCGTCATTCAAAGTGACTTCTACGCCACTTGGTACAGTAATTGGTTTACGACCAATACGGGACATGTGTTGCACCTCCTTGTTTTGTGACTTATATTACCAAACGTAGCAGACAACTTCGCCGCCAGATTTTGCTTGACGAGCTTCTTTATCTGTCATTACGCCTTTGGAAGTAGAAATGATCGCGATTCCGAGACCGCCAAGTACGCGAGGTACTTCATTACTTTTCGTGTAAACACGAAGGCCTGGTTTACTGATTCTTTTCAGACCAGTAATAACACGCTCGTTGTTTTGTCCGTATTTCAAGAAGATACGGATGATTCCTTGTTTGTTATCATCCACATATTCAGCATCACGGATGAAACCTTCACGCTTCAGGATTTCAGCGATTTGTTTTTTCATCGTCGAAGCAGGCATTTCTACCGTTTCGTGACGAACTGTGTTCGCATTACGAATGCGAGTAAGCATATCTGCAATTGGATCAGACATAGTCATTGTGTGTAACCTCCTTCCCGTTCAGGACTTTTTACCAGCTTGCTTTTTTCACGCCAGGGATCTGGCCTTTATAAGCTAATTCACGGAAACAAATTCTGCAAATTTTAAACTTCTGTAATACAGAATGTGGACGACCACAACGTTCGCAACGAGTATAAGCACGAACTTTAAACTTCGGAGCACGTTGTTGTTTAACTTTCATTGAAGTTTTTGCCACTTAGCCTGACACCTCCTAAATAATTTCGGAGAATTCGGGGTCTATCAGGGAC
This sequence comes from Paenibacillus sp. Marseille-Q4541, assembly GCF_018310695.1. Classification (GTDB taxonomy): domain Bacteria; phylum Bacillota; class Bacilli; order Paenibacillales; family Paenibacillaceae; genus Paenibacillus. Next base: position 44,435 of record NZ_JAGXCY010000029.1, on the reverse strand, counting down.
ACCCGGATACTATTAGTTTCTTACTTTGCGAAAGGCATTCCGAGTTGAGTAAGCAATTCGCGAGACTCTTCGTCGGTTTTAGCCGTAGTTACGATTACGATATCCATACCGCGGACTTTGTCCACTTTATCATACTCAATCTCAGGGAAGATGAGTTGCTCTTTAAGACCAAGTGTGTAGTTACCACGACCATCAAACGCTTTGTTTGATACGCCTTGGAAGTCACGTACACGAGGAAGAGTAATGTTGAACAATTTATCAAGGAAGTGGTACATACGCTCGCCGCGCAATGTCACTTTAACCCCGATTGGCATATTCTCACGCAGTTTAAAACCAGCGATCGATTTTTTAGCTTTAGTGATAACTGGTTTTTGACCAGAAATCAGCTGCATATCGTTCACAGCGGAATCAAGTACTTTGGAGTTTTGGACAGCGTCACCCACACCCATATTGATTACCACTTTTTCGATTTTAGGAACTTGCATTACAGAGCTATATTCAAACTTCTGCACCAAAGCAGGAGTTATTTCATTTACAAAACGTTCTTTCATTCTTGCCATGAATTATGGACCTCCTTTCTCATTCGGTTACATTAGTCGATCGATTCTCCGGAACGTTTAGCAACGCGTACTTTTTTGCCGTTGTCTAAAACTTTATAACCGATACGGGTTACGTTTCCGCTTTTCGGATCAATATGCATCACGTTCGATACATGGATTGGAGCTTCTTTCTCGATGATGCCGCCTTGCGGATTAAGCTGGTTAGGCTTTTGGTGTTTCTTCACGAGGTTAACACCTTCTACAAGCACACGGTTCTCACGAGGGTAAGCTGCGATGACACGGCCTTTTTTGCCTTTGTCTTTACCGCTGATCACCATAACAGTGTCGTCTTTTTTGACGTGCAACTTGTTGTTATGAGATTCCAAGACCTTTTTCACTTTTGCCATTTCGTACACCTCCTATGACTTGCGTGAACAAGCTATAAATCAAACCCTTATTTCATAAGGATTAATTAGTATTGATTAGATAACTTCTGGAGCCAAGGAAACGATTTTCATGTAGTCTTTTTCGCGAAGTTCACGAGCAACTGGTCCGAAAATACGAGTTCCACGAGGGCTTCTGTCGTCTTTAACTACCACTGCTGCATTCTCATCAAATGCGATGTAAGATCCGTCTTTACGACGTACAGAACGTTTTGTGCGAACCACAACTGCTCTTACTACATCACCTTTTTTGACAACGCCGCCTGGTGTTGCTTGTTTGACAGAACAAACGATAAGGTCTCCGATTTGAGCTGTACGACTACGTCCCGTACCACCCAGTACGCGGATACACATCAGTTCCTTCGCACCAGAGTTGTCAGCTACAGCCAAACGTGTAAATGGTTGAATCATCTTGTTTTCCTCCTTTCAGTCAAGCTGAAAATCATTAAATGATAATCGCTTTTTCCACGACTTCAACAAGTCTCCAGTTCTTGTCTTTCGACAAAGGACGAGTTTCCATGATTTTAACAGTATCACCGATTTTCGCAGTGTTGTTTTCATCATGTGCTTTGAACTTTTTCGTGTATTTGATGCGTTTATGGTACAAATCATGTTTTTTGTAAGTTTCTACAGCTACCACGATTGTTTTATCCATTTTATCGCTAACCACTTTACCGAGCAACACTTTACGTGAGTTACGTTCTTCGCTCATTGTTGGCCCTCCTTCCTCAATTACAGACGGATTGTCCATCCGGTACTATATATTAGCTAATCCCAAGTTCTCTTTCACGGATAATCGTTTTAGCACGTGCAATTTCTTTACGTACGTCACGAATACGAGTCGGGTTATCAAGCTGACCGGTAGCGAGTTGAAAGCGGAGGTTAAAGAGTTCTTCTTTAAATCCGGCAATCTTTTGCTCAATTTCAGCAGTGGTTAGGTTGCGGAATTCACTAGCCTTCATTTACTTCACCACCCAATTCTTCACGTTTCACAAACTTCGTTTTGATTGGCAGCTTGTGAGCAGCCAGACGCATTGCTTCGCGAGCAACATCTTCTGGTACGCCAGAAAGTTCAAACATGATTTTTCCTGGTTTAACTACAGCAACCCATTTCTCAACGTTACCCTTACCACTACCCATACGAACCTCGAGAGGCTTTTGAGTGATTGGTTTATCAGGGAAGATTTTAATCCAAACTTTACCACCACGTTTGATATAACGAGTCATCGCGATACGAGCAGCCTCGATCTGACGGTTCGTAATCCACGCTGGCTCAGTAGCTTGTAAGCCGTACTCACCAAAGTTCAGTGTAGTTCCGCCTTTAGCTTGGCCTTTCATGTGTCCGCGTTGTTGCTTGCGGTGTTTAACACGTTTTGGTACCAACATGATTAGTTGCCTCCTTCCTTAGCAGCTTTCTTAGCCGGAGGAAGAACCTCTCCACGATAGATCCATACTTTAACGCCCAAACGGCCGTAAGTTGTATGAGCTTCAGCTGTACCGTAATCAATGTCGGCACGAAGCGTATGCAGTGGAACAGTTCCTTCGCTGTAGCCTTCAGAACGTGCGATCTCAGCACCGCCAAGACGTCCGCCTACTTGTGTTTTGATTCCTTTTGCGCCAGAACGCATAGTTCTTTGAATTGCTTGTTTCAGAGCACGACGGAAAGAAACACGGCGTTCCAATTGTTGTGCAATGCTTTCAGCAACGAGAATTGCGTCAAGATCTGGTTGTTTAATTTCAGAGATGTTGATATGAACTTTTTTACCGCCAGCAATCTTCGTGATTTGACCACGGAGAATTTCAACTTCTGAACCACCTTTACCGATAACCATTCCTGGTTTAGCAGTATGGATCGTTACGTTGACACGGTTAGCCGCTCTCTCGATTTCAATACGAGATACTGCGGAGTCTTTCAATTTGTTTTTCAGGTATTCACGAATTTTAACGTCTTCAAGCAAGAGATCACCGAAATCTTTGCCTGCGTACCATTTGGATTCCCAGTCACGGATAACTCCGATACGAAGTCCAACGGGATTTACCTTTTGTCCCACACGTTTTCCCTCCTTATTTTTCGGATACCACCAAAGTAATGTGGCTGGTGCGTTTATTGATACGACTTGCACGTCCCATTGCACGAGGGCGGAAACGTTTCATAGTCGGTCCTTGGTTTACATAGGCTTGCGAGATAACCAAATTGTTAACATCCAAAGAGTAATTGTGCTCTGCGTTTGCGATAGCAGAGTTGAGCAATTTCTCAACTACTGGAGAAGCGGATTTTGGAGTGTGACGCAGAATTGCGATCGCCTCGCCCACTTGCTTACCGCGAATTAAGTCAACAACAAGTTGAACTTTACGAGGAGCAATCCGAACAAACTTGGCATGTGCTTTTGCTTCCATTGTTTAACCTCCTCTCAAACATTAGCGCTTGATCATTTATCTTCTTGTTTTCTTATCGTCTGCTGCATGACCTTTGTAAGTACGCGTAGGAGCGAACTCACCCAGTTTGTGTCCAACCATATCTTCCGTTACATATACAGGAACGTGTTTACGGCCGTCATACACACCAAACGTATGTCCGATGAACTGTGGGAAAATTGTAGAACGACGGGACCAAGTTTTGATCACCAGTTTCTTGCCAGACTCGTTCATGTCTTCTACTTTTTTCATCAAGTATCCATCAATAAATGGTCCTTTTTTAAGACTGCGACTCATGTGTAAATCCTCCCTTCATCCAATGTTCTCGTTCATTCACGATCGCGCGCGCGAAGTTATGCACAATGATGTGTATTACTTCGTGCGGCGGCGAACGATGTATTTGTCAGAAGCTTTGTTTTTCTTACGCGTTTTGTAACCAAGAGTTGGTTTACCCCATGGAGACATTGGCGATTTACGTCCGATTGGAGCGCGTCCTTCACCACCACCGTGTGGGTGATCGTTAGGGTTCATTACTACCCCACGAACTTCAGGACGTTTTCCGAGCCAGCGGTTACGACCTGCTTTACCGATCTTAATCAATTCGTGATCTCCGTTACCTACGGATCCGATTGTAGCACGGCAAACTTTAAGAATGCGGCGAACCTCACCAGAAGACAAACGAACAGTCACGTATTTTTCTTCTTTACCAAGAAGTTGTGCTTCTGTACCAGCTGCGCGAACCAATTGGCCACCTTTACCTGGTTGAAGCTCGATGTTGTGGATAACAGTACCTACTGGAATATTTTCAAGAGGTAATGTGTTACCTGTTTTGATATCAGCAGTTGCACCTGATTCAACTTTATCCCCGACTTTAAGTCCTTTAGGAGCGATGATGTAACGTTTCTCACCATCTGCATAGTGAATCAGAGCGATATTGGAAGTCCGGTTAGGATCGTACTCGATTGTAGCAACGGTGCCCGGTATTCCATCTTTAGTACGTTTAAAGTCAATGATACGATATTTACGTTTGTGTCCGCCGCCATGGTGACGAACCGTAATTTTACCTTGGTTGTTACGTCCAGCTGTTTTACTCAGCGGAGCAAGCAACGATTTCTCAGGCTGGTTAGTCGTAATCTCTTCGAAAGTAGATACGGACATGTTACGTCTAGCCGGAGATGTCGGTTTGTACTTTTTGATTGGCACTGAATTTCCCTCCTTACTTTAGCAGTTTCTTATACAGATTCAAAGAACTCAAGTGCTTTGCTGTCTGGAGCGAGAGTTACGAAAGCTTTTTTCCACTCTGGAGTGTAGCCAGAATAACGACCGTAACGTTTCAACTTACCAGGAACACGAAGTGTATTCACGTCTTTTACTTTAACGTTGAAAATTTCTTCAATAGCAGCCTTGATTTCCGTTTTGTTTGAACGAATATCAACTTCGAAAACATATTTCAAATCAGCCATCATATCAGCTGTACGCTCAGTAATTACTGGACGTTTAATGATATCACGAGGATTTTTCATTACGCAAGAACCTCCTCTACCATCTGTACTGCATCTTTCGTAATGATCAGTTTGTCGTACGAAAGTACGTCAAGAACATTAATGCCGTCCGCCGCTACGAATTTCACACCTGGAATATTTCTCGCGGAAAGAGCAACATTATCATCATAGCCTGTTGCAACGATCAAAGCTTTGCGATCTACTTTAAGGTTATTCAAAATAGCTGCAAATTCTTTTGTTTTCGGAGCATTCAGCGTAAGAGCATCCAGAACGATAATTTCGTTATCGATCACTTTAGAAGACAATGCGGATTTGATCGCCAGACGACGAACTTTTTTAGGTAGTTTGAAAGCATAACTGCGCGGAGTTGGTCCAAATACAGTACCACCGCCTACCCATTGTGGTGCACGGATCGAACCTTGACGAGCACGGCCAGTACCTTTTTGTTTCCAAGGTTTACGTCCGCCGCCACGTACTTCAGAACGTCCTTTTACTTTGTGTGTACCTTGACGCAGGGAAGCGCGTTGCATAACAACAGCATCATGAAGTACGTGAGTGTTCGGCTCAATTCCGAAAACCGCGTCATTCAATTCAACTTCTCCTACTTGGCTACCACTGACATTATAAAGTGCTACTTTTGGCATTTTGTGTTCCTCCTTTCCTTAGGTGATTATTTCTTCACCGATTCTTTAATTTTAACGAAGCTGTTTTTCGGTCCAGGAATAGAACCTTTAACCAGCAATACATTACGTTCAGCGTCTACTTTAATTACTTCAAGACGTTGGATTGTAATTGTTTCATGTCCCATGTGTCCTGGAAGGTGTTTACCTTTAGGTACACGGTTCGCTTGAATGGAACCCATGGAACCTGGTCCTCTGTGGTAACGGGAACCGTGAGACATTGGGCCAGTTCTTTGTCCCCAACGTTTAATAACACCGGCAAAACCTTTACCTTTAGAAATACCAGTTACGTCAACATACTCGCCTTCAGCGAAGATGTCTGCTTTAAGTTCTTGGCCAACCTCGAATCCCGCAAGATCAACACCGCGGAGTTCACGAACGTAGCGCTTAGGAGCTGTATTAGCTTTTTTCGCATGTCCTGTTTCAGGTTTGTTAGCATTTTTTTCTTTCTTGTCGGCATAACCTAGTTGAACAGCCTCATAGCCATCGTTCTCCAGGTCTTTCTTTTGCAATACAACAGACGGACCTGCTTCGATAACCGTTACAGGAATTACGTTACCTTCTGGTGTAAATACTTGCGTCATGCCTAGTTTTTTACCTAAGATACCTTTCATGTTGACACCTCTTTTCCTTCATTAATACAAGTTATGGTATTACAATTTAATTTCGATATCTACACCGGACGGTAGATCCAAGCGCATCAAGGCATCCACAGTTTGTGGAGTTGGGTTCACAATATCGATCAAACGCTTATGTGTGCGCATTTCGAATTGTTCACGGGAATCCTTGTACTTGTGTACCGCACGGAGAATAGTAATGATTTGTTTTTCAGTAGGAAGCGGAATCGGACCGGATACACCTGCACCCGAACGTTTTGCCGTTTCTACAATCTTCTCAGCGGATTGATCAAGAATTCTGTGGTCGTAAGCTTTCAAACGAATACGAATTTTTTGCTTTGCCATTTTAGTCCCTCCTTCTATCGCCCAATTTTATATCGGACATACTCCGTGAAAATTTTCTGACCCACTCTCCCATGGCAAAGGGGCCGGGTGTGTCAGTAACCTCTCACATCATCGCAACGTCACAGAACAACATTTATTATTATATCGAAAACACAGGCATATTGCAAGCTTTTATACTAAAGATTCTTAAATATATAAGTACCTTTATCTTCTATCTATTACATGGCTCCATATAATAGTAAGAATGAATGCTCATCTTCTATAATGAAGTGCTATATTTTCTTAATTAAGATGTTGTTCCCGAATCACAACTTTTCCTATTATATATGAAAATATAAAAAAAGCAAAAGGAAATAAAAGGAAAAAGGCCTCACCATTTCTGGGGAGACCTTTTTTTACCGTTACAGTACAATGTTACTCGTTCCAATACATTGTTGCTCTATTGTTAATTTGACTATAAAGTCAAATTATTTTTGAATGCTTGCTACCGCACCAGCACCAACAGTACGTCCACCTTCGCGGATCGCGAAGCGAGTACCCTCTTCAATAGCGATTGGAGAGATCAGTTGTACTGTAACTTCGATGTTGTCGCCTGGCATAACCATTTCAGTACCTTCTGGAAGGTTGATGATACCAGTTACGTCAGTTGTACGGAAGTAGAACTGTGGACGGTAACCAGTGAAGAAAGGTTTGTGACGTCCACCCTCTTCTTTAGTCAAAACGTATACTTGAGCAGTGAACTCAGTATGTGGTTTAACGGAACCTGGTTTGGAAAGAACTTGTCCACGCTCGATTTGTGCACGGTCTACACCACGAAGCAATGCTCCGATGTTGTCACCAGCTTGAGCGGAATCCAAAAGTTTACGGAACATTTCAACGCCCGTTACTACGGATTTTTTAGTTTCTTCGTGAATACCAACGATTTCGATCTCTTCGCCGACTTTAACAGTACCACGCTCTACACGACCTGTAGCAACTGTACCACGACCAGTGATGGAGAATACGTCCTCAACAGGCATCAAGAAAGGTTTGTCAGTGTCGCGCTCTGGAGTTGGGATGTAAGTATCGATCTCTTTGAACATCTCAACGATTTTTTGAGCCCACTCACCATCTGGGTTTTGAAGTGCTTCACGAGCAGATCCACGAGTGATTGGAGTGTCATCACCTGGGAAGTCGTATTCGCTAAGAAGGTCGCGAACTTCCATTTCAACGAGTTCAAGAAGCTCTTCGTCTTCAACCATGTCGCATTTGTTCAAGAATACAACGATGTAAGGTACGCCTACTTGGCGGGACAGAAGGATGTGCTCACGAGTTTGCGGCATAGGGCCGTCAGCTGCGGATACAACCAGGATAGCTCCGTCCATTTGTGCAGCACCAGTGATCATGTTTTTAACATAGTCAGCGTGACCTGGGCAGTCAACGTGTGCATAGTGACGAGCATCAGTTTCGTATTCAACGTGTGCAGTAGAGATTGTGATACCGCGTTCGCGCTCTTCTGGAGCTTTATCGATTTGATCGAAAGCGATCGCTGCGCCACCGTAAGTTTTGGACAATACAGTAGTGATTGCAGCAGTCAAAGTTGTTTTACCATGGTCAACGTGACCGATAGTACCAATGTTAACGTGTGGTTTATTACGTTCGTATTTAGCCTTTGCCATTTGAACGTGGCCTCCTTAAAATGGTTAATTTTATATGTTGGCACTGTGTGGATAAGCACCATAAGATTATTTAAACCTCAGGGTGCTACACACATCAGTTAGTAAAAATTATTCTCCCTTAGCTTTGGAAACAATTTCTTCGGAAATTGTTCTTGGAACTTCTTCATAGTGAGATAGTTCCATTGAGAACACACCGCGACCTTGTGTACCAGAACGGAGGGTAGTAGAGTAACCGAACATTTCAGAGAGAGGCACCTTAGCACGAATGATTTGCGTACCACCACGGGAATCCATACCTTCGATTCTACCACGGCGGGAATTCAGCATACCCATAACGTCGCCCATGTATTCTTCTGGAACGGTAACTTCTACTTTCATGATTGGCTCAAGCAGGACAGCTTTACACTTGTCTTTAGCTGCTTTCAGTGCCATCGATCCGGCAATTTTAAATGCCATCTCGTTGGAATCGACATCATGGTAAGAACCGTCTACGATTGTAGCTTTAACGTCTACAAGCGGGAATCCTGCAAGGACACCGTTTTTCATGGACTCTTCAATACCTTGTTGTGCAGGTCCAATGTATTCGCGTGGAACAGATCCACCGACTACTTTACTTTCAAATTGGTTACCGCTACCCGCTTCGAGCGGTTCGAATTCAACCCATACGTGTCCATATTGACCGCGGCCACCGGACTGACGTACGAATTTACCTTCAACGCGCGCTGCTTGACGGAATGTTTCACGGTAAGCAACTTGTGGTTGACCAATGTTAGTATCCACTTTGAACTCACGACGCATACGGTCGATGATGATATCAAGGTGAAGTTCACCCATACCAGCCAAGATTGTTTGACCTGTTTCTTCATCAGTATGAGCACGAAGAGTTGGATCCTCTTCAGTCAATTTACCGAGAGCTACAGACATTTTATCTTGGTCAGCTTTGGTTTTTGGTTCAACCGCGATTTGAATAACCGGATCAGGGAAGTTCATTGACTCCAAGATGATCGGGTTTTTCTCATCACATAGTGTATCACCTGTACCGGTATCTTTCAAACCTACGGCAGACGCGATATCACCAGAGAAAACTTCAGTGATTTCTTGACGGCTGTTCGCATGCATTTGCAGAATACGTCCGATACGTTCACGTTTACCTTTTGTTGCATTCAATACGTATGAACCGGATTGAAGTACACCAGAGTAAACGCGGAAGAATGTAAGTTTACCAACATAAGGGTCAGTCATAATCTTAAACGCAAGCGCCGAGAACGACTCTTCGTCAGAAGATTTACGTACCGCTTCTGTTCCATCTTCCAGGTGTCCTGTAATAGCAGGAACATCAATCGGAGATGGAAGGTAATCAAGAACAGCATCCAACATAAGTTGAACACCTTTGTTACGGTAAGAAGATCCACAGATAACTGGGAAGATTTTAACTTCTACTACACCTTTACGAAGAGCTGCTTTAATCTCGTCAACGGAGATTTCTTCACCTTCGAGGTATTTCATAGTCAAATCTTCATCAAGTTCTGCTACTTTCTCGATCAGTTCCATACGAAGTTCTTCAACTTGGTCAGCAAATTCTGCTGGCACGCCAGTTTCTTCGACTTCTCTACCGAGATCGTCTTTAAACATATATGCTTTTTGCTCGATAATGTCGATGATACCAACAAAATCGTTCTCAGCTCCGATAGGAAGCTGAATTGCAACAGCATTAGCTTGAAGACGCTCGCGCATATCTTTAACTACATTCAAGTAGTCTGCGCCAATGATATCCATTTTGTTTACATATGCGATACGAGGTACGCCGTAACGATCAGCCTGTCTCCATACAGTTTCAGACTGAGGCTCAACGCCTTCTTTCGCACTGAAAACACCTACAGCTCCGTCCAATACACGAAGGGAACGTTCAACTTCTACTGTGAAGTCAACGTGTCCCGGGGTATCGATGATATTAACGCGGTGACCCTTCCATTGAGCAGTCGTCGCAGCGGAAGTAATCGTGATCCCGCGCTCCTGTTCTTGCTCCATCCAGTCCATTGTTGCAGCACCCTCGTGAACTTCCCCGATTTTGTGCGTACGGCCTGTGTAGAACAAGATCCGCTCAGTGGTAGTAGTCTTACCAGCGTCAATGTGCGCCATGATCCCGATATTACGTGTATTTTTCAAGGAGAACTCTCTAGTAGCCATGACTTGGGTCTCCCTTCAAAATGAAGTTTATTTTTAAGACTGAAATCCTACCAACGGTAGTGAGCAAATGCTTTATTTGCTTCAGCCATTTTGTGTGTGTCTTCACGTTTCTTAACGGAAGCACCAGTGTTGTTGGAAGCGTCGATGATCTCAGCTGCCAAACGCTCTTCCATTGTTTTCTCACCGCGGCTGCGGGAGTAGTTTACAAGCCAACGTAAACCAAGGGAAGTACGTCTTTCCGGTTTAACCTCGATAGGTACTTGATAGTTAGCACCACCAACACGGCGAGCTTTAACTTCCAGAACCGGCATAATATTTTTGATAGCTGCTTCAAAGACTTCCATTGGATCTTTACCAGTACGTTCTTGAATCAGGTTGAACGCATTGTACAAGATGCTTTGAGCAACACCACGTTTTCCATCAAGCATGATGCGGTTGATCAGACGAGTAACAAGTTTGCTATTGTATACCGGATCAGGCAACACGTCTCTTTTGGTAACAGGACCTTTGCGTGGCATGGATATCCCCCTTTCTTATATGTTTATACTTTAGTTGTTGTTGTTGTTGTTCTGTGACCGATGCGTTTAAGCAATCGGCTTACTGACACTGTAAAATCATGAAATGATCTTACGCTTTTTTAGCTTTAGGACGTTTAGCACCGTATTTAGAACGAGCTTGCATCCGGTTAGCTACACCTGCTGTATCCAAAGCACCACGAACGATATGGTAACGAACCCCTGCAAGGTCTTTTACTTTACCTCCGCGAAGCAGTACAACACTGTGCTCTTGTAAGTTATGTCCGATACCCGGGATATAAGCTGTTACCTCGAGACGGTTCGTCAAACGAACACGGGCATATTTACGAAGTGCTGAGTTTGGTTTACGAGGAGTCATTGTACCTACACGAGTACAAACACCACGTTTTTGTGGAGCACTAATGTTAGTGGATTCACGTTTTAGGGCATTGTAGCCTTTTTGCAACGCTGGTGATTTAGACTTGTAGACTTTAGCTTGACGTCCTTTACGAACTAGCTGATTAATTGTTGGCATGTTGCCACCCCCTTCCTAGATTCGTCATTCTATTTATAAACCTCACTTTTTAAGTCCACAGACCCAGGCGGTTCATAAAAGAACAAATGAAAAGTTTTTGCCATATAGGAAGCTTGTGCATCCAGACAAAAACATCTTCTAAAACCTATTGTTTCACAACGGCTACCATTGCCGCTCCTACTTCGATTCCGCATGCTTTACCGAGTCGTTCCATCGTGTCGACTAATGTTAGTTTCACTTGGTATTTCTCACATAAAGCCTGGATTTTTGAAGTAATCCGCATATCAGCATCTTGTGCGACGTAAACCTCAGCAGCAAGTCCTGACTCAACCATCTTCATGGTCTGCTTGGTACCGATCTTGACATGAGCATCCTGCAAAAAGTTGTCGTTCGACATTTATCAATACCTCCGAAAAGACATGATAACATGCACTACTCACGCACCTTTGCTATATTAGCACCTAGACACATTCGTTGTCAAGAGATTCATATAATTTCTAAGCATTGGAATTGTTGCATCAGGAGCCGAATCGCTTCGGTTCCTGATGTACAATTCGGTACGCGTCAACCCTGAATCTGGTGCCTCTTAAGACATCAAAGTCTTGTTACTAGTCTACAGATACCGGTTCAAGCGCTTCTACATTCGATTCGCCATCTTCCGGTTGAGCAAATTTAACACTGCGGTAACGATTCATACCTGTACCAGCAGGGATCAATTTACCAATAATTACATTCTCTTTCAAACCAAGAAGCTGATCGACTTTACCTTTAATAGCTGCATCTGTTAAGACGCGAGTCGTTTCTTGGAATGAAGCAGCAGACAAGAAGGAATCTGTTTCAAGGGATGCTTTGGTAATACCAAGAAGAACTGGTTTTGCCACTGCAGGTTCCTTGTCGCTAAGAATTGCATCTTTATTTGCTGTTTCATATTCGTGAGTATCTACAAACGATCCTGGAAGCAGTGTAGTATCTCCTGCATCCACAATACGGATCTTACGAAGCATTTGACGAATCATAACTTCAACGTGTTTGTCGTTGATTTCTACACCTTGGTTACGATATACGCGTTGTACTTCTTGCAAGATGTAGTTTTGAACGCCACGAACACCTTTGATACGAAGCATTTCTTTCGGGTCAATAGAACCATCTGTAAGCTCGTCGCCCGCTTCAATTTCCATGCCTTCGCTTACGCGCAGACGGGATCCATAGGTAACTGCATAAGTTTTCGTTTCTGCTTCCCCTTGGATTTCAATTTCACGGCGATCTTTTGCTTCACGAATTTCTTTAACAACACCATCAATTTCACTGATTGTTGCTTGACCTTTTGGATTACGTGCCTCAAAGAGCTCTTGGATACGCGGAAGACCTTGAGTGATATCGTCTCCGGCAACACCACCGGTATGGAACGTACGCATTGTAAGCTGTGTTCCTGGTTCACCGATGGATTGTGCAGCGATAATACCCACTGCTTCACCAATCTCCACGTGTTTACCTGTTGCCAGGTTACGTCCGTAACACTTCTTGCAGACTCCATGACGTGCGCGGCAGCTAAGCACAGAACGAATCTGCAGCTTCTGAACACCTGCACCTACAATTGCTTCTGCTTTGTCTGAATCAATCAGCTCATTACGATGAGCGATAATTTCTCCAGTTTCCGGGTGACGAACGGTTTGGAAACAATATCGGCCTTCGATACGATCGTATAGATCCTCGATAACCTCTTTACCGTCTTGAATACGGCTAACCGTAAATCCTTTGTCAGTACCACAGTCATCTTCACGAACGATAACGTCCTGTGCAACGTCTACTAGACGACGAGTCAAGTAACCGGAGTCAGCTGTACGAAGCGCTGTATCGGCAAGACCTTTACGCGCACCGTGAGTGGAAAGGAAGTACTCGAGTACTGTCAGACCTTCACGGAAGTTCGATTTGATTGGGAGCTCGATAATACGTCCTGATGGGTTGGCCATCAATCCACGCATACCGCCCAACTGTGTAATCTGTGATTTGTTACCACGGGCTTTGGAATCCACCATGAGCATAATGGAGTTAAAGCGATCCATTGATTTCATGAGAATTTCAGTAATATCATCTTTTGCTTTGGACCAGATATCAATTACACGGTCATAACGTTCTTCGTTGGTGATAAGTCCACGACGATACTGGTTGGTAACGACAGCAACTTTCTCATCAGATACACGAAGAATCTCATACTTCGCTTCTGGAATAATAACGTCAGATACACCAACGGTAACACCAGCACGAGTGGAGTACGTGAAGCCGAGTTGTTTGATTTTGTCCAAAATAACAGACGTTCTTGTTGTATGATAAACCTCAAAACAACGTGCAATGATGTGGCCAAGATACTCTTTACCTACACCATTAGCTTGAGGTGCATTCATAATCGCTTCTTGTAGATCTGCACCTTTCTCATATACAAAAGAATGCTCAGGTGTACCTTGGAAAAGGTTCGCACGAGTCGCATCATTAATATAAGGGAAGCTGCTCGGGAAAATTTCATTAAAGATAATTTTACCCACAGTAGTAATCATCATTGCTTCTTGTTGTTTCTCAGTAAAACTCGTTTTGTTCAGAGCTTTAACCGGAATAGCAACACGAGCATGAAGCCCAGCTGATCCACGTTGGTAAGCAGAAACTGCCTCGTTAACCGTACGCAAGATCATACCTGTTCCTTTTTCCTCTTTATTATCCATAGTCAGATAGAAAGATCCAAGGACCATATCCTGAGACGGTGTTACAACTGGTTTACCATCTTTAGGGTTCAAGATGTTACCTGCTGCAAGCATCAAGAGACGCGCTTCAGCTTGCGCTTCGGCAGACAAAGGTACGTGAACGGCCATTTGGTCACCGTCAAAGTCGGCATTGTAAGCCGTACATACGAGCGGGTGCAAACGGATTGCTTTACCTTCCACAAGAATCGGCTCAAACGCTTGAATTCCGAGTCTGTGAAGAGTTGGAGCACGGTTTAGTAGTACTGGATGTTCTTTAATTACTTCTTCAAGAACGTCCCATACTTCCGGACTCACACGTTCTACTTTGCGTTTAGCACTCTTAATATTGTGAGCAAGACCTTTGTTTACAAGTTCTTTCATAACAAAAGGTTTGAACAATTCAAGTGCCATGTCTTTTGGAAGACCGCATTGATACATTTTCAGGTAAGGACCTACGACGATAACGGAACGACCAGAATAGTCAACCCGTTTACCGAGCAAGTTCTGACGGAAACGACCTTGTTTACCTTTCAGCATATGGCTGAGAGATTTCAAAGGACGGTTACCAGGACCTGTTACCGGACGACCACGACGTCCATTATCGATAAGAGCATCAACTGCTTCTTGAAGCATCCGTTTTTCGTTTTGAACGATAATATCAGGTGCACCAAGATCCAAGAGACGTTTCAAGCGGTTATTACGGTTAATAACACGGCGGTACAGATCATTCAAGTCAGACGTCGCAAAACGTCCACCATCCAGCTGAACCATTGGACGAAGCTCAGGAGGAATGACAGGAAGTACATCCATGATCATCCAGTCCGGCTTGTTGCCAGAGTTACGGAAAGCTTCAATTACTTCAAGGCGTTTGATCGCACGATTACGACGTTGTCCTTGAGCAGTACGAAGCTCTTCTTTCAGAAATTCAAGTTCTTTTTCAATATCAAGATCTTGAAGTAGTTTTTTTACTGCTTCTGCACCCATGCCTGCGTGGAATCCGTAACCATATTTTTCACGGTAGCTACGATATTCTTTCTCGGACAAAAGCTGTTTTCTTTCCAGTGGAGTCTCACCTGGATCAGTAACAACATAGGATGCAAAATAAATGATCTCTTCCAGAGATCTCGGAGACATATCAAGAGCCAGACCCATACGGCTCGGAATGCCTTTGAAATACCAGATATGTGAAACCGGAGCTGCCAATTCGATATGTCCCATGCGCTCACGACGCACTTTAGCACGAGTTACTTCAACGCCACAACGGTCACAAACTACGCCTTTATAACGTACACGTTTGTATTTACCGCAATGACATTCCCAGTCCTTAGTAGGACCGAAAATTTTCTCGCAGAACAAACCTTCTTTTTCCGGCTTCAACGTACGATAGTTAATCGTCTCCGGCTTTTTCACTTCTCCGCGGGACCAAGAGCGAATTTTTTCCGGGGATGCGAGCCCGATTTTCATATATTCGAAATTGTTTACGTCCAACAAGGAGCAACCCTCCTTAACCAAGTCCTAAATTCTAGGTTCTTACCCCTTCGAAAGAGGTCACAAAGTACCTCCGAAGGGGTGTAAGAGCCTGATGAAAATTCCGGTATTGAGACAAATGACTTTCTAATGAATTATTCTACGCCTACTTCTGAACCTTCAAGATTGAGGCTCAGTTTATCGCCAGTAGCATCATCATCGTCATCTGATTCTTTCAAATCAATTTCTTCTTCGTCTTTAGTGAGCATCTTAACGTCCATACCAAGGCTCTGAAGCTCTTTAATAAGAACTTTAAAGGACTCAGGAATACCCGGTTCTGGAACATTCTCACCTTTAACGATAGATTCGTAAGTTTTCACACGGCCAACCACGTCATCCGATTTAACAGTAAGGATCTCTTGAAGCGTGTAGGCTGCACCATATGCTTCAAGCGCCCATACTTCCATCTCCCCGAAACGTTGTCCACCGAACTGAGCTTTACCACCCAGCGGCTGTTGAGTAACGAGAGAGTAAGGACCTGTGGAACGTGCATGGATCTTATCGTCAACCATGTGAGCAAGTTTGATCATGTGCATGACACCAACAGTAACTTCACGTTCAAAACGATCACCAGTACGGCCATCATATAGAACTGTTTTACCATTACGTTGCATTCCTGCTTCTTCCATCGTATCAAATACATCATGCTCTGTTGCACCGTCAAATACCGGTGTAGCGACATGAATACCAAGTTGCATCGCTGCCATACCCAAGTGAACTTCGAGAACCTGACCGATGTTCATACGAGATGGTACACCCAGTGGGTTAAGAACAACTTGAACCGGCGTTCCGTCTGGAAGGAACGGCATATCTTCTTCTGGAAGAATACGGGCCACGACCCCTTTGTTACCGTGACGTCCGGCCATTTTATCACCCTCGGAAATTTTCCGTTTTTGAGCGATATAGACACGAACAAGTTGGTTAACGCCAGGAGGCAACTCGTCGCCATTCTCACGAGTAAACACCTTCACATCTACTACAATCCCGTCGGTACCGTGAGGTACTCTAAGGGAAGTATCACGAACTTCACGAGCCTTCTCACCAAAGATGGCATGAAGGAGACGCTCTTCCGCTGTAAGTTCAGTTACCCCTTTAGGTGTAACTTTACCTACCAAGATGTCACCAGCAGCAATTTCAGCACCGATGCGGATAATACCACGTTCGTCTAGGTTACGAAGTGCTTCTTCCCCCACATTCGGGATATCGCGTGTGATTTCTTCTGGTCCAAGTTTCGTATCACGAGCTTCGGACTCATACTCCTCGATATGGATTGATGTATATACATCTTCCTTCACGAGTTTCTCACTAAGAAGGATAGCATCCTCATAGTTGTAACCTTCCCAAGTCATGAAGGCAACGACAACGTTACGACCAAGCGCAAGTTCTCCCATCTCAGTAGATGGACCATCGGCCAAAATGTCACCGACCTTAACGCGATCACCAATTTTTGCAATTGGACGTTGGTTAATGCATGTTCCTTGGTTCGAACGCATAAATTTGTGTAATTTATGTTTAACAACGTCACCTTTAACTTCTTTACCGTCTACCACTTCAATTTTGCGAACCCAAATTTCATTGGCAGAAGATCTCTCAATAATCCCGTCATGTTTGGATACAATACATACACCGGAATCTTTTGCAGATTTATGTTCCATTCCTGTACCTACAAGTGGTGCTTTAGGAATTAGAAGAGGAACAGCCTGCCGCTGCATGTTAGATCCCATGAGCGCACGGTTGGAGTCATCGTTCTCAAGGAACGGAATGAGTGCCGTTGCTACGGAAACTACTTGTTTAGGTGATACGTCCATATAGTCAACTCGACTATTAGGCATCGTCGTAATGTTATCGGACTGTTTGTTATAACGTACAACAACCATATCCTCGGCAAATGTACCGTCATCATTCAACTTCGCATTCGCTTGAGCGATAACATAGTTATCTTCCTCATCAGCAGTAACGTAGCGAACTTGATCAGTAACTTGACCTGTCTTAGGATCTACCCAGCGGTAAGGAGCTTCAATGAATCCATACTCATTAACACGAGCAAAGGTCGACAAGGAGTTAATCAAACCAATGTTTGGACCCTCTGGAGTTTCAATTGGACACATACGGCCATAGTGAGATGGATGTACGTCACGCACTTCAAAGCCAGCGCGTTCACGTGTCAAACCACCCGGTCCGAGTGCAGACAAACGACGTTTGTGAGTAAGTTCTCCCAGTGGATTCGTTTGGTCCATAAATTGAGACAATTGGGAACTACCAAAGAACTCTTTAATCGATGCAATTACAGGACGAATGTTAATGAGCGCTTGTGGCGTGATTACATTCGCATCCTGGATGGACATTCTTTCACGAACCACACGTTCCATACGAGAAAGACCGATACGGAATTGATTCTGCAAAAGTTCACCTACGGAACGTAGACGACGGTTACCCAGATGATCGATATCATCCGTATCGCCAATGCCATGCAGCAAGTTAAGGAAGTAACTGATGGAAGAGATAATATCTGCTGGAGTAATATTCTTCACAGATTTATCAACATTGCTGTTTGCAATCAACTTCACAACTTTTCCATCTTCTGTTGGTGAAAACACATCGATCGTTTGAACAGGAATATCATTAGCATCGAGTACACCGTTCGCTACATGATAAGTACGTGTTCCAACTCCGTTTTCACTCTCAAGTGAAGGAAGAATCTCATCAAGCAAACGACGGTCAACAACTTGACCTGCTTCTGCAATAATTTCACCTGTAGAGGCGTCAATTAGAGACTCAGCAAGACGTTGATTGAACAAGCGGTTCTTGATATGAAGCTTTTTGTTAATTTTGTAACGACCTACATTAGCCAGGTCATAACGTTTTGGATCAAAGAAGCGAGCTACGAGCAAGCTTTTTGCATTATCCAATGTTGGTGGTTCGCCCGGACGAAGACGCTCATAAATTTCGATCAGCGCTTTTTCTGTCGAATCCGTGTTGTCTTTATCCAGCGTATTCCGAATATACTCGTCGTTACCAAGCAGGTCCAAAATTTCTGCATCTGTACCGAAACCAAGCGATCTTAGTAGTACAGTAACAGGAATTTTACGAGTACGGTCGATCCGAACATAAATAATATCCTTCGCGTCCATCTCAAGTTCCAGCCATGCTCCACGGTTCGGAATCACTGTTGCGGTATAAGATTTCTTTGCATTCTTATCTATTTTAGTGCTGAAATAGACGCTAGGGGAGCGAACCAACTGGCTGACAATAACCCGTTCCGCACCGTTAATGATAAACGTGCCTGTTTCGGTCATCAGCGGGAAATCCCCCATGAATACTTCCTGCTCTTTGACTTCGCCCGTTTCCTTATTAATGAGCCGGACTTTAACCCGAAGTGGTGCGGCATAAGTAACGTCGCGTTCCTTCGCGTCGTCTACCGTATATTTCGGTTCACCGAGACTGTAGTCGATAAATTCCAATACCAAATTACCGGTAAAATCCTGAATAGGCGAGATGTCCTGGAACATTTCGCGCAAACCTTCCTCCAAAAACCATTCGTAAGATTTTTGTTGGATTTCTATCAGGTTCGGAATTTCGAGTATCTCGTTAATTCGTGCATAACTGCGCCGAGTGCGTCGACCATACTGAACAAGATGTCCTGCCAACTTAAACTCACCCCTCAATGTCTACTCACTTTTAAAAATTTCGTTGCGAACCTCTGTTTGTAACCTTATAATGGAACTCATAACAGGATTAACTGAAAACAGAGATTGCATATCCACAAATAAAGAAAAGCCCTTACTCGAATTTTTTTTCGATAAAAGAGCAACTTAATTAGTGGATGTCCTCTTCATCCCAGAAAAACCCACTTACATATAGTTTGCCCAAAATGTACATATTATACGCCGATCCGCATAGAAATATGCCAAAAACAGCGAAAAAAAAGATTGACATTTTTACAAACTAAAGCTAAGTAGGGCATCTTAATACTGACATTCACTAAGAATACCACAACTGAATTTACAAGTCAATAGTCCTATTGCATTTTTTATTGCAATCATCGTATACTATCAGCTACTATTAAATCTCAGTTATTTCTCCGCTCTGAATATCCGATATCCTTTATCTTTCGTAACTTCTTCTACATATTTAAACATAGACTCCAGCTTTTCTTTTGCTGAAGGTGCACCCTGTTTCTTCTGAATTACAATCCACAGCGAACCTCCAACTGTAAGATGCTCATAAGCCTGTTCAAAAATAGAATGAACTATATCTTTTCCTGCTCGAATTGGTGGATTCGTTAGTATCACGTCAAACACCTGATTACGAACTACCTCAAGACGATCACTCTGTTTAATAACTGTGTTGCTGCTCACTTGGTTTTGAATGGCATTATGTCTCGCCAGTTCAACAGCTCTCTCATTAATATCGATCATTGTCACAATAGATTCCGGAGCAAGTTTCGCAGCCGTAATTCCAATGGGACCATACCCACATCCAACATCAAGAACTGCTTTGGCACCCGTCAAATCCATTGCATCTATAAGGACCCGACTACCATAATCCACACCATTCTTCGAAAAAACTCCCGCATCACTTGTTAGCTTCAGCGAAAAACCTCTCAAGTCCGCTGTAAGTGTCTGCTTATTATGAGCAGTTTCAGGTTTACTGGAATAGTAGTGATCGGACATGGTACAACACCCCTTCTCTACAAGTGCATTGGCTGTAATAAAGATACTTATTATCTTCATTTATTTCCAATCATGTCCCTTCATAACAACAAACCCCTTGATTGGTTCAAGGGGTTTGTATGTTAATCTCCTATTCACTTAAGAAAGTGAAATGGACTATTTCAATTCAACAGAAGCGCCAACTTCTTCAAGTTTAGCTTTAACTGTTTCTGCTTCTTCTTTGCTTACTTTTTCTTTCAAAGCTTTTGGAGCGTTATCTACTACTTCTTTAGCTTCTTTCAAGCCAAGACCAGTGATTTCGCGAACTGCTTTGATTACGTTGATTTTGGAAGCACCAGCAGATGTAAGGATTACATCAAATTCTGTTTGCTCAGCAGCTTCAGCACCGCCAGCAGCGCCGCCCATAACAGCTACAGGAGCTGCTGCAGTTACGCCAAATTCTTCTTCGATTGCTTTAACAAGATCGTTCAGTTCCAATACAGTCATACCTTTAATTGCTTCCAAGATTTGCTCTTTACTCATGGTTGAACCTCCATTATTTTAATTAGTATTTTATACTGCTTGTTTATTCAAAAAATTAAGCGCCTTGCTCTTCTTTTTCGCCGACTGCTTTAACCGCAAGGGCGAAGTTGCGTACAGGTGCTTGAAGCACGCTGAGGAGCATGGAAAGAAGACCTTCGCGTGAAGGAAGTTCTGCCAGTGCTTGAATTTCTTCAACACTAACTACGCGACCTTCAACTACCCCACCTTTAATTTTCAATGCATCGTTTTTCTTAGCGAAGTCATTCAAAATTTTAGCTGGAGCAACAACATCCTCTACGCTGAACGCAATTGCAGTAGGGCCAGTAAGAACTTCATCAAGTTCAGTCAGCTCAGCATCTGCAGTTGCACGGCGAAGCAATGTGTTCTTCAGTACTTGGAATTCGATTCCCGCTTCACGAAGCTGTTTACGCAGCTCAGTTACTTGGGAAACGTTTAGACCACGGTAGTCAGCTACTACAGTAGTTGCGCTTTCGCGCAATTTAGCTGTTACAACATCAACCGCTTCTTGTTTTGCTTGGATCACTTTAGCGTTTGCCAAATTGTACACCTCCTGATAGATTTCTTGCAGCTTAGTCAAATGGCCAACCTGCATCCAGTCCCCTCTGAAAATCAAAGGATACGAACTGTGAAAACCGCTATTCGCGGAAGATTTTCCGTAAGATATGTGAGTCTGAACACATTACGCATCCAGCTTCATTTATCCATAAGAAAAGCCTCCGTAGAATCACGAAGGCTTGATAAAGTCATATTGAGCAAAACACTCAAATGAAACGTTCTATCATCACACCTCGGTAGGAAATTAAGCCATTACAGCACCTACTGTCTACGGTAAGCATATTCGAATTTAGTGGTCAGTCATAAGGACTAAACAACTTTTACAGAATAACAGATTCAGATAACAGAAGTCAACTGGAATTTATTATTTGAAAGAAGCTGTGCTCACGCGTGCACCAGGGCCCATTGTAGAGGACATGCTGATGTTTTTCAGGTAAACACCTTTTGCTGCTGCTGGTTTCGCACGGTTAAGTGCTTCAACCAAAGCGCTAAGGTTTTCATTCAACTGCTCAGCAGTGAAAGAAGCTTTACCGATTGGTGCGTGAATTTGTCCTGCACGATCCAGACGATACTCGATTTTACCGGCTTTGATTTCTTGAACAGCCTTAGTAACATCAAAAGTAACCGTTCCAGCTTTCGGGTTAGGCATAAGACCTTTACCACCGAGCAAACGACCCAATTTACCTACTTCACTCATCATATCAGGTGTAGCTACACAGACATCAAACTCGAACCAACCTTGTTGGATTTTTGTGATCATATCTTGATCTCCAACGTAGTCTGCTCCAGCTGCTTCCGCCTCTTTCGCTTTTTCACCTTTTGCAAATACCAATACGCGTTGTGTTTTACCTGTACCATGTGGCAAGACAACAACACCACGAACGGCTTGGTCTTGTTTACGAGGGTCTACGCCCAAACGTACTGCAACTTCAACAGTTTCGTCGAATTTCGCAGTAGCTGCCTTTTTGACAAGCTCTACAGCTTCCAAAGGCTCGTAGCTAGCTTCGCTGTCAATCAGCTTAGCAGCTTCAACATATTTCTTACCATGTTTAGCCATGTTTTTTTCCTCCTTTGTGGTTTTAACGGATATACCTCCCACAACACGGGCTGCGAATCAACCCGTGTACGAACACTTGAAATTAGTCTTCGATGGTGATACCCATGCTGCGAGCAGTACCTTCTACCATGCGCATTGCGGACTCAACGTTCGCAGCGTTTAGGTCAGGCATTTTTTGCTCAGCGATTTGACGAACAGCGTCACGTTTTACAGTTGCGACTTTTTTCTTGTTCGGTTCACCGGATCCTTTTTCAAGTTTAGCAGCTACTTTAAGCAGAACTGCTGCCGGTGGAGTTTTGGTGATGAAAGTGAAAGAACGATCTTCAAACACCGTAATTTCAACTGGAATAATCAAACCTGCTTGATCAGCAGTACGAGCATTAAATTCTTTACAGAATGCCATGATGTTGACACCTGCTTGACCCAATGCTGGACCTACTGGTGGTGCTGGGTTTGCTTTACCTGCAGGAATTTGCAGTTTTACCATTTTAATTACCTTTTTGGCCATGTAAGACACCTCCTTGCATCAATAGTGGTTAGCGAGCATAAAGCCCTCCCACAGAAACCATTAAGCTTGCGCTCTATAATTTCTCCACTTGAGTGTAATCCAGCTCAAGCGGGGTTTCCCGTCCAAACATGTTGACGTGAACTTTCAACTTACTCTTCTCAGCCAATATTTCTTCCACGGAGCCCACAAAATTCGCAAAAGGACCAACTTTAATTCGTACGGATTCCTTAATATCGAATTCAATCTTCGGTTTCGGCTCCACAACACCCATATGCTTCAGAATCTGTTCGACTTCATCTGGCAATAGTGGCGTGGGCTTCGAACCTGATCCTGTTGAACCAACAAAACCAGTAACTCCAGGCGTGTTGCGAACAACATACCAAGAATCATCAGTTTGAATCATTTCAACTAGGACATATCCGGGGTAAATTTTACGCATGACGGTTTTTTTCTTTCCGTCCTTATTTACCACTTCTTCTTCCATTGGAACAAGAACACGGAATATTTTGTCCTCCATGCCCATGGACTCTACGCGCTTTTCCAAATTGGCTTTGACTTTGTTCTCATACCCTGAATAGGTATGAACGACATACCATCTTTTTTCCATATCAAGCCACCTGGGACCCTTCTTAAATTATCGCTTCGATCACAGCGGAAATTCCGATGTCAAGCACCCAAAAATAAAGTGTAATAACTATAACCGTACCCAGTACAATAAGGGTGTAGTTAGTTAACTCTTTACGATTAGGCCAGCGAACCTTTTTAAGCTCTGCCCAGCTTTCTGAGAAAAAGGAAAACAGAGACTTGAAACTACGTTTCACGCCGACTACACCTCCAAATAACTATCTGGTTTCGCGATGAGAAGTCTGCTCGTTACAAAACTTGCAAAATTTCTTCATCTCCATGCGGTCGGGGTGATTACGCTTGTTTTTAGTCGTTGTGTAATTTCTTTGTTTGCAATTCGTACAAGCCAAAGTAATAATTACCCGCATGATGTGCACCTCCCGAAGACATCCGAACATTATCAGAGTCTCTAAATTGGTTCCTAAAAAAATAGCGCGAATTTAGGCCTACCTAAAACACTTTATCATAAGGGTATATTCATGTCAATCGAAGAATAGGCTTTAAGCATTGCCTAAAATACCCTTTTCTAGTTAGCCGTTTCAAGTCTTGTCTTTTCTCAGAAAGCTGGTTCTTGACACCTATAGCCTATCGACACAAAAGTTGATTATACATCCTGTAGAAATCAAAGCTTTTATGGCGATAGCCCGGAGCGAGCGTACAATCGAAAACGTCAATGTTTATCAGTATTAATCAATCCGCTTTTTTTAAACGCTCTTTCTCTTCTCCAACAAAAAAAGACTCGATCTAGTCTGAGTCCTTCTTCAGAAAAATGAATTATTCTAATTATCTCTTACTTCAAGATATTTCTCAAGTTTTCGTTTAACGCGTTGTAATGCATTGTCGATAGATTTCACATGACGATTGAGATCTACGGCAATTTCCTGATAAGATCTTCCATCCAGATAAAGCATAAGCACCTTACGTTCCAGGTCACTTAAAATTTCTGACATCTTATCTTCCAGGCCAACAAACTCTTCCTGGTTAATAATAAGTTCCTCCGGATCACTTACTTGTGAGCCACAAATAACATCCATCAAAGTGCGATCAGATTCTTCATCATAGATCGGTTTGTCCAGAGAAACATATGAATTCAGTGGTATATGCTTCTGACGAGTCGCTGTTTTTATAGCCGTAATGATCTGCCTTGTAATGCACAATTCGGCAAATGCTTTAAATGATGCCAGCTTGTCCCCTCTGAAATCACGTATCGCTTTGTACAGCCCAATCATTCCTTCTTGAATGATATCTTCTCTATCCGCACCAATTAAAAAGTAAGATCTTGCTTTGGCTCGTACAAAATTACGATACTTGTTGATCAAGTATTCTAGTGCCTCACTGTCGTTGTCATGAACGGCTTGGACAATATCCTCATCACTTAGGTAATCAAACTTGGACAACATGATATCTTTGAGGTCAACACTCACTAACAATCCCTCCGGCTGCAACGCAAGGACCCCGTTACCTATCAAAATATAGCCCAAGTATATATGATCATACCTTCCACCGTCAACCACACTTCGCCTAAAAAAGAAAAGAATGATATAAATGTCAAGAGATTCATAATTCCAATGTTTTACAAAAAGGAGCGTCCTGCCTCAATCTCTTCTCCAGTTTTCAAACAATTTTCTCATCTCTGGTGTCAGTTTTGAATCAATTGTATTTTTGGTTGATTTCTTCTGGTATTCATCTTTAATCTTCCGGCCAAGTTCTTTATCATTCTGTTCAAGCTCAATAAAAAGTTCACGGGCGGACAGGCGCAGCGCGCCTTGCCCGAATATGACGTGCTGCTCCACCATATCACTTGTAGCCACATAGATTTGACGCCTGCGAGAACTGAGATCACCTACAAGTCTTTCAATACACTCGTCAGCCGTCTCTTTTTCCTTGGTGAAATACACCTGTACTTTACTCTCTGTGAAAGATTTTCCTAAACCAGGTACTCTATAAGCATCAAATACTACAATAACTCTTATCCCCGAAAACCCCTGGTAATCCGCTAGCCGCATTAACAGCCTGTCCCGTGCATCCTGCAAATCGGTCCGGGCAAGGGCAGAGAGGTCTTTCCAAGCCCCTATCATGTTATAACCGTCCACGAGAAGCACATCACGGGTATCCTTCATCTCCTACTGATCCTTATGACTTTCGGGATCTAAGCACTTCGTACATAACTACGCCTGCGGCAACAGAAGCATTCAGGGAGTTGATCTGGCCTGCCATCGGCAATTTCAGAAGAACATCACATTTTTCACGTATGAGTCTTCCCATACCTTTTCCTTCATTGCCAATTACGATCGCGACGGGGCCTGTAAATACACCGTTTCCGAAAACTGACTCTTCGGCTTTCAGGTCTGTACCGACTACCCATACGCCTGCTTCCTTAAGGTCGTCAATCGTCTGTGCCAAGTTACTTACTCTAGCAACAGGAACATACTCTGCTGCACCCGCTGAAGTTTTGGAAACCGTTGCAGTTACTTGTGCAGAACGACGTTTCGGGACAATTACACCGTGAGCCCCCGTGCAGTCAGCAGTCCGCAAAATGGACCCTAGATTGTGAGGGTCTTCAATTTCATCAAGCAAAACGAGAAAAGGATCTTCTCCCTTATCCCGAGCTGCAGCAAGAAGATCTTCCACATGTGCATATTCATAAGGAGCGGCTTGAGCTACAACACCTTGATGCTGAATCCCAGGTACCATTTGATCTAGCTTTCGCTTGTCTACCTGTTGAATGATCACGCCCACCTTCTTTGCCTCAGCAAAGATGGGTAAGGTGAGATGCTTCTGAGCCTGTTCGGCAATCCATATTTTATTAATCGTTCTTCCGGAGCGCAGCGCCTCGATAACCGAGTGCTTACCGGCAATCCATTCTTCTTCCATCTTCTATATCCTCCTAGCTTCAACGTGCAAATATCAACGTTTAGAAGCTCTCTATTTCGTATAATTCACTTTTTCTTTTGTGCTACTTCGTTTTCTTTTGCCTGCTCCATACTTTGAATACCAAGTACGATAAGTTTACTTAGGCGTTCTTGATGACCGCTCGTATACAAGTATCCGATCAGACATTCAAAAGCAGTGGCATGCCTGTATTCTAGAACGTCTGCATTTTTCGGTACATTCGATTTGGCATTTCGCCCTTGTCTCACAATGTCCAATTCTTCAGGCATTAGTTCTTTTTCAATATATGACAAAATTCTACTCTGTGCTTTAGCAGATACAAAACCTGTCGCATTTTGGTGAAGATGATTCGGTCTAAGGTTGGGCTTGGACAACAAGTATTGTCTTACTGCGACCTCATACACAGCATCTCCTATATAAGCAAGAGCAATGGGGGGAATGAGCTCAGGTTTACGGGAGGGAGAGAAGGGGAACATCCACCCCTTGTCTCCTTGAACATCATTATTCACTAGCTGCTCATCACTCATTTGCGCCGCCATCTTATACCTTGCGGTGTATCTTCAATAACGATACCCATTTCAGCGAGTTCATCACGAATCTCATCAGAACGAGCCCAATCCTTTGCCTTACGAGCTTCCGCACGTTCGTGAATAAGCTTCTCGACATCAGCATGAAGTTCGTCTTTTTCTTCTGTGTATACACGAAGCACTAAGTTCATTTCTTCAAATAACGCAAGCATCGCTTCCAAATCAGCGCGGTTGACCACCTCTGTCTGAAGAAGCATATTTGCTTCATTTACCCATTCAAAAACAGCGGTAATCGCATCCGGTGTATTGAAATCATCCTGCATTTTTTCATGAAACTGATTACGAATTTCCGTAATTTTTGATTCACGCTCTTTTGAAATCGTTTCGTTAATAGTAACTGTATTCAGACGATGTTTCACATTATTAACCGCATTTGCGATCCGATCCACACTATTTTCCGCCTGAGCCATAATATCTTCACTAAAATTAAGTGGATTACGATAATGTGTCGAAAGCATGAAATATCGAATCGCTTCTCTTTTATATTCTTGACGCAAATCTTTAACAAGGATACCGTTACCAAGAGATTTCGACATTTTCTCATTATCAATTCGGATAAAACCGTTGTGCATCCAGTAGTTTGCGAGAGGCTTACCGGTTAATACTTCTGATTGTGCTACTTCACATTCATGATGAGGGAATTGTAAATCCTGTCCACCACCGTGAATATCGAGTGTATCCCCCAAAATATTGCGAGCCATAGCAGAGCACTCAATGTGCCAACCTGGACGACCTTTCCCCCAAGGGCTATCCCAGAAAATCTCCCCTGGCTTCGCTGCTTTCCATAGTACAAAATCCTGCGGATTTTCTTTGCGTTCATCGACGCCGATCCGAATACCAAACTGAAGTTCATCCAAATTCTGCTTGGATAGTTTACCGTAATCCGGGAATTTGTGAGTACGATAGTAGACATCGCCGCCTTTTTCGTAAGCGATCCCTTCATCCTCCAGCTGCTTAATAAAATCAATGATCAAATCCATATTTTCAGTTACACGAGGATTATGTGTTGCTCTTGGAATACCTAGTCCATCTAAATCTTCGTAATAAGCTTTAATGAAACGATCTGCTACTTCCGGTACCGTGGTACCTAGTTGTTCAGCCTTTTTAATCAATTTATCATCTACGTCTGTGAAGTTTACGACATAATTCACGTCATTACCAATAACCTCAAGATAACTGCGAACTACGTCGAAAAAAATCATCGGTCTTGCATTCCCGATATGAATATAATCATATACAGTCGGACCGCAAACGTACATTTTCACTTTCCCCGGTTCCTGGGGTGTAAAAGTATCTTTATGCCTTGTGAGCGTGTTATAAATTTGAAGCGTCATAAGTCACGTTCCTTTCGATCTTTTCCATCATTATATTGTACCACGTTTACGCTTTGTTACCACGAACAGCTGGTTCTTTTTCAGGACAATCCGGTTGCTGTTTAGATTTCAGCATCTTCAGTTCCTCGCGAAGTTCGTGAATCTCGAGCTGAAGCTCACGCATGGAATCAATAATCGGGTCGGGGAGCTGATGGCTTAAACGATCGATCCGTTTACCATCCCGTTTTACTATGCGACCGGGAATACCTACTACCGTGCTGTTAGGCGGAATTTCTTTTAATACAACCGAGTTAGCACCAATATTGCTATAATCCCCCACTTTAAAAGAACCAAGTACTTTAGATCCGGAAGAAATAACGACATTATTCCCGATTGTGGGATGCCTTTTCCCTTTTTCTTTACCTGTTCCCCCTAAAGTCACTCCCTGGTAAATGACGACATCGTCACCAATTTCGCAAGTTTCTCCGATGACCACACCCATGCCATGATCTATAAAGAGCCTCTCTCCAATGGTGGCACCAGGGTGAATTTCAATACCTGTTGTAAAACGACTCGCTTGTGAGATGGTTCTCGCTACGGTAAACCATCCTTTACGGTAAAAACGGTGAGCCAGTCGATGAGCCCAGATCGCATGCAAGCCGGAATACGTAAAGATGACCTCAAACCAGCTTCTTGCTGCGGGATCGTTATCAAATACTGCCTGAATATCCGATTTCAGTTTTCTAAACATGTCCGTTCCCCTCTTTGGCATGATGCACCGTCTTAATTTCGAATTCCTTGCAGGTCTATGAAAAAAAACGCCTCTGCAGCCTATATAGGCTGCAGAGGCGTCATAAGTCCGCGGTTCCACTCTGCTTAGCATTTGATCTTATTTCACTTGCCATATGACAAGCCAAGAACAAATAACTATCTTGGACGTCCGGTAACGAGGACGAGACGTCGCTACCTACCTGACGTGTCCCTGCTATAACAAGGGGCCAGGTTCGGAGGCGCAGCTCCCAGGCGCATTTTCGATCGGTAGATTGTGAGATGACTTCCAGCCCAGAAGGCCCTAAGACCTTTCCTGATCATCTTCTCTGGTTCACTTTCATACCGCCTAC
Organism: Paenibacillus sp. Marseille-Q4541; assembly: GCF_018310695.1. Lineage (GTDB taxonomy): Bacteria > Bacillota > Bacilli > Paenibacillales > Paenibacillaceae > Paenibacillus. The sequence continues at coordinate 14,867 of NZ_JAGXCY010000029.1, read as the reverse complement.
TTCTCCTGCTCACAGCTGTTTATATTATCGATCATTCCTTATTATTTCTTATATCTTAACGAAAACAACTCCTGCTGACAAGAACAAGAATATTCCGTTTATTACTTTTATCATCTATTGTCCTACAGTCGTGCATTCAGACGAGAAAGAACTTTCTCACGGCCCAACAAGTAGATGGTAGCATTCAAATCACGACCATGCGTCTGTCCCGTAAGAGCCACACGAATTGGCATGAAAAGCTGTTTCCCTTTAAAGCCTGTTTCTTTTTGAACCTCTTTAATAAGTGCAGCCATACGTGATGCAGAGAAATCTTCTTCCACTGCCACTTTATCAGCAAAAGCACGAAGCACAACAGGAACTTGCTCTTCTTCGAGTACAGTAGCTGCATCGCCTTCAAATTCTACTTTATCTTTGAAGAATAATGCAGATAATTCCACGATATCGGAGGCAGCTGTCATTTGTTCCTGATAAAGAGCTACCAATTCCTTTGCCCAGTTTTCCTGTTCTGTTGTAAGCTCGGCAGGCAACAACTCAGCTTTTTGCAAATGCGGAATGGCAAGCTTAGCAATACGATCTGTTTCTGCATTTTTAATATAAGAATTGTTCAAATGCGCTAGCTTATGTGTATCAAATACTGCCGGAGATTTCGAAAGACGGTTCGGATCAAAGATCTTGATGAGCTCCTCCTTACTGTAAATCTCCTCTTCACCTTCCGGAGACCAGCCTAACAAGGAAATGAAGTTAAACATTGCTTCCGGCAAGTAGCCCAGCTTATCATATTGCTCAATAAATTGGATAATAGACTCATCCCGTTTACTGAGTTTCTTATGATTCTCATTCACGATCAGCGTCATGTGGCCAAAGATTGGGGGCTCCCAACCGAGTGCTTCATAGATCATTAACTGTCTCGGCGTATTAGAGATATGATCTTCACCGCGTAAAACATGCGTGATTTTCATCAAATAGTCATCTACTGCAACCGCAAAGTTATAGGTAGGAATCCCGTCTTTTTTGACAATGACGAAGTCACCGGACTCTTTGGAATTAAATGAGATCGTTCCTTTTACCATATCGTCAAAGGTATACACTCTTTCATCCGGCACACGGAAACGTACGCTTGGTACACGGCCTTCTGCTTCAAATGCCTGACGCTCTTCTTCCGTTAAATTACGGTGTTTACCAGAATAACGCGGAGTTTCTCCACGTGCTGTCTGCTCTTCTCTCTCCTGCTCTAGCTCTTCTTCAGTGCAGTAGCAGCGATAAGCGAGTCCACGGTCAATCAGATCTTGCCAATATTCACGATAAATATCGAGGCGTTCAGTTTGACGATAAGGACCATACTCCCCTGGCACGTCAACACTTTCATTCCATTCGATACCGAGCCATTTTAGGTACGTGAGCTGACTTTCTTCTCCGCCTTCAATGTTCCGTTTCACATCGGTATCTTCAATACGAATAATCAATTTTCCACCTTGGTTTCTAGCATACAAATAATTAAAAAGCGCCGTTCTTGCATTCCCGATATGTAAGTGACCTGTCGGGCTTGGCGCGTAACGCACGCGGACTTCCGTGCTCATAATATCCCCTCCGAATTGTTTATCTCAAGATGATAGCACAGGTTGAATCAGGCAGACAACCGATTGCGCTGCGATCCCCTCTCCCCGTCCTGTAAAGCCTAACTGTTCTGTTGTAGTCGCCTTCACATTGACTTGCGATACTTCAGCATGAAGTGCCTTAGCAATAATCTCCGCCATTTGCGGAATATAAGGAGCCATTTTCGGCTTCTGAGCAATAATTGTGGAATCCACATTTCCGAGCTGATAACCGCGTTCTTCTGCTAGTTCCCACACTCGCTCAAGCAGCTTCAAGCTGTCAGCATCCTTGAATACCGGATCGGTATCAGGAAAATGCTTACCAATATCTCCTAGGCCCAGAGCGCCAAGGATCGCATCACTGATCGCATGCAGCAGTACATCTGCATCGGAGTGGCCGATTAAGCCTTTCTCATAAGGAATAGTCACTCCGCCGATAATACATGGCCTGTCTTCCACCAACTGATGGACATCAAAACCTTGTCCTACTCGAATCATTGTTCTCTCTCCCTTTTTTGCATAAATGCAGCATAATCTAGATCTTCCGGTGTTGTGATCTTGATATTGGTATAACTACCCTCTACAACCTTAACCTGTCCTCCCAGACGTTCAACCAGCATCGCATCATCTGTTCCTGCAAAACCTGATTCTGCTGCCTGTTTATGCGCCTCTATTACTTCTAAAAGACGAAAAGCCTGTGGGGTTTGAATGCTCCACAGACTGCTCCGATCGGGGGTCGCAGTTATTATTCCCTCTGCACTTACTTGCTTGATTGTATCTTTGACGGGAACAGCAAGTACCGCAGCTCCAGATAACGCCGCAGCCTTCATGCAAGCTTCAATGTGTTCAGATTGTACGAAAGGCCGGACCCCATCGTGGATGAGTACATAATCCGTACTCAGCATCTGGAGACCCGCATACACCGACTCTTGTCGTTCTTTGCCGCCCTCAACAACTCGAGTACGATGATCATAAAGTCCCGTTTGCTTAATCCATTCTTCACACCGCTCCACATCGGTTGCACCTGTTACCACAACAATATCCTTAATCATAGGCATGCGACTAAACACTTCAAGTGTATGTATAAATATAGGTTTGTCTTGCAGCAGCAGAAACTGTTTGCTCTCACTCGTTTTCATTCGTGATCCACGTCCTGCTGCGACAATGACTACCCCCCATGATTTCGTCATGTGCATAAACCCCTGCCTTGTCCGTTATCTGTCAGTATCCAATACGTGGACACTTACTCTCCATCATAACGCTTTATTGCGCTTTTTCCAACAGTTTCGGCTTAGCAAAAATCATCCGACCTGCAGAAGTTTGCAGTACACTCGTCACAAGAACTTCCATCATCGTGCCGATATACTCGCGTCCTCCCTCAACGACAATCATCGTTCCATCATCCAAGTAGGCAACACCTTGTCCATGTTCTTTTCCATCCTTAATAATCTGAACCATAATTTCCTCACCAGGGAGAACTACTGGTTTTACCGCGTTGGCAAGATCATTAATATTAAGTACGGAAACCCCTTGTAACTCACATACCTTGTTGAGGTTGAAATCATTCGTCACTACTTTGCCCTGCAGTACTTTTGCCAGCTTGACGAGCTTGCTATCCACTTCAGAGATTTCTTCAAAATCCCCCTCGTAAATCAGTACCTTAATCTCGAGTTCCTTTTGGATTTTATTAAGGATGTCGAGACCTCGGCGTCCACGATTTCTTTTCAGAAGATCAGAGGAATCTGCAATATGCTGCAGCTCTTCAAGCACAAACTCAGGAATAACAATAGTCCCTTCAATGAATCCTGTTTTGCAAATATCAGCAATTCGTCCATCAATAATGACACTGGTATCAAGTATTTTATGTTCTTCAATCCGTCTTTCCTCATTCACCGTACCCGTATTCCATCTTCCAGAGGTCCAGAATGAACCGAGATCCTCTTTCTTTGCCAAACCAACACGAAGACCCATATAACCGAATACGAGCATGAGCGCCACTTGAAGCAAGTCTCCGGGTCTACCAAGCCAGTTAACGGAAGGATAAAGAAGTAACGAGAACAATAACCCTATGCCAAGCCCTAGTGCCCCCGCTGCAAGTTCTCCCATGGGAACACGTGCAAGTTTAGAGACCCCTTCTTCAACCCGTAGATCAAGAATAGATCCAAGCATCCTACATACCAGGACAAAAAATGTGGCACCTAGCACCATAAATAATGTTAATGTTGTTCCTATTCCTAGTGTATCAGATACCTCTCTAGACCAAGGGACCGTTTGTCCTACTGAATGATAAAGCGCATAACCAGACCACGCTCCGCAAAGCCCGGTGAAAATAAAAACAAGTTTTTTCCACACGTCCCTACACCTCCTTCATTACTTTTTCTTTATCCAGTATGATCCAATTTTTCTGGTCCTAATCCTTAGAAAGAGGTATTTTTACAGGTATTCACACAATCACCCTTCCCATTAACCTGTAAATGATGGTTGAAAATGGATTGCGTGGTGGCATATAATAAGTTCAACTGATAACCAGAGGTGAAATAATGATATGAGCGCATCAAGTTTGCAAACGTTCCAGACTCAAGTATCCGAACTGTTGCTTCGCCACCGAAGTCTCATTGACGTTTTGTCCAAGACAGGACAAGCCGACGCTTCTGTTAACCGAGCTGTTTCCAAAGCCATTACAGACTGCGGTTGTATTGAACTGCATGCGACCAAGCAATCTTACGCTCATAATGGCAATCTGGAAGATGCTAAATCTTCGGTACAAACGCATGTACACGGTGAGCTGTGTGACCAATGCAAAGAAGTTATCAGCTCAGAATTAGGACGTAATTTGTTCTATATGTCAGCACTGTGCAATCTGCTAGACATTCAATTGGAAGATGTGATTGAAAATGAAGCCAAAAAGTGTTCTACACTTGGTATTTTCAACCTTTCCTAGGTCACCTAAGAAACGTTTCAGTAATGTACAATCTACACAGCCCATCTGCTCAATGAGTTATAATAAAAATGAAAAAGCATTTACCTTCCTGATTAAAGGAAAGTAAATGCTTTTTCTTATCTAGATCATTCCGTTTGTCTTCACTAACGGTGTCTCATCCGTCTTCTACATGTTCCTTTTGCTACCATACATTAAAGGGATTCATCTTGCTCCCTTTTCTTTTTCCTTTTGCGACTTCGAGCCAGAATAAGATCAATGTTATGAGTCATACCATAGATGGCATAAAGTACGAGAGGAATAAATACTAGCATGGATAGCTGTTCTGAGAACAAGACAGCTAGTGCAATAGAGAACAGGACTACAAGCGGAGCGATCCAAACCGCTTTCTTGGGCAAGCCCACTTTTTTTAGATTAGGATACTTTAATGAGCTAATCATCAGATAAGCTAACAATAAAGTAGCAATCATCATAAAAGGAGCTGAGATATCTTTACTAAATAGAGATAAAGTGGCTAGGACGCCGCCTGCAGCAGGAATAGGTAACCCCGTAAAGTAACCTGGGATTCCCGGCCGTACATTAAAACGTGCCAATCTCAAAGCCCCGCAAATTGGGAATAAACACGTTACAATCCAAGCAAGAGCAACAGGTGCCTCATGGAATGAAACGGTGTACATAATATAAGCAGGTGCAGCTCCAAAAGAGATCATATCCGACAGGGAGTCAAGCTCTTTGCCAAAATCACTCTGAGCATTTAAAGCTCTGGCAATTCGACCATCCAGTCCATCCAATAACATCGCTACAACCACCATAATGGCGGCTAAACTGTAGTGATCTTCGGATGCAAGCAGGATGGCAATCATTCCGAGAGATAGGTTACCTAAGGTAAACAAGTTCGGAATAGATTTTGTTATCATCACGTCACCTCGTAGTGTAACTGTACAATTTTCTTTTAGACTAAGTAACTTTACATTTGTCGATCAATAAACATCTGCTCCTGCAGACGCTTTAAACCATCTTTAATGGTGCGTGCACGAACCTCGCCAATACCGTCTACCTCGTCAAGCTCCTCAATCGTCGCCATAATTACGTGTGGCAATCTTTCAAATTCCTCGACTAGATTATGAATAATGACATTAGGCAGTCTTGGAATTTTGCTAAGTACACGGTACCCTCTAGGAGCTACTGATTCCTCAGAGGCAGCAGCCGCTGCGCCATAACCGAGAAGACGTGCAATATGATGTGTATCCAGTAGCTCATCATCTGTAGATCGTTTTAAGCCGTTAATGATATCACGAATTTTCTCATCGCTGTTATCTTTGGCATAATCCTTATACAAGAGCCAGGCTTCCTCTTCCGTGTTACTAACGAGTTCTTCCATCTGCATGTTAATAAGGCGGCCCTCATTACCAAGCTCATTAATATATCGTTTGATTTCCATCTTGATGCGCAGTACCATTTCCACACGCTGAATTACGTTAACCACTTCGGGAATCGTAACCAGTTCTTCAAATTCCGATGCACTCAAATTTGTCAGGGACTGGTTTAGCACTGCTTTGTATTTTTCCAAAGTTTGAATGGCCTGATTGGCTTTCGTCAAAATTACTCCAATTTCCTTCAGTGCATATCGGAGCGTTCCTTGGTAAAGTGTGATGATATTCCGTCTTTGCGAAATGGATACAACCAGTTTACCTGTTTGTTTCGCTACCCGTTCTGCTGTCCGATGACGAATCCCTGTTTCTGATGAAGAGATGGAGGAGTCCGGAATCAGCTGTGTGTTCGCATACAAAATCCGTTTCAAATCTTCACTCAGGATAATAGCCCCGTCCATCTTGGCAAGTTCATATAAATAGTTCGGTGAAAAGTCGCAATTGATGGAAAATCCCCCGTCAACGACTTCCATTACTTCAGGACTGTAACCGACAACGATAAGCGCCCCGGTTTTTGCACGCAGTACGTTTTCGAGTCCTTCACGGAAGGGAGTTCCCGGAGCAACCAATCGTAACAACTCATTCATTTTATCCAGTTGGCTCGATTCTTTCATCTTTCAATGCCCCCTAATCTAAAGCAGCCGCTAGTGCATCTCCGACCGTGTTAATACCGATCAGTTCTATTCCTTTGGGATGTTTCCATCCCTTCAAGCTCTTCTCTGGCATAATTACCCGTTTAAACCCCAGTTTCTGTGCTTCTTTAGCTCTTTGTTCTGCTCGGGATACTCCACGGACTTCTCCGGTCAAACCTACTTCTCCAAAAATGACATCGTAGGGTTTGGTTGGTAAATCACGAAAGCTGGAAGCAATACTTACCGCCATTGCCAAATCAATAGCCGGTTCATCCAGTTTCACCCCTCCAGCCACATTCAAATAGGCATCTTGATTTTGGAGAAACATTCCTTGTCGCTTCTCAAGAACCGCAATAATCAGCGCCATTCGGTTATGATCAACGCCGGTAGCCATTCGTCTGGGTGACGGGAACTGTGTAGCCGAGATCAGTGCCTGAAGCTCGACAAGCATGGGACGAGTCCCCTCCATACTCGCTGCAACGGTAGAACCTGCAACCCCTAGCGGTCGCTCAGATAAGAACATTTCTGATGGGTTTGCCACTTCTCTGAGGCCGGCTTCCCCCATCTCAAAAATCCCCATTTCATTGGTGGAGCCAAAACGATTCTTTACCGCACGAAGCAAACGATACGTATGGTGACGTTCTCCTTCAAAATAGAGTACACAATCTACCATGTGTTCCAGCATTCTCGGGCCTGCAATAGCGCCTTCTTTAGTAACATGCCCTACCAGAACCGTTGCAATGCCTAACCCTTTCGCAATCCGCATAAACCGTGATGTACATTCTCTTACCTGTGCTACACTTCCCGGAGCACTTGTAATTTCCGGCAGAAATACAGTCTGAATAGAATCAATAACCAAAAAGTGAGGATCTACCTGACTTACGGCTTCCTCAATTCGCTCCATGTTGGTTTCACTAAGAACATATAGATCGGGGGACAATGCTTCTAGCCGATCCGCTCTCAGCTTGGTCTGTCTGACCGATTCCTCTCCAGAAATATACAAGACACGCAAACCGGAAGCTGTCATCGCATGAGAAGTCTGCAACAGCAGGGTTGATTTACCAATACCCGGATCTCCACCAACTAGAATCAGGGAACCTGGTACTACCCCTCCGCCAAGAACTCGATTGAGCTCTTGGATGCCGGTAAGAATACGCGGCTCTTGATCACTTTCTATATTTATGATGGGAAGCGGCTTTTCTTTACTATCAAAAAGGGAGGAATTCCTTCCCTGTGTCTTCACAATACTTTCGGTTTCCTCGACCATGGTATTCCATGACTGACAACCTGGACATTTACCGTACCATTTTGGCGATTCATAACCGCATTCTGTACAATAAAACTTCGTTTTTACTTTGGCCACTACACTTCTCCTCAGTTAACATTTCTAAAGCTTAAAGCATGAATTACATATACCGAATTAAACAAAAAGGATTTACTAAAAGTTTAACATTGAATGCATTTTGGCGTAAAGCTTAATCACAAACTTTACATCATAAGGAATAGTTCTTTTCACTAAAAAATAAAAAAAGCCCCCTGATAAACAGGGGGCTTCTTCAAAAATCATTTATTAAGAATTGGTAGGCACATTACTCTTCTTTGTGACGACAAGTGCGCCATCGTTTTCGTCGATGAGTAGGAAATCACCTTTTGTGACAGTACCCGTAAGGAGTTCCTCAGAAAGACGATCTTCAATATGCTTTTGAATAGCCCGACGAAGAGGTCTTGCCCCATAAGCAGGATCAAACCCTTCTTTGGCCAAGAAAGCTTTTGCCTTATCGGTAAGCTCGAAATCAACATCGTATTCAAGCAGACGTTTACGAAGCTCTTCTGCCATAAGGGTAACAATCTCTCCAATATGTTTCTCTTCAAGAGAATGGAAGACAATAAGTTCGTCAATCCGGTTCAGGAATTCAGGACGGAAGCTCTTCTTCAGTTCATCCATCACTTTCCCTTTCATATTGTCATACTCAGCACCTGCATCTACAACAGCAGTAAATCCAAGAGTGGAATTACGTTTGATTGCATCTGCACCCACATTCGAAGTCAGAATAATAAGGGTGTTACGGAAGTCAACAACGCGACCTTTAGAGTCTGTCAGACGTCCATCTTCAAGTACTTGAAGCAAGATGTTAAATACTTCAGGGTGTGCTTTCTCGATCTCATCCAAGAGAACTACGGAATATGGTTTGCGGCGAACTTTTTCAGTCAACTGCCCGCCCTCTTCATATCCTACATATCCTGGAGGCGCCCCGACAAGTCTGGAGGTTGAATGTTTCTCCATATACTCCGACATATCAATTCGGATCACGGCATTTTCATCTCCAAACATGGCTTCTGCAAGCGCACGAGCAAGTTCCGTTTTACCGACACCTGTAGGACCAAGGAAAATAAATGAACCCATCGGACGTTTTGGATCTTTCAGACCCGCACGCGCCCGGCGAATTGCCCGGCTAACGGCTTTAACTGCTTCGTCCTGACCGATTACCCGTTCATGAAGAATTCCTTCCATATTTAGCAAACGATCTGTTTCTTCTTGTTTCAGCTTGTTAACAGGAATTCCCGTCCAGCTGGCTACCACTTGAGCAATATCTTCCGGTGTTACTTCGGAATCTGTACGCCCTTGTTTTTCTTTCCACTGGTTTTTCGTAACATCCAGTTCCTCGCGAATTTTTTGCTCTGTGTCTCGAAGTGCTGCCGCTTTTTCGAATTCCTGACTTTGAACCGCAGAATCTTTCTCTTTACGGATATCATCCAGACGGTTTTCCAATTGTTTGAGATTAGGCGGTACAGTGTAAGAGTTCAGTCTTACTTTGGATCCCGCTTCGTCAATCAAGTCAATCGCTTTGTCCGGCAGGAAACGATCCGTAATATAGCGGTCGGACAATTTTACTGCTTGTTCAATCGCCTCATCTGTAATTTTCACACGGTGATGGGCTTCGTAACGATCTCTTAATCCATGCAAGATTTGAATAGCTTCATCGACAGATGGCTGATCTACGTTAATCGGCTGGAAACGGCGTTCAAGTGCAGCATCTTTTTCAATATATTTACGATACTCATCCAGTGTAGTAGCACCAATACATTGTAGTTCACCACGGGCAAGAGCAGGTTTCAAAATATTCGAAGCATCGATAGCTCCTTCTGCTCCCCCTGCACCAATAAGCGTATGCAGCTCATCGATAAACAGGACAATATTGCCTGCCTGGCGTATTTCATCCATAATTTTTTTGAGACGATCCTCAAACTCACCACGATATTTCGTGCCTGCTACGACAGAGCCCATATCGAGTGTCATTACACGTTTATCACGTAACGTTTCAGGAATCTCATTAGCAATAATTTTTTGAGCTAGGCCTTCCGCAATTGCGGTTTTACCTACCCCTGGCTCACCAATCAGAACTGGGTTGTTCTTCGTACGGCGACTGAGCACTTGAATAACACGCTCAATTTCCTTACTCCGACCGATTACTGGATCGAGATTGCCTTCTTTTGCTGTAGCAGTAAGATCACGAGCCAGACTATCCAGTGTAGGCGTGCTTACATTTGCTTGTGTGCCGTTATGGCTAGATACAGCTTCACTGCTTCCAAGCAACTGCAACACTTGCTGGCGAGCTTTGTTAAGGCTAATACCGAGGTTATTCAGCACACGTGCTGCAACCCCTTCACCTTCTCTGATCAAACCGAGCAAAATATGCTCTGTTCCAACGTAAGTATGGCCCAGCTTACGAGCTTCATCCATTGAAAGCTCAATTACTTTTTTCGCACGTGGCGTATATGCAATATTGGTAGGTTGCTCTTGACCACGACCAATGAGAGTTTCTACCTCATCCTGTATTTTTTCAAGACCAAGGCCAAGACCGATCAGTGCTTTTGCAGCAATACCTTCACCTTCACGAATCAGGCCGAGCAAAATATGTTCGGTACCGATGTTATTATGACCTAAACGAACCGCTTCTTCTTGAGCTAAAGCGAGAACTTTCTGCGCTCGTTCCGTAAATCTTCCAAACATCATATCCCCTGCACCTCCATAAGTTTAGAAATGAATCCTTTATCTATATATCCAGGCTGTTCAAGATATCGCCCGGCCGACATAATGCCGGTAAATCCCACGTCTGTTGTTCTTGTTAGGACAAGAATACAATGGTATGGGTTATTACTTAAACCAGTGTTACTTGAGTTGTAACAAATATTGTAACAGAGCTTTACTGATGTTCTTGAATAGTATCCCTTATCAGCTGTGCACGGTACATGTCTCTTTCCCCAGCTTCCAGTATTCTTCCGAATTTCTTCTGAAGAAACCCAGGCTGTATCATCACATTCAGCTCGTTCATTTGAACAATTGATTTTTCTTTGATCAGGTCCAAATCGATACCTAGTCGTACATCAGACAAACGCTGAGCGGCTTCCTTGGAATCCATAATATACGCGTGAGATAGAATACCATATGATCGCATCACACGATCGGCAATACGAAGTTTTGAATCCCTCATAAGTCTTTCTCTTGCATTACGCTCATGACCGATAATTTGTAAAACAACACTATATAAGTTTTCAATGATCTCAGCTTCGGATTGCCCTAATGTAATTTGATTCGATATTTGAAACAGATTTCCTGTCGCCTCACTGCCTTCACCGTAAATTCCTCGTACCGCAAGACCAACTTGAGATACGGCAGTGAGTACTCGACCAATCTGCTTCGTCATTACGAGAGCGGGTAAATGCATCATTACTGAGGCGCGAAGACCAGTCCCTACGTTCGTTGGACAACTAGTGAGGTATCCTCTGCGATCATCGAAAGAATAATTGATATGGGCTTCAAAAACATCATCTATTGCTGAAGCTCGTTTCCACGCTTCCTGTACCTGAAAGCCAGGATACAAACACTGAATCCGCAAATGATCCTCTTCGTTCACCATAATACTGATCGATTCATCTTCACTTAGAATGACCGCACCATTTCTTGATTCACTTGCAAGGTTCGGACTAATGAGATGTTTTTCCACCAGTATTTCCTGATCGAGCTCTGAAAGTTCATCCAGGTTCAGTACATGGAAATTGCCAAACTGATGAATATCGTCAAATTGAAGGACTTCCGTTACCTTATCGAGTACCGCTCTCGATTGTTGGTCTGTTGCCAACATAGGAAATGGAAAGCTCTGCACATTTCGTGCCACTCTTACCCGGCTGCTAATGACAATTTCTGAATCAGCTGCGGTATTCCGCATCCATTCACTAAGTGGTTTATCGGTAAACCGGATATCTGACATGGTGCATACCTCCTGCTCTTTACCAAACTTTACTCCTCGGTTATTTCTTTTTCAAGTTCACGAATCTGATCACGCAATTCAGCAGCAGACTCGAATTCCTGTAAATTAATATGTTCCTGGAGTTCTTTCTTAAGCTCATCTACTCTTCGTTTTAAATGAATTTTACCTCCAGCACGGACTGGGACTTTACCCACATGAGTAGTATTCCCATGTACGCGCTTAAGAAGCGGATCCAGACGATTAGAGAAATATTTATAACAAGAACTACAACCAAAGCGATTAAGCTTACTAAACTGCTGTATCGTCATCCCACATTCTTCACACTGAAGCGTTTCAGGTGCAGGTGTACCACTAGTCTTGTGTTTCCCGGATTCAAAATCCATAAGGCCTGAAAGGAGTCCATGGATAGAGAACCCATTGGAGATACCGGACAAATGATCTCCTTTTTCTCTTGCGCAGCTTTCACAAATATGGAATTCCGTCTTCTCTCCATTCACAATTTTCGTAAAGTGAAGAGTAGCAGGACGTTCATTACATTCTTGACAAAGCATACCGCATACCTCCTTTATTTCAATCCTAACGGATAAACGAATGCTAGCAGACTTACTTACCGAGGAGCGAAATTAGCATTGCCTTTAACATACGAGCACGGATTTGATCCCGATAGGGAAGTTTAATAAGCAGCACTTCTCTCGACATGGCAGCTTTGATCAAAGCCGCCTCTCTGCAATTCAGAAACTTTGCTTCTTCCAGCTGATAAATGAGTCCTTCTGCAGAAGCCTGATTGATTTCATCGCCAATATGCTGATGGAAATGCCCACCGAGCACAGACTGTGCAGGAAGTTCAACTCGCTGTATCCGTATATAACCGCCACCACCACGTTTGCTTTCTACAAGATAACCTTTTTCCAGAGTGAAACGGGTACTAATTACATAGTTTATCTGGGACGGCACACAGGAAAACTTATCCGCGAGATCATTCCTCTGAATTTCAATCATGCCATCAGAGCTATCCTGCAAAATATTTTTCAGATATTGTTCGATAATATCAGAAATATTACGCATCCTCATCCCCCACTGTATAAAACCCGTAAGTTGATCCGATTCGTTAGAATCTTTCATTGAGGCATCTCCATTAAATTACCCATCTAATCAGGAGTGCGAACCCCATTCATCTAAATGAATGTGCTCTTTTATGAACAACACATTAAACTTTCATGCTTAGCATGGTTTGCTGTGATGCGAAGTACATAACATAGCCTAAATCAACTTACTACCTAATATTATTAGTATAACCAAGAAAGTGAAATTTGATTTCTGTTGACTTTGACTTTCTTTGACTTTGTATTCATTATAACACACTATGTGGAATTCTCAAGTAGGTTCCTTTTTTCATTTTTCACAATTCCCTGTAAATTATTCATAAAAACAAAAAACTCTTTTGACCATAGGATCATAAGAGTTTTTTTGTTTTTATGATTAGAAAAAATCCATCAAAAATGTTTGTCCTTGTGGAATGAGATTCTCAAGTTCTGTCACTTTTTGTGATTGCCCCTGTAGCTTGTTCATATTAAATAATTGTTGTGGGCGCTTATATCCCATAAAAAGAGCAGAAAATGTCTGGATATCTCCCGTCAAGTCTGCATTAATCTCTTCTTCTAAAGTCAGGAGTTTAGCCTGTGCTTGCCCCTTATCATTTATTGAGATGCTCCATATCCCAGTATTCCAAGGAGCTGTAGGATCATCAATCTGAATCGTCAACTCAGAACTCTTGTCAGTTTCAAATGTATATTGCTGTAAGAAAGACTCCATATCGACAATACGCCCCATAAAATATGGCACTGTCTCTTGCGTTACTCTTGGATCTAGAAGCATATAAGGAAATTGGTCATCACCTGGCACCATAATAAGCTTCACTTGCTCAATACGAGAATCATGATTTGCAAAAAAGGTCCATAAAGCGCTGCGTGCTTCCTCGTTCAAATAAACAAACTCATCACACACCAGCTCTTTGTCTTTTAACTCATAAAGTACATAACCTTGCGGTTCCCCTTCAGGCGAATAATAAACAGCACTGTGTTCAAAGTCTTGAAGGACTGATTCCTTCCACCACTCCTCATCTCGAACAAGCGTACCGTTGTAACGGCAAGCAAAAGAGTGATACAAAGCATCTAAAACAGATAAGTCTTTAACGTCTCTTACAATTTTCCCTGGATACTCAACCTTAGCAGGAAATTGTTTGGCAGGAATAACATAATTCTTATATTCAGCATACAACTCCCAACCATACTTACGATAGAAAGGAATAGAGAAGGGATGTAAAAAAGATAAGCTCTGTCCTTTATCCTTCATTACTTTGAGCGCTTGTTTGAGCAGTTTAGAGACATGCCCCTTACGACGATTTTCCGGCCATGTGGCTACTCCCGCAATTCCACCCATATGTAAAACCTTGCCTTGCAGATACACCTCAAATGGTACTATCGTTAGTTTTGCTTGCAGTACATTCTCTTCATAAATACCCCATGACTGCTCGGGCTTAAATCTTTCTTTTCTTTCTTCTTTTTGCTCCGGTGTTAATGTATAGTGAAAGGCATATTCTGATAGGCTGTTGCTTTGTTCATATTCATCTACTTTAAGTTGTCTGATTTCCATTCTTCCACCTCTTTTTATGGATTATATTGTGTTCCTGAGGAAATTAAGAGAAAGCTAGGTTCTTATGTGAAAATAAATAAAAAAGAAGAAAACCTACAGCAGCTTCCTTTATATCACTCTTAGCTTGAGTGTGTCAGAGCATCCATTAAAAGTCAATGAAACTACACTAGTTTAATGAAGTACTTTTATAATGCATCATTTTCCGAGAGAATGAGAGAAAAGAATTTATGAGTAACACAGATTGAATACTAAGTGAACTATAAAAATAAAAAAAGACACTACCTATTGGTAATGTCTCTTCTTTGCTTGGCGGCGTCCTACTCTCCCAGGACCCTGCGGTCCAAGTACCATCG
>NZ_JAGXCY010000028.1 GCF_018310695.1 Paenibacillus sp. Marseille-Q4541 | reverse complement strand
CCGATGGTACTTGGACCGCAGGGTCCTGGGAGAGTAGGACGCCGCCAAGCAAAGAACCACTGTCGATCAATCGATGGTGGTTTTTATTTTTTTGAACTGTATTAGGTTCAGGTAGTAACATTTTTGTTACGGAATACCCTTTTTAAAAAGTTATAATAACTACGGGGCTTATAATTTAAAGGGGTGGTATCATTTTCGCAACAAAGGGGGAATATCGGCTGCGATACAGAATTGTTAGTCTCTACTTTCTGCTGTTCCTATGTATGATGATGTTAATGGGATGCAGCCAAAAAACTTCTTGGGATTCATATGAGGAAGCCGTTAATATTAAAAGTTTTCCTATTCCTGAAGAAGCAAATCGAATGGATCGAGCAACGAGTAATCCTGAAATGGATTATATTCAATACTCTTTACCGGGCGTGAGCAAGAGCGCTCAATTACCTGATAAATATATTAATGAAATTATAGAGTGGGGATGGACCGAGGACGTGGCTAGTGAGCAGGCCAGTGCCACAGAGCCAGCACCACGTGTTTTTCTGAAAGATACAACGAGAGTCCATTTATCATTGCATAATGGTTATCTGACTGTTCTTGTACCTACTCAAGATGCATCTTTAATTAAACCCAAGATAGTTGATACCAATAATTAAGACCTTCCCAAAGAGGAAGGTCTTTTTTTATTACGGTTGTTTTATAGCTAAATTGTCTTTTTGGTACTTGAGATCATTTGAGTGCTTGCATTTTTAATAGGTGTCCTTACTCTATTGTATGTAATAAGAGATATCCTGACTCGTCACCTTTAATAGGCCATCTTTTCTTTCACGGAACAGCCAGCAAATGCAATAGAACCGGGGTAGTAACAACCAGAAGTGCCAGAATAATAAGTTAATAGAAAAGGCGATAGGCCCTGCTATAACGAAGATAAAGATAAGTACCAAGCTAATCCAGGTTATATGTAGATGCATTTTTGAAAAGAAATGATAGTTAACATATTGGGTGGGAACCATTCCTATCCAAGGTAGTCGCCTTGAGAAACTCCAATTTTGTAGATATCTTTTACTAAGAAGGAGTACGGAACGGGATATAACGAAGTGAACCCATATCATTGTAATGAAAGATAGAAAGTAGCAAAGTACTCCGAACCATGTGAAGAAGAGCAGACTAATAAAAAACATGATAAGGGCCAAGCTTACATAGCTCCAGATGACTGGACGGGATATATAGCTTTTGCGTAATAGACGATATTGATAGTAAGTAGCCTCTTCTCCGATGACTTCGGACATTCCATTAAATCCTCCTTTATGATTTGTTCTTAGATTGCGTTTTTAATTAAACATCCATCTTAACTAGTAGAAAAATGAAATGTAGTTTCATATAGTGTTTATCGGAAACTCGTAGGGATAAATTTAAATGTTGCGAAGAAATAGGTACAGACACCCATCGGATATAGGCTGAATAGCATAACCTATGGAAAAGGAATGGTGTTTCACTATGAAAAGGTTTAAAATAATAGAAACTGTACCATACTAATAGGAAAAGAAACAAAGGTGGGATAGTAATGGAAGCACAGCAAACTCAGCACAAGCAC
The DNA here is from genome assembly GCF_018310695.1 of Paenibacillus sp. Marseille-Q4541. GTDB lineage: Bacteria > Bacillota > Bacilli > Paenibacillales > Paenibacillaceae > Paenibacillus. The sequence goes on along the minus strand of NZ_JAGXCY010000028.1, from coordinate 64,689 downwards.
CACTGCATTGTCTGTGAACAGTCCAAAGAGGAAGGTATTTTTATCGTTTCAGAATTCATCTGTACGGATTGCGAGAGCGAGATGGTACACACGGATGCCCAAGATGCAAAATATCCATTTTTCATTCATCAATTAAAACAAATATGGCTGCAACAAAATAATGCATAATATATAGGCTTTTCTCCTGAAACTTTATGTAAAGGTCTGAGAAGGCCTTTTTTTATTTTCTCCAAATGGAGTTGATTTTAATTATTTGTTTGCGAGGGAGCCTGGCCTTCTTAGTCGATGATATTTTCATGTAAATACACTACAATATAGATATAGAATTCGGATCGGAAGGGTTAATCATATGGACAACCATCAAAAAAATAAGGAAAAAGCTCCTTTATATGATGCTTTAATTCAATATAAAAACTCAGGTAAGCACACTTATCATGTACCTGGACATAAGAATGGACAGGTTTATTCTAATCTTACCCCGCCAACGATGCTCCAGAAAGTGATGAGCATTGACGCTACAGAGATTACTGGCCTTGATGACCTCCATCATCCTGAAACAGTAATCGAGGAAGCACAGCAACTTGCTGCTGATTGTTTTGGAGCAGAGGAGAGCTTTTTTTTAGTAGCGGGAAGTACTTCTGGGAATATTGCACTGCTTCTTACGGTATGCACAGAACCAGGAGATCTTATACTTGTACAGCGTAATGTTCATAAATCGGTAATTCATGGCCTTATGCTTGCTGGAGCACATGCTGTGTTTTTGGCACCTGAGATAGATTCAGTTAGTGGTCTGGCCACCGCTCCTTCACTTACTACTATTAAGGCAGCACTTCAGGCCTATCCAAATGCAAAAGGTGTTTTTCTTACCATGCCTAATTATTACGGGATGGGATTCGAGCTATCTGACATTGCGAGAGCATGTCATGATGTTGGTGTGCCACTTCTCGTTGACGAAGCGCACGGAGCACACTATGGCCAACATCCTGCGTTGCCTAATTCAGCTCTAGCCGCGGGAACAGATGGAGTAGTGCAATCCACTCACAAGATGCTATCAGCTATGACCATGGGCGCTATGGTCCATGTACAGGGTAAATTACTAGATCGGGAATTAATGAAGCAACGCTTATCCATGATACAGAGCTCGAGCCCATCGTATCCACTCATGGCCTCGCTTGATCTTGCACGCCTGCACTTACACAGGCATGGAGCGGATGCCTTCACGGCAGGCCTTGCTGCTGTGAACAAGGCAAAAAGTGGGATTCAAAATAACATACCGCGTTTTGGTTTGCTGGGGCCCTCGGGAGCGGATGCTGGCTACACTACCCAGGATCCTTTTAAACTTGTCATTTATGACAAGGAGATGGTCCTGAGTGGATATGAGCTGCAGCGAAGACTAGAAGATAGAGGCTGTGTGCCAGAAATGAGTGACGATACCTTCGTCGTGCTCTTGTTTAGTTTAGGATCCTCAGAGGAGGATGCAATGCACCTTTTGGATACCTTGCTGCATATATCATTAGAAGAGGAGCCCAGAGAATGTGAGCAGCTTCTCAAGCCTGATCAGACGACACTTTCTCGTGTTTCCACGTGGAACATTTTGCAATCTGCTGTCTTTTCTTGTCCGGTCTCTTTTCACCTACGTAAAATAGCTAAAGAGCAGAAAGAGCAAATAAGTATTGGAGAAGCATCTGGCCGGATTGCTGCCGAAATGGTTATTCCTTATCCGCCGGGAATTCCATTATTGTATCCTGGTGAAATGATTGATGAGAATATGAAAAATCATTTGATACTGCTTCGCGAGTCCGGGGCAAAAATTCAGGGTAACACGGATTCCAGCCTAGATACGATTTTGGTCATGATTGAAAAGTAATGCTAGTACGCAAAAAATGCTAATTCGTCATCTATAGAGAGAACCAATCTGTTATCGACAAGAACATACTACAGTTGGTATTATAAGTGGTTCTCAACCGTCCGTTGATAGATAAATAGCATATTGTCATATAAAAAAATGAAGCTTAGGGGAGAGAAACATTGTCTAAAGGATTATTTATTACACTTGAAGGCGGCGAAGGATCAGGTAAAACAACAATGATTACACGTCTATCTGATTATTTAAGAGAAAGGGATATTCCTTATCTGTTAACTCGGGAGCCTGGGGGAATCGATATAGCAGAAAAGATCCGATCTATCATTTTAGATCCTGAACATACCGCCATGGATGCGAGAACAGAGGCACTTTTGTACGCAGCAGCACGCAGACAACATTTAGTGGAAAAAGTAATTCCGGCGCTAGAGGAAGGCTTTATTGTATTATGCGATCGGTTTGTCGACAGCAGTTTGGCATATCAGGGATATGCGAGAGGAATTGGAGTAGAAGAAATCCGCTCTATTAATCTCTTTGCTACTGAAAATATCACTCCAGACCTGACACTTTACTTTGATGTTGAACCAGAAATTGGGCTTGCTCGAATAGCAGCTAATCAAGGCAGAGAAATTAATCGTTTGGATATGGAAAGTCGATTATTCCATGATAAGGTGAGATCAGGTTATTTGAAATTGGTACAGAGTGAACCTGAAAGAATAAAAGTCATTGATGCTTCTTTGTCACCTGATGAGGTATTTTGTAGTTTAATTGCAAACCTTAGGTGTGTATTAAAGGATATTTAAGGGTATATGTCTAATAAAGTATTATGTAGTGCATCTATGGAACTTCATAATAATGGGCATTGTGCTAGGCCATAGAAGGAACTCTAGACTAGCAATCGTAAGCGTGAGAAAAAGACGGTATCATCATATGAGAAGTTATATGATGTGAAGACGACTAATTACATTTCGGGTATTATTTATTTTCTATTTAGGAGGCGTTTTCGATGAAATTAATCGTAGCCATTGTTCAAGATAAAGATAGTAATCGTCTTTCCAGCGGACTGGTGAAAGCTAATTTCCGTGCAACCAAGCTTGCCAGTACAGGGGGTTTTCTGAAAGCAGGAAATACGACATTTATGATCGGGGTAGACGATGGTCAGGTAGAATCTGTTATGAATGTAATCCGCAGTAGTTGTAAAGTAAGGGAACAGCTCGTGACTCCAGTAACACCAATGAGTGGAACAACAGATTCTTACTTGCCTCTCCCTGTTGAAGTACAGGTGGGCGGAGCTACTGTATTCGTATTACCGGTTGACCGTTTCGAACATTTCTAATTAGATATAATAAGAAACCCAAGTTTGTTTCAAGATAGAAAGCAGGGATATGTGTGAAAATCAACCCAGGATTTCGGCCGCTGCAGAGTGGAATAAGCCCAACTGATACAGGTGCAAAACCTATACAGACCAAGGACTTTGCCGGCATGATGCAGCAACAGGGAGAGCGAGCATCGGATGCTGAGTTAACTCGTCGACTGAACGAAATTCAACTTCAAGGGGACCGGCTTGCGCGTTCCATGACGATTCGTGAATTAAAAGCTTATAAGCAACTGGTTAAGCGGTTCCTTGAAGATACCGTAAGACGAGGAGTAAGCATGAAGGAATCCAAAGGTTGGGACCGCAGAGGGCGGGGCAAGCGATATCTACTTATTGATGAGGTAGATGCTGCTTTACTTCAGATGGCTGAGGATCTACTTCAATTAGAGCAGGGTAAGATGGAGTTGCTCCAGAAAATCGGTGAAATTCGCGGGATGCTCATCAATCTTAGTTTTTAGATGAAAATTATAGAAAAAGACAAGCGAATAGAGCTTGTCTTTTTCTATATACTATTTTAGGGTAATAAGAAATACAAACTGGTAATTAATTTTATTACAATACTAAAATTTATATTACCTTTTAACATGATATAATGGAAATAGAAGATCATTTGTTATTCTTTTATCAATAAATAAACGGATACAGATGATAGTCAAACAATCATAGTCATGCGGCAATACAGCATGGGGAGGATCATCTCATGTCTTTTCGTGATATTATGGGCCAGGAAACGGCAAAACAAATGCTGCAAAGCGGACTTCGACAAGAAGCAATCAGTCATGCCTACTTATTCAGTGGTCCTTCGGGTAGTGGGCAGCGTCAGATGGCTACTGCTTTTGCCCAAGCGATCTATTGTACCCGTCAGCAGGATGATGCGTGCGGAGAATGTCTGGAATGTCGTAAGGTTGAACACGGGAACCATCCAGATCTACATTATGTAGAGCCTGAAGGTGCAAGCCTGAAGATTGATCAGATCCGTGAGTTGCAGAAGATTTTCAATTACCGGTCCGAGAACAACAATCGTAAAATTTACATTATAGATCAGGCAGATAAGATGACGACACAGGCTGCAAACAGTTTACTAAAGTTTCTGGAAGAGCCACAGGTTCCAGCAGTAGGCATCTTGATAACGAGTAATAAAGGAGCTATGCTTCCAACTATTCTGTCTCGTACACAAGAGGTTCCCTTTAGGGCGCTTAGTCCTGAGCGAATTGAAGAGGTATTTGTGAAAGAGGGATATTCACCTGCACTGGTAAGAACGGCAGCTTTTTTGACCTCTGGCCTAGAGTCTTGTAAGGATTTACTTGACCAGAATTGGTTTGCAGAAATTAGAAATGTAATGTTACAATTAGGAGGAGAGTCGCTGACAAGAGGCAGTATGTCCCTAGTTTCCGCTCAGCAGAAACTCTTTAAGAGCGGGCTTTCCGAGCATCTTGAGCTAATGTTTGACATGTTCCATTTGTGGTTCAAGGATATGCTTTACGTAACATATGGCAAGCAGGAGAATGTAATTTTTATAGATCAACTCAGCACCATTTCCACTATGGCGATTAGTCGTTCGACAGAGCAGTGGGTTTCCTATATGGATCTGGCAGCAGAATGCAGGAAGAAACTACATTCTAATATGAATGGACAGTTATGTGTGGAACAATTTTTGATTGGACTTGCTTCGTAACTTTTAAGAGGGTCTAGTCAGCAGGAATTGCAGGTTTTATTCTTTACCCTAGCAATGTCTTAACATATTACGCTTTGATTGCAGCCTTTTAAGAAAGGCTCCAATAGAGGTTTTATTGGTATACAAGGGGGTTAATTTTTTGTATAGTGTAGTCGGTGTCCGTTTTAAAAAAGCGGGCAAAATTTATTACTTTGATCCCCTCGATCTTCCTATTGAAAAGGATTCTAGCGTTATTGTAGAGACCGCTCGCGGGATTGAGTACGGCAAAGTAGTTATAGGTAAGAAGGAAGTCGGGGAATCTGACGTCGTATTGCCTCTCAAGAAGGTCATTCGTATTGCAGGTGAAGCGGACGCCAAAGTGGTGGAAGAAAATAAGCTCGCAGCAAAGGACGCATTTGGAACCTGTTTAAATAAAATAAAAGACCATGGGCTTAAAATGAAGCTGGTCGATGTAGAATTTACTTTTGATCGTAATAAGATCATATTTTATTTTACGGCTGAAGGCCGTGTGGATTTTAGAGAACTTGTAAAAGATTTGGCAAGTATTTTCCGTACTCGGATTGAATTACGTCAGATTGGTGTACGTGACGAGGCGAAAATGCTTGGAGGAATAGGTCCATGTGGACGAGTACTATGCTGTTCCTCTTGGCTTGGAGATTTTGAACCGGTATCCATTAAGATGGCAAAGGATCAAAGCCTTTCACTGAATCCAACCAAAATATCAGGACTTTGCGGAAGACTTATGTGTTGCCTGAAATTTGAGCATGATAACTATGAGAGTGTCAAAGAAGAGATGCCGGCAGTAGGAAAACTGGTTGTTACCTCTCTTGGTGAAGGTAAGGTAGTTGGAATACATGCAGGCAATCGGACGATACATGTTCAGTTGTTTGAGATAAATAAAGTAAAAGAGCTTTCAATGGATGACGTTGTCATCAAGTAAACCATTATGTTTGCTTTCGGGGTGGGATTTTGGAGAAGAAAACAGTTTTTGCACACATTCTTGAAATGGAAACACAAATGGGACAAATGAGCAGTGATCTTGGTGAGCTTAAAATGATCGTGAAGGAATTGCTCGAAGAAAATCAGCGAATTACGCTAGAGAATGAGCAACTTCGTAAGGTGCTGAAGCGTGGGGCTACTGCTGAGAAGGCAGTTCCTACTCCCAAGACTCCTGTACCTCAGACTCCTATCCTTGAGCCTGAGGAAGATGTCGTTGGTGAAGGCCATGACAACTTGGCTCGTCTGTATTATGAAGGTTTTCATATCTGCAATGTCTATTATGGTCATTTGCGTACGGAAGGCGATTGTCTGTTCTGTCTGTCATTTTTGAATAAGTAACGAGCCGTAGGGGTTCCCTACGGTTTTTTTTTAGGATTATATTACGAGTAAGGCAGGGAAGAGATAAATATGAACAAAAATGATGTTGTACTTCACCCTTCAGAGCGTTTGGATGATCTCCTCACTCATGATTTGCAGATTATCCAGAGTGATGAAGTGTTCAGTTTTTCGATGGATGCAGTTCTTCTGGCTAGGTTTGCCGGGATCCCGCAAAGGGGAAAAATTCTTGATATTTGTACAGGTAACGGAGTCATCCCAATGCTATTAACGACCCGTACGAAAGCTTCCATTGAAGCAGTAGAAATTCAGTCCAGATTAGCAGAAATGGCAAGACGAAGCGTAAAGTTAAATGGGCTTGAAGAGCAGATCAAAATTCATGAAGGGGATGTAAGGAATTTTGCAGAGCATATAGGTTACGGTAAATATGACGCGATTACAGTGAACCCACCGTATATGCCCTTGAATGGAAGCGACATTAAGCTGAGTCTACATCAGGCTACAGCCAGACATGAACTAAACGGTACACTTGAAGATATTCTCAAAGCTTGTATGCATCTTGTGCGTACGGGGGGGAAAGTATCGATGGTTCACAAACCACAGCGGCTTGGTGAAATCATTACACTCATGCGAAAATACCGACTGGAACCCAAACGAATTCGGATGGTACATCCGCGGATAGATAAAGAGGCAAACATGGTGCTAATCGAAGCATTACGTGATGGAAAACCAGATGTAAGAATGCTCCCGCCTCTGATTGTCTATAACGAAGAAGGACAATACTGTGAGGAGATTATGAACATCTATTATGGTGAGCACAATCTGGAGGAGGAGAAAAAATGAAATTTCAAGTTCAAAAAAGCTTTGATGATAAAAATGCGCAAACAGGTACACTTTACCTAGTTGCAACTCCCATAGGAAATTTGAATGACATGACTTATCGCGCGGTTCAGACATTAAAAGAGTGCGATATTATAGCTGCTGAGGATACACGCCAGACGAGAAAGCTTCTTAGTCATTTTGAGATCAGTCCGGAACTTCTGTTCAGTTATCATGAACATAATAAGGCGGCAAGCGGACCTGAATTGATACGCTATATAATAGAAGGAAAAAATTTAGCACTGGTTAGTGATGCCGGTATGCCAGCCATTTCAGACCCTGGTTCTGACCTGGTTGCTCTAGCTATTGAAGCAGATATTCCTGTTGTAACTGTGCCTGGAGCAAATGCTGCATTGTCTGCTCTTATTGCGTCCGGACTACCTACAGAACGTTTTACTTTTATCGGATTTTTACCAAGAGAGAAGAAGGACATGCAGAAGGTATTAGAAGCAGTGGGCTATTCGCAGGGAACGCTTTTGTTTTATGAATCTCCTCATCGGGTACAAAAAACATTAACGGTTATGCTTGAAATCTACGGCAATCGGAATGTTGTTCTAGCTAGAGAGTTGACCAAACGTCATGAGGAGTACGTAAGAGGCAGTATCCAAGAATGTATGGATTGGCTTGAAGAGCACCCACCCCTTGGAGAGTATTGTGTAATTGTCGATGGAATGAGCAAAGAAGAAGAGGAAACAATGCAAAATGAATGGTGGCAGAACTTAAAGTTGGGCGAGCATGTTGCACACTATGAAAATGAAGGGCTATCTCGTAAAGACGCGATGAAAAAAACAGCATCTGATCGCGGGCTGGCTAAAAGGGATATTTATAATGCGCTGTTGAAGGATGAAGATGAATAGTTGAAAAATGAAGAATAGGACAAAAAAATGCCTTCTTCGGTTATAGTGTAACCAAAGAAGGCATCAAGGAGTATGAAAAAGGTTAGAGATAACAGTAGTTAAAACTGAAAAAATTTCAGAAAAGAAAAGCAATATATATAAAATTGTAAAGAAATCTATGATTAATTTAAAATGATAGCTTTTCTATAAAACCTATTATAACCTATATTCCTTAATTTGTCACAGGTGCTGGGATTTCGGAAATACATTCGTGACAAACAATTTTTCCTTTGAAGTATGTTACGTTTTCTGCATTTCCACAGAAGATACACGCAGGCTCATACTTTTTAAGCATGATGCGCTCTCCATCTACATAAATTTCGAGTGCATCTTTTTCTCCGATACCTAGTGTACGACGCAATTCGATTGGAATAACAACCCGGCCTAGTTCATCAACTTTTCTTACAATACCTGTAGATTTCATCATAATATTTGTTGCTCCTCTCGCCATCACTTATAATTGCATGATTCGACATTATTTTATCTTTTATGCTAATCATCATACCAACCATTCCCAAATCAGTCAACATTAAAAATAACTTATTAGGTTAATATTTAGTGAAGTTTATGAAAAAGGACTGGTTTATCGATGATTTTTCCTGCCGTATTTATTATTATAACGCTTGTCGATTTGGAAATCAAAAGTACAGCGTAATTCGACAAAATTTGTCGTTAAATGTCGAATAAAACGAGAAACAAATAACTAAAAGTCGAAAAGTTTGTATGGGTTGCATGCAATTGAATTTTGATACATTATCTTGAGGAGGAGTGAGACATATGCAACTAAAGCTCAGTGAAGAAAAGGTTTTTAAAGATCCTGTACACAATTATGTGCATGTTCAAGATCCGGTCATTTGGCAACTTATCAATACACCCGAATTTCAGCGTCTTCGCCGAATCAGACAGCTCGGAACTACCTATTTGACGTTTCATGGAGCGGAACATAGTCGTTTTTCCCATTCCCTTGGTGTTTATGAAATAACGAGAAGAATTATTTCACAATTCGAGCGTAGTGGATATTCGGATTGGCCGACAGAAGAAAAACAGGTAGCACTATGCGCTGCATTGTTGCATGATGTTGGTCATGGACCCTTTTCACATTCTATAGAAGAAGCATTTGATATGGATCATGAAGAATGGACATGCAAAATTATTTTGGGTGACACCGAGATAGGGGCGATTCTAAATCGTGTTGCACCGGATTTTGCCGAGAAGGTCGCAGCAGTCATTGCGAAGACCTATGATAAACCGATCGTAGTGAATTTGGTATCGAGTCCGCTTGATGCAGATCGAATGGATTACTTATTAAGAGATGCTTACTATACAGGTGTTAATTATGGAACAATAGATCTAGACCGGATCCTTAGAATGCTCCGTCCATATCAAGGGCGTGTTGTTGTGAAGGATTCAGGAATGCATGCAGTTGAGGATTATCTTATGTCTCGTTACCAGATGTATTGGCAAGTATATTTTCATCCTGTAACTCGCAGTTCCGAAATTATTCTTCGCCAAATTTTTAGAAGAGCCAAGGAACTTGTTATAAGTGGATATTCATTCGGATTTATGTTGCCCTCGTTGCTTTCCCTCATTAAAGGGAATATTACGGTACAAGAGTACCTTCGTATTGATGAGTCCATTATTCAAACCGCGTTTAATCAATGGACCGAAGAAAAGGATGAGTTACTGAGGGATTTATGTATTCGATTTTTAGATCGAAAGCTGTATAAATATGTAGAAGTAGATCGTATGGATGAGGAATTCATTGAGGAGATGAAACAGGCTTTTCGGGAGGTTGGGCTAAATCCGGGCTATGATCTGGAAATTGATTTTCCATCAGATCTGCCGTATGATGTGTTTCGTCCGGACGATGAGGACAGCCAGAAACAAATTATCATTATAGACAAACAGGAAAGATTGCGTGATATATCTGAAGTTTCTGACATTGTACGATCTATTAGTGGAATTCAGCGCGGTAAGTATCATTTGTACTTCCCACAAGAAAAGGTGAAGACAATTCTTGAAAAGCTTCCACCGGAGATTGGAAAGATTTTTTCATGAGTATGCATAAGTTCTATTATATATAAATGTTTATTTGGATAGTAAGAAAGGAGTAACAAAGACGATGTTATTTGACACACATACCCATTTAGATGCAGCAGAATTTGACAATGATCGAGAGGAAGTCATCCAGCGTGCTGTCGATGCGGGAGTAACTCGCATGATAAATATCGGTTTTAATCGCGAGACCATACCTACAACAATGGATCTTGTCGAAAAGTATGATTTTATGTATGCAGCAGTCGGCTGGCATCCGGTTGATGCAATTACGATGAAGGATGGGGATCTAGAATGGATCGCATCTTTGTGTCAACATGAAAAAGTAGTAGCTATCGGGGAGATAGGTCTTGATTATCATTGGGATACTTCTCCAAAGGAAATCCAACATACAGTCCTGAGACAACAAATTGGACTTGCAAGAGAAATTGGCATGCCAATTGTTATCCATAACCGAGACGCGCACGAAGATATTGTGAAAATTCTACGGGAAGAAAAAGCGAGTGAAGTCGGGGGCATTATGCACTCTTTTTCAGGCAGTTGGGAAACGGCAGAAATGTGTCTTGATCTGGGATTCCATCTTTCGTTTGGTGGGCCGATCACTTTCAAAAATGCTAAACAGCCTAAAGAGGTGCTGACCAAAGTTCCAATGGATCGATTATTGATCGAGACGGACTCTCCATACCTGACCCCACATCCGTATCGGGGAAAACGAAATGAAACGGCACATGTGGCACTCGTTGCAGAGGCTGCGGCAGCTCTAAAAGGTGTTTCCGTGGAAGAAATCGCCCGGATAACGACCCAAAATGCACTGGAACTATTTGGCATTTAATTAATAAAAGGAGTAAAATAGGTGAAATAACGAGCAAATAAGAGCGATTCATCTTTTTGTAAGGATTTTTACGCGATTATTACAATTTTTTAACCATTTATTTAGAAAAACGTAGTTGAATACGGCTTTACAACATGCATACAAACAGGATATCATCGTTTCAGTGAATTATTGACATTCACTTCATGCGTCATTCTCGCTGAATCTTTCGTAAATCGAAGAACGGGGGAACCGATAGGATGGTCTGACAGGCTAGTAGATTCGTATTTTAGACCATCGTATTTGATTTCATTTTGAGTCTAGGGGTGAAGGAAAAGGCATTAGCCATGAGCAAATGACCTGATCCAGGGCGACTCTTGCGTCCGAATCCGACAGCTAACTCCGTAAGCGTATAAAGAGGCAAACTCGTGTATGATGTTTCCGATTATTCTTAAGAAACTATCGGAAGCCATGAGAGAGTTCCTCAGAAACTCTTTTTTGGCTTCTTTGTTTTAGGAGAATAAAAGTTACAACCTCGTCATACTGTTGGTTAACGGGAGGTTACATCAAGCTGCGAAGAGTGGCACATGGTGCAAAAACAGACAAATCTGTTTCTGTATACAAATTGTTATAGTCGCGTCAAATTACAATCATGCATTACTCTTGACGGCGGGACTACGAAGGAGGACGGAGTAAGTGGGAAATTTCCAACCAGAGGAGACCCATGAGTCACCATCATCCAGCAAGTCTTACGCGTTGCGATGGAAGCATGAGAATCTGCGTCAAATTATACTGGTCGCAATCTTCTCAGTCGCACTGTTAGTTATGATCTCGCTTATCGTTTACGGTCAGGGAGGTAAAGAAATTTCACTAGTCGTGGATGGCAAAGCCCAGACCTTGGAAACTCGTGAAGGTATGCTTAATGAAGTGCTGGATGAGCATGCAATCACAGTAAGCCCCCATGATGAAGTTTCGATGCCACTGAATGGAGCGATTGAAGACGGGGATCAAGTTACTATTAAGCGAGCTGTTGCAGTTAACGTGACAGCGGACGGCAAAACGGAACAAATCTATACGACAAAGGATACAGTCCAAGAAGCGCTTGTAAGCCAAGGCGTGAAGGTGTCAGATAATGATAAAGTATATCCTGCTGTGGACACTGTGGTGAAAGCAGATCTTAATATTAAAATTGTCCGGGTAACGAAACAAACAGCTAAACAAGAAGCAGCGATTCCCTATAAAGTAATCAAAACTGCTGACCCGAGCTTGTACAAAGGTGATAACCGCGTAATACAAAATGGGCACGAAGGCGTGATGGTCCAAACCATTGAGAAGGTATTTCAAGATGGTGAATTAGTATCTAAGAAAATGACTGGGAAACAAGTTCAAAAAAATCGTGTCGATCAAGTCATTGCTGTTGGTTCCAAGAAAAAGCCGGAGCCTAAGCCAGATCCAGAACCAGAGACGCTTGTGGCAGCAGCGAGTACATCCAAATCAAGTAATAACTCCGTAGCTGACAAAGTGAAGAAGGTATCTTCATCTTCCTCTTCAGACAGTGACACCATTACGAAAGACGGCGTGTCTTTCAAAGTGAACAAAGTGCTGAATAATGTGTCCATGACAGCCTACTCTTCCGAAGAAGAAGGAATCGGGACCAAAACAGCTTCCGGTACTCGTGTACAGGAAGGACGCACCATTGCAGTCGATCCGAAAGTGATTCCACTTGGATGGTGGGTATACATTGAAGGTGTGGGCTTCCGCCGTGCTGAAGACACTGGTGGTGCCATTAAAGGTAATAAAATAGACGTTTATTATGACAGTCTGGATCAAGCGCTCAATTTTGGTCGTAAAAAAGGAAAAACGGTGTATGTCATCGGTCCTGTGAAGCCAGAACTGAACTAAAATATATTTTACAATGCATCATTAATCCTATAGTATTAACAACATGATTCGGTGATGCTATATAAGGTAAACGAAAGTTTAGACTACATGTCTATCGTTTGCCTCTTACATGCAGAAGAGGAAATTTTCCTCTTCTCTTTTTGTTTAGAAAGGAAGACAAACGGTCATGATTAAAGAAATTATTGTCGTTGAAGGCAGAGACGATACGGTAGCGATTAAACGTGCTGTAGAAGCAGATACGATTGAAACCGGAGGCTCAGCCATTAACGCTCAAATCCTAAGAAAGATCGAACTTGCCCAGCAGAGAAGAGGCGTTATTGTGTTTACTGACCCTGATCATGCAGGAGAACGTATTCGTAAGATAATAACGAACAAAGTACCAGGGGTAAGCCATGCTTTTATAAAAGAAGAAGATGCAACTCGTAAAGGTGACATAGGTGTTGAGAACGCATCCCCGGAAGCGATTCGAGAGGCGTTGTCACGTGCTCATACGACGTATGAGGCTGCCAAACCGCTTATTGATTGGCAAGACCTGATTGAAGCAGGCCTTATCGTTCACCCGGACGCATCTCGTCGCCGTATGGAACTTGGAAACATTTTAGGAATTGGATATTGTAATGGAAAGCAATTATATAAAAGGCTGACGATGTTTCAAATTAGTCGTGAAGAATTTGTAAATGCACTTGAGCAAATTGAACAAGAAGGATCGTGAGAACGTGAAGGGCATGGATGAAATTGCAACACCAAGGCGGACAAAAGAGATTATTGCAAGACACGGATTTTCATTCAAGAAAAGTTTGGGACAAAACTTCCTTATTGATCAGAACATCCTCCACAAAATTGTAGATGCTGCAAATCTGGATGAAAACAAAGGTGCGCTGGAGATTGGACCAGGGATCGGTGCACTTACAGAGAAATTAGCGCAGGCAGCTAAGAAGGTTACAGCCGTTGAGATTGACCAGCGTCTTATTCCGATTTTGCAGGAAGTACTTGAACCCTATCCTAATATATATTTACATCATGGCGACGTTCTTAAAACAGATTTACCGGCCTTATTTGAAAAAAATTTCAGTGAAGTGGATAAAGTTAGCGTAGTAGCGAATCTTCCTTATTACGTGACGACACCTATTCTGATGAAGTTGCTCGAAGAGAAACTGCCGATCGATAGTATTGTCGTTATGATTCAAAAAGAGGTAGCGGAAAGAATGGCTGCGTCTCCAGGTACGAAGGATTACGGTACCCTCAGCATTGCTGTGCAATATTATAGTGAACCTCAGCTGGTTTGCATTGTACCTCATACCGTCTTTATTCCACAGCCGAATGTAGAGTCTGCCGTAATTCGTCTAAAAGTACGAGAGCAGCCACCAGTCGAAGTGAAAAGTGAAAAGCATTTCTTTGAAGTGGTTCATGCTTCGTTTGCTCAACGTCGGAAAACCATTGCGAACAATTTGAAAAGCCGCTTCTTTACCAAAGAAAATAAAGACGAGCTTGAGCCTCTTTTAGAAAAAGCGGGCATTGAACCAACCAGACGGGGAGAGACGCTCAGCATAGAAGAATATGCGCGTCTTAGCGCAGTGTTGCTTGAAGCTGGAGTAGGGGTGGAGTAGGGCCCTTCTCTTTTTGTCTAAAGTCCTCCTCCTCAATTTCTCCTCACCTATGAACCAAAGCAGGGAGATGCCCATACCATAGGGTTAGAGGTGATAATGTTGATGAATTTAGGAGACTTGGTCATTCGGAAATCGTATGGTGGCGACGTGACTTTCCGAGTAGAGGGTCTTCAGGAGGATAAAGCGGTAATTAAAGGAACCGAGTTTAGGCTTCTTGCCGATTCCCCCCTGGATGATCTGGTGAAAGTACCATACGAACCAGAGACAAAAAAAACAAGGCTAGCTCATATTAAAGCGAATGAATCCTATTCGTTGCTGCAGCAGCATCGTAAGGAACAGGCACAGCGTAATCAGGCAGGGCTCATTGATGAATGGAACCATTCAGCAGTATCATCAGAGACTCCTTCGTATTTTGAGATGCCAGGTAAAGTATTGCACCTAGATGGTGACCCTAATTACTTAAAAAAGAGCATGGCACTCTATGAGAGGCTGCGTGTGCCCGCAGAAGGCCATTTCGTTCATGAGGCGTCTATGGCTGATACCCTCTACCGATTACTGCCGCGTTCCCGGCCTGATATTGTCGTGATTACAGGTCATGATGGGGTTCTGAAGACCAGACAGCCGTATGACTTGTATAACATCAACCACTATAAGAATTCAGCTAATTTTATTGCTGCCATACAAGTAGCGAGACAATACGAGTGGCACCTAGATGCACTCACTATTGTGGCGGGAGCATGCCAGTCCCATTTTGAAGCGCTGATCCGTGCTGGCGCCAATTTCGCCAGTTCTCCTAGTCGTGTGCTTATTCATGCCCTTGATCCAGTGTATGTTGCGGCTAAAGCTGCTTTTACTTCTGTTAAGGATACGATGAATATGAATGACATTATCCATCATACGATTACAGGTAGTGAAGGAATCGGCGGACTGGAATCGAAAGGAAGTTACCGTATAGGTTTACCGCCGTTACAAGATTTGTCTACTTTAAAGGTTACACCAGCTGCAATTTAAAAAAGATCAGCAATAAATACTCAAGGCAGGTTCCACACGGAGCCTGCTTTTTTATTTCAGATAACAACACATTATTAAAACGAGTGAATGAATGTTATAAAAATGAGCATAAAAAATGAAGTAATCGCTAAAAAATTCGTTGACAACACATTTTTGATGCTGATATAATTATTTATTTAATTTGACAACTTCTGTGAAACCTTGTATAATGGACAAGAGGAAAGAGGTGGTCGTTAAACGATGGCTAAAAATACGCTATTGGATATTAAACGCAGTCTCGACGCTCACGTTGGTCAGAAGATCTTGCTTCGTGCGAACGGCGGACGCCGTAAGACAATTGAGCGAACCGGTGTACTGGAGGAAACGTACCCTTCTGTTTTTATTGTCAAGCTTGATCAGGAACAACAAACGTTTAAACGAGTGTCTTACAGTTACGCCGATATATTAACTGAAGCTGTACAAGTTTCAGTCTATGATCCTGAGCATGTTGTAAGTGATATATCGTATACCGAAGTGTAAGCATGAATTTTTGTAAGATGGTCTTATCCTGATTTCAGGGTGAGGCCATTTTTTTGTGCCAATTGAGAGGTTAAAGGGATGTGTCCCGTCTATATAGTGAGAGAAAGCAAAGGGCAGGGGGCATGAAGGGGCGTTATGGGTGAAGACAGCTTAGATGAACATCAGATTCTTAACGAGGTTATAAACGGAAATAAACAGCTATACGCTCATATCGTGAATAAATACAAGGATCGGATATACAACCTTATTATTGGCATGGGGGTGCAGAGGTCAGATGCGGAAGACCTTGTTCAGGATACTTTCATTAAGGCATATCAAAAGCTGACGAGTCACGACCAATCGAGGAGCTTAGGAGCATGGATATATAAAATAGCGGTGCGACTCGTCATTGATCATAAACGATCCAATAAAGTTTGGTTGCCGGAGGAAAAGATTCCGGTAAGGAAAGAAATACATACCCCAGAAGAAGAGCTCATACGTAGTGAAATGCGATCTGAGGTGCATACAATGCTTGCCTCTTTGAAAGAAGAAGAGCGGCTTGTTGTCCTTTTGCGATATACAAATGAGCTAAGCTATGGCGAAATTGCCGCTATAACAGAACTTAGCGCACATCAGGTGCGAAACCGGCTGCACCGTGCGAAGAAACGTTTAAAAAAGCAGTTTGGTAATCGGGAGGTAAGGGATTATGAGTGCTTGAATTCAGTTCAGATCGATGATAGGCTGCTTACCGGTTTCAGTGACGAAGACACGAAGCATTTGGCTGGATGCTCTGCCTGTCGAGAGTTATATCAAGAGCTAAAGCAAGAACAGATTCTTTGTGAGAAGCAGCTATACAATGCCCGTACAGGGGCTGACTTTACATCAAAAGTAATGCTTACGCTGGATGATATCGAGATTGAGGCTGAGCCAAGGGAAGAAAGCAAGAGGACGATGAGATGGAATAAAGGACGACTACGCAAATGGGGACTTGCTGCAGCTGTTGTGCTTCTGTGTACAGGTAGTGCAGTCTATGCTTTACAGCAGACGAAAATTGGACAAGAAGAGGTGCTAAGTTCATCTAGTAAGTTGGACATGGAGGAATGGACGCCTCTTCAAAGTGCGAACTACGGATCACCTGACTATTATGGTGATATGGCTCAGTATCCTGGAGTCGAAGTAGAGAGCAAAGGGATCACGCTCAAAGTCAGTGAGATGCTGGTTAATCGATTTCAGATCGTGCTGGCTATAGAAATGAAGACCGCTGAAAGAGAAGAAGATGAGAGTGCTTATCTTCCTCGAGAGCTGGTACTGGAGGATACTTTTCAAGTATTAGATGCGGATGGCAAACAAGTGGGGCGGGTAGTGAATAATAAAGCAGAGGGGACTGTCAAACCGGGGATCACTATCCTACGAATTCCACTTGATGCAAATATTACATCAGACACGCTTCAAATCAAAAGCACCTTATCCCAAGTGGGTGTCAAGGCGGAAGGCGGAGGGAATCGGATAGAAGAGGGAAACTGGGGATTTATTTTTCATGTTGATTTCAAAAAGGCTAAGGAGAACTCCGTCGTTACCCCTCTAAATGAGCAAGTGACCCTGCCAAATGGGGATAAGATTGTTGCAGAAAATTATATTCGAGCCCCAAGAGGGAACCGACTTGATTTTGTTACCACAACAGAAGACCCTTATCAAGGGGGGCCGTTTATCTCCGCTAATACGAATATTCACTATCTTATTACAAACCCAGATACAGGTGAAACGTATCCGAGATATGAGCACTTTACTGATGATAATATTAAAATGATAAAGCGTTATACAGACGAAGAAGGAGTACATTGGAGTACATTTATTAGTGTGGACGACACCATAAATAACATGCCTCTGGAATTTCGTCTCAAGGGATACTCTATGCCTTCGACTACTTGGGGTCCGACCAAGATAGAAACAGCAAATCTTCCCGTTACATTTAACGATAAATATGACAGCTATACTTTCCATAGCATTCGGATGGGTAAAAATCCAAATGGTGGAGAGGAAAGAGTGGGAATCATTGACGTTTCTGCTACGTTGACTGACAAACCGTTTGATATCCATGATTGGTTCATTAAGAATGAAAAGGGGAGAGGTTATACGCTGGATTACCATATTAAGAAACAGTCTGGAACCCATCTGGAGATTCAACTGTTGTTAAAAGGGATTACAGAGATCCCTAGAAAAATGACAGTAAAACGGATCTTTAGTGAAAAAGATCTGGATATCGATTGGAAGTTTATTTTGCCTACAACGAACTCTTACTCTTGGCTTGAGCCATATATAGAACAAGATACTGATAAATAGTGATAATGCATATTGTCTCATCCCTACAGAGATACTAACTGTGCAGGAAATTATCAGTCCCCTTATAAGGAGGAGTCACCATGGGTCGCAGTAGACGCAGTGTAATGTCAGAGGAACTAAAGAATGAACTCGCAAAAGATTTGGGCTTCTATGATACCGTTCAGCAGGAAGGCTGGGGAGGCATCAAGGCCAAGGATGCAGGCAATATGGTAAAACGGGCTATTCAGCTTGCCGAACAGGCAGCCAGAAAGTCCTAGAAGGAATATAGTCTGGGCTCCCTGAATGAAAGGGAGTCTTTTCACTATTCTGAGCATGGAGCTTATAAAGCTGTCTTTGGACGGCAGAATGACTTGACAGCATCATTTTGATATAATATGTTAAGTTGTCTTGAGGGAAAAGCTAAGGGTGGGTGAACGCCTTGAAAATTTACGAAAAAGCTCCTGCTAAAATTAATTTGATGCTGGACGTATTACATAAAAGAAGCGATGGGTATCATGAGGTGGAGATGATCATGACAATGGTCGATCTTGCCGATCGAATTGAGATGGAAGAAATGCCTCGCGATACGATTATGATCTCTAGCCAGGCGGGTTATATCCCCCTTGATGAGAAGAATTTGGCCTTTCAGGCCGCTAAACTGGTAAAAGAACGATATGACGTCAAGAAAGGCGTATACATTCATTTAGATAAGAAAATCCCAGTAGCTGCTGGGTTAGCAGGTGGGAGTAGTGATGCTGCTGCTACACTGCGCGGCTTAAACAAACTTTGGGGCCTTGGTATTTCTGACGAGGAACTAAGGCTGCTTGGTGCTGAACTTGGGTCTGATGTCCCTTTTTGTATAACAGGTGGTACGGCACTTGCTACGGGAAGAGGAGAGAAGCTGACTATGATGCCAAATCCTCCTCAGTGCTGGGTTGTCCTTGCTAAACCTCCAATTAACGTCTCAACAGCTGAGGTATATGGGCGTGTAAAAAGTGATCGTATTGTACATCATCCTTCAGCCCAAAGAATGGAGGAGGCAATTCGCAATCAGTCTTTTGCAGGGGTTTGCCAGGAACTTGGTAATGTTCTGGAGGATGTGACGCTGAAGCTCCATCCTGAGGTAGGACAATTGAAGGAGGCTATGCTGCGGCTTGGTGCCGACGGTGTGCTGATGTCAGGAAGCGGTCCTACGGTATTTGGTCTCATTTCCAAGGAATCGAAAGTACCAAGGATTTATAATGGTCTGCGTGGGTTCTGTAAAGAAGTTTATGCGGTGCGATTGTTGACTTAGAAATTTTTTTCCAAATATAGTGCTATTTTTATTTATTTCATTGTACAAATACGTACAAAAATGATATATTCATTAGTAAATATTCGGATTTTGGAAGTAGATCGTGAGGAATCGTCTGTGAAGAAATTGAAACGTAGTGCACGTTTGGTTGAAATGACACAATACCTGCTCTCAAGACCACATACCTTGATCCCGCTTACTACTTTTGCTGAACGATATGGAGCTGCAAAGTCATCCATAAGCGAAGATTTAGCTATTATCAAGGAAGTGTTTGAAGAGGAAGGCATGGGAGACCTGCAGACGCTTGCGGGTGCAGCTGGCGGCGTTAAGTTTATGCCAAAAATGTCCCAGGAACGAGCTCTCTCTTTTATGCAGCAGTTGTGCGGAAAGTTGGAACAGCCTGATCGGATTTTACCGGGCGGATATTTATATATGTCTGATTTGCTGGGTCAACCGGCTGTTGTAAATGAGATCGGCAAAATTTTAGCCACTGCTTTTTCAGGCCGTGAAATTGATGTGGTGATGACGGTAGAAACGAAAGGAATTCCACTGGCATATGCAGTAGGTTCTCAATTGAATCTTCCTGTTGTTCTTGTTAGACGAGACCATCAAGTTACTGAGGGATCTGCAGTTAGCATTAACTATGTCTCCGGTTCTCACAAAAGCTTGCATACGATGTCTCTTTCAAGAAGAGCTCTTCGAGAGAAATCTCGTGTGCTGATTGTAGATGACTTCATGAAAGCAGGAGGAACCGTTCAGGGGATGATTGATCTTCTGAAGGAATTTAATGCAGAAGTGGCAGGTGTGGGTGTACTGGTCGAATCAGGAACGGTGGATTCAGAGGAACGCTTGCTCCATGATTATGTTTCACTAGCTACTCTTACTGCTGTTGATGCCAAAACAAAGCAGATCACAGTAAAGCCAGGAAACTATTTTGACTCTCTTTTATAGCAGTTACTTTTGACGACTTTACACTTCTTTTGTCGAAAGTGACCTAAATCGTATCAATAACAAAAAAATTCCTAAAATTAGGACATTTTGTAGCAGTAAAAAGAAGGAATATTTGCATGTTGTGTGGAATTATACACCAAGTTCCGATGGAAAAAGGTGGTGAACACACATGCAGATTACAGATGTCAGACTCCGCCGCGTTAACTCAGAGGGGAGAATGAAGGCAATAGCGTCGATTACTATTGATAATGAGTTTGTCGTTCATGACATTCGAGTTATTGACGGTAACAATGGAATGTTCGTTGCTATGCCTAGTAAGCGGACTCCTGATGGAGAATTCCGTGACATCGCCCATCCGATTTCTTCGGGCACTCGTGAGAAGATTCAGGCTGCTGTCCTGGCTGAATACGAACGCGCCGCAACCGAAGAAGAGGTTATTGAAGAAGGCGCATAAGAACATTATTGGGGTTCGAAAGAAAAGAGAGTCATTCTATGGCTCTCTTTTCTTTTTTTCGATAATGAAGTATATTCTTTAATGAGCAAGATTGAGCGTAGTTACATCCCTTCCTGAAGTTAAGGATTAGGGTATACTTGTTTGCGCCCAATTCAATGTTGAATAGTCCTGAGATCCTTTTTTGGAATTAGAGTGGATAACATTACAATTACAGCGTAGGAGGTCGGGATTGTTGAAAAGAATGGCTATTATTCTTGCTGCAGGGCAAGGAAAACGTATGAAGTCGAAACTGTATAAAGTACTCCATCCTGTATGTGGCAAACCGATGGTTGGTCATGTTCTGGATACGGTAGGAAAAGCGGGGGTTACTCGTAACATTGTAGTCGTAGGGCATGGAGCAGAGGCTGTAAAATCTTATCTCGGCTCAGCAGCTGATTATGTATTACAGGAACAACAACTCGGTACAGGACATGCTGTCAAGATGGCAAAGGATATGCTTGGTAATGAAGAAGGAACCACAATTGTAATCTGTGGGGATACTCCTCTAGTAACCAAGGAAACTTTGGAAGGTCTGATGGAGCTTCATGAATCCCGCGGGGCAGCAGCAACAGTGCTCACAGCACATATGGATAATCCTGCTGGCTATGGTCGCGTAATTCGCAGTAATGACGGGTCTGTAACTAAAATTGTAGAACAAAAAGACTGCAATGCAGAAGAAGATGCAGTACAAGAAATCAATACAGGTACGTACTGCTTCGATAATGCTAAACTGTTTGCAGCTTTGGATAAAGTAACAAACAACAATGCACAACAAGAATATTATCTTACGGATGTTGTCGGCATCTTCCGTGAAGCGGGAGAAACTGTAGAAGCATTCATGACCAATGATGCAGCAGAATCAATCGGTGTAAATGATCGTGTCGCTTTGTCTGAGGCAGAGGGTTTTATGAGACAACGTATAGTTCGCAAGCACATGCTAAACGGAGTGACGATCATTGATCCTTCATCTACGTACATTGGTGCTGACGTTACGATTGGTTCCGATACAGTTCTGTACCCGGGTACAATGCTTAAAGGGAACACTTCAATTGGTGAAGCTTCGATAATCGGGCCTAATACCGAGATTGAAGACAGCACCATTGGCGATAACGTTACCGTAAAACAATCCGTGTTAAGCGAAGCGGTAGTGGGTAATGGGTCTTCTGTAGGGCCTTTCGCTTATTTGCGCCCGGACTCCAAAATTGGAGAGGATGTTAAAATAGGCGACTTCGTAGAGATCAAAAATGCTAGCATCGATAATGGCTCTAAAGTATCCCACTTGAGTTATATTGGCGATGCTAAGGTCGGTAAAAATGTAAATATCGGCTGCGGCGCAATAACTGTGAACTACGATGGTTATAATAAGTCTGTTACAGAAATTGAAGATGATGCCTTTGTAGGTAGTAACGTGAACTTAATCGCACCTGTTAAAGTGGGCAAAGGAGCCTATGTTGTTGCAGGTTCAACGATTACTCACTCTGTATCTGAAAGTGATCTTGCTATTGCAAGAGTCCGTCAAGAAAATAAGCCGGGATATGCAGATAAGATCCGCGCCCGTGCAAAAGCTAAGAAAAACAACGCGAAATCCTAATGAAATGCTGTTCTATATGAATAGCGCCGACTTTTTATGAGCAGAACTAAAATCGATTCCAATGAACCAGCACGGAGGTTTTTTATTTTATGACTTATTTTGATTCCAAACTAAAAATATTTACATGTAACTCAAACCCGAAACTTGCACATCAAATTGCTGATTACATTGGCATTCCAATGGGTGAATCCCATACAACAAGCTTTAGTGATGGTGAGATTCAAGTAAAATTGTCTGAGAGTGTACGTGGTAGCCATGTCTACATTGTGCAATCTACATGTTTGCCAGTTAACGATAACCTGATGGAAATGCTTGTTATGATCGATGCACTGAAGCGTGCTTCGGCCAAAACAATTAACGTCGTAATTCCGTATTACGGATATGCTAGACAAGATCGTAAAGCACGTTCTAGAGATCCAATTACAGCAAAACTCGTAGCAAACTTGATTGAAAAAGCAGGAGCAACACGTGTTATTGCTATGGACCTTCACGCGATGCAAATCCAAGGGTTTTTTGACATCCCAGTGGATCATATGCTTGCAGTTCCGATTATTGCACAATACTTCCGTTCCAAACAGATTGAAAACCCGGTTGTTGTATCCCCGGACCATGGCGGCGTAGTACGTGCAAGAAAACTGGCTGACTTCCTGAATGCACCACTTGCTATTATTGATAAGCGCAGACCGGAACCCAATGTAAGTGAAGTGATGAATATTATCGGTAATATTGAAGGTAAAACAGCAATCCTGATTGATGATATCATCGATACAGCAGGTACAATTGTGCTGGGTGCGAATGCATTAATGGAGGGTGGAGCTAAAGAAGTGTACGCTTGTTGTACGCATCCTGTTCTTTCTGGCCCTGCAATGGAGCGTTTGGAAAACTCGCCACTTAAGGAAGTAATAGTTACGGATACCATTCCGATTACTCATCCAAATCCAACGAATAAGCTGAATGTACTTTCCGTAGCTCCGCTACTTGGTGAGGCCATTATTCGGGTTCATGAGGAATTGTCGATTAGTAAATTGTTTGAAATTGAATAGTTCTGCATGGTAAACATGAAAGAGGGGTTACACTGTCTCGGAAGAGACGATGTAACCCCTGTCGGCGTATCAATTGGTTTTAGTACCCTGGTCTTGAAATAAAATGATGACAGGAACGGTTGAAAAGTGCACCGCCTATTTCAACAAAATGCTCATCATAATGAGTGATGAAACCAATATCAATGTGTCTGTCACGGTCATACACTTGCACCGGTATGGCCTGTTCCAAATGGTGCTGAAACTGGGACAACTGCGTTAAACGTTCTATATCATGGCGCATAACCGGTTCATCCTTTCCTTGGTTGCTGTTACTTCTATAGCTACCCGCTGTTATACAATTGTTTTTATTGTAAAGTGAAAAAGATCGTAAGTCCACATAAGGGGCTTCTAAGATGTTTTTTGACATTTCATAAATTAATCTCTATTCAAAACTGTGAAAGGAGGAGCAGACCATGAAGTGGATTGTAGGACTCGGAAATCCGGGTTCCGAATATGCGAAAACAAGGCATAATGTCGGGTTTATGGCATTAGATGCTCTGGCGGATCGCCATCATATATCAATTAACCAGAGTAAATGTAAAGCTCTCATTGGAGAAGGAATGATCCAGGGAGAAAAAGCGGTATTAATCAAGCCAATGACCTATATGAATCTCTCCGGAGAATCGGTTCGTGCCTACATGGATTATTACAAGGTTGCCCTGGAAGATTTAATTGTAGTCTACGATGATATGGATACAGAAGTGGGCAAAATTAGACTTAGATATCAAGGTAGTGCAGGCGGACATAATGGAATTAAGTCATTAATTCAGCACACCGGCACCCAGCAATTTAACCGAATTCGTATGGGAGTTTCAAGACCGGAACCGGGACATGCAATCGTGGATTACGTGCTTTCCAATTTTCCTAAGAAAGAAAAAGATGCACTGGATTCTATGATTGAAACGACTTGTGATGCTTTGGAGTATTCAATGAAGGATACATTCGAGAGAACGATGGCTAAGTTCAATGGGTAATTTTTTGGATCAACATGTGTGAATATAGGCTAAACTAGCAGTCTCCTGGAAAGACTATAAGTATAATTCTTTTTCAGGAGGCATATCTATGCAGATACATTATATCTGTCGTCATTGTCGTTCATCCTTAGGGCGTATAGAAGCAGATAAGGTGACAGAAGTTCAGCTCGGTCTACATTTCTTGACCCCCTCAGAGCGGCAAGATATAATAGCCTATAATTCAAAAGGCGAGATGGTAATAAACATTACCTGCAGGTATTGTACGGAGGCGATCATGGTCCATCCGGAACTTAGTCTGCTCGCAAGTCCGTTGCAGTAGTTTTTCGTATTCAGAAGAAAAGAATAAAGTTCAATGAGCTTTAAGGGTTGGCTATTTCGGCTCCCTCTAGCCTTGGCAGCGTGCTGAGGCTTTTTTTTCAGTTACAGAGCAGAAAATAAGCCATATGTTCTGACTTTACCTATGGTAAGGGCAGTCAAAAAGGATTATGATGAAACAATGGATTATCCAGATGTTTACATTTAAGATGCAACAATCTTTTAAATTAACAGATAGATTAGAAAGTGATAAGAGAGGTGCCCCTTTTGCTACAAGCACTTATTGATGCCTATTCCAAAGATTCTGATTTTGAATCGATTGCTTCCGGTGTTAGATCAGGAATGAAAGAGCAGTTAATTTCGGGTTTGACGGGGTCTGCTCGTCAGGTAATGATTGCAGCCCTGCACAAACAGCTAGACCGACCCATGCTCGTTGTAACACATAATATGTTTGCGGCTCAAAAAGTGGCAGATGATTTGCAGGAAGCGCTTTCTGCTGATCAAGTCCTTTTATACCCTGCCAACGAATTAATTGCTGCTGAGGCAGCTATATCTAGCCCAGAAACACTCGCACAACGTATTGATGTTCTACTGAAGTGTGCAAAAGGATTTCGCGGCGTGGTTGTCATTCCTTTATCGGGGGCACGTCGTTATTTGCCATCTCCAGAAGTTCTTGCTGGTGCCGAAATAACATTACAGCAAGGCGGAACACTTGAGCTGGATTCTTTTCTTAGAGGTATGGTGGAGCTTGGATACGAGCGTGTAGAACGTGTAGAAACTCAGGGTGAGATGAGTGTTCGAGGAGGAATTATTGATTTCTTCCCTGTCACTTCCGGACTTGCTTACCGAGTGGAACTGTTTGACGATGAGATCGATTCGATCCGTACTTTTGATCCATTGGATCAACGCTCTATAGATAAGACAAGCCAGGTTACCATTACTCCTTGCAAGGAACTCATTGCGAACAAGGACAAAATGGAACAAGCCGCAGACAAGGCGGCCATTTTGCTTGAGGAACAATTGGAGAAGACTGCAGATCGACAGGCAAAACTGCGTTTGCGAGATGAAATTCATCGTGAAATCGAATTGCTGCGCGAACATGTTTATTTTCCTGAAATATATAAATATATAACAGAGCTTTACCCGGAGAAACAAACAATTTATGACTATATGCCGGAAGATACGGTGTTGATCTTGGATGAGCCTGCAAGGCTTCTTGAGACGGGGAAGCAACTTGAACGTGAT
The DNA here is from genome assembly GCF_018310695.1 of Paenibacillus sp. Marseille-Q4541. Lineage (GTDB taxonomy): Bacteria > Bacillota > Bacilli > Paenibacillales > Paenibacillaceae > Paenibacillus. The sequence goes on along the minus strand of NZ_JAGXCY010000028.1, from coordinate 38,520 downwards.
GAGTCGGAGTGGAGCGTGCATTTGCTTCAGAATGGTAAAACGTTACCACAGCTTACACTTTCACTTGATCATGAAGAAGTTTTATATAAACGTCCTTTCCAAACTTTATTTATCTCGATTTTCTTGAGACAAGTGCCACATACGTTACCTCAAAACATTCTTAACATGGTCAGCCGCAGTATGCAGGATTTTCATGGCCAAATGAATGTTCTTAAGGCGGAAATGGAACGTTGGCAAAAAGCAGGCGTTCAGGTTCTGATGCTGGCAAGCAATGAAGAACGACTGGAACGAATGCGCCGAGTACTGCAGGATTACGATATTCATGAACCTACTATGATGATTGGTAATTTGCAGGGCGGTTTCGAGATGCCTTCTATTAATCTAGCTGTCATTACAGAAGGTGAGATGTTCTCCCAGAAACAGCGTAAAGTACGTAAACCTATTCGTAATGTAGATAATGCAGAACGAATCAAGAGTTATAGTGAACTCAAGGTCGGAGACTACGTTGTTCACCAGAACCACGGGATCGGTAAGTACATGGGTATCGGTACGTTGGAGGTAGCGGGAATCCATAAGGATTACATGCACATTCTATATGCTGGTGGGGATAAACTCTCTGTTCCTATTGAGCAGATTGATCTCATTCAGAAATATGTAGGGTCAGAAGAGAAAGAACCTAAAATTTATAAACTAGGCGGTAACGACTGGACGCGAGTTAAGAATAAAGTTCGCAGTTCTGTCCAGGATATTGCTGATGATCTTATTAAATTGTATGCGGCACGTCAATCTTCGCCTGGTTATGCTTTTGACAAGGATACTGCTGAGCAACAGGAATTTGAAGATCTATTCCCTTACGATGAAACAAGAGATCAGGAAAGAGCAATCGAAGAAATTAAAAAGGACATGGAACAAAGCCGTCCTATGGATCGCTTGCTATGTGGCGACGTTGGTTACGGTAAAACAGAGGTAGCGATTCGAGCTGCTTTTAAATCAGCAATCGAAGGAAAACAAGTCGCTGTGCTTGTTCCAACTACGATTCTTGCCCAACAGCATTATGAAACGTTCCGTGAGCGTTTTTCCGGTTATCCATTTAATGTGAGTGTCCTTAGCCGTTTCCGTTCCCGGAAGGAACAGAATGAGACTACCAAAGGGATTAAGCAAGGAACCATTGATATTGTCATTGGTACACATCGCTTGTTATCTCAAGATCTTGTCTTTAAAGATTTGGGACTGCTTATTGTGGATGAGGAGCAGCGTTTTGGGGTTACTCATAAGGAAAAGCTGAAGAAGTTGAAAACAAATGTCGACGTTCTGACCCTTACCGCAACACCAATCCCTAGAACACTTCATATGTCTATGCTGGGTGTAAGAGACTTGTCGGTTATTGAAACTCCTCCGGAAAATCGGTTTCCGGTGCAAACTTATGTGGTCGAGCATAGCCAGACTTTAGTTCGTGAAGCGATCGAGCGTGAACTTGCGAGAGGTGGACAAGTATATTACTTGTACAACCGTGTACAAGGGATTCAAGAGATGGCTGCGGAAATTTCAGAGCTTGTCCCTGGGGCGAGAGTTGGTGTTGGCCATGGTCAAATGACAGAGTCGGAACTGGAAAAGACCATTCTTGATTTCCTAGATGGAGAGTTCGACGTGTTAGTCAGCACAAGTATTATTGAAACTGGGGTTGATATCCCGAACGTCAATACTTTGATTGTACATGATGCAGATAAGATGGGGCTTTCCCAGCTGTACCAGCTGCGTGGACGGGTTGGACGTTCCAACCGGATCGCGTATGCCTATTTTACGTATCAAAGGGATAAAGTGCTTACTGAAGTGGCTGAGAAAAGACTTCAGTCAATCAAGGAATTTACTGAACTGGGATCCGGATTCAAAATTGCAATGAGAGACCTCACCATTCGGGGCGCTGGAAACTTGCTTGGAGCGGAGCAGCATGGGTTTATTGCTTCAGTCGGTTTTGATCTGTACTCACAGATGCTTGCTGAGGAAATTAATAAGCGTAAAGTAACGATGCTTGGTGAAGAAGCTCCACAAGAGTCGAGCTGGACGACAGCGATTGATCTAGGTATTGACGCATACTTGCCGTCGGATTATATCTATGATAGCATTCAAAAAATTGAGATATATAAAAAAGTGGCTGTCCTTGCTTCCTTTGACGATACGATGGAACTGGAAGATGAATTGGTGGATCGATTTGGTGATTTGCCAGAGGCAGTTACGAACTTATTGACTGTGGCGAGACTCAAAATATATGGTAAAACATACGGAATTGAGAGCATTGCACAGCGAGGGGACAACATATCTCTGAAGTTTTATGAAGGCCAGGAAAAGGCTGTAAATGGAACCAAACTTGCACAGATTGGAAATCAGTTCGAAAGACGTGTACAATTTGAACAAGGTCAAAGTATGACAATTCATGTAAAAGGTAAAGGGCTCAGCGATTCAGAACTACTTCAATTGCTAGAGAAATTCCTTGCAGCCATGAAGGATGCTTTTAAATCAAAGGGGGAACTTCAAGATGTTGCGAAGTAATAAAAAATCCTGGAAGACGGTTGCGGTGACAATGGTCGGCGTATTATCGATTTCTCTTCTGGCCGCTTGTGGAAATGAGAAATCGGCAAGTAGTGATACTAGTGCTGTTATCGTTAAATATGATGGCGGTGAAATTACAGAAAACGAATTCAACACCGAAATGAACATCATGAAATTCATGAGTCCGCAGTATGCACAGCTCATGGAAATGGACGAGTTCCGTAAGTATCTGGTGGAACAGCAAGTTACTTATGAGTATATGTACAACCAAGCTTCCGAGGAATCCAAAACGGCAGGAACTAAGGCAGCAGAAACACAGCTCGCACAGATGAAAACTCAAGTAGGCGGAGACGAGAAGTGGAACACGATGCTTACTGATGCTAGTCTTAAAGAAGAAGATATCAAAAATTATATGGCTCGCGTGATGACGATTATCGAAGATAAATCGGCAAAAGTATCGGATGAAGAATTGAAAAAACAATTTGATGCTGACCCAGATCAATTTATTACAGCTTCCGTTCGCCATGTATTGATTAATTTCCAAGATCCTGAAACACAAGAGGATCGTAAAGAAGGCGAAGCGCTGAAAATTGCGAAAGAAGTAAAAGCGAAATTGGACAAAGGTGAAGATTTTGCAAAAGTAGCTAAAGAGTACTCTGAAGACCCAGGTTCTGTTGATAATGGTGGATTGTATGAAGATACGCCTATCTCTTCTTGGGTAGAGGCCTTTAAAGAAGCAGCTAAAACACTCGAGCTGAACAAAATCAGTGATCCAGTTGAGACTGAGTACGGATACCATGTAATGAAAGTGGAAAAACGTACTGAGCCTAAATATGATGAATTGACTCAAGAGCAAAAAGATGCACTGGCAAATTCCATTGTAAACACACAAATTCAAACCTTTATGGAAAAAGATTTGAGTGGAATTATGGAAGGTGAAATCAAACTTCCTGCGAACCCTGCAGCTGAAAAAGGTACTGAAGGCACAGACGGTACAGGAACTGAAGGCACTGACAAAGGAACCGAAGGTACAGACGCAGGTAAAGAAGGTACAGACGCAGGTACTGATAAAGGAACCGATGCAGGAACTGAAGGAACAGATAAAACGGACGGTAAATAATTAGGCCAGGCGAGATATAAAGTATATTGAGAACACATCCACTAGACGCGGGGAACCGCGTCTTTTTGGCATATCAAGAGTCTCCTAAGCAGCAAATATCAGCACACGAACAAAATAGAGTAAGTTTTAAGGAACTATATTACATGGTTCATGTATAAGGAATTGGGAACAGATGAATACTATGGTCTAGATATCACACTAAACTAACTACCTTAATCCCTCCTCATAAAAGGACAGTAGTTGAAAAATCTTCTCGAGAAAGTGGGGCAACATGTAAATGAAAGCTACTGGTATCGTCCGCCGTATTGATGACCTAGGTCGTGTCGTAATTCCCAAAGAAATCCGTCGTACTTTGCGAATTCGTGAAGGAGATCCGCTAGAAATTTTTGTGGATCGTGATGGAGAAGTGATTCTGAAAAAGTACTCACCTATTGGTGAGCTGGGTGACTTTGCGAAAGAGTACGCTGAATCCCTGTTCGAAAGTACAGGCCATATAACACTTATCACGGACCGTGATACCATCATTACGGTGGCTGGCGGATCTAAAAAAGAGTATTTGGACAAGCAAATAGGAAATCTGGTTGAGCACTCAATGGATAACCGTAAAACATTGCTTGAAAACAGTAATGGATCTTATGAAATAGCTAAAGATCATATTGAAACACTTTCATCCTTTGTTGTAGCACCGATTATATCTGGAGGAGATCCAATTGGTGCCGTGATATTGTACAGCAAAGATGAATCTACAAAAATGTCGCAGCTTGAAGTGAAAATGTCTGAAACTGCGGCTGCGTTCCTTGGCAAGCAAATGGAGCAGTAGAAAATACAAAAAACTCCCGCCTTTAAGAAGGCAGGAGTTTTTTGCATTTTCATAAAGAGGTATAATAGGATTCGTATAAAACAGGTACCAGAGAATACGACTCCTATTAAGAAGCAGGTTATCTTATATGAAATCAACGGATTCTGGCACGAAGTTGCTGCAAGGAGCATTTATCCTTAGCGTAGCTGCCATTTTATCGAAATTAATTGGAACACTGCAGAAAATACCTCTGCAAAATATAGCGGGTGACAGTGTATTTGGTATTTATAATACGGTGTATCCTTTCTACATGATGTTCATTACCTTAGCAACAGCTGGATTTCCAATAGCAGTATCCAAACTTGTTGCAGAAGCGAATGCAAAGGGAGACCGAGAGGAAGGCGAGCGAGTACTCAGAGTCACTTCTCTCCTACTTGCCTTGCTGGGAGGTTTGCTAAGTATAATCATGTACCAATTTGCGCCGCAGATAAGTACACTGATTGATAATGAAGAGGTTGTCCTCTCGATTCGTACAGCTTCCTTTGCATTCTTGTTTGTTCCTGTCATGACAGGCTTACGGGGATACTTCCAAGGGCTGCAGGATATGGTTCCTACGGCTGTATCCCAGATTACGGAGCAGACTGCTCGCGTAACGGTAATGCTCGTATTGCTATTTATCCTGATTGAGCGGGGAGCAGAGGCAGAGACGGTTGCAGCAGGTGCAATGCTGGGGTCAGCTGCGGGAGGTGCGGCAGGTCTTATCCTAATGTGGATTTTCTGGGTTCGCAGAAGAAAGAGACAACCTGTTCCTCCAGAAGGACCAGCAAGGGGGGGGAACAGCAGTAAAACAGAGCGAAAATCTACATCAGCACTACTAATTTCCGTACTCCGGTATGCTATTCCAGTGGCTCTTGGTTCCATCGCAGTTCCCCTTATGAATATGGTCGATACGTTTACTGTTCCCCGTCTCCTTAAGCTAGAGGGAATGAATGACATGGAGACGATGAGGCAGTTTGGAGTCTATAATCGGGGAATTCCACTTGTACAGTTGGTGACGATGCTAGCGGTTTCTCTGTCCGTGTTATTCATTCCTGCGATAGCGGAAGCAAAGGTGCGAAATGACCAGAGGGCAATTCGTAAGCAAAGCAGCCTTGCTCTCAAATGGTTTTGGCTCATTGGTCTTGCCGCTGCTGCAGGCATGGCGGTACTGGCACAGCCAATTAACCGCATGTTGTATGTCACTCCAGAGGGGACGGACACGATGCGTATTCTGGCACTGACCGCTGCTGGTAGTGCAGTTAGCGTCATTGCCGCAGCGTTACTTCAAGGGCTTGGCGCAGTCAGAGCGCCCGCCCTCATCATGCTCGCAGCAGCAGCGGTCAAAACGCTGCTGAACGAGTTGCTCGTGCCGCTGCTTGGCGTAAGCGGCGCAGCTTGGTCTTCGGCAGCAGCTTATGCGCTGGCTGCCCTCTTGAACGCGCTGCTGCTCGCTCGACTGCTGCAGCTGCGCGTGTCCCTAAGCGCTGGCCTGCTAAAGCCAGCGCTTGTGATCGCCGCCATGTCGCTCGCGGCGGCGGGGACTGCATGGGGCGCCGAAACGATGACCGGCGCCATGGGAATTGCGGTGGGCGGGCGTACCACCGCGCTCGTTCAAAGCCTGCTCGGCATCGCAGCAGGCATTGTCATATTCGTGCTCGGCGCAGTCCGCACGAAATGGATTACGGCAGCAGAGCTCGCTATGCTGCCCAAAGGTGCGAAGCTTGTGAAGCTGCTTCGCAAACTGAAAATGATGTGAGCGCACCACCAACCAGGGCGCTCTGTTTTTTTGGCAAAACACAAAAGCATGATATAGTTACAATAGGGAAATAACGGGTAGGCTTATATAAAAGCCACTTATATGGAGGTGTAGCATGAGCGCAGCAATTACAGTCGTTGGTCTAGGCTCAGGCGGTGAGGATCAACTGACTTTAGGCATTTGGAAGAGGTTGAAAAAAGCGAGTACAATCTATGTTCGAACAATGGATCATCCGGTATGCAAAGATTTGGAAAATCTTCATTTATCTTTGACTTCGTTCGATAATATATATGAAGCAAAAAGTTCATTTCCGGAAGTGTATGACAGCATTGCAATCGAGCTTATTCAGCTTGCGAAGCAAGGAAATGCAGGCGAGGAGATCGTGTATGCTGTACCAGGGCATCCTATGGTAGCGGAAGCTACGGTGGGTCTGCTAAAAGAGCGCTGCTCTGAGCAGGGAATTAGCCTCACGATCCTTGGTGGAGAAAGCTTTCTCGATGAGGCCTTCGTAAGACTAGGATTTGACCCAATAGAAGGGTTCCAATTACTTGACGCAGGAATCATCGATAGCAGTCTGTTCCAGCCCAAATTACATACGTTAATTGGACAAGTGTATGACGTGTTCACCGCTTCTGATGTAAAGCTGAGCCTGATGGAAGTGTATCCAGATGATACAAAGGTCATTGTTGGACATGCACTAGGCATCGAGGGGCAGGAAATGATTCAAGAAGTAGAGCTGTATGAACTTGATCGGGTAGAGGGATATGGCAATTTGTCGCTTATCTATGTACCGAAGAGTGACAATGAGCAGCTCACAAGACGTACGTTTGGCCGTCTTCATGAAATTGTAGAAGTTTTGCGAAGCCCGGAAGGATGCCCGTGGGATCGTGAACAGACACATGCTTCGTTACGTAAAAATTTGATAGAAGAAACATATGAAGTCCTTGAGACCATTGATGATGACGATCCAGATCATATGAAGGAAGAACTGGGCGATCTGCTGCTTCAAATCATGCTTCATTCTCAGATGGAAGAAGAGCTCGGTACATTTAACGTATATGATGTCATCGAGGGTCTGAATGATAAACTCATTTTCAGACACCCGCACGTTTTTGGAGAAAATAAGGCGGAAGATGCTGGGGAAGCGCTAGCGAACTGGGAAGCTATGAAAGTGGAAGAGAAGAAACTCAAAGGTCAAGAGAACGAACGTACATCTGTATTGGACGGAGTTCCAAGGGACCTTCCTGCGTTGATGAAAGCTTATAAACTCCAGAAGAAGGCGTCTAAGGTTGGCTTCGACTGGGATGAGGTAGAAGGAGTATTCCTTAAGGTTGAGGAAGAACTAAGTGAGCTCAAAGAGGCTGTACAGGAAGGTTACGCTGCAGAAGAGCAAATGCTTGAGCTGGGTGATGTTCTGTTCGCTACCGCTAATATTGCAAGGTTCATTGGAGCTGATCCAGAGGAAGCATTAGCTGCTACCAATCGGAAGTTTACACGCCGTTTCAAGTATATCGAAGCGCGTCTTGCCGAGCAGGGAAAAGCAATCAAAGACAGCAATATTGAAGAAATGGAAGCTTACTGGCAGGAAGCAAAGAAGGCATTGAAAGATAACTAATGTTTAGATCACGATTGAAAGCCATAATTAGCGGGTATGTTGATAAAAGCAACCCTATCCTGCGGTTGGCAATCGCTTCGTTTGACAACGGTACCTAAAATGTCGTATTCTTTACCAAACTTGAGACCTCCGTATGCTAGATAGCAAAAAAAAGGCGTTGCGGCAGGATTTTCAGGAACTCAGCAAGAATAGAAGTGTAGTAACGGCACGTGGTACTGGAAGCGTTAATGACGCACATAAGTGCACGTCGTATTTTCTTTAATTTGGGAGGCCTTTAATCATGAATAAAACAGATTTGGTAAACAACATTTCGGACAAAAGTGGACTTACAAAAAAAGACGTAGAAGCTGTTCTTAACGGTTTCCTTGGTGAAATTACAGATGCCCTTGCAAGTGGCGACAAAGTACAATTAATTGGCTTTGGTACTTTCGAAACTCGTAGACGTTCCGGACGTACAGGACGTAACCCACAAACAGGATCGGCTATTGAAATTCCAGAATCTAATGTTCCTGCATTCAAGGCAGGGAATAAACTTAAAGAAGCTGTAAAATAATGCGAGTAGATAAATTCCTTAAAGTTTCGAGACTGATCAAGCGCCGGACGGTGGCAAAGGACGTCTCTGAACAGGGAAGGGTCCTTATCAACGGACGAGAGGCAAAGCCAAGCAGTGCTGTTAAAGTCGGTGACGAAATTACCGTACAGTTCGGACAGAAACTTGTAACGATTCGAGTAGAACGTCTAGCAGAGAGCACGCGTAAGGAAGAGGCTTCAAGCCTGTTCACTGTGGTGAAAGAAGAGCCAATTGCAAAAGATAATGGGTTCAACTTTTTAGGTTAATCCTTGATTTTACAGTAGGAGAGCGTGCTTAACCCTGATGAAAGGGAGAGGCGCGCTTTTTTATTTCCCTCAGCTCGTGTTCTAATCCTTCTTACCGGCCCATAAGCTAGGTGTAAGAAGGGAGGGGTACATGCCATGATGGACCATGGAAAACCGAAACAGCACAGCTTGTCGATGCAGAACCGGAAACTGCTTGATATTACAGGGGTCATGAATGTCGAGAGCTTTGATAGCGAGGAATTTTTACTTAAGACAGAGCTCGGCCATCTAACCATTCGCGGACAAAATTTACATATTAAAAATCTCAGCCTAGAAGAGGGGCTGTTATCGATTGAAGGTTATGTGAGCTCTCTCGCGTATTTGGATCCCGGCTCAAGTTCTAAATCAGGTAAAGGAATCCTTGGCAAGTTGTTCAAATGAATCCGGAAATTCAGTGGATAACGCTAGGGTGGATGCTTTTCTCGGGAGCGGCAATGGGAATCGTGTATGACAGTTACCGGGTACTGTCTCACTCGTTCCGGTTTCCGAGATGGAGCCTTCATACACTTGATTTGGTGTACTGGATTGTAGCAGCCTTGTTTGTATTTAACATGCTTTACTCCAGTAACCACGGAGAGTTACGATTTTATGTCTTTTTAGGGCTTTTTTTAGGGGTTTGGGTCTATTTTTTGGTTTTAAGTGTTTTGACCCAAAAATTTGTGGTAATGTTAATTGGAATTATAAAGAAGTTCTTTTATATGCTTTACCGAGTACTGTATATCGTCTTAGTACTGCCTGTAAAAGGAATCCTTCGCCTGTTACGGATTTTATTCGGATTCGTTATGGCATTGTTCCTCTTTCTGATCAGAATGGTCTATTACCTGGTCAGACCGATTCTCAAACTTCTTTACTTGCCTATAAGGCCACTGCTCAGTAAATGGCAAACTCCGGGCTGGATGGTACGTACATTTGTCCGGATTAAAGAATGGTGGAACTACTGGTTCTGACGTTATACACAAAAAGAGTTTTCTAACTCAAAGCCCTACCTATCATGAAGGAGGTACGCGTATGAAATCATCGTCTGAGCGCAACGTTCGAAACAATAAACAAGCTGGACCGCAGAAATCAAAAGTAACAGGAGCTCGCAGGCGAATCATGCTATGGCTTGCCTTTATGGTCTGTTTCACAGGATGGGCAGGGTATACGTTCTATAACCAGTCTACTCAAATGGCGGACAAGAGTGCCAAGCTTGCGGAGGCAAAGGGGTCGAAGGCTGAAACGGACCAAGCGCTCGAAGAGCTTAAGCAAGAAGTGAACCGACTTCAGGATCCTGAATACATCGGACAAATTGCGCGCAAGAAATATGGAATGTATTTGCCTGGGGAAACACCGATCTACCCAGTTGATGAATAATATAGAAACAGACCATGATTTTTTAACAGCTTGGAATTATGTACAAGTTTAACCGAAATTAGGCGCCAATGTGGGCGCTCGTTCAGTTGACCTTGGTTTACACCATAAGGTATAATTAACTTACCGCAACGGATTTAAAAATCGGGTTGTATATTTTTAAGGGAGGATCATTTTATTCTATGGCAATTGAAGTGGGCACCAAGTTAGAGGGCAAAGTGACAGGCATCACGCATTTCGGAGCATTCGTGGATCTGTCTGGAGGTGTCACGGGTCTCGTTCACATCTCGGAAATCGCCGACAATTATGTCAAAGACGTCAACGATCATTTGAAAATTAATGATACGGTAACTGTTAAGGTTATTAATGTTGACAAGGACGGAAAAATTGGACTTTCTATCAAGCAGGCGGTTGACCGTCCAGCAGGTGAAGTTCAGCAACAAGCTCGTCCGCCAAGAGCACCAAGACCGGAGCGTACCGGAGGAGATAGAGAACGATTTAGCGGCGGCGGCGGCACTGGTAACGGTGGCGGCGGTGGTAGCTATAACAATCGTGAACGGGGAGGGCGTCCTTATAAACCTTCTGCCGGCAAGCCTTCGTTTGGCAAGCCTTCATTTGAGGATAAAATGTCACGCTTCCTGAAAGACAGTGAAGAGCGGATTTCGTCGCTGAAGAAGAATACCGAAGGTAAACGCGGAGGCCGCGGCGCGAAACGCGTGTAAGTCACCAACCTGATCTTGCATATATAGTACGAGAATAGAGAAAACCGCAGACTTTAGAGTCTGCGGTTTTTTTGTCGCATCTCAAGAATCGTCCGACAACTTTCAAGCAAGTTCCAGTATTCTCATTCCATATCGCTAGTATTCTGAGCTTCCGAAGGTCACACAATGACAAGCTATAAACTTGTCATAACTAACCCAAAGCCTATATGGGCTGTCCATTTTATTCGGATATCTGTTGTTTCGCAGGCTCCCTATTTTTGTCGGAAATTTCTTTTTACGACATCTTAGTTTCTGACAAACTTTCACAGAACAAGCTGCCTATAATGAGAAACATCAAATCAAACGTTGGGGAGCGAAGATGAAAATGGACAAGTGGAATGTGATACCTTTTCCTGGACTCAAGACAGGTAAACGAGGAAAAGAGCTGCGTGAAGATGTGAGTACGAAAGTGAAGACATGGGCAGGATCACTGAAGGCCGTACAAGTTCTATCTGAGAAGAAATGGATGATTCTACTTACGGTAATGGGTTTTTTGCTCGGAAAGGCTATGATATTAGACGAATTATCACCTTTTGCCATAGCCTATTTCGCCGTCATTCTGTTTCTGAGAAGGGATTTTTTGATTCCCGTGGGAGTCGCTATTCTGGCCGGCGGTTTTTTCGCACCTTATCCCACACTGTTTACCATTGCAGCAGAGATAGGCATCTTCTATCTGCTGTACAGAGGACTTTCCTCTTTTGGGAAAACCGAATTATCTTACGCACCTGTAATGGTTTTTACCTCAGCTTTTATGGTCAATTTGTTTACCGTCCTGATCGGACCCTCATTCACATGGTACGCGGTCCTAATGATGACGATCGATGCCGTGCTGAGTTTTGTACTCACACTGGTCTTCATACAAGCGATACCCATTTTTACCTACCGCAAAAAGAATGTAAACCTCCGCAGCGAGGAGATCCTTTGTCTCATTATTTTACTGGCTTCCGTCATGACAGGAGCTGTAGGTTTTACGGTATATAACCTTTCGGCTGAAAATGTATTATCCAGGTATCTTCTGCTTCTCTTTGCCCTTGTGGGTGGAGCGCCACTTGGAGCATCGGTTGGAGTTATTACGGGACTGATACTCAGCCTTGCGAATATGTCTGCTATCTATCAGATGAGTTTACTGGCTTTTGCTGGAATGCTGGCCGGAATGCTAAAGGAGGGTAAAAAGCTAGGTGTATCTCTAGGGATGCTGCTTGGATCATCGATTCTTGCCGTTTATTTAGGCGGAACAGGAGATGTAATAACATCAACCTACGAAAGCTGTGCAGCAATTCTTCTCTTTTTGCTGACACCGAAGAGCATATTAAATGTCATTTCTAAATATGTACCTGGTACACAGGATCATAGCCATTCTCAACATGAGTATGCAAAACGGATCAGGGACCTGACTGCTGAACGGGTAACCCGTTTTTCGCAAGTATTTAAGCAGTTATCCAAAAGCTTTGATCAGATGTCCGGTGTCAATGAAATGGGTCAAGGACAGCAGGATATGGAGCACTTTATGAATGCTGTTGCGGAAGGGACCTGTTCATCCTGCTTCAAGCAACAACAGTGTTGGGACGGAAAGTTCTATCAAACTTATAAATACATGACAGAGATGATGACTTCCATAGAAGAAAACCCGGATTTTGAGGCCAAGGATATTCCAGCTTCATGGACGAAAAGCTGTGCTAAGACGGGGGCTGTACTTGATGTGATGAAGCGTCAGTACGGGCTATACCAAGATAATATGCAATGGAAACGTCAAATATACGACAGCAGGGTACTTGTAGCAGAACAATTATCTGGCGTGTCTCAGGTAATGGAGGACCTGGCACGAGAGATACAACGCGAAACAACAGTGATGCATAAGCAGGAGGAACAGATTAGAACCGCTTTGGAGCAGTTAGGGTTGTCCATCCACAGCATCGACATTATTAACCTGGACGCAGGTCAAGTCGAGATTGAAGTCGTACATGCTTATACGAAGGGATTTGATGAGTGCCGAAAAATTATTGCGCCACTTTTATCCGATATCATCGGTGAACATATTGCGGTTGTCGAAGAGACGATGACGCTTCCGAAGCAGGGACTTGCAACGGTGACTTTCGGGTCGGCCAAGACATACGAAGTAACAACAGGGGTAGCTGGAGCAGCCAAGGGTGGGGGCCTTCTTTCGGGCGACAGTTACAGTACAGTTGAGCTTGGCAATGGCACATTCGTAGTTGCACTCAGTGACGGAATGGGAAATGGAGAACGAGCAAGACTTGAGAGTAGCACCGCCCTAAATATTCTGGAGCAGCTGCTTGAATCTGGCATGGATGCTAAACTCGCCATCAAGTCGGTTAATTCCATACTAATGCTACGATCACCAGAAGAATTTTATGCTACGGTGGATATGGCACTTATTGATCAGTATTCAGCTCAGACGACATTTATGAAAATTGGCTCAACACCAAGTTTTATCAAAAGAGGTGACGAAGTTATTCCGGTCTCCGCAAGCAATCTTCCTGTAGGCATTATAAAAGATATAGAGGTTGACCTTGTTACGACCCAACTGCTCCCCGGTGATATTGTCATTATGATGACAGACGGTATATACGATGCGCCTGGGTATGCGGTAAACAAAGAAATGTGGATGAAACGAATGATTCAGGAAATGGATAGTGAAGATCCTCAGGAAATTGCCGATATCTTATTAGAGCGCGTTATTCGTTATCAGCAGAATAAGATTCATGATGACATGACGGTTGTCGTCGGCAGAGTGGATCATTTCAGCCCGGAGTGGGCAACACTGCGTATCCCGGGAATTGATCGAATGGAGCGTCCGAGAACGGTCAGCTGATTTTCGGATGATATATTATATAGAAGGAAAAATCCCTCGTTTGAACCTAGCCCTTAATGGAAATAATAGGAATAGGCTTAAAACAAAGGGGATGAGAAAGATGAAACAAATTTTACTCATAACAGACGGATGTTCTAATGTTGGCTCGAGTCCGGTACTCGCTGCGGCATATGCCTTGGAGGAAGGCATTACCGTGAATGTGGTCGGTGTGGTGGACTACGGAACCATTGGCGACCTCGGAGGTCAGGAAATTGAGGCAATTGCTAAAGCTGGAGGGGGGATTAGCCGAATTGTAGGTACACCGGTTCTGGCAAAAACGATGCAGATGATGACTCGAAAAACGGTGGTTCAGACCATCGAGCTTGCGGTTAATAAGGAGCTTAAACAAATTTTAGGCAAAGATTCGGGCGGTATAGCTGAACTTCCTCCGCATCAGCGCGCAGAGGTGGTTCAAGTGTTGGATCATTTGACAGAAACGACACCACTCCAAGTAGCTCTTTTAATCGATGCAAGTGCTAGCATGAAACCTAAAATTGCTGCCGTTGAAGAAGGAATTCGGGATTTAATGCTTAGCCTTCAAGCGCGTGAAGGGAGAAGTCAAATCTCGGTCTTTCACTTCCCTGGTAAACACGGTGGTGAAGAAGCAGTGCTTGATATCCATTGGACAAGTGACATGAATGCACTTCGGTCCGTATTCACGAAGCTGGATATGAAGGGGGCTACGCCTACTGGACCCGCAATATTAAAGGTGATTGATCATTATCGTTATGGTACACTTAACGAGCATGAGCTGTATCATCGCGATTACGGAGCAAAAGAAGGGATGCAAGGTGACTATGCCGCTGGGTCCTGATTTTACTCCTGGAACTGTGGTTACCGGCAAATGGAAACATAGTAAATATGTTATTCAAAAGGTGCTGGGCAAAGGAGCAAACGGGATCGTTTATTTGGTTCAGCGTGAACCGGGTGGAGGCCGGTATGCGCTCAAGATGGGTTTTAATCCGCTTGATTTGCAGTCAGAGATCAACGTTCTTACTTCATTAGAGAAGAAGGAACAGCTTGCAGGTGGACGTGGGATCTCTTCTTATTTAAAGGAAGTGGATGATTATCAGGCAGGCGGTAGTGAAATCCCTTTTTACGTCATGACTTATGTAAGGGGTGAGCCGCTTCACTTATTCATCCGTAGAAATGGCCCAGACTGGACGATGTTAATCGGGCTTCGGCTTTTAAAAAAGCTGGCTGAGCTGCACCGTTTAGGTTATATATTCTGTGATTTGAAGCCGCAAAATGTACTTGTCTCTTCTTACGGTGAGGTGGAGCTCATTGATTATGGAGGAGTAAGTCCGGTAGGACGCAGCGTCAAACAGTTTACGGAATGGTATGATAGAGGGTACTGGAATGCAGGCAGCCGTGTCGCAGATCAGAAATATGATGTATTTTCCGTTGCACTTCTTTTGATTCATCTTCTGGAGGGAGAAGAATTGAGAAGAATCACGGGGGAGAACCTGCCCCAACTCCGGGGAATACCATCGCTTTTGACTATCATTCAAAAGAGCGAACGGCTAGTACCTTATAGAAGTTGGCTTCAAAAGGCAGTACAAGGTCATTATGAGGATGCAGAGGCCGCTTTTTTCTTCTGGAAGAAGCACGTTTACAGACCTAAGGGTCGGCCCAAAAACGTATCATCAGAACCAGCTCCAGGATGGCTTATCCCATCTTTTGCGTTATCAGCTCTAATTATGGCAGGAGCAGTACTTCTGATGCTTCGCTAAGATTAGAGGGTACATATTGCAATATCCGAGTTAGAAAAGAGGAGCAACATGGAAGGACGGAAACTTGAACCTACGGTAATGCAGATAGCTGCTATGGCAGAGGAATTTGATTTGTGGAAACCGGGTTACCGGATTGTAGTCGCAGTATCCGGTGGAGCGGATTCTGTGGCTCTTTTACATATTCTTCATCAGATTGCTCTTTATCGTACACCGCTTACTCTGATTTGTGCTCATGTACATCATGGTTTTCGGACCGAATCAGACGACGAGGCAGTACTGGTAAAAAAATATGCTGAATCGTTACATATTCCTTTTGAGATGGTGCAGCTTGATATGCCGAAGTATATAAAGGAAAGCGGACGCAATGCACAAGATGCAGCACGTGAAAAAAGGTATGCTTTTCTCCACGAGGTAGCTGCGAAATATGAGGCAAACAGTATCGCACTGGCGCATCACGCCGACGATCAGGCCGAAACCGTATTGCTGCATATGCTACGCGGGAGTGGTGCTTCAGGATTATCAGGAATAAAAATGAAACGAATTGAAAAAAACGTGGAACTTATTCGCCCATGTTTACGTATTACCAAGACGGACTTGGTACAGGTTTGTGAAAAAGCCGGTCTGCCTTATGTCACCGATAGCAGTAATATGAATCGTAAATATCTTAGAAATGCGATCCGACTGGATGTGCTTCCTTTTTTGGGGCAATATAATGGGCAGCTAACCGAATCACTTCATCGGATGGCGGAAGTTATAGGTGCTGAAGATGATTACTTGGAAGCAACAGCGAAGCAAACTTTCTCTGATATGGTGTACAAGACGGAAGATCAACTGACCTTCCAGGTGCCTGCGTTCAAGGTGCTACATGTTGCTTTACAACGAAGGCTCATTAAATTAATATTAAATTATCTGCCTTCGAACGATGATTTTGCTACTTTTTCGAGGATAGAATCCATACGTAAGGGGGCAGTTCAGGCTGAACCTACGACATGGATTCTCGATATAGGCCAAGGTGTCGTTTGCATGCGGGAATATAACCGTATTACTTTTACTGCCCGGAAGTCTACTGTATCTGAACATTACAGTTACCAGCTGGATTTTCCAGATGAAGATAGGTATCACTTGTATCTCAATGAGATTGAAAGAACCATTCATTTGGTCAATCTAAAGGATGTACGCAGGCCGATATCTGCAATTGAAGCACATTTCGATATGAGCCAGCTTATATGGCCACTTACTGTGAGATCGCGGTTGCCTGGAGATACCATGAAAGTGATGGGATTAAACGGAAGCAAAAAGGTTAAAGATATTTTTATAGACGCCAAAATTCCGCCGTCCCTGCGTTCCCGTATTCCGCTCGTGTGTGATGGTGCAGGAAACATCATCTGGATTCCGGGCGTAAGACGTTCCATTCATGCTCTCGTTACGGAGCAGTCTGCACAGATCCTTGAAATGCGGATTGAGTAACCGTAACGGAATGGGTGACAGTAATGGTGCAGGTAAGACTTTCATAGTATAACTTAGGAGGTTCACTAACGTTGCAGAACGATATTCAAGAAGTTTTAATTAGTGAGGAAGAAATTCAAGGTAAAATCAAGGAGTTAGGCGAATTACTTAGCAAGGAATATGTAGATCGCAATCCTTTAGTCATTTGTGTACTTAAAGGCGCGTTTATATTTATGGCTGATTTGGTTAAGAACATAACAGTGCCTCTTGAAATGGACTTTATGGCCGTATCAAGTTATGGTGCTTCCACCAAGTCTTCTGGTGTAGTTAAGATCATCAAGGATTTGGATCAATCCGTTGAGGGCCGTGACGTTCTAATTGTAGAGGATATCATTGACAGCGGGCTTACACTGAGCCGTTTGATTGAACTTCTGCAGAACAGAGGTGCTAAATCAACAACGGTGGTCACCTTGTTTGACAAACCGTCAGGTCGTTCTGTTGATCTAGAAGCAGATTATACGGGATTTGTCTTGCCAGATGCATTTGTAGTTGGCTACGGTTTGGATTATGCTGAGCATTACCGGAACCTGCCTTATATCGGGATTTTGAAACCGGAGATTTATTCTAGCTAAAATCCCGGCTACGAAATGATAGAATCACGTTTGTCCCTTTGTTGAGAAGGGAAGAATGGCTATGGTAAAATAACTAAAGTGTCTCGAGAGGAGGTAGGGGATGAATCGGTTCATCCGGAATTCTGGTTTTTATCTAATTTTATTTTTAGTTGTGGTCGGCATCTACCAGGTTATCAATGGTGGAAGTGAAGCGGCTGATACCCCTAAATACAACGAGTTTCGTCAGGAGTTATCTGCTAAGAACGTAGAGAATTTGAGTCTTCAGTTTGATGGCTATGCATACCAGGTAACGGGACAGTATATAAAACCACCTGCTGAAACCTCAAAAAACTTTATTACGTACATCCCTGCCACTGACTCTGCAGTCCAAGAAATTATGGATGCAAGTCAAGCAAATGGGTTTGTGTTGGAAGCGAAACCGATGAAGGGTGACAGCATTTGGCTGACACTACTAACGTCGTTTATACCTCTTATTTTGATGTTTGTCCTCTTCTTCTTCCTGTTTAATCAGGCGCAAGGCGGCGGTGGCAAAGTGATGAACTTTGGTAAGAGCCGTGCACGTTTATATAACGAAGAGAAGAAAAAGATTACTTTCGAAGATGTTGCAGGAGCTGACGAAGAGAAGCAAGAGCTTGTCGAAGTTGTTGAATTCCTGAAAGACCCTCGTAAGTTTGCAGCGGTTGGCGCTAGAATTCCGAAAGGGGTTCTGCTGAATGGTCCTCCGGGAACAGGTAAAACACTCCTCGCAAGAGCTGTTGCAGGGGAAGCAGGCGTACCGTTCTTCAGTATTTCAGGTTCTGACTTCGTCGAAATGTTCGTCGGTGTCGGTGCATCACGTGTACGTGACTTGTTCGAAAATGCGAAGAAAAACGCTCCATGTATCATCTTTATTGATGAGATCGATGCCGTAGGTCGTCAACGTGGCGCCGGACTTGGCGGTGGACATGATGAGCGCGAGCAGACGCTAAACCAATTGCTCGTGGAGATGGATGGTTTCGGAGCAAACGAAGGTATTATTATCATTGCTGCAACGAACCGTCAAGATATCCTTGACCCGGCACTTCTTCGTCCGGGACGTTTTGACCGTCAAATTACAGTAGATCGTCCTGATGTTAGAGGCCGTGAAGCAGTTCTTAAAGTACATGCCCGTAACAAACCACTGACGAAAGATGTTAAGATGGATGTTATTGCGAAACGTACAACTGGATTTACAGGAGCCGACCTTGAGAATTTGCTTAATGAGGCAGCCCTTCTTGCTGCAAGACGCAATCGTAAAGATATCTCCATGCGTGAGATGGATGAAGCGATTGACCGTGTTATTGTAGGTACTGAGAAGAAAAGCCGTGTGGTTAGTGACCGTGAAAAACGGATTGTTGCTTTCCATGAAGCAGGCCATACAATTGTAGGTTACTTCTTGGAGCATGCCGATATGGTTCACAAAGTTACAATCGTACCTCGTGGTCGTGCAGGCGGATATGTAATTATGATGCCGAAAGAAGATCGTATGCTGGCAACGAAACAGGAATTGCTTGATAAAGTAACAGGATTATTGGGTGGACGTGTATCGGAAGAACTGTTTATCGGTGAAATCGGTACAGGTGCCTATAGTGACTTCCAACAAGCAACTGGTATTGTGCGTAGCATGGTAATGGAATATGGTATGAGTGAAAAGCTCGGACCGTTGCAGTTTGGTAATTCCCAAGGTCAGGTTTTCTTGGGTCGTGACTTCGGACATGAGCCGAACTACAGTGATTCCATTGCATATGAGATCGATAAAGAAATGCACCGTATGGTTACAGAATGCTATGAGAAAGCAAAAGACTTGCTGACCAAGTATTCTAAAGAAGTTCATCTTATCGCGGAAACGCTTCTGGAAAGAGAAACGCTTGATCTTGAAGATATCAAGCAGTTGATCGAGAACGGAGCGATTACCAAAGAGGAAGATGGTAATGCAGGAGGATCCTCTGAAGGCGGAGAACCTATTATCGACAATGTCGGTGATGTTAAAGTTCGCATTCAAGGAAAAGAAAACAACGGTGGAGCACCAGCTGGTGAGATTCCGAACGAAGTTCCGAATCAGCAGGATTCTGATTCTACCCCTCCAACAGATCCAGATAACAACAAGCCTATTTCGTAAGGCTATAAACGGATTTAAACCGGAGAACAACATGTTCTCCGGTTTTTTGCTGTTTAATGGCGTTTAGCTCCAGAATGCGTCTATTTTGTGAATTGACAGGTAGAGGAACCCCGTGTAAATTAGTTGTAAACAAAAGACAGTTCTGTATCAGACTTTGTGAATCGATTAACAAGCGTGATCTTTAGGCTAAGGAAAGCGTATTTTTTCGCTATTTCATAAAAGGAGAGGGTCAACAGTGGAGGTTTTGGCATTAGAGCGTAAGGCCGAGATGAATCGGGAGTTGAAAGAACGTCTAAAAGTACTAAAGAAGGAACGCAATGCAATCATACTTGCCCATTATTATCAACGCGATGAAATTCAGGAAGTAGCAGACTTCCGTGGAGATTCTTTTCTTCTTGCCCAGAAGGCAGCAGAGACAGATGCTGAAGTCATCGTTTTTTGTGGTGTCCATTTTATGGGGGAAAGCGCTAAGATCTTAGCGCCAAACAAAAAGGTGATTATACCGGATGAACGTGCCGGTTGTCCTATGGCTGATATGGTCAATGTAGATGGACTCCGTAGACTGAAAGAGCAACACCCTAATGCGAAAGTTGTTACATACATCAACTCCTCTGCTGAAATTAAGGCAGAGACCGATATCTGCTGTACTTCTGCTAACGCTGTCAAAGTCATTCAATCCCTTGATGCAGAAGAGATTATCTGGGTACCTGATAAGAACCTAGGTCATTATGTTCAGCAACATACAGATAAGAAAATGATTATTTGGGAAGGGTACTGCAACACACATGACATGCTTACTGTAAAAGATGTGGTAGAAATGCGTGCTAAATATCCTGATGCTGAGTTCGTTGTTCACCCCGAATGTCGACCTGAGGTGGTAGAGATGGGTGACTTTGTAGGAAGTACTACGGCCATTCTGGAATATTGTAAAAATTCAGACCGCAAACAATTTATTGTAGGGACGGAGGATGGAACCGGATATCAACTGCGAGTGGATAGCCCAGACAAGTCATTCCATTTTGCAACCAAGTTCCTCGTTTGCCCTAATATGAAAGTGAATAACCTCAAGAAGCTGGTGAAAGCGTTAGAGACAATGAAGCCGGAGATTTATGTTCCTCCTGCTGTTGCCGACCGTGCACGTTTATCCCTAGAGCGCATGTTGCAGGTGAAATAAGGCAAGGGGAGGCTTACAAATCATTTGTAAGCTCCCCATTTTCTTTATATGCATAATGACATGAGCTACTTTATATGAGACAGGTGAGTATGACCCATGATTCCTTCTTATTTGGTTGATTTGGATATAACGGCTTTGCCCCTGGTAGAAACAGAACTACTTGTTATAGGTACAGGTATTGCTGGGCTGTTTACCGCAATTGAGGCAAGTAAAGATCGGCAAGTATTGATGATTACCAAGAAATCATTACTTGAAAGTAATACAAGATATGCACAAGGTGGAATCGCTGCCGTCACTTCTGAAGATGATTCGCCTGTATATCATATGCAGGATACATTAACAGCGGGAGCAGGTCTTTGTCGTGAAGAGGCGGTAGAAGTGCTCGTGAGTGAGGGACCTCAGAGAGTACAAGAACTTATTCGTCTGGGAACTGCTTTTGATGTAGAGAATGGAGAACTGGCATTAACGCAGGAAGGGGCTCACAGTCACAGGCGAATTCTGCACGCCAATGGAGATGCAACTGGGTATGAGATTGTAAGAGCATTAGCTAAACAGGTTGCCGGACATGAATCCATAAAGGTATGGGATGAGCACTTTGTTATTGATCTGATTACGGAGTCAGGCGAGTGTAGGGGTGCAGTTGTACAGGATGCAGATGGAGAACGCGTTTATGTAAAAGCAGATGCTGTCGTACTCTGCTCCGGAGGAGCAGGGCAACTATACCGTTACACGACAAACCCTGAAGTGGCAACGGCAGATGGTGTAGCTATGGCATACCGGGCAGGAGCCGAAATAAGAGACATGGAATTTATTCAGTTTCACCCAACTTCCCTGTGCTATCCAGGCGCTCCAAGGTTCCTTATATCTGAGGCGGTGCGCGGGGAAGGGGCCGTGCTTCGTAACATACAAGGCGAGCGATTTATGCATAAATATCATCCTCAGCTTGAGCTGGCACCGCGAGATATTGTAGCGAGAGCGATTGTTAGTGAGATGGAAGCAACGAATGCGACACAAGTATATCTTGATATTACGCACGAGACTCCCGAACTGATCAAGCACCGTTTTCCAACGATATATGAGACTTGTATGAATTATGGGCTGGATATGACATCTGACTGGATACCTGTAGCACCTGCTGCCCATTACATGATGGGTGGTGTGAAGACAGATCTACATGGGGAGAGTAGCATACAACGTCTTTTTGCTTGCGGAGAGGTATCCTCTACAGGTGTTCATGGAGCTAACCGATTAGCAAGCAACTCTTTATCTGAAGCGATCGTGTTTGGTAAAAGAATTGTGGACCGCTTACGCCAGCTCACCCCTGTTAAAGATACGATTCCTTGCGCACCTTCTCTTGAAAGAAAAGAACGGGCTAATTCAGGGTCAATTCATGCTAGAAGATTGGCTTTACAGAAGACGATGGTACGAGGAGTAGGACTTCGTCGCTCAGAATCCAGTTTATTGCAAGCCAAGGCTGTACTGGAGAAGGAACTCGCTATTTTTGAGACGAACCTTACTAAACAAGAAGAATATGAGTTTGCTAATCTGCTTACGTGCGCCATCCTTGTTACAGAGGGGGCAATTCACCGAAAAGAGAGCCGAGGTGCTCATTATCGGGAGGATTATCCGGAATGTAATAATTTCCTCTGGCAGAAGCACACCGTGCAGCAACGTGAACGTAAAATTGCGGAGGAAGTTAGCCATGCTACTTAATGGATATAATGAAGTATTAATCGAATCAATTAAAGGTTGGCTTCAAGAGGACGTTGGATCGGGTGATGTTACGACCTCAACCACCATTCCAGAAGGACACGAGTCCAAAGCCATCATCCATGCAAAACAAGGTGGGATTATTGCCGGACTATCTATTGCAGAGCTTGTTTTTCATATCGTTGACCCCACTCTTCAATTCCGTGCAGAAGTTCAGGACGGGGACCGAGTAGAAAAAGGGACGGTTCTATGCGTAGTTGAGGGAAGTACTCATATGCTGTTGACCGGGGAAAGGTTAGCACTCAATCTGCTGCAACGCCTTTCTGGTATTGCGACCAGGACTCGTAGCTTTGTCGATGAGATTGCTGGTCTTCCAGTACGCCTTGTTGATACACGTAAAACAACACCAGGGCACCGTCAACTTGAAAAATATGCGGTACGTGTCGGTGGCGGACACAATCATCGGTTTGGTCTCTACGATGCGGTTATGATTAAGGATAATCACATTAAGGGTTCCGGTGGAATTACGCAAGCCGTCACACGGGCAAGAGCAGGAATCCCACATACGATGAAGATTGAAGTGGAGACGGAGAATCTAGCCCAAGTGAATGAGGCGCTCGAAGCAGGAGCAGATATCATTATGCTGGATAACATGAGCACAGAGAACATGCGTGAGGCAGCTCAGTGTATCCGTGAGGTAGCGCCGCATGTTAAAATAGAAGCTTCGGGTAATGTTTCACTTACCACGATCCGTGGTATAGCCGAGACAGGAGTAGATATTATCTCCGTAGGGAGACTGACCTACTCTTTTGAAAGCCTGGATATCAGTCTTGATTTAAACGAAAAGAAAGGAGGATAATCCTCTTTGATCCTTGTAGTAGATGTAGGTAACAGTAATATCGTGCTTGGTATATACAAGCAACGTGAGCTTCTTCACCATTTTCGTATTAGTACTTCGAGACAGTCTACGGTAGATGAGTATGGAATTCTCATTCATAGCTTCTTTCAGATGTCGGGCATAACGACTTCGGAAATTGAAGGGATTATTATCTCTTCTGTTGTTCCGCCGCTGGTGAATGTACTTGAGGAAATGTGTGTAAAATATGTTGGCAAGAAACCGCTTCTGGTGGGTCCTGGTATCAAAACAGGGTTGAACCTTCGTTATGAGAACCCCCGTGAGGTAGGAGCAGACCGAATTGTGAATGCTGTAGCAGCAATAGATCAATATAACTGCCCATTGGTAGTGGTTGATTTCGGTACAGCAACTACGTTTGATTGTATCGATGGAGAAGGCAATTACCTTGGCGGTGCAATTGTGCCGGGTATCAATATTTCGACCGAGGCTCTATATCAACGAGCTTCCAAGTTGCCTCGTATTGAACTAGAGAAGCCTAAGAAAGTAATCGGACGCAATACCATTCATGCGATGCAAGCCGGTATTATTTTTGGATATGCCGGGCAGGTGGATGGAATTGTAGAACGAATTAAGGAAGAAATGCAGGCGACGCCAAAAGTGATTGCCACAGGCGGGCTCGCAGAGCTTATTGCAAGTGAGACAAAAACAATAGAAGTCGTAAGTCCGATGTTGACCTTGGAAGGTCTTCGAATCATTTACGAACGGAATAAGGGCTAAGCTCACGTTGTACTTAATAAAAGATAATGGAAAAGGGGATATGGAGTCGCCTTTATTCCATTATCTTTTTCGATTACAATGAAGTTAGTGCCGACTTACATGAATAATAAAAATTTGCACAATTTTCATAAGGGAGAGAAGCCTAACTTGGCTGCTTGTCTTATGAATTACAAATAGGATTGTTCTTTTATATTCAGAGCACGAGAGAAAAAGAAAAGAGCAGGTTCATTTTTAATACAGAAGGAGCATGACAGAAATGGAAAATAGGAAAGACCGATTGGTTCGCGGTACAGCTCTTGGTGGACGTGTTCGTGCGTTTGCAATCCGTACAACGAATTTGGTAGAAGAATTAAGAAGAAGACACGACACTTATCCTACAACAACAGCTGCTATGGGGCGTACAGTTACAGCAACTGCGATGATGGGTGCAATGTTGAAAGGTGAAGAGAAACTTACAGTTCAAGTAAAAGGAGATGGACCGGTTGGCCAAATCGTAGCTGATGCAAATGCCAAAGGTGAAGTAAGAGGGTATGTTACAAATCCTCATATTCACTTGCCAAGCAATAGTATGGGGAAACTTGATGTTGCTGGTGCGGTAGGAACTACCGGTTTTATTCATGTAACCAAAGATCTTGGACTCAAAGAGCCGTACCGTGGAAGTATTCCATTGGTTTCAGGGGAACTGGGTGAAGATTTCACTTATTATTTTGCCAAATCAGAACAAACACCTTCAGCAGTAGGACTTGGAGTATTGGTAGACACGGACAACTCCGTGCTTGTAGCAGGTGGATTTATTATTCAGCTTTTGCCTGGACTTTCTGATGACGAGATTACCGTTATTGAAAAATCCCTTAGCACGTTACCTACGGTAACTTCACTTTTAGATCAGGGGATGGATGTCGAAGAGATGCTCAGCCGGATTTTACCGGATGTTGAAATACACGACAGTTTGGACATTGTATTCAAATGTCAGTGTACCCGTGAGCGTGTAGAACAGACTTTGATTTCACTTGGGGAATCAGAACTTACTGCTTTAATTGAAGAAGAAGGGCGCGCTGAAGTCGTGTGCCAATTTTGTAATGAAGCCTATGAGTTTACGAAAAGCGACCTGGAAACCATTCTTGTGCAAGCAAAAAGCTAAATCCATTATGGGGTAGATGAGATGGGATGACGAAACAGGAAAAAGGACTTTGGGTGACAGTCGTTGTGCTGAGCGTAGGTGTAATTTTTATGGGAGCATTCATTCTACGCGGAATGAATGACTCCGGTATGGATGCAGGCTCAGATGCTTCGGAAAAAGAAGAGCCTGTTGCAAGTATCGCAGGTGAGATGATTTCAGAAAAACAATGGGTAGATGCGCTTAAGACACGTTACGGCAACAATGTTCTGATGGACATGATTAATCGTCAAGCTGTTCTCGCAGAGGCCCGATTACAAGGGCTGACCGTAACCGAATCTGAGGTAAATAAGGAACTACAATCTTCTATGGAAGGCTATTCTTCGGAACAAGCTTTTTATGATGAGATGTGGAATCAGTTCGATATGAGCACGGAAGATCTGAGAGCAGAGGCAACCTATCACATTTTGCTTGAGAAAATTGCTACAAAAGACATTACTGTCAGTGAACAAGCTATACAAGAATATTATGACGAGCATGAGGAAGATTATAAGCCTACACGTCAGTTTGATCTTTCGATGATCCAAGTGGATGACCTAGACTCAGCGAATGATGCACTTGAACGTATTGAAGATGGTGAAGCGTTCGGGGAAGTAGCAGAGGATGAATCCACCGATGAGTATAGCCGGGAGTCAAAAGGCAGACTTGGATTCGTTGAAGAGAATGATCCCTTCCAACCAGAAGAAATGTTGAAATTAGCGTCAGAGATTGAAATCGGAGATGTTGCAGGCCCCGTGCAAGTAGGTGAGCACTACATCATTATTCGTCTCAACGACATAGAAGAAAAACAGGGCATGACGTATGAAGAGGCCTTGGAAGATATTCGAATGATGCTTGCTTTAAACGAAGCAAGTCCACTGACAGAGGTGGAACAGCAGCTTCGTAGCAAATATGGAGCGGAGACGAGGGTTCACATGGAGAGACCTGCTTCCTAATGGAAGAGGTCTCTTCTTTTTTTGATTTTTACTCAGCGATATTGACATTATGGATCAAGGTTGATAATATTAAAGTTATAAATACCCACTGTTTTAGTCGGAAATGTATGCGTGGGAAATGGATAGAGAGTGACAGGACGAATGTGTTGGCTTGCAACGTGAACAGCTAGAACTAAGCATAGTCCACAGTTCATTTTATACAACTAGAATCCGCATTTTATATGGAATATAAGAAGCAATAAATTTACTATCTTATCTAACCAAGGAGGGCAATTGTCATGGCTAAGGTTGTCAATAATGTTACTGAACTTATCGGAGGAACACCACTTGTTCGCTTGAATCGTATTGTACCTGAGGGTAGTGCTGAAGTTTATGTAAAACTCGAATATCAGAATCCAGGATCAAGTGTAAAAGACCGTATTGCAATCAGTATCATAGAGGATGCAGAGCAATCCGGACGTATCAAACCAGGTGACACGATTGTTGAAGCAACCAGCGGTAATACAGGTATCGGTTTAGCAATGGTAGCAGCAGCTAAAGGGTATCGTTCGATTATCGTTATGCCGGAGACAATGAGCTTGGAGCGTCGTAATTTGCTTCGTGCATATGGGTCTGAGCTTGTCCTTACTCCAGGATCTGAAGGAATGAATGGTGCGGTTAAGAAGGCAGAAGCGATTGTGGAGGAAAATCCAGGATACTTCATGGCAGAACAATTCAAGAACCAATCCAATGTTAAGATTCACCGGGAGACTACGGGACCTGAGATTGTAGAAGCGATTCAATCTGTAGGTGGTTCTCTGGATGCATTTGTAGCCGGAATTGGTACGGGTGGTACCATTACAGGTGCGGGTGAAGTGCTAAGAGAGTCCTTCCCAGAGATCAAAATTTATGCAGTAGAACCTGCTGCTTCCCCAATCCTGGCAGGAGGTTCTCCAGGGCCGCATAAAATTCAGGGAATCGGTGCCAATTTTATTCCTGAAATTCTTAATCGTGATATTTATGATGAAATCATTCATATTGAAAATGAGGATGCATTTGAGACCGCGCGTCAAGTTGCCAAAGAAGAGGGAATTCTTTCTGGTATTTCATCCGGTGCAGCAATTCGTGCCGCTTTGAAAGTAGCAAAAGAGCTTGGTGCAGGTAAACGTGTCGTTGCAATCGTTCCAAGTAACGGTGAGCGCTATCTGAGTACACCTCTTTACAATTTTGAAGGTTAAGAATAACACGGGTACAGTAGAACCTGTGCTTTAGTTGAACGTGTAAACCCATAATCCCCCGTGCCGCAGATTTTGCTAAGGCGCAGGGGATTTTTTTGATAATGAACATAAAACGTAGAAGTATTTTCCCATATTGGAAAACTGAAAAGCAGATACTTTTAAAAAGAAGCATGCTTTAGTATACTAACAAACAATAGACAAGGTCAGCCTGGAGGAAAGAATCACACATGAACAAGGTATCTACAACCTACGATGAATGGAAAGCATGGAGCAAAGAAGAGTGGACGTTGCTTCCGTATATAATCAAGATGAAGCTCAAGAAACCTTCAATGCCTCATTCTTGGAAGCCCGCATGGGAGCAAGCTTCTCCCTACGCCTTTGTACTGGAAAGCGGGAAGGGAGGCAAATACACCTATCTTGGACTATGCCCGGTTTCTATTATTACTGGCAAAGGAAAGAAGGCTGAAGTGAAGGATCTCGACGTTTCGAAAGAAGCAAGCGAGAAGTACACTTTTCATTTGCAAAGCACGATGGAGGGAGAACCACTGCAATTAATTGAGGATTGGATTCGCCCCTACCGTGCTCCACAGTCTCAAGGGATATCTTCCTTTTTTGGTGGAGTTGTAGGATATCTAGGTTATGATGTGGCCCGTTCCCTAGAGAAGCTGCCTGAACTGGCTATGGATGATCCGAATCTTCCGGATTATATGTGGATGCGGTTTGAAGAAGTGTGGACGATCGATCATGAAGAAGAATATATCTATTGTTCTGTTCACACCGTCCTAAACCAAGATCAGACGCTTGAGCAGCAGTTCAAGCAAGCAGCCTTACGGGCAGAAAACATGCTTCTTAGGTGGGAACATATCGTAGAGTCTGCAGAAGCCCCTCATTATGTTGACGAACAAGAACAGCGGACAAGAAGGCTGGAGAAGGCAAGACTTGAGGGAGATGCACATACGGATGTAGCTGAGGGATGGGAATCTCCTTTTGCGAAGGAAGCCTTTGAACAGGCGGTGCGAAAGGTGCAGGACTATATCCGGCAGGGTGATGTCTTTCAGGTGAATCTTTCACTGAGACAGGACAAGATGCTTCATACTTCTCCTGATGATGTGTATGAATGGCTTCGTGTTATTAATCCGTCCCCTTATATGGGATACGTGCAGACACCGGAGTTTCAGCTTGTAAGTGGTTCTCCGGAGCTTCTAATTAAGCTGGACCAGGGTAAGGTGATTGCAAGACCTATTGCAGGGACCAGGCGCAGAGGGGCAACTTCAGAAGAGGACAAGCATATGGCTGAAGAGCTGCTGAATACCGAGAAAGAGCGTGCAGAGCATATCATGCTCGTTGATCTCGAACGCAATGATATCGGCAGAGTGGCTAAGTATGGTTCAGTCCGAGTTCCCGAGCTTATGACCATCGAATATTATTCGCATGTGATGCACCTGGTCTCACAAGTAGAAGGATTTTTGGCGGAAGGTAAAAATGCATTTGATGTGATTGCCGCTACATTCCCGGGAGGAACGATTACAGGCGCCCCTAAGGTAAGAACCATGGAGATTATCGAGGAACTTGAACCGGTAAGACGAGGACCTTATACAGGATCCATTGGCTGGATTTCTTATCAAGGGGATATGGAACTGAATATCATTATTCGCACTCTTGCGGTCAAGGATGATATCGGTTATATCCAGGCAGGTGCTGGTGTTGTTATTGATTCCGATCCTTACCGTGAATACAGGGAGTCGAAGAACAAAGCAAGAGCAGTTATGAAGGCTGTACAGTATAGTGAAGAAGCTGCAAGGCAGCGAAGCAGAGAAGAGAACTAGAGGAGGTTTTTTAACATGATTTTGGTTATTGATAACTACGATTCTTTTACGTATAACCTCGTGCAGTATCTAGGTGAGCTAGGTGAGGAAGTTGAGGTACGCCGGAATGATGAGATTGATATTGCAGGAATAGAGACACTTTCCCCGGATCATATTTTAATTTCGCCAGGTCCATGTACACCGAATGAAGCGGGAATTAGTCTGGAGCTACTGCATCATTTCAAGGGTAAAATTCCGATGTTTGGTGTTTGTCTCGGACATCAAGCCATTGGTCAAGCCTTTGGGGGGAAAGTCATTAGGGCAGAGCGATTGATGCATGGGAAAACATCGCCTATTCATCATGGAGGAGAGTCTGTGTTCGAGGGAATGCCATCCCCTTTCACAGCAACGAGATACCATTCTCTATTAGTGGAGAGGGAAAGCCTTCCCGATTGCCTTGAAATCACGGCAGAGACGGAAGAAGGCGAAATTATGGGCCTTAGACATAAGGAATATCCAATTGAAGGCGTACAATTTCACCCTGAATCTATAGTTACTGACTACGGACATCATATGCTCCGTAACTTCCTTCGCCAGAAGGTACGTGCTTAAGATGCAGTATGTCATGATGAATGGGCAATTGACAGAGACAACGAAAGCCGCGATTCCAGTAATGGATCACGGCTTCTTGTACGGTATGGGTTTATTTGAGACGTTTCGAACCTACGAGGGAAAGCCTTCTTTATTGGGACGTCATCTTCAGCGACTCAGCGAGGGGTGTGAGGAGCTAGGCATTCCTTTTCAGCGGGACGATCAGAAGCTAGAGCAGCTCATTGATGAGCTGCTGGAAGCCAATGGACTCGAGGATGGCTATCTTCGATATACCGTCTCTGCAGGTGAAGAGCTTTTGGGCTTACCTTTAGCAGATTATCGTGAGCCGAATCATCTCCTTTTTGCCAAGGCATTGCCCAAGCTGGATGATGAATGGTACACCAAAGGGAAGCCTTTGCAGTTGCTAACTACGATTCGGAACACGCCTGAGGGTCATATTCGGCATAAATCTTTGCATTACATGAATAACATCCTGGCGAAGAGGGAGTTTATGCAGTATAAACTAGCCGTGCAATCTCAGGCGGAAGGTTTAATGCTGACTAAAGAGGGGCATCTTGCAGAAGGGATTGTCAGCAATCTATTCTTCTTTTCGGACGACGTCCTTTATACACCTGATACAACAACAGGCATATTGCCCGGAATAACGAGAGAGGTCGTTATGGAAGCTGCGAGTGAACTAGGCATCTCGGTTGTAAAAGGTATGTTCACAACGCAGGAACTATGCCGGGCTGATGAAGTATTTATGACAAGTTCCATACAAGAGCTCATTCCCATAACAGCACTGCTTGGTTTTCCGGAAGGAGAAGTGATTCAGGTTCAGAACGGCCAAATGGGACCGAATACGCGCAGGCTGCTGGATTTATATCGCAAGAAAGCAGGTAGAAAAGATGTTGAAACCTAGACTATACCAACGTACATATCAGCGTGGCGAGATGACTTTGAAGCTGGGTGACAGGACGCTTATTATGGGAATTGTAAACGTAACCCCGGATTCCTTCTCCGATGGTGGTCAATACGATTCGGTAGAGCGTGCTGTTAATCACGCAATAGAGCTGTTTGAGCAAGGTGCAGATATTATTGATATTGGCGGAGAATCAACTCGTCCGGGACACACGGTAATTTCGAGTGCTGAAGAAATTGAACGTGTCGTTCCTGTTATTGAAGCTTTATATAAGCGGGCACCTCATATACCGATCTCTATAGATACGTATAAGGCTGATGTAGCAAGAGCTGCTATAGATGCAGGAGCGCACATCATTAATGATATTTGGGGACTCAAAGCCGATAAACATATGGCATCTCTTGCGCAAGAGAAGGGGTGCCCTGTAATCCTGATGCATAATCGGGAGAATACGAATTACAACGACTTTATTAAAGATGCGGTTACCGATGTAAAAGAAAGCATAGATCTTGCCCTACAAGCTGGTATCCATAAGGACAATATTATTCTTGATCCCGGCATCGGATTTGCGAAAAACCATGAGCATAATTTGCAAATGATGATATCATTAGGTACTCTAGTCGAGCTTGGTTACCCCGTTCTGCTCGCTACTTCCCGTAAACGATTTATTCGTAATACGTTGCAACTTCCCGTTGATGACCTGGTTGAAGGAACGGCAGCAACAGTCGCTTTTGGGATTGCACAAGGAGCTCAAATGGTGCGAGTACATGATGTAGCCCAAATCAAGCGTACAGTAGACATGTGTGATGCTATGCTGTACCAAGGAAGAGAGGAATCTAATAATGGATAAAATGAAACTTCACCGTATGGAGTACTTTGGATATCATGGGGTATTTGAAGAAGAGCGTAAGCTTGGTCAGCGATTTTATATTGATTTAGAACTGGATATGGATCTGCAGGAAGCTGGTGTTCATGATGATCTAACCAAGACGATAAATTACGCGGAAATTCATGAACATGTGAAAAATATCGTTGAAAATAAATCATTCCAATTAATTGAAGCTTTAGGTGAATATATTGCATCTTCCCTACTTGAGACTTATACTAGTGTGGATGCGCTTGTGGTAAAGGTAACGAAACCGCATCCTCCTTTCGATATTCATTTTGAAGGAGTCACAATAGAACTACATCGCACTAGGAAAGTGGGATAACGATTCATGAATGCACAGTCAACCTCTGATACGTCAGAGGCTTATATTGCTTTAGGGGCTAATTTAGGCGATCGGGAGCAGACACTCATGTCTGCCATTACTTTGCTGAATGGACAAGATGGGATCAAGGTCATTGCTTGTTCGGATTTGTATGAAACTGATCCCGTAGGTTATACCGATCAGCCAGCGTTTATTAATATGGCCATTTCCGTAAATACGATTTTATCCCCTCAGGAACTGCTGAATTGCATGCTTGATATCGAGAAGCAGCTGGGACGTGTTCGTGATATAAGATGGGGTCCAAGAACTGTGGATCTCGACTTATTATGGTATGAGGGAGTCGAAATGAATACAGAAGCGCTTATTCTCCCACATCCGAGGATGATAGAGAGGGCATTTGTATTGGTTCCTTTGTCTGATGTTGTCCGTGGGAAATCTGGCGATATTTCTTATTTTGTACAAACAGCTCTTGAGAGACTGAATGAAAGGGATGGAATACAGCGGTGGAAAACATGCACCTGGCCAGACGGATCCGCGCTTTCCGAAAATTAAAAGGTTTAACCCAGCATTCGTTGGCGGAGCAAACGGGAATATCCCTTGCCATGCTTGGCATGATTGAACGGGGAACTCGTGGTCCAACACAGGAGCAACTTGTCAAAATTGCAGATGTTCTTGCCATTTCCCTTACTGAATTTCAGAAGGAGCAACAGTAGAAAAACATTTTTTCTTGTCGATTATTGAACTTGAACGTTTAAATGTGATAAATATAACCATTCTAGAACAATAGAGCAGTAAAAGGAGTGAAACAAAACCAGAATGCTTAAGATTGCTGATATAGAAATGAAAAATCAGGTCGTTGTTGCTCCGATGGCGGGGGTAAGTAATCCAGCTTTTCGTCTCATTGCTAAAGAGTTTGGCGCTGGATTGGTCTGTGCAGAGATGGTCAGTGATAAAGGGATTCTGAACGGCAATAAACGTACACGCGAGATGTTGTTTGTAGATGAACGAGAGAAACCACTCAGTCTCCAAATTTTTGGTGGTAACCGTGAATCGTTGGTTGCGGCAGCTAAGGTAGTTGACCAAGAGACCAATGCGGATATTATTGATATCAATATGGGCTGCCCTGCACCCAAAATCAATAAAATTGATGCGGGAGCACGTTGGCTCTTGGATCCGAATAAGATTCACGAAATGGTATCCGCTGTAGTTGATGCAGTATCAAAACCGGTTACCGTAAAAATGCGGATTGGCTGGGATCATGACCATATATATGCTGTCGAAAATGCGCGTGCTGTGGAAAGTGCCGGTGGCAAAGCGATTGCATTACATGGTAGAACGAGAGAACAGCTGTATACCGGCCGCGCAGACTGGGATATTATAAAGGAAGTTAAGGATTCGGTATCCATTCCAATTATCGGGAATGGGGATATTTCCTCTCCGGAAGAAGCGAAGCGAAGACTAGAGGAATCCGGAGTCGATGGGATTATGATTGGCCGCGCCGCTTTGGGGAATCCATGGATGCTGTATAGAACCATTGAGTACCTGGAAAAAGGTATACTTGTGGCAGATCCAACACCGGAAGAGAAAATGCGAATTGCTATTTTGCATATGGATCGTCTGATTGCCCTCAAAGGGGAGGGTGTAGCTGTACGAGAAATGCGGAAACATCTGTCATGGTATTTGAAAGGCCTAAAAGGTTCTGCCCGAATTAAAGATGCGATCATGGAAGGAACCAAACGAGACGAGATGGTTGATATTTTGAACAATTTCTTGGAGAATCTCCCTCGAAATGAGTCGAATTCAGAAGAAGAGAGTAAAGATATCGATCAAGAACCGATTAACACCGACTGCGCCTGCTAAGATACAGGGGGAACATTGACTTTTGTATATCGTTACCCTATAATTTTTTGGTATAAATTCGGCAAGATGGTTTTATGTATAAATGACATCAAGAGAACGAGATTGTTCTGTTTTTTTAAGATTAGCATATCGTTTTTTCAGACGAGTTTTTGAAATGGTACCATATTATTCCCATGACAGGAGAATCGGTTAACATGAGCGATAAAGAAGTCATTCTTACCCAAGAGGGACTCAAGAAGCTTGAGGATGAACTCGAGAACTTGAAGTCCGTCAAACGCCGCGAGGTTGCTGAACGGATTAAAGTAGCAATTGGATACGGTGATATTAGTGAGAACTCAGAGTATGAAGATGCGAAGAATGAACAAGCCTTTATCGAAGGTCGCGTACTCACTCTCGAGAAAATGCTCCGCAACGCACGTATTATCAACAGTGACGAGATTGGCACGGATACAGTAGGAATCGGTGCAACAGTTACGGTTGAGGATATGGAGTTCGGCGATGTTGTTGAATATACTATCGTCGGTACAGCAGAATCCAACCCGCTTCAAAATAAAATTTCAAATGAAAGCCCTGTGGGCAAAGCCATTCTTGGCAAA
This sequence comes from Paenibacillus sp. Marseille-Q4541, assembly GCF_018310695.1. Taxonomy (GTDB): domain Bacteria; phylum Bacillota; class Bacilli; order Paenibacillales; family Paenibacillaceae; genus Paenibacillus. The sequence continues at coordinate 4,009 of NZ_JAGXCY010000028.1, read as the reverse complement.
GGTAAAGGAACGGTTGTTGATGTGAGCGTTCCTGCAGGCGTTATCCAGTATAAAATTGTTGATATTAAGAAGTAATCATACAAATGATCGGGATACGAAAGAGAGCTTCCCTAGGGGAAGCTTTTTTTCGATCAGGTTGTGTTTTGAAGGCTTTATACAATCGGTAGCAAGCCTTAGAAGTAGGGCATCTACTTGTATCTTTTAGGCTGCATAGATTACTGCATAAGAAGATACATAATAATTAAGGAGTTGAAGAAGGCAAATGACGGATGAAGTGGTTAGCACAGAACAGGAGCTCAGTGAGCTTTTACAGATCAGACGGGCAAAATTAGATGAGCTGCGCGCTCTTGGTATTGATCCTTTTGGTAAAAAGTATGAACGTACGGATGAAGCCGGTAATGTTTTGAAACAATATAATGACTTGACCAAAGAAGAAATCGAAGAAAAACATATTGAAGTAAGTCTTGCAGGACGCATTATGGCTAAACGTGGTATGGGTAAAGCTAGTTTTGCGCATATTCAGGACCTAAGCGGGCGAATCCAGATCTATGTTCGTAAAGATACCGTTTCTGAAGCTCAGTACGATGCTTTTACAATTCTTGATCTCGGGGACATTATTGGTGTAAAAGGCGTTGTTTTCAAAACGAAAACAGGCGAGACTTCAATAAAAGTTACTGAGCTTGAAGTGCTCTCCAAATCCTTATATCCACTGCCTGATAAATTCCAAGGTCTAAAAGACGTAGAATTACGTTATCGTCAGCGTTATGTGGATTTGATTATGAGTCCGGAAGTGCAACAAACGTTTATTTCCCGTTCCAGAATCATTCAGTCCATGCGTCGTTACCTAGATTCGCTAGGCTTCTTGGAAGTAGAAACACCAACGCTGCATTCGATTGCAGGCGGTGCTGCTGCTCGTCCGTTTATTACGCATCATAACGCGCTTGATATGGAGCTATACATGCGTATCGCGATTGAATTGCACTTGAAGCGTCTGATTGTTGGTGGCCTGGAGAAAGTATATGAAATCGGCCGTGTATACCGGAATGAAGGGATTTCTACGCGTCACAACCCTGAATTCACCATGATCGAATTGTATGAGGCTTATGCAGACTATAAGGACATCATGAAACTTACAGAGAATATGGTTGCACATATCGCACAAGAGGTCCTTGGAACAACTAAGATTGATTATCAAGGACGCGAAGTTGACCTTACACCAGACTGGCGCCGTGTATCCATGGTTGATGCGGTCAAAGAAGTGAAAGGCGTTGACTTTGGTGCTCAGATGACGAATGAGGAAGCTCATCGTTTGGCTAAAGAGCATAATGTGCCTGTTGAGCCCCACATGACATTCGGACATATTCTGAACGCGTTCTTTGAAGAATTTGTTGAAGAAACATTGATTCAACCAACCTTCGTATATGGTCATCCTGTTGAAATTTCTCCGCTTGCGAAGAAGAACGAAGAAGATCCACGCTTTACGGATCGTTTTGAGCTCTTTATCGTAGGTCGTGAGCATGCCAATGCATTTAGTGAGCTGAATGATCCAATTGATCAACGTCAGCGTTTTGAAGCACAGCTGCTGGAGAAAGAACATGGTAATGATGAAGCACATGATATGGATGATGACTTCATTCGTGCGCTGGAATACGGTATGCCTCCGACAGGCGGACTTGGTATCGGTGTAGACCGTCTGGTGATGTTGCTTACTAATGCTCCATCCATTCGTGACGTACTTCTTTTCCCACATATGCGTCATCGTGCACTGGACTAAGAAGGACAAGCTCCTAGTATAAATAGGTTATTAATTAGATAAGAGGTCATAGAGGAACAGCTGAGCAGATTTTGCTTGAGGTTGTTCCTCTTTTAAAGTAATTGAGTTTTTGGTAAGGAGTTATGAGAAGGGCGAGATGTATTTTGAAAAATGTAGGCTTCACCAAAAAGCTGGCCTCTCCGCCATTTATATTAGTTGCAGGTATCTTATTGATCGTCGCAATTGGTACCGTGTTATTAATGCTGCCTATGTCCAACCAGAGTGGTCATTCGCTTCGTTTTATAGATGCACTGTTTACCGCAACCTCTGCAGCCTGTGTTACAGGCCTGGTCGTGGTAGATGTAGAAACGACCTTTACCCTATTTGGTGAAACTGTCATTATGGTGCTCATGCAACTCGGTGGTCTTGGTTTTATGACGATTGCGACTTTGATTGCACTGTTATTCGGACGGAAACTCTCCTTGAAGGACAGGCTTCTTTTAAAAGAGGCGATTAATTCTGACACCATGGAAGGGGTCGTCCGGATTATCCGTAAGGTTCTTATTTTTTCTTTCACCATTGAAGGAATTGCTGCTGTCATTTTTACGATGAGATGGTCCTTAGATATGCCTTTCTTCAAGGCGCTTTATTATGGTATTTTTCATTCGGTTTCTCTGTTTAACAATGGCGGCTTTGACCTGTTCGGTAACAGTTTTCAAAATTATACGGGCGATTGGTTGTTTAATACGGTGTCAACGATTCTTGTCGTGTCGGGTGGACTAGGGTTTGTCGTGCTGAATGACCTATTTGAGTATCCCAAAAAGCGGAGACTGTCCCTACATTCAAAAATGGTGCTGTCCGTATCCGGTGTGCTGATAGCCGTTGGTGCAATCGTGTTGTTCGTTTTTGAATTTACCAACGCTAAAACATTAGGTTCGCTTGATTTTTCGCATAAGATCTACGCGTCCTTCTTCCAGTCGGTGTCTACCCGTTCGTCTGGGACAAGCACGATAGACGTAACAGAATTGCGTTCAGCTACACAATTCTTCTTTATATTGCTTATGTTTATAGGAGCTTCTCCAGGATCAACAGGTGGTGGTATCAAAACAACGACGTTCCTTATTATGATCGGTGCCTTGTCTGCGATGGTCCGAGGTAGAAAGGATATTGTGTTCTTCCGTCACCGCGTACCTCAAGGTCTAGTCATGCGTGCAATGACCATTATAATTATCACGCTAGGTATATTTATGGTTGTTAACATGTTGTTACTTACAACTGAGGATGCTTCATTTTTAGCTATAATGTTCGAAGCTGCATCCGCAGTAGGGACGGTTGGATTATCTGTAGGCTTAACACCGGAACTCACTGACTTGGGAAAATTGATTATTACCGTAACGATGTTTATCGGGCGAATCGGCCCGCTGACTATTGCGTATGCAATTAGACCGAAACAAACAAAGAGTCTCTATCGTCATCCAGAAGGGCGAATTATTATTGGATAATGTAATAGGGGTGAAGAGGAGCTGCTGCTTTATAGTAGGGCTCCTTTATTTTATATACCGAGAGATATAGAATAAGTGTAGTGCTATAAATTGAGAACGACTTTACCTTGTAGTAGCAATGAAAAAGACCCTTTATAATTTTTTTGAAAAAAGGGTTGCAATCTATTTATCAGCATGGTATATTCTAATTCCGGCCAAGAAAGTTAGCCAGTAAGCAACACACTGAATAACCTGCTTTTCTAACGAAGTCAAAAAAACTTCAGAAAAAAAGCTTGCATTTCTAAACCGGACATGATATGATATAAAAGTTGCTGACGACAAGAGTTGTTAGCGAGATTGATCTTTGAAAACTGAACAACGAGGAGTTTTACGCAAGTGAAACTCATGAGTGAGTAATACAATTTCAATTTGTTGGTCATAACAAATTGAAAAAAAGAGAACGTTAAGTTCTCGTCAGCATTTTCTAAATGAGCTTATCGCTCTTTTCAATAACTTTATTGGAGAGTTTGATCCTGGCTCAGGACGAACGCTGGCGGCGTGCCTAATACATGCAAGTCGAGCGGAGTCGATGAGAAGCTTGCTTCTCTGAGACTTAGCGGCGGACGGGTGAGTAACACGTAGGCAACCTGCCCATAAGACTGGGATAACTACCGGAAACGGTAGCTAATACCGGATAGGTTCTTCTCTCGCATGGGAGAGGAAAGAAAGACGGAGCAATCTGTCACTTATGGATGGGCCTGCGGCGCATTAGCTA